>JAQXOE010000011.1 GCA_029098505.1 Bacteroidales bacterium
CTTGGGAGTCTGACCGAAATACTGCCGATAGCAAAATCGTGTGGCAGTTCCAAACAAAGGATGCAAGGGTAAAGCTGGCTTCATTGTACCCGAAGATCGTTGAATGTTAATTTCTATATGTCGTTAAGACGTTACACTAGAAAGGATATTCATTGCAGAGATAATGTTCAATTGCTTCATTTTCCTCTATTGTTGAGAATCTGCCCTTAGGCTCAAGGAAATAATTGTCGGTTTTATCATCATTGACAGAGGAAACCTCGCCCACAAGAGTATCTTCTCCTTCTGCCCAGAACCTGTGATAGAGGTAAGGGGTGTAGCATACACTCTGCCCAGGTTTTATACTGATTGTTTCTCCTGCCTTTACAATGAGGTCGATACCGTCTTTTTTTATCAAAACGTCGCTGGAATCAAGTTTTCCGTCCTTTGTTGAATTCCATAGCTTCATACACAAGATACCTCCTCCACGGTTAATAATATCCTCCCTTTTCAGCACATGGTAGTGTTCAGGTGTAATCTGGTTTTTGCGTACGACCATAATCTTTTCGCAGTACGTCTTATCGTTAGTTTTGTTCAGATTGCCGTTGCGGAGAGTGATGAGACTGAGGCCTATTTTTTCAAAATCGCCCCATCCGAAGTCAGTAATGTCCCATCCAAGACCGTTTTCAAAGATTTCACTGCATTTATCCTTTATCTCTTCCCAATCTTCCGGTTTGTAATATGCCCAATCAGGGAGCATGAAATGATGTTTTTTCATCAAATCAATATTGTAACGGATATACTCGTTTACTTCACTTCTTTTCATAATAGTTATTGTTTTGAGTTAATAATATCAGCTATTTTAATTCTCTGGAATACCATGCATGCACCGCTGCCTTCATAGAGCACTCCTATTGTGTCATTATCCAACGAAACCATGCAGGAATAACCCGAGCCTTGGCCTTCATCCATTTCAAGCCAATTGCTTTCAGGCCAGGTCATACCTTCATCAAAACTGCATTTCATTGTAAAATGCATCCTTTTGTCCGGATCATTAGGATTGAAAAACAGGAGCAATTCCTGGTCATTGCCATTCTTATCCTTATAGATGTGTTTCAGAATTGAACCTTGACACGTTGGCTCAGTTAAAGTATTGCCGGATGTAGGGTGAATACTCCAAGTTTGCCCAAGGTCATCAGTAGTAGCCACCAAACGACCGTTTTCAATATGGTTGCCACGGTTTTTGGACGACCTCATGTTCAGCATTATTGAACCGTCTGACAGTTGCACCGCCATACATTCATTTGAATGAATGGAGTGATCAACAAAGACTGCCTGACCTGAAGACCAACTCTGTCCTCCATCTTTGCTTGTAATCAGCGTTGAGAAATTGGTTCCATCTTCCCTCCTTCCTTGAGCCGGGAACACGAGTGTCCCATCCTTAAGTGTTATGCCTGCGCCTGGAGCATTAATCATTAAACCATAGCTTTCAGGCTTTACTTCTTTTGTAAAGTTTAGCGGTTCGCTCCAGGTAATTCCATCATCTGTGCTCTTGACAAGCAACCACTGCGAACTTTGTTTAACATCGTACCCGGGGAGACTTCCATTTGTTCTCCATTGATGATTCCATTCCGTGGATTCTGAGTTAAGTCCTTCTATCCATTCGCCTGTTTTTTCGTCAATAACGCCATGCATCCAGCAGGCTGAAATAAAGATATCGCCAGAGTTATCATCAACCAATATACAAGGGTCACTGACGCCATTGAACTTTTGGGGTAGTCCTCCCCATTCTCCCATATCTATAGCAACCTGCATATCTGACCAGGTCATACCTCCGTCCGTACTTCGGTTGTAAGCTATATCAATATTACCTTGCAAATCCCTATTCATGTCATACCTGGCATCATATATCGCTATCAAGCTTCCGGCTTTTGTTATGGCAAGTCCTGGAATCCTGCAGTTATCTACCCCATCTTGTCCTTTTTGTCTTAAGGCCACACCCAAGCGCAATTCTATGTCGTCTGATAATTGGCGCATTAGAAGGCCCTTTTCAGTGATGAGGCGTACTTCTTCAATTTTGATTTTGTTATCGAGATTGACTGTGTGTTTTGTTTCGATGCCCAATTCAAAAATACTCTCTCCTTTTGGTAGCTCTTCATTGCATTCTATGGTGAAACTCTGTTTCTTCCGTTTGCAACTGAAGTTACTGCTCGCAATTAGGGCTCCATCCTTGAATATGGCGATTCTTTTGATATCTTCAAGACTAATGCTGGCCTCTGCCTTTATGGTAAACCCTTTGATTTTGTTTTCATCATCATTCTTTGAAAAGACGGTCATACATGCTACTGTATTGATCTCCTTAAGCGCAAGAATAGGAGCATTCTTCACGCTTATTGATAATGAGCCTATTGAGTCTTTATTACCTTCGCTGCATGAAAGACAAATAAACAAAAGGCATATTGAATAAAATATCCTTTTCATATTGAAGCAAATAACATTAGATTTTTTGGAGCAATTCTTCTACTTTGATTTGCTGGAATACCAGATTGGCGCCGCTTCCCTCATAAAGAATTCCGATTGTGTCATTGTCAATACTAGTCATACACGAATATCCTTCTCCAGGTAAAGCATCAAATTGTATCCAATACTTTTCCGGCCAGGTCATTCCGTCATCCAGACTTAGTTTCAAAGTAAAGTTCTCACGTTTTGAAACTGAACTAGGGTTGAAAAACAATAACAGATTTCTCACTGTACCATTTTTGTCGCGGTAACAGTGTTTGAGTATCGAACCTTGACAGGCTGGCTCAATCAGCGCACTCTGGTTTGTAGGGTGAAGTGCCCAAGTCTGTCCTAAGTCATTCGTAGTTGCAATTTTTCGTCCGTTGCCCTCTATCTTGTTCCTGTTACTCCTTTCTCTGGCATTCAACATTATGCTTCCGTCGCTCAGTTGTACTGCCATACATTCATTCGTATTGGTATATGCCGGGCTTCCTGCCGTCCAAGTATCACCGTGGTCTTTGCTATAAATGATAGTTGAGAATTGAAGGCCTGTCTCAGTTCGTCCTTCTGACGGCAGGACAAGTGTCCCGTCTTCAAGTACAATACCGGCGCCAGGGGCCGGTGCCATCAACCAAAACGCCTCCGGCTTGACCTGGCGTGTAATGTTTATCGGACTTCCGAAAGAGAGACCGTCATCAGTGCTTTTTGCAATAAGATACTGGCAGCTCTGCTTGATATCATACCCGGGTTGTGAGCCGTAATTTCTCCACTGGTGGTTCCATACAGTCGATTCTTCAGTCAAATCCTCAACGAAGTCACCAGTTTCCGGATCGTGTATGCCATACATCCATAACCCGCTTACGAAAATGTCTCCGGTTTCAGTATCAACAAGCATAGATCCGTCACTGACTCCATTATATTTCTGAGGCAGACCGCCATATTCGCCCATATCCAAAGCCACTTTCATTTCAGACCAGGTTCGTCCTCCATCAGTACTCCTGTTATAGCATATGTCAATGTCTCCCTGCAAATCCCTGTCTGCATCTCTCCTGGCATCGTACATCGCGAGAAGAGTTCCTTTTGTTGTGGTTACCAAACCTGGTATCCGACAATTGTTTACACCATCCTGATTTCTCTGACGGAGAGCTATTCCGGTACGATATAGCGGTGAACTCGAACAGTCAAGCTTTATTTTGCCCAGATTGGTCAATATTGTCAATTTTTCCAATTTGATTCTATTACTTAGGTCTGGTGCGTCATTGATTTTGACTATCAGATTGTAACTGTTTGAATCTTCCTTACTTTCAATCAATTCGGTAGATACAATATCTTTGAGACCTTGGGTCGCACTGAATCTTGCTTTGAATCCTTCAACCACACAATCATTGCCGTTGATTGTCACTGTACCGATGGCCGTTCCTTCCGTCAATGCAAGAATTGGAGTGTTGTCCATATGGATTGAGGCTGAAATGTCGTTGTCTGTCCTGTTACAACTAAACAGGATAATTAGCATAGACAAGACAATGATTGTGTGTGTTGAGTGATTCATTTAATTTCTATTTTTTTTGTTTATTATTTATCGAGACCTGGTGTCTGAGTAATATTGCTGTTGCTGTTCAAACAAGCATCCGCTACTGGGATGTAGAGTATATTCTGCTCGTTTTCGCGGCCGACGAGAGATGGTATCCTTGTGAATGCTTTTCCATTTCTGACTATTGTGAAGTAGCTCTTGTTCTCACAAGCGAATTCCTTTAGATACTCATCAATGATAACATCAGTAACTCTGTCTTTAGACAATGAATTTGGATATGCACTATCGGTATCATATGCGCGCTTAACCATACTATTGATGTAGCGAATAGCCTCAACCGTTTTACCTTGTCCATTAAGTGCTTCTGCCATCATCAAGTAGGCTTCAGCAACACGATATAGAATCATGTCCGAATCAAATGTTCTTGTCTCATTAGCCCAGGTTCCTGGGAATTTTGCGAACCACCTCCAATAAATGTCAGTGTCATCATATTCTTTGAACGTTACATTCAGTCTCTTGTCTTCTTTAATACCTTCAGGAGTGGTCTTCAAGAATGCTTCATACTCTTTCGTAGGGGTAACATATTGATTGTGAGAACCTACCTGAATTGGATCTTCAATTTTCGAGTAGTCTGTAACATACTGATATACACATAGATAAAGAGATGGCGCTCCTCCAGTAAACTCTAGTTGATTATAGTTTATGGAAGAAATAATCTCCGGGTTGTTCTCGTTTGCTACACCGAAAACCTTGGAGAAGTCGCTTTGAAGCTTATACTTATCGCTGTTGAGTACAGTCTTTAGCGTATTTTCTGCCTTTGCGTAGTATTCTGTCTTTCCTTCGCGTCCTGCCATCCAAAGGTCATAATCGGCAGTAAGCATTGCGATAGCTTCTTTGTTGGTAGTATAGTGGTCAGTTGTGGCCTTATCTACTATTGCAGCAGCCGCTGAAAGATCGGACTCTATCTGGGCATAAATCTGAGCGACTGGTGCCCTTGAAGGAAACATCGTTTCTGGATTATCTGACTCATAGCCTTCGGTGAGAAGAGGTGCGTCTCCCCATACTCTCGCAATAATAAAATAACACCAAGCTCTTAGATAGTATGCATTTACAAGAACTGTATTCTTAGTAGTCTCATTCGTGAACTCAATTTTGTTTGCATATTTTGTGGCCAAATTTACAAGATTGATGGTAGTATAGAGGTCCACCCAGTTCGTACCGGTGTTGCTCTTCATAATGATGTTGTCCTTCAAATGCATTATGCTGGTGTCATCAATCAAACCCTGGTCATAAAGTCCGGAACGGTACTCGCCCCAGAATGCCATATTGCTTGCAGTTGCAGATCTGAATTTTGAGTATGCGCCATATATTTCGCTCATCATAGTTGATTCCTGCCATACATTCAAGGATGTATACTCACTTGGCTGAACCACGTTCAGATCGCCAATACAACTTGACATAGAAATGCCAACGATGATAGTACTGATTATATAAGTCAACTTTTTCATAATGCGTCAGATTAGAAAGTAAACTTTACTCCCAAAGAAATCTTCCTGATTGGAGGATACGTTTTGAAACCTGTGCCATAGGTGTTTGCGGAACCAACTTCAGGGTTGAGTCCTTTTATAGCACTGAAATATACTAGATTGTTTCCAGAGAGGGTGAAAGCTATATTTTGAATTTTGTTTCTTTGAAGCCAATCATTACCAAGATTGTATGATATGCTGATATCACGCAAGCAGAGATAATCGTTGTTCTGAACAAAATACTGGTTGCATTGGACGTTCTTATTGAGGTCATCGGCATCACAGCCCTTGTACATCATAAAGTCACTATCAGGATTTGTTTCAGGATCCCAGCATTTGTAAACCCAATCGGTAAGGTTTGCATTACCTGCAAAAATGTTCTTCAGAATTTGTGCTTCAAGACCGTTGTATGACTGATAACCAAGTGCCCAGTCCATATAGATATCCAGTACGAGGTTCTTGAATGTGAAGGTGTTGCCCATACCTCCTGTGTGTCTCGGTATAGTATTTCCCCTATAGTAGCAAGCGTCCGTGCTATTTACTATGCCATCTCCATTATAGTCTTTGTAGCACCAGTCTCCTATTGAAAGTTTTCCGGTTGAGGCTTTCTTGTCAGCTGCAAAGTCGCCGGTATTTACGCACCACCAGCTGTTAATATAATCATAACCTCTTGAGTTTGAGTGATATGGGGCTGCATCAGCCTGAGCCTGAGTTTTAATTAGATAATCTACTTCATAACCGTAGAAATTGCCGAGTCTTTGACCTTCCTGTGTTCCTCCAATGTATTGGATTGAACCGTCTGCCATCTGTACGACTTTAGCTCCAATCGCGTTGTTAGGAAGTCCGTTGTCAGGGAGACTTACGACCCTGTTGTCATTCCAGCTCCAAACAAACTTTGTGCTCCAGGTAAAGTCTTTTCTCACTATGTTACGAGTGTTGATTTCGATATCTGCACCATAGTAACGAACTTGTCCTATATTTGTTTTTACTGATGAGAAACCTGACGTGTTTGGCAATGTCTTTGAGAAAATAAGGTTGTCGGTCAGTTTGTTATAGACATCAACTCCAGCAGTGATTCTGTTTTCAAACAAACCGAGGTCAAAACCTGCATCCAACTGAGTTGTTGATTCCCAAGTCAGATTTCCATTAGGCATTGATGATGTGGTAATCGCTGCTTCATTGTTATAGTTCGTTGTCAGGCCGAATTGACCGACAGCATCATAATAGCCGACGTAGTTATTACCCGTCATACCATATGAAACTCTGAATTTGAGGTTGTTGATTTTGTCTGCATTGAACCAAGGCTCTTCTGATATAACCCAACCTGCAGATGCTCCTGGGAAGAACCCCCATTGAGTACCCTTAAGGAAACGCGATGAACCATCGTATCTCGCAGTCAATGTTAGCAGATACTTCTTTGCATAATCATAATTGATGCGTCCAAAGAAACCAATCCCTACTTCTTTCTCTTTCTTTGATGTAGCCTCTGTATAAATAGAACCTGCATTCAAAGTGTGGATAATATCTGTTGAGGCACCTTGAACTGCAGCTTTTGAATAGAAGTAATTGAAATTCTGATATGAGTATCCGGCCATAGCTGAGAGTGAATGCTTCCCGAAGTCATTTACATAGTTCAGATAGGCTTCAAATTTGTTCCTTTGGTTCGTAGTCGTGGTCGTATTTGCCGGACGATTTCCATTATACGTGGTCTTTGCATAGAAATACTCTGTGGTCATTACGTCATAATATGTTGACGCTTGTGCTACAGCTTTCAAACCGCGAACAATATCCCATTCGATAACACCGTTCAGTCCTGTCTTGGTACTAAGCTGATTGTTATCAACATAGTATTGGTAGAACAACGGGCTGTATGAAGATGCATTGTAACTCTTTGTAGGTTTGCCTGCATTCTCTCCATAGTCGTAATAGAATTTTTGAGTAGGAGGTGTCAGAAGTCCTCGGGATATTACTGCATATTGGTTGTCAATAAGGTTGGTGTTTGTCTGTTGGAAATCAATTCCTCCCTTGAATCTCAAGCTGCTGCTGATCTTTGCGTCAATGTTTGTACGCGCGCTGATTCTATCATAGTCCGAACCGGCAACTACACCTGCGTCATTTGTATAACCTACAGAAGCTAAATAATTTACGTTTTCAGATCCGCCATCAATTGATAAATAGTAGTTTTGCCAGATTGCACTTGAGAAAGACTTGCTTATCCAATCATTGTCTTGAAAAATGAGAGTTTTGCTACTGTCGATTGGATCTACCATAGACTTGTATCCCTCCGGAACAGTTTCTCCTGGTTGCAGATAACGTGTTGAATATTGACTCGCAAGGGAGTTGCCACTTGAAAAAGCATAATTTTCCGCGGACAAGTGAGCCTGACCGGAATTGTTAAGCACATGGTTGTATCGAGTGCGCTGGAAATAGAGCCATTCTTCAGAGTTAAGATAATTCAACTGTGATTCAGGTTCTTGATATGCAATCTGGGTATCGAATGTTATCCTTGGAGCCTTGCCTTTTGTTCCTGATTTTGTCGTTACAAGGACAACTCCATTTGATGCTCTTGATCCATAGATTGCGGAAGCTGCTGCATCTTTCAAAACCTCAATAGATTCGATATCGGCAGGATTGATTCCGGATAAACTGCGCTCAATTCCATCAATGAGTACAAGAGGAGATGAGGAACCGTTGATTGAAGAACCTCCTCGAATCAAAATTGTAGGGTCTGCACCAGGAGTGAAGTCGGTAGTATAAATGCGCGCACCAGCTACTTTACCTTTAAGGGCATCTCCTACGGATGTTACTGGAATGTTGCTCAATTCATCTCCTTTTACCTTCGTAATTGCCTGTGTGATAGTTCTTTTACTTTGAGAACCATAACCGACCACTACGGTTTCATCTAGAAAGAAGTCCTTGTCATCTGCCAATACCACATTGATTATGGCATTGTCTCCAATAACAATTTCTCGGTCAGCGTAACCAATTAGGGAGAACAGTATCGTCTCTCCCTTGTTGGCTTTGATAGAGTATGCTCCATTGTCATCCGTCATAGCATTGGTCATACCGCCTTTAACGAAAACAATGACTCCACCCAATGGGGTTCCTGCATTATCGCTTACCACGCCGGAGACATTCATTGTCTGTGCACTCATGCTTATTGAAATAAGCAGGGTAATTGCGATTGTAAGCAAATACTTGATTGTTCTCATAATAGTAGTTTTTTAAGTGATAGATCGTTTACTTCGTCAGTTCGTAAAACATTGTGCATTCCAGTTCTTTGGCAATTTGCTCCATCTCATCTTTTGATACCGGTGTTATTGGATATCTGCATTGTCCACAATCCACACCTGCAAGTTTCATTATTGCTTTACCGCCTCTAGTTCCACCACCGTGGGCAATCACAATGTCAAGAATTTTTACTGCTTCCATCTGCCACTTCTGAGCAGAGGCAAGATCTCCCTTTTCCATTGCATCCATAACATTCCGATAAATTGATGGAATGTAGTTGTATGTACTGCCTACTGCACCCTTGGCGCCACAGGCAAGTCCGGCTATGAGTACTTCATCGAAACCGTGCAGAATATTGAATTCTCCGTTATTGAGATGAATAAGTTCCTGCATCTCCATGAAATCATTATGAGTGAACTTTATTCCGGTCAATGTAGGAATTTCCTTCTTGCCCTCTTCCAAAAATTTCACAGCGGACAGCCTGACGCCTGACATTGCCGGAAAGTTGTAATAGTAAAACGGCAGTTCATCGCCAGCGGCAGCTATTGGTTTGAAGAATTGCACCAGATCCGTCACAGTCTCAGGCTTATAATAATTCGGTGCAATTGATGCAATTGCATAAGCTCCAATTATCTGAGCATGGGCCGCGAGCTCTATACTGTCTTGAGGACAATTGCTGCCTACGTGCACGATAACTTTGAACCTATTCTCGGCATATTCCATCCACGCTTCTGCAATAGCCTTGCGTTCAGCAACAGTGGTAGTCGCGTATTCTCCGGTAGAGCCACAGATGAATACGCCATTAATGCATCCGAACCTTGCCAGATGATCTGCATATGTTTTAATTCTTTCGATGTTGATACTTCCGTCATCATTCATCGGTGTGAACGGTGCTGCAATCAGCCCTTCGAGGCGCGTCTTATTTACCATAATTCACTGATTTTTAGGTATGTTAATCCAAATTCTATCAATTACTCTTTAAAGAACAGACTAGCTATCCAACCTGCTACAAAGCATACAATAAAGCCGACAGTAGTGTAAAGCAGCAGGTAGACCGGTGTATATTTCGCCACGATAAATTGTGTGATTACGCTAATGGCCATACCTATGAGAGCTCCCTTTGCATTAGCTCTTTTACTCACCATACCAAGCAAGAACAATCCTCCCATACTTCCCAGGATAAGACCCAAAATCTTGCTGAATTCATCCCATAGAGAGTCTATATTCCAGGTAGCCATAAGACAAGCGAAAAGAAGTGACAGTGTTCCAATTACCAAGGTGGCATTCTTGGCAACTTTCAACTCCTGTTTCTTGTCTGCAGATATTCTCTTGAGGACCCTTGGACGTATATCAACAACATAGGCTGTGGCGGCAGAATTCATACTTCCGCTCAAGGTTGACATCGCAGCTGCAAAGATTCCCGATATTAACAAGCCTGTAATGCCTGTCGGGAGGTTACAGTATATATACCAAGGGAAAATAGCATCAGTGTTTTCCATAGCAACACTGGCTTCGACAGGATTTGTCTTGTAGTAGACAAAAAGTGCGGTGCCAATTGAAAAGAAGAGTATTGTAGCTGGAATTACAATTATCGCATTTGTCAACACACTTTTTCTTGCTGCTTTTTCCGAATTAGTTGTCAAGTACCTCTGAACCATACTCTGATCCGTTCCGTAGGTTGTAAGATTGGTAAAAAACGTCGCTATCAGCACTGTCCACATTGTAGCATTTGTAAAATCAATCTTTGTACTTCCCAAATCAAATTTCCCATATGACGAAGCAGCGGCAATAGTCTCAGAAAATGAAAGTCCTGAGGAATGGATAATATGAATAACACAGAATAGAGCTCCTCCAAGAAGTATTATTGACTGTAGCGCATCAGTCCATACAACAGCTTCTATACCACCCATTCTCGTATATATAATGCTGAATATTCCCATCAAGGCAATGCATAGGAATATGTTCATACCAGTTACAATGTGAATTGCTATGGCCGGGAGGTACAATACAACGCCCATACGCCCTACCTGATAGATTATGAACGCCAGGGAGCAAATCAATCTGGTCGCATAGTTGAATCTTACTTCCAGATATTCGTATGCTGTCGATATGTTGAGCTTTCTGAAAAAAGGAATGAACAAATATATGATTATCGGGCAGACGAAGACTATACCTGCATTGAAAAGCATATAACTCCAATCTGTTGCGTATGCTTTCGCAGGAATTGACATAAACGTGATTGCACTTAGGGCTGTGGCGAACAGACTTAAACCTGCAGCCCACCAAGGTATTCTCTGCCCTCCTTTGAAGTAATCGTCCGAATTTTTCTGCCTCTTGGAAAAATAGAACCCTATGAGTATAAGTGCCAGGAAGTAGAGTATCATTACTACTGAATCAACAGGGGTAAAACCTCGCCTTACCTTTTGTATGTTAAGTTCAGTAAGGGTATATGCTCCTTCAACACCGTTAACCAAATAAAGTTTACTGTCATAAATAACAGGCTTTGATCCATCTGAAGCAGGAATGCCCATACTTATAAATGTATTTGTAATCGTATGGTAGAAATAGATGGAGTCGATAGAATCGCTAATAAATGCAATGTGAGCTGAACCTATCGCGGTGGCATCCTGGAATGCTACTTTCGGGGTATTGTCAGGAATATTGACCTTATCCCATTTCTTGAGACGTATGTTGTAAGAGTATATTGAGGTAAGGGTACTGTCCATTGAGAAGACAAAGGTACATTTATCCTGACCACTGGTTTGGTTTGCGTTCAGAAGTGTCTTTGACGCTTCAGTTCCCGGATAAGCTTCCGGAATCTCAATAGGTGTTTTCTGTGGCAATGTTGCCAGCTGTATCTGTTTTCCGAGTGCCAATATCTCGTGGTGGCCGCCGACTACATTGTCTTTCCTTGCTGTAGTACAGGAACCTACGCTGATGACAACAATTAATATTGCCAATGCAGAAACAAATTTTGATGCAATACTCCTCATTGATACTTATATTTTTGTCAAAAGTAATATATAATACATAAATATGCAATATATATTAGTGAAAATCTCATAAAATGTTTTAAATACTCAAAAAATACGCTTATATGTAATATTTATGAAACAATTATGTAGTATATATGTAACATCTGTATTCCTTACTCGACCTAAGTAGAAAGAATTATTTATCTTTGTAAATCATCTCGCCATACAGTGAGCAATGCCAGAACATACATAGCCATCGACCTCAAATCCTTCTATGCTTCGGTTGAATGTGCCGCCAGGGGGCTCGACCCGCTGACGACCAATCTTGTTGTCGCCGATATGTCGAGAACGGAAAAGACCATATGCCTTGCGGTCTCCCCTTCGCTCAAATCCTACGGCATCCCCGGAAGAGCCCGCCTGTTCGAGGTCATCCAGAGAGTCCGGGATGTCAATGCCCAGCGGCGCTGGAAGTATCGCGCTGAACTCATTGAGGGGGTTTATGACAATAATCAGGTGAAGGGCAATCCCGCCATTGCCCTGGATTACATTGTCGCTCCTCCCCGTATGGCTGAATATATGAAGGTGAGCTCGCAAGTCTATGCGACTTACCTGCAGTTCATTTCTGCTGATGACATTCACGTCTATTCCATCGACGAGGTGTTTATGGATGTTACAGACTACTTGCGCAGCTATGATTGCAGCGCGCACGAATTGGCAATGCGGATGATACGCGAAGTCCTCAAGAACACCGGCATCACCGCTACGGCCGGCATAGGCTCGAATATGTATCTCGCTAAGATTGCAATGGACATCGAAGCGAAACACTCCCCTGCTGACAAGGACGGCGTCAGGATTGCCGAACTTGACGAGATGAGCTATCGCCGCAAGTATTGGGAGCACACTCCGTTGACGGATTTCTGGCGAATCGGACACGGCATTGCAAAGAAACTGGAGGCGAACGGTATGCGGACTATGGGCGATGTCGCGAGAATGTCGCTGAATGGCGAGGAGGCTCTGTACAAGCTCTTCGGGGTTAACGCCGAGCTTCTGATTGACCACGCTTGGGGCTGGGAACCGTGCACTATCAAGGACATAAAGGCATACAAGCCATCTTCGCACAGTCTGTCCGTAGGTCAGGTCCTTTCAGAGCCGTACACTTTCAATAAGGCCCGTGTTGTTATTCAGGAAATGGCTGACAGTCTTTCTCTTGACCTTGTTGACAAGCGCCTGGTTTGTGACCAGATGGTTCTTTATGTCGGATATGACAGTTCTTCTTTGCTTGGATATTCGGGCGATCTCGAGAGTGACTATTATGGCCGCAGTGTTCCCAAGCCGGCGAACGCTTCCGTCAATCTCTCAGGATTCACATCATCCTCGGCAGAAATCATAGATGCTGTGGCAAGCCTGTTTGACCGTATTGTGAATAAGGATCTGCTGGTGAGGAGGATGTCCGTGGCAGCAAACCATACCCTCCCTGAGGGCTCGCCGGAGACAATGCAGCTGAGCCTCTTCGAAGCTGAAGAGAAGAAGGAGGACAGCGCCAGGGAAAGGAGACGCCAGGAAGCGATCCTGACAATCAAGAAGAAATACGGCAAGAATGCTATATTGAAGGGGCTCAATTTCGAGGAAGGCGCGACCCAGCGGGAACGCAATAAACAGGTAGGAGGCCACAAAGCATAAGAGCAATGGCAATTATGGGACGCTACGACGATATTATCAATCTGGAACACCCTGTTTCCAAAAGACATTCGAGGATGTCTGCTCACGATAGAGCTGCGCAGTTCTCGCCTTTTGCCGCGCTTACAGGCTACAATGAAATCATCTCTGAGACAGGGAGGATGACTGATGCCCGCCCTGAACTTGACGAAGAACAGCAGCGGTGTCTCAATGAGGTTTTCGCCAGAATTATGGAATCCCTTCAGTCCAAGCCACTTGTCAAGGGCGTATGCTTTGTCGCCGATACTATTAAGGAAGGCGGATATACTGAAGTATTCAGCGCCAGGGTCAGGAATATCGATTTCGCCGAATCTGCATTGATTCTGTCGGACGGCCGCTCGATATTGTTTCAGGATATCTGTGAACTGGAAATCTGTGACTAAGCTCATTTTCAATAAGCGCTTATTTCAAGGCGTTGGAAAAATTGTGGCAATATCTGACCTAATATTGCTTTTCGCATAAAACGATTTTTGTCAATTTTGTGTTGTTAAAACAGTAGAATAATGAAAAGTATGCGTTTTTTCACAAAGATGCTGCTGCTTTTGGCTGCTGCATCAGTTATGGCCTCTTGCTGTGGCATAGACAAAAAAGCAGGAAACGTCGGTGACGGTCATCCTGACAAACCGAATGTATCTGTTGGAAAACTCGATTTCTATCCGGAATTCGAATCTCCTTCTGGCCTTGTTTCAGCCCGTAATGTGTATGTCTGGTTGCCTTCAGATTATTCCAAGGGCAAGAAATATTCTGTCGTATATATGAGCGACGGCCAGAACCTCTTTGATGCTGAGAAGATGTTCAATCATCAGGAGTGGAAGGTCGATGAGACTTTCGGTAGGCTGCTCGAGGAGAAGAAGATTCAGAATTGCATAGTCGTGGGCGTCGCCAATTCTTTCAGGACAAGGAGCCAGGAATATTTCCCTCAGGATGTGTTTGAACTGTATTCCCCTGAACTCAAGGATTATTCAAGGAGCAAACGTCTCGGTGAGCAGGACCTTCTTGGCAATAATTATCTCAAGTTCCTTGTTGAAGAACTGAAGCCTTTCATAGACGAAAATTATTCTACACGCAAGGATAGGGAGCACACCTTCCATATGGGCTCAAGTATGGGCGGCCTCATATCTTCATACGCAGTTACCAAGTATCCCGAAGTCTTCGGAGGTGCCGGTTGTCTCTCAACACATTCAGTATTATATATTACTGATTATAATGCTGAGCAGGATTTCATCGATCCGGCAAACCAGTGCTATGTTGACTATTTGAAGGCCAATCTCAAACCTAACAGCTGCAAGCTCTATATGGATCGCGGAGACCAGACTCTGGATGCTCAATATCCTAAGTATCAGGACCGTATAGATAAGATGTTAAAGGATACAGGCTGGGATGACGACCATTTCGTAAGCAAGGTCTTCCCTGGTCTTGCACACGTTGAGGATTCTTGGGCATCTCGTCTCGAAGTGCCGGTGCTCTACCTCCTCGGGAAGTAGGCATTGCCCCGGATTTACAAAATTAACTACATAATGCTATGAAGAAGTTTATACTGCTTAGTACGCTTATCGCTCTTGCCTCTGCAATGAGCGCCAAGGCACAGCCGCAGCCTCAGGCAGAGCCTGAACACAAGGCTGACAAGACTACGGTCGAATTCGTCGTCAGGGACTCAAAACCTATCCTTATGGATATCTACCAATTCAAGGACCAGAAGGATGAAAAGCGTCCGGTATTTCTCTATTCCTTCGGCGGAGCCTGGGCAATGGGTTCGCGTGTGGATGCTCTCTGCAATCCTTTGTATGACCATCTTTGCGAGAAGGGATGGGTATGTGTGGCAATTGACTACCGCCTCGGCTCGGCCAGAGGCAGGGACGGCAAGCCTCTCATCACCCCTCCGGAAGGCTACAACCCGTTCCAATACTCGATTGACATAGGTGTCGAGGATATTTATGCCGCGACATCCTGGCTCATCAAGCACGCTGACGAATTCAACATCGATCCTGAGAAGATTGTCATCAGCGGAAGCTCTGCCGGTGCAATCAACAGTATGAATGCGGAATATTACATCTGCACAGGCCATAAACTTGCCAAGGAGAATCTTCCAGCCGACTTCAATTATGCAGGAGTTGTACCTATGGCCGGTGCTGTCTATCTCACGGGTGAGAATGACACCGAACTGAGATGGGACAGAAAGCCTTGCCCGATGTGCTTCTTCCACGGTTCTGCCGATCCTACCGTAACCTTCGATATGGAGCGCAATCCAAACCGCCACGGCTTCGGTCCTTATTATGTGAGCCAGCAGCTTTACGCTATGGACGTTCCTTATATGCTCAATGAATACTTCCAGGGTGACCACTGTATGGCCCTTCTTCCTCTGAAATGGTTCTGGAATGAAATAGACTCCTTCCTTGATAGAATAGTCCTCAATGGCGAGAACATTAAGGTGCATTCTATAGAAAGATCTCCTAAACCGCGTACCGATGCCAATTTCCTCGATACTGTCCGCCCGGGACAATATGAGGCTGTGAACCGTATGCGTGCACAGGGCGGCGGACAGGCTCCAGGCGCACGCCAGGGAGCAGGCGCACCTCAGAGATAATCAAGTCAGACAATCATAATTCACAACACTAATGAAAAGATTTTTGTTCACAATAGCATTACTGCTTGCTTCATTCGTTTCTTTCTCTCAGAATTTCCAGGCTCTTCAGAAGAGGGACTGGGCCTTTCTGACACGCTATGCTGAAGAGAATGCAACTGTCACCACTACTCCGAAGGTAGTGTTTATGGGTGACTCAATCACCGAATTCTGGGCAAGACAGCGCCCTGATTTCTTCGCTCCCAACAATTTCCTTGGCCGCGGGATTGGCGGACAGACCACGAGTGAAATGCTGGTGCGCTTCCGTCAGGACGTGCTCGAATTCCATCCAAAATATGTTGCCCTGATGGTGGGAACCAACGACATTGCTGAAAACAACGGCATTATCTCGCTTGAAAATATGATGGACAATATAATTTCGATGTGCGAACTGGCAAAGGCAAACAAGATCAAGGTCCTGCTCTGTTCGGTTACCCCTTGCAAGGAGTATCCTTGGAGAAAGGAAGTGGACCCGAAATCCAAGATTCCTGCTTTCAATGCCTTGATGAAGGAGTATGCTGACAAGACCAAGGGCGTGACTTATGTTGACTACTTCTCAGCACTTACAGACGGTGCAAATGCCTGCAAGGCTGAATACACAGTGGACAATTGCCATCTCACAAATGCTGGCTATGAGGTCCTTGAGTCCATCATCCTGAAGTATATCAAGTAGTTATAACATTTGCCGTATATGAAAAGACTAGCTTTAGCAGTCCTTTTACTTTCCTTCTTCCTTGTATCCTGTAAGGAAGAAGGAAGAGAACCGAATGCTCTTTCTCCAAATATCCCAGTAGCGCCTTACGCTGTCTTTTCTGAAGGTCTGATATCAGATATTAGTCCGGAAGGCTGGGTAAAGGAGATTCTGCAGAGGCAGAAGGATGGCCTTACTGGACATCCTGAGGCTATGTCCTATCCCTTCGATAGTTGCTGTTGGGCCGGAAATCTTGAAATGAGCAAAAACCCTCATTATTGGGGGTCCGACTGGTGGCGTTTCGAACAATCGGCCTACTATGTCGATGGTTTTACTCGACTTGGCTATATCCTTGACGATGAGAAACTTATTGCTAAGGGCAAGGCGAATGTCGAATATGTTCTCGACCATCCTCTCCCTGCAATGCCAGGCTATGAATTTGATGAATCCAGTTTCCGCGGCTTCGGTTTTGCTTCGCAAATTACCAACGATCCTCGCGCGAAGGAACGAGAGACAAGCAGAAGGGCAATGATCGAAAAACGGAAGATTATTGCCGCTGCCGGCCGTCCTGAAGGGCGTCTGGGGCGCGAAGGCGAATCGATGGGTTGGCCTTTTGCGGTTTTCTTCAGGGCAATCAAGACCTACTATGAGGCTACCGGCGACCCGCGAGTACCCATTGCCCTCGAAAAGAATTATCTCACCTATACTCCAGAGGAACTTAGCGAGAGCCGTTACATCATCAATATCGAAGGCATACTTTGGACTTATTCCCTTACAGGAAACCCGAAACTGCTGGAGCTTGCTGAGGCGGTATGGGCGCTCGTCCCAAGCCATATGGAGCAATATCTAAGCGACCGTCTTATGTCCGGTCACGGCGTGACCCTCTGTGAAACTCTTAAACTTCCTATGCTCCTGTATGCGTATACGGGAAAGGAGATTTACAAGGAGGCTGCGCTCAAGGGCAATAAGAAGATGGAAGATGAGAATATGCTCATAGACGGCATCATTTCAAGTTCGGAGGGGCTTGCCGGCGTTGATGCATTGGCTTCACACGAGACCTGCGATATCTCTGATTATACCTGGACTATGGGTTATTTCCTAATGGTTACAGGTGATGCGAGCTTCGCTGACCGCATTGAAAAGGCCATTTTCAATGCCGGCTTCGGAGCTATTACCAAAGATTTCAAGGCAATGCAATATTTCTCCTGCCCGAACCAGTTTCTTTGTACGGGTAATTCCAACCATAACGAATATAAGAAAGCAAAGACTTGGATGGCCTATCGCTCGGCTCACGAAGTCGAGTGCTGTATTGGCAATCTCCACAGATACTTCCCTAACTATGCTTCCAGAATGTGGTTGAAAGACAGTAATGGTCAGCCTGTTGCAGCTCTTTATGGTCCTTCATCAGTTGTATATGATCTGGGCGATGGCGTAACTGTGAGCATTCAGGAGATAACAAACTATCCATTCGAAGATGATATACAGTTCAAATTCACCTTCTATGAGAACGGCAAACTGTCCAAGAAATCCCACAATATGGATTTCACCTACCGTATCCCGTCTTGGTGTGATGCCTATGGAGAGCAGGGGTTCAAGACAGTCAGCAAGAGCTGGAAGAGCGGTGAGAAGTTGTTAGTCAAATTCCCTATGGAAATCGAGTTTGTGAAGAATGCGGTTCAAGGTGAAAGCGTGGTCCGCGGTCCGTTGACCTACACATACGCCATTCCTGCACACTGGGAGCTTGACACTTTGGTATATGACTATCTTGCCGGCAAACATTCAAAGAATCCGGACTTTGTTGATTGGAACATTACTCCTTCAGGCAAATGGAATTATGCCATTCGTGAAGCCGAGCTTGACAAGTCTAGTCTCATCAGAACCCACGCAAAGGGTTTTCCTTTTGACCTTGAGAACGTTCCTTTAAAAATCAGAATCCCTGTCGTGGGAGTCAAGGATTGGAACCTGGACGTCATTCCAAGCAAGGAATATGAAGGGGAAAGATTCACCCAATGGACAAACGAACAGCTCTACGACAAAGACGGCAATGCCGATGCTGATGGAGACTACATAATGATTGGCGGAAAAGCCGTGCAATTGATCAAGGCCGGATCGATGAAGTATTATCCTGATTCTCAGGGCAATTACGGAAGAGTACGCGACGCATTCAACCAAATCTTTGAGAAGAACGGAAAATGGTACTGCAGTTGGGAGATGGAGGACGCATACATCACCCCTGCCCTGCCGGAGACTGTAGTCCCGGAAGAGAACAGCGAGACCTTCATTGACCTCGTGCCATACGGGGCTTCCACCATCAGGCTTACAGTATTCCCTGTATATTGATTTATTATTCAATCATATAAAACGATACAGTATGAAAAGATTCATAATTTCATTATTGACAATTTATGTCTGCTCGGTCAGCCTATTTGCTCAGGCGGAGAGGATACGTCTTTATGAAGGCAAGGCTCCCGGCAGTGAAAAATGGACACAGGAGGAATTCCTCTTCGATTATACTACCTCGATGTATCCGGGAGAAACAGGCCAGTGCATACTTAATGTGGTCGATCCGGAATTGTACGTATATCTTCCGCCAAAAGGTACTGAGACGGGAGCTGCAGTAGTTGTCTGCCCGGGTGGTGGTTTTACAGCACTCTCCTGGAGCCAGGAAGGACCTGACGTCGCGAAATGGCTGGCAGACCACGGCATTGCCGCGTTTGTATTGAAATACCGCATCGCATATTCGGGTGCTGACTATGAGGAGGCTAAGTATGTCGCCGACCATTCTTATGGCAATCAGGGCCGTGACGCTCGTATGAGGGAACTGACCGAGAAGCACGCAAAGATAGCCGAAGAACAGGGATATGACAGAAAGATGGCCTGGGATGACGGCCGTGCAGCGATTGCCTATGTCCGCAGGAATGCACAGAAGTACGATGTCAATCCCAATGCTATAGGCATCATTGGTTTCTCTGCAGGCGGAAATATCGTGTACAATGTCGCCCTCGACCACGACGAGATGAGCCGTCCTGATTTCCTTGGAATGATTTATCCTGCCTGGTTCGAAGCAGAGGTTCCTGAGGATCCTATGCCTCTCTTCATCGCTGCAAGTCAGGGCGAGGCTGCTTCAACCAATTTCTTCGGCGATACTCCGGCTCTTTATACGGCTTGGAATAAGACGAGACAGCCTTGTGAAATCCACTCCTTCACTTCTGCTATGCACGGCTTTGGATACCGTAGCAACGGTCGTACGGAGAACATCTGGACCACATTGTTCTACAACTTCCTTGACAATTGCAAACTGTTGGATAAGAAATCCGTACATCAGTGAGATTTGCATACTTAGGGATATCTACTATATGGTTGCTCTTGACTATTGGGGAAGAATCCCTATTGTCACCTCACGTTCATCGACTACTGTATTCTTCAGTATGAATTTTGACCACGCAAAGGCTCTCGGAATCGCCATCGCTTGCAATGGTCCAATCGCATCCATCCAATCCGCGAGACTTTGGGGATATGATCCTGAGACAATGACTGCAAGTGATCCGCGTATGGGAAATACGGTTTACTACGGATTACAGAAGAATAGGGCCGGAGATCCTATCAAGTCTACAAACGGAACGGGTTTCAATGAGTATCTATGCTACTATCCTGAGTATTCAAGACTCGATTATCAGGAGTCTTACGCGGGAACCAAATGGGACTATCTATTTACATATGGTGGTCCTAGAGGCGGAAAGAAAAGGGATTGGGATTTCTCGGCATCAAATCCTTTCTTCTACAACAATTCAGACCGCGTAGTATGGCGTTATGCTGATGTAGTCCTTGCAGCAGCTGAAGCATACAAACGTTTGGGTGATGAAGGAAAGTGTCTTGAGATGTTCAACTCCATCCGCTCTCGTGCCAAGGTTGATACCTATGCCGAGGTCAAACCATCTGACCTTCTTGATGAGCGCGCCCGTGAACTCGCTTGGGAGCCTGGACGTCGTGCTGATCTCGTTCGCTTCGGTATGTGGACACTTCCTACTGATGACAAGTTCGTAGGTGTTCCAGCACATTCTCTAGGCGGCAAATTCAAAGAGGACAATTCAGGAGTGACTACAGTCTATCCTATTCCTCTTTCAGTCCTCCAGTTGAATCCGAATCTAACTCAGAATCCTTGGAAATAAGGTACTGATTTGAAAGTATGATAATTGAGGGCGGCTTTGGAATCAAAATGAGACCAGGCCGCTCTCATTTTTGCTTCCCCTCGCACTTGCCACGGCTCCCTAAGCTACGCATCCCAAACAGGCCCAAGCGTTCAAATACCACACAAGCCCACTTCACATCTCCAATATTTCCCCAAATGCCTATTTGTTAGTATTTTCCGCCTGAGCTGAGAAAAAATCCTTGCACCAAAATCTGAAAAGAGTATATTTGTATGATACAATGGCAGATATGGCATCAGGCAGATTCATAGTTGGTAGTGTTGAAAGAAGCATTAAGGATGTTTTTTTCAGCTACTATTCGCATCTTGTGTCTTTTGCTGCAGCCATACTTCAGGACGGTCGTTTGGCCGAGGACATTGTTCAGGACCTCTTCTTGAAACTTTGCAGTTCCAGCAAGGAATTCAAAGATGAACACGCTCTCAGTTGCTTTCTTTACACCTCTGTAAAAAACTCTGCCATAGATGAGCTCAGAAGAAGGTCGAAGCGTCCAGGTTCAAATGATGAAGATGTAATGAACTCAATACCGGACGAAAGTTCTTTTGCCGATATTGTTACCCAAGAAGAATTCCGCCGCCTTCTTGAAAAGGCCATTGCCTCCCTTCCAAAACAGTCCCGCAGGGTAATGGAGCTCTCCTTGAAAACTTATTCCAACAATCAGATTGCAGACGAACTGGGCATCTCCGTAAACACTGTCAAGACCCTTAAGGCCCGTTCGCTGAAAAAAATGAAAGAAATCACTCATCTTTCTGTCATCCTTTTGAGCTGGCTCTTCGTTTAATATACGACGGATCAATAGTCCGCTGTATAGGAAATGAAAGATATCGACATAGAAAAAGCTATTACAAAAGCCGAGGAATTATTCAGGGAGTATACCGAAAACGATGGCTATCTTGCTGAGACTCAAAACTTTGGAAGTGAATCTTGGTCTGCATCACGGACCCTCAGAGCCTGGCTCGGATTGCAGTTCAGACTGAAAGGCCGTAAAGTTCTGATCATTGGCGCATCAGCCGCAGCAGTAATCCTTGCCGCCTTCCTTCTCATTTGGCCGCTTGGCGACTCTGATGAGCAATTGACTGCTCAGCATCAGGATATTGCGCCGGTGGAAGGTGAGGTGACCCTCAAACTCTCATCAGGCGAAGTCATTGCCATTGACAAACAGGAGGAAAGTCTGCTTGAAACCTCCGATGGTGTTGTCATTGACACGAGAAAGTCAGAACTCAGTTACGAAAACATTGCTCCGACAAGTGAGGAAAGCGCAATGAACGAACTCAGCATAGGCAAGGGCCGCACTCATTGCCTTACCCTCTCCGATGGCACGAAGGTGCATCTGAACAGCGGAAGCACATTGCAATATCCTGTTCAGTTCACTGATGGTGAAAGGCTTGTCACGCTGGTGGGAGAGGCTTTCTTCGATGTGGCTGCCGACAAGGAGCATCCTTTCATTGTCCGTACTGCCGCTTATGATGTTCGAGTCCTCGGCACGGCCTTCGACGTTTGTGCTTATCCGGACGATGCCCGCTCGGAGACGACGCTTGTGAGGGGCAGTGTCAATGTCGCTGACAATGTACTGACTCCGGGTACCCAGTACCGCTATGATGCGCTCAGTGGAGAAAGCAGCGTTGCGGAGGTGGATACGGAAATCTATATCAGCTGGATGGAGGACAGTATGGTACTCCGCCAGACCGGTCTCAATGAGATACTTGGCAGGCTTCAGCGGAGATTCGACTTCGAATACAGCATCTCCGAGCGGGCGAAGACAGAGAGATTCAATGGAAAAATCCCGATGAATGTGAATCTCAGCGTGATTCTCGACCAGCTCTGCGCCGCATCAGACCTCAGCTATTCAATTGATAATGGAAAGCTTACGATAGAATAATATGTTCAACAATACAATCACCAAAAAGGCCATCGCAGCCATCGCAGCCCTGCTCATCAGCGTACTCAGCTTCGCTCAAAAGCAGACTGTCGATGACTTCAGCGTAAAGAACGCTTCTATCGAGACCTGCCTGAAGCTTATTGAGGCCAAGACGGGGATGGGTTATCTCTACAGCGGCAAGGAAAATCTCGAGAACTTGGGCAATATCACCCTCTCATTGAAGGGCCAGAGTCTCGACAATGTTCTCAAGTCTGTCTTCAAGGGTCTGGAATACAGTTATGAGTATCGCAGTGGCGTTATCATTGTAAAAAAGATTGCAAAAGCTGCTCCGGTGGCTGCGGAACAGAATAGCAGCGGCAGGAAGGCGGCAGTGGAACTGACGCTCAATGTCAGCTCGCAGGAGGATGGTGAGCCCGTGGCCGGCGCCTCCTGTATCCTGCCGGATTATGGTCTGTTCGCGATGACCGACTACAAGGGACAGGCCGTCATTGAAAGGATACCGGCCGGAAAAACCCGCGTACAGGTTCAGATATTAGGCTACAGGGACTTCGAGCAGGAAGTGGAATTGAGCAATGACAGGACGCTCCCGGTGAAACTTTTCGTGTCTTCCCTTGCCCTCGAGCAGGTAGTGGTGACCGCTACCTCCAGCGCCGCAGGTTCGTCCACCAGCTCGAATATTGGACGTATGGCCATCGACCACCTCCAAGCCACCAGTCTCAAGGACATTATGCAGCTGATTCCGGGGCAATTGATGAGCTCCTCCGATATGACCTCAGAGGAAAAGGTCACCATCAGAACTCTTTCGAGTTCGACTGCCAACAACGCTTTCGGAACATCCATTATGGTGGATGGAGTACCTATGTCGGACAATACCTCCATTGCCGACAAAATCAGCGGTTCTACCGGCGGCGCAGGAATCGACCTGAGGCAGATCAGCGCGGACAATATCGAGTCGGTCGAGGTCATCAGGGGCATACCTTCTGCCGAGTACGGAGACCTGAGCTCGGGAGCTGTCGTTGTGAACACCAAGGCTGGCTATACCCCGTTCGAAATCAGGACCAAGGTCAATCCAACCACCTTCAACACTTCCTTCGGCAAGGGCTGGAAGTTCTCCAAGAAAGCAGGAAGCCTCAATGTCAATGCCGACTATGCGAGAGCGTCGGGCGACCCCCGCACCAAGAACCGCTCATATGACCGTGTCAGCGGAGGCTTGACTTACAGCAATACCATAGGACGCAATTGGTCCACCACTACGAAACTGAATATCAGCAGTATAGTTGACCTAAGGAAGAGCGATCCTGACCTCCTCATCGAGGGCACGGAGACAGGCCAGAAGCAATATACGATGCGCCTGTCTCACAATGGAAGGCTCTCCCCGAACAAATTGCTCTCCCGTTCCATCAACTATGCACTCGGCCTTACCCTCACGGAGTCGGAATCCTGGACCTCCAGCATAGTCTCTGCCGATGGGGGCCTTCCTATCATCAATTCGCTGGTAAACGGCTATTACCAAGTGCCTTACATCACCGAGTCCTATAGAGCCACCGGCGGCACCTCTTCAAAACCCAGGAACTTCTACTCAAAGATTGGCAATGTCTTCACTGCCAATACAGAGCATATCAGCCAGCGTTTCAATATGGGTGCCGAGTACAGATGGGAGTCTAACAAGGCCAGGGGCTATTACAATGAAGACGATTTCCTCCCACTGAGGCCGAACAGCAACGGCCGTCCGCGCCCGTATTACGATATCCCGGCATTGAATCAGCTGTCTTCGTATTTCGAGGACAATATCACTGTCAATCTGCCTGCCGGAATGGAGTTTAAACTTCAGGCCGGTATTCGCTTTGATATGCTTCAACCCGGTCTGCCTGAGCAGGTCAGCTCCATCTCTCCTCGTTTCAACGCTTCTTACAAAGTGACAGACTGGCTCAGCTTCAGAGGTGGCTGGGGCCAGAACAACAAGACCCCGGGACTGACTCATCTCTACCCGGAACCCAAGTATATGGACAGGGAGTCCGCCAGCTATCTTCCAAGCGATGTAAGCAAACGCCTGGTCGTTTACAATACGAACATAACCGAAGTAGAAAGGAACAATACACTGAAAAACGCTACCAACACCAAGTCCGAATTCGGCTTTGACATCAATCTGAAGAACGGTATGTCCTTCTCAGTCGTTGCATATCAGGACTATATGAAGAACGGTTTCGGCAATCTCACCGAGTACAGTGTCTATACCTCAAACTACTATACAGCCGGGCAGGGCATCATCATAGCAGAGGACGGATCTCCTTCAATTGATTGGAAGAATCCCGCCAGAGTCGATACTGTCTTTACGACCAGCGGTCGTATCGGCAATACCAATGCCAGTTTGGACAGGGGAATAGAGTTCGACTTCAACCTCGGAAAGATTGAAGCCCTGAACACCAGTGTAATGCTCAGCGGAGCATATATGGAGAGCCAGACCTGGAACAATGGCCCTAACTACCAGAGCCCTTCAGGTATCCCGGCTAATTCGGTATATGCCCAGGGAGGCTCCAATACACCTCCGTTCAAGCTTCAGTACCCAAGCGGTCTACAGCGTGACATAAACAGAAGACTCAGCGCGAACCTCAGGTTTGTGTGCAATATCCCAAGAATGAAAATGGTCATTTCCGCATCGAACCAGTTCATTCTCTACACTTACCAGCACAACACCAACCAGAAAAACGACCCTATAGGATGGATTGATACCGATCTCAGCTGGCACCCTATCACAGAGGAAATGCTTGCTGATCCTGAATATCGCATCAAAGGCATACTGCTTTCAGCACAAAGGAAGAATCCTGCCGACAGCAAAGCCGTAGTCCAGCCTCCTATTTGGCTGATGAACCTGCGCCTGACGAAGGATGTATCGCGCAATTTCGGCTTCTCCTTCTTCGCAAACAATGCCTTATACTATATGCCTTTCCAGTCTAGCTCGTATTCGGGAACCTTGACTGAAAGGAATACCGGAACTTTTTCATTCGGTTTAGAAATGTACATAAAGATTTGAGTATGAATAAAATAAGCACAATAATATTTTTGACTATAGCCGCTCTCTTCTGCTCCTGCACAAGAGAAGCTCCGCAGGAGACAGGCAGTTTCATGCTTGAATTCGAAATGCCTGACGGATGTTCCCCGAATGTGTTCTACTCTGGCCAGACAGTACAACTCAAAGGCGAACTTGAGTATGAGTACGAAACGGATATATGCGGGATGGTAAAGGTACCGTCCATCATCCCTGGCATATACGACATAGTAAGCAAGATGGAAATAAGCGGTGCCGAGTATAAAGAGATGCTTCAGGAAAAGCTTAATATCGAGGACAATGCTCGTGTTATCCTGGGCGTTTCCCTGATGAACCAGCGCATCTTCCAGGCTGAAGACCTCAAATTGAAGCTAAATGCCTCAGTATTGAAGAGCATCATCATATCGAAGATATATTACTCCGGTACTCGTGACAATATGGACAGGACCTATACTTCCGACTCATATGTGGAACTCTTCAATAATTCGGACGAGACAGCTTATCTCGATGGACTCTGTCTGGCTCTTGCTGAATCCGTATCGCCAGCGGCATATCCTGCCAAGGAGAACCCGGATTCGGTTTATGCCCGTCAGATTTGCCGCTTCCCTGGCAATGGCAAGGACTATCCACTCGAGCCGGGGAAGAGCGTAGTGATAGCAGCAAAGAGTGCCAGAAACCATTTGGACAGCGCCCCTGTCAGTGTTGACCTCTCCGCTGCGGATTTTGAGGTTAAGCTTGTCGAAGGCTCCGGCAATCCTGATGTTCCTATGCTTCCGCTCATACATAACTCCACGACAGTCAAGTTCTTCAATCTCCTTAGCGGTGGACCAAATGCATTGTTCCTTATCCAAACGGACGAGGATGTCCTCAGCTGGCCTGAGGTATATCAAAGGGGCAAGACTTCAGGCGAGTTATTCAGAAGAGTGCACAAGTCATTCATCATAGACGGAGTCGAATGTCTGAAGAAACCTTCGCAGACGGCACCGGATGTAAATACAAAGCGTCTCCAGAACGATATCGACGCGGGCTATATGGTGGTTTCGTCAGTAAACGGCTATACCCACGAGTCAGTCGAAAGGAAGATTTCCCGCTATGAGAATGGAAGATACTATTTGGAAGATACCAACAACAGTTCGGCCGACTTCGTAGTCTGCACCAATCCTACCCCACGCGTATATGATAAGGAGGGCTTGAAATGAATAGATTGATTATCAGTATATTGGCCTTATCTTTGGCCTATATTGCACAGGCACAGGAGGAAAAGACTCCTTCCGACCTCCGCAAGACCGGAATGGAACTTCTCTCCCAGCAGTACTCCAGAACCAGGAATGCTGCCGGAATGGGTCTCTTCCAGCCGGAAAGCAACAGTTTCACCACCCTCGGACTCTTCTCGGAAAAAGGGGATTATCACAGGGCACAGGAAGGCGACAGCGACAGGGGCTTCAGTTTCTCTTCCACACGTTATGACAGCTTCAGCGACAAGCTTTTTATGAGCGGCTCGTTCAGCTACACCCTTGACAAAGAGACAAACAGAAAGTGGTCGGACGTCATTGACCCTTACTACTCCATTCCGTTCATTTATGGCAGCTCAGTAGCCAAGGACTACGGAACCCACGATTGTCTCCTGAACTTCAACATCTACAGCGCCCCACTGTCGGAGCATTTTTCTCTCGGAATGAAGGTAGAGTATGAGGTAATGGACATTTATGGCAATAGGGACCCGCGTCCGAGAAGCGGATATCTGGAGTACAAGCTCGTACCTTCTGTGCTCTTCAGCGCCGGAGCCCACCATATAGGACTTGATGCGGGTTTTACCCACGAAAAGGAGAAACTGCAGAACCTTACCACCATTCAGTCCTATCCTAACCTCTACTATTACAAGATGTCGGGCCTGGACCGCATTGATGGAGCGATTTCAGCCTATACCGGCTTCAAGCGCCAATTCATTGCCAATGGTTTTCTTTCTGACCTTTCTTACAGCTACGTTACAAAATATTTCCAAATCCTTGTAAGCGGAGGAGTCGAGGGCTCACTTGCCAATGCATACGGCGACAAGAAGCAGAGCCCAGGCTTATATAATGAGCTGAAATACAATGCTTTGATGGATATAGTCGTGAACGGTTCATATCTTCGACACCATTTTTTACTTGATGGCAGTTTCACGGATGGCGGTGCTGACGAATATCTACAGGAGCTCAAGAGCGAGAAGGATCCTGAAACAGGAATCACTACCGAGACCTGGGAGACTCTTTATGTCTATAAGAACAGATATATGCTAAAGAAGACTGACCTAAGGGCTGCATATGAGCTTTATGGCGCTTGTTCAAAAGAGGGATATCGCTGGAGTGCAGGTGCAGAACTTGGCTATTCGTCCTTTGACAAAGAATGTCATCTGCCGTATTCGCACTTCGGAGCCACCGGTATCGATGCTGGACTGAAGGCTTCCTTCAGGGCAATGGAAAGACGCGGACACAAGCTTGATTTCGATGCATCCTGCACACTTTCTCACTCCCTCCGTTCAGTACTCTCCTGCTACAGCTCTAATATTTACGTGGATGAAGTCCTTTCCGTTGACCGTGAATACCACGCAGCAGATTGGAACAGAGTGCGGCTTGGTGCAGAATATACTCTGCCGCTCAAGCTTGGAAAGGCAGGAATGGCGAACGGCTATCTTAGACTGGAGTGGAGCCGCCTGAAAGCCAGCATAGGCTCTGGCCTTGATGCATTGACCTGTACAGTTGGACTATTTACCTTCTAGACGATGAAAAGATTGATATACATACTGGCTGGATTTATGGCTATATTGACCTGCTCCTGCGGCACTCAGGAGGATCTGAGAGTCTTCTCTCCTATGGTGAACTTCGAGTCGGCGGACTATATTGCTGCTGCGGAGGAGGGAGGCATTGACATTGCCCTGGTGCTTTCACATCCAGCACAGACAGACTTCAATGTCGGGCTGAACATCATCACTACCCTTGAAGAGGGCAGGCAGTTCAATGTCAGCTCGAAAAAGCTGGAGATTAAGAAGGGTGAGCAGAGTGCGCCTGTCCGCATTTCCTTTGCCGAGGATGAAATTTGGGATGAGGAGTCATTGATAAAACTCTCGCTTCTTCCCGGAGAGCGCTATACCGTAAATCCTGATGGTAATTGCGAGGCATACGTAAAGCTCACAAAGACCATTACTCTGCCTGCTATCAGTATAGACAAGGGAGAAGACTCGCGTGTTACCAATCCTTATCTGGCTGAAACACTGCACCTTACTCTTAGTTCGAAGAAGGCTCCTTCCGAGGACCTTCAGGTGGCTCTGTCATTCAGCGACCTTGAGGCCGGAAGAGATTATCTTATTGACGGACGGTCTGAGACCTGCGTGACCTTCCCTGCAGGGCAAAATTCCGTTGACTTTGAACTGAAAATACTTCAGAAGGATGAATCGGGTATGGATGAAGTCCATAGCCTCCGTGTCGAGAGCGAGAAAGGCTCATATGTTGAAGCTGGTGAACCCGTGGAAATCCGCTTCTATGACCCTGTGGTGAATCTCGATGTCCTGATGAAGACGGCAGCTTTGAACAATGGTGAAGGCCATCAGATGCGTCAGGCGATTAAATCGGCCGACGGCAGCTGGAACGGCAATACTGCAGTTGATATGGCGCGTTCTGCCGAGGGCTCCAACTACTTGAGCAGCAAGAGAAACCTCTTCCTCTCACAATGGCTCTGCAAGGTGGTGTCCCCTGGCTCGAATGCTCTGCGCCTAACTGAATTCTTCCCGGCATTCCAATACCCTCAGCCATTGACGATTGCAGATTACGGTTCTGCCGGAAATACGAGAAATTTCTCCGCTTGCGATTCATTGTTCCGTTTCACTTTGGACAAGGACTCCAGCACGAAAGGCAGCATCAGCAATCTTAAACCGCGTAGCTTTCATTGCTATATAGCCGAAAGAGAGGTCTGGGATGAGGGTAGCAATCCTTCAAAGGCCTGGCAGCTCGATTCAAAGCTAACTGACGGAATTATAGACGCTTCAAGTTCAGAAATGTTCAAGGAGAGAATTGAAGTGAGTGTCGAGAGGGTTGAGGGTCGCTTCGATTTGGAAAACAGCAGTGAAACCATTCTTGTGACAGTGTGGTTGAAGTCTGATTCACCGTATTTTATGGAAGGACTTGATTTTGAGAAATATGCAGCTGTAAAGGATGGCGACTGCTGGAAACTTGAGTATAAAATCTGGCCGAGATGATGAGAAAACTTGCTCTGACATTGCTGTATACCTTGCTCGCGACGGGTATTGCCGCCGCGCAGGAACTTCATATACCCAAGACGATGCTGGGAAGGGACTGCCTTTTCGGTTCAAGGCTTGTGAAGGTGAACAGGGAGTCGGGGAAGGCCTTTTCAAACGGACAGATGAAAGAGCAGCCTTTGCTGGTGTCATTCGGTATTGAGAACGATACTCTCCTGATTATCAGGCAGAAAGGCTATACAGATGCGCAGGGGGTAAGCTGGAAAACTCGGGTCGCGAATGAGAAGCTGTTCGAGCTGGGAATACTCTCGGACGAGGGCGATGCTCTCAGGGTTGACGCGACGTCATTGCTCCGAACCTATCCTCTGGCAGTAACTGTAATTACTCCGAAAGAGCTCAAAGGTGACGCGACGTGCAGCGAACTGCTCCAAGCCGTGGAGGATGAAGAATTGCTGAGTGTTCTGATGGACTACAGCTATTCCGATGGACTTGAGGCCGAGGTTCTGCTCTTCTTCCTCGCACTGAAGGACGAGCCCGAAGCATTGCGCAGGCTTGATGAGAAGAAAATCGGGTATAACTCTCTGGAATATAGAGATATAGGAGGCAATAAGGTCCAAAAGGCCCAGCGATGGCTGCTCGCTGATGGACGCAAAATCCGTTTCTATGTGGACAGAGCCTTTCCAGCTGCCTGGTTTAAATATATAAAAGAAGGCATTGAAGACTGGAACAAGGCTTTCGAGGCTGTCGGGCTTGGCTCTGTGCTGGAGGTTCTTCCTGAGCCTCAGGGACTTGACAGAAATTCACCACTTGTCAATATGGTCCGTTTCATCCCCGGTAAGGAGGCAAATGCCAAGGGGCAGGTTCTTGTTGACCCACGAAGCGGTGAAATCCTTCAGGCTGACATTTTCTGGTGGGAAGGAGTGACAGGCTTGTTGAAGGACTGGCGTTATATCCAGACCGGAGCTTCGGATCCTGATGCAAGGCTCCTCGATTATCCACTTGAAATGTTCGGGCCGATGATCAGGCACGCTGTCTGCCACGAAGCAGGACACGTGCTTGGGCTTTCCCACAATATGGGCGCTTCCTTCGCCTATACTCCTGAACAATTGAGGGACAGGGACTTTACTGCTGTATATGGAACTTCTGCCTCAGTAATGGACTATGCAAGGTACAATCATATCGCGAGCGCGGAAGATGTCCGGAATGGGGTGAATCTCCTGCCTCCGCGTATCGGTCCGTATGATATGTATGCCATAGCCGAAGGGTACTCTGAGAGTGGTGCCATTCCGGGAGAGTACTGCTTCTTCTCCCCTTTCATTTCAGCCGCCATCTCTCCGGACCCATCCTCGCAGTCCGAGAGCCTGAGTAATGATTTGCTGTACTCCTCAGCAAGAGGACTGGAGAACTGCAGGGATCTTCTTTGCCTGGACGGTTTGAACGATGAGCGCAAAGACTTGATTAAGAAATACTACTACAGGTATATCCATCTGACTTTGGCCAATATAGGAGGCTCCGTGCACGGAATGCCTGTTCCGATGAGGCTTCAGAGAGCTACTGTAGATTTCGTGCTCAAAAACCTTGAGAATGTACCTGCTGAAATCCGCGATGCAGAAGAGGAAAAACGCATCCTGGGTGAGCTGAACGGGAATTTTCTGCCGAAACGCATCGCAGAGAATCACGGTCATGGACAGCGTGGCAGATACCAGCAAAGATTGGAAAGAAACAAATATTACAAAAACTATAAGAAGAATGAACACAAGTAAAATCATCAAGGTTGCGGCTGCAGTAGCGGTCGCTCTTCTCACTTTCTCTTGCGAGAAGCCTTTTGTGACTGAACTCGAATTGTCGGATTCTGTAGCCAACTTCAACGCTGAAGGCGGTTCAGTCAACATAAACGTAAGCAGCAATGCGGACTGGACAGTATCCAAGGATGCTGATTGGTTTAGCACAAACCTGGTCGGTGATGCTCTCACCATTACAGTAAGCGCTAACGAGGGTTTCGATGTGCGCACTGCCAATGTAACCGTCAGCGCCAATGAACTCAGCAGAGTCGTCAAGATCACCCAGCTCGCCAGCACTCCATCCCTCGCCATCGACATAGAAGAAATGGCAATGGACGCTGAGGGCGGAAATTTCACCATAGAAGTGACTTCCAATGCTCCTTGGACCGTCGAGACTGTAGATGAATGGGTAAGCGCCGGCCCTTCCGAGGGCAATGGCAATGCCAGCATCAGCGTCGTAGTCGCTGCCAATCCAGAGTTCAGCGCCAGGACTTCTACCATCACAGTCAAGGAGAGTGTGAATGGTAAGGCCTTCACAGTCAAGGTGGAACAGGATAGAGCACCATATAATCGCCAGTCTGATTCACTCGCCCTCGTTGCCATCTACAATGCCTCTAACGGAGCTGAATGGGCGAAAAACAAGTGGGATCTCAGCGCACCTATCAACGAATGGAAGGGTGTGAAGCTCGAGAACAACCGTGTTGTGGAACTGGCAGTACCTGTTAATAGTATTTCCAAGGAGTGGAATATTCCTGATGATATAGCTAATCTCGATGAGCTCGTAAAGCTCTCTTTCAATAAGAATTCTGTAGCCGGAGAAATCCCTGCTGCAATCTACAAGCTTGGCAAACTTGAGAAGCTCGACCTTTCAAACTGCAAGTTGAGCGGTTCACTTTCAGCTGAGCTTGGAAATCTTGAAATGCTTACTGAAATAAATCTGCTCAACAATTCAAACCTTGGTGGAGGCATACCTGCCGAAATAGGCAAGCTCAAGAAACTCTTCCGTGTTAATTTATCATCGACATCCATCAGCGGCGCCATTCCTGCTGAGCTCACCGGCTGCGAGAGCCTCCAGGAATTTATGGTCTTCAATGCAAAGCTTTCAGGGGAACTTCCTGATATCTGGGACCAGTTCAAGAATAATTTCAAAATACTGATGATTTATGGCAATGAGGGCCTCACCGGCCATCTCCCATCATCTCTTGGAAATATCGTCTCCACCCAGAGCAGCATCAGCTATCATCTGTATAACTGCAATTTCACCGGCAATATTCCGGAAACTTTCGCCAATCTGCCTGTAGGACTTAAGCAGCTCCGCATTCAGGGCAATAAGCTGGAAGGAGAAGTTCCTGCAGCCGTAAAGGCACACGCTAACTGGAATACCTGGAAGCCAGACCAGTACATCTTCCCTCAACAGGAAGGTTACGGCTTGAGGTAGCCGTTTCCATCCTTTGGATTATTGTATTATATTTGCTGCGTTATGAAAGCACGAGTTATTACACCGATACTTATTTTCTCTCTTTTGCTTTCGGCTTGCCAGAGCGGGCCGTCAGTTCTCAGCAGGGATGAACTCCGGCTAATTAGAGAGTCTGGTGAAAAAATGAGAGTCCTCACCATTGATGACCCTTCGGATTCGCTAATTCTACGCAGCATTTCAAAAGACTTTGCGCTCAAGGATTTACAGAGTGATGAACTGGCTTTGCTATCAGAGAAACTGATTTCAACTGTGACATCTCCCGAGCAGGACGGTGTGGGTATTGCCGGGCCCCAGGTGGGACTCTCCCGTAGAATCGTGGCCGTTCAACGCTTTGACAAGGAAGGCTCGCCTTTCGAGGTTTATCCGAACATTAGCATACTTGAGTGCAGAGGTCCCAAAGAAGCCGGGGCCGAAGGTTGTCTGAGTGTCCCTGACCGTAGGGGTGAGGTCCTCAGATACAGGGATATAGATATAAAGTACAGTTTGATGGATGGACGTGATACTGTAGAGACCGTTACGGGATTCACCGCTGTCATATTTCAGCACGAGTGTGACCATCTGGAAGGCATAATTTATACCGACAGGATAAGCGGCGAATAATTATTTTTAGGGTTTATATCAAAGAAAAGGCAGTTCGGTAATCCCACCGTTCTGCCTTTTCCAAACCCTACCACTTAATCAATTGTTCATTTGAGACTTCACACATTATCTGCCTTTGTTTGAAGCCATTCATAGTTTTGACCAAATAAATACATACCCAAATGAACCATTGCAAAGATATCCAAGTTTTTCTCTTTTTTCTTGTACTATTTTATCAAATATGTGTACAATAAAGGCAGCAAATTGCCGCCTTTGAAAAAATGTAAAAAAATACAATCAATTAAATTCGAATATTCTTGAACTGACAAGCTCCACGTCGCCGAAAACCTCAAGCGTGTTCAGGTATTCAGTTGGGAATAAGCAGTTTGTCATCACGCAGTCTCCGTCATTGACAAACATCTCCGAAGACATTCTGTCAATGAAAAGCTCCACTTTATATTCGTCGCGCTTGATGAGTTTCGCTACAACAGGACAATGCGCTGTTTTTGGGAATGCATCTTGAAGTCCGCACTGTGAACGGTCAGTCAGGATTTCCCCGTTTTTCTGGTCAAAGCTATAACTTACAATCTCTCCCTTTGAATTGCTAAGCTTGAAGCCAAAAACCTCATCTGATTTCGGCACGAAGGTCAGTTCTATCTGATATGAGCCGCTGTTGTTATCAAGCATAGCTTCCAGTTTTCCGGCTTCACGCAGTCCGAGTTCCTTTGCTGGCTGGCGGGCTTCGTAAATCTCCCTGGCAGGGACGCTCGCGAGTATCAGGTGTTCACCGCCGTCCTTAAGGAAAATATCGTGTGGAAGTGCCATACCTCCGGTGAAATACTTTGTGGCAGGGGTCTCTGAACCAGGCCAAGGTGAACTTGTAAGCCAGGCAAGCTGAACGTGGCGGTCTCCGGTATTGCCATAGGTCACACCGGCATACTGATCTACTCCATAGTCGAGGAGAAGAGGGTATGGGAGAGGATCGGCGATGAATTCGCGGCCTGTCCATTGTCCTATGAAATAGAGGGTGGTTCTGACACCGTTAGGTCCGGTCTGGTCGGCATTGATGGTAATCACCCATTTTGTCTCTCCGTTGTAGTCGAACTTGAGAAGGTCGGGGCATTCCCAGGTTCCCCAGTCAGGAATGCCGAAGTCATTGGCGCAGATTGCACTCAGGTATTCCCAGTCGAGAAGATTCTGTGAACCGTAGAAACGAACGTACTTGTCGAAGGAGATGGCCATAACCCATTTGTCGTCAATCCATTGAACCTTAGGGTCGCGCTGGGTCATCATTTCTGGTGTAGAGCTGATGACTGGATTGCCTTCGTACTTGGTGTAGCTGTATCCTCCGTCGAGAGAATAAGCGACGCTCTGCTGCTGTCCCTGCACTCCTGCAGAGGTGTAGAGGGCTACTACCGCATTCTCTCCGAAGCCGGCAGTATTGTTCCTGTCAATAACGGCGCTGCCTGAATATGCGTTTCCGAGAGCGTCGGGACGAATGATGACAGGATGGTTCTTCCAGTGGACAAGGTCCGTACTTGTAGCGTGTCCCCAGCTCATATTGTCCCACATAACCGAATACGGGTTGTACTGGTAACCAAGGTGCCATACGCCATTGTCGAAAAACAGTCCGTTAGGGTCGTTGTTCCAGCCGAATTCCGGTGAGAAGTGGTACTGAGGTCTGTAGAATTCCTCTCTGTCGAAACCTATGCTGTCGCTCTGGCGAGCCTGAGAGAGGATAGGACTTGCCGGATCCACATCTGTGATGTTTACGCTGATCTTCTTTCCCTTGTATGGGGCTATGTCGATTGGAACGAAGTAATCCACCTTGTCCCTGGCTACCGTCATCACCGGTATGGCTTCGAAGATGCTTGCACCGTCCACCTTAATGTCCAGCCTGTTCGTCCCTCTTTTGTAGTATGAAGGAATCAGGAGATAATCCCTTGATGCTGTGAAAGTAGCTGTGTACAAGCCATTTTCGTCAATTATGCCCTGTACGGGCAGGTCGCTCTTCCTGTCAGTGCAGGATGCTGCTGCGAGCAGGCAAATAGCTGAAATGATTATAGTTTTGAGTTTCATGCGGTAAAGATAAGATTAAAAGTATGGATTCGCAGTATAATCCTTCATTAAAGAAACAAGTTCCTTGTCGTGATTGTACCTGACTTCGCACTTGTTGTTGAAAATCATTGTCGCTCCTTCTTCAGGTTTGAATGCAGGCCATTCCGGAAGCTGTTTCGAATAAGGTTTCCCGTCACGTGCAAAACTAATCCACACGTCGCTGATTATGTCGTTCAACCTTCTTGAATCCTCTGTGAATCCTGCGAATGCCGGAGACAGGTGGACATTGTTGAAGGCGAAGGCAATCTCCATATTATGAGGGCAGCGGAAAAGGCTGTCCTGGGCCGGAGACAGATAATTCAGCTCGTAGCGGTACACTGGAGCTTTGCCGTATTCAGCCTTGAGTGAGGCCTCTCTGACTGCATTCGCGCGGAAATAGTAATCTGTCTCAATAAGGTCTCGGGGCTCGAAGCCTGGATAGCAGCATGAGTATGTGTCAATGTACTCGTCTGCGATTTCTGCTCCATATTTTTTGATTACGGCTTCTCTGGCAGCTTCCATACTCATTCCCCGGTTTGCAGGACTAACTGTGACAAGTTCATTGAGAGTCGTGCCTATCATCAGAGGAACATCTGCCGATACTCCCCTCTTAAGAGCTTCTGCCACGGTCCAAGGGAGGAAATTACCATCAACAGTCGGCGCCCAGCCGAATTCATTGACCTTCATTCCAAGCTCGGGAGCCTGCTTTCTGATAATGTTCATAGCAGCATTGGCAGCGCGCGAGAGTTCTTCGTAAGGAATAGTTTGGATTCTGTCGATTTCCCCGGCTGGGATGCCGAGCTGGCGGACGGTTTCTTCCCCGATCAGGCGTGAAAGATCAGAGTTGTAAAAGTCAATATTGACTCCGCTTTCCACTATTGCCCTGCTTACCAGTCCCTTTGATGACGGGGCTGCGAGCGTTGCCGATACTTTGCCACCGCCGCCTGATTGCCCGAAGATGGTGATATTGTTCGGATCACCTCCGAAGTGCTCGATATTGGCATTGATCCACTTCAGGGCAGCGACTATGTCCATTATTCCGACATTGCCGGAATACCTGTATTTCTCACCGAAGGAAGAGAGGTCGAGGTAGCCTACACAGTTCAATCTATGATTGATGGAAATGACTACGACATCGCCTTTTTTGGCCAGCATACTGCCGTCATAGCATATCTCAAGGTCGCCGCAGCTGGCCTGGAAAGCGCCTCCGTGGAGCCATACCATCACCGGTCTCTTTCCACCGTCATCAAGTCCCTGAGTCCATATGTTAAGTCTGAGGCAATCCTCGCTCTGACTCTTCTGACGTGTGTCGTAGGTTATGTCGTTGGTTTCTGCCGGGGCGGGACGAACGGAACTGCCGCCAAAGCCGAAGCCCTGCGGACTCATCGGTCCTGGAGAACGGAAATGCCTGACCCCTTCCCAGCTTTCAGGCTCGACTGGGGGCATAAAGCGCTCAGCTACAGCATATCGTATTCCACGGAAAATGTAGAGAGGTCCCTGTTTGTAGCCTTCCACCAGACCCTGTGCAGTGCGGGTTTGAGCTATACCGTTCTCATACTGGGGTACATCGTAAACATACTGTGGGCATTTGTTCCTATTGCCGCAAGCTGTAGCTGTCAGTATGGCGAGAGCAATGACAAGACTTTTTTTCATTCTTTTCAAATCGGATAATGGTCTGTGATAAAATCGGGCCTGTCAAATAACAGGCCCTGAATCAATTCAATATTTATCAGTGTGTTGCCTCACGTATCATATCAAGGAGATTGTTGACGATACCGGTCTCTGCATAGCCCTGCTTGTATCTTGAGCCAAGTACCTCAAATACCTGTGCACCATAAGCCTCGTCGTCAGGGATATATCCGCCGCCGCGTGCGCCCATACCGTCCATAACTGTGGTCATAAAAGTGCGTGAATAAGGTGATTCGTTCTTGAGACGTACTGCTATCTGGTTGTAAACCTCACCTGCGACTCCGCAGACAGGAATGTCATCAAGCATAACGAGTGCGAGATTGAGGACTACGTCGTCAGCGTCTTCGTACTCACCTGCATATCCGGCACGTCCACCTCCGTTGAGCTGCTTGCGGCCAGGGAGGGAAATGTTGCGGCGGGCGCAGTTGATGGTGACGTTGTTTTCGAATCTGCGCATCATCATAATGACGTACTTCACTTCCTCACCGAGAATCTGGCCGTAACTCTCGGCCATCATCTTCTGCTCTTCCATTAGTCTTGCAGTCTCAGGGTCGTTCCTGTCAAGTCCGGTACCTCCTGGAGGCATCTTGTTTGAAATGTCCTCACCGCGCTTTGCATAATCGGCAATGCGGATGTCCCTGAGGTCGAAAGTCTGCTGGAAGTAGAGCGGGTTCTGGTCTCCGGCTGCGCCTGAAGAGAAGATTGCTACGAAATCGTCACCGTAGCGGCTCTCGATGTAGCTCTCTGACTTGCCAGGGAAGTCACCGGTAATCATATCGAGCTGGCCGGTAATGACTGCGTGCATTGCGTAGTTGTAGTAGGTCGCGAGAGGCTTGCCATCCATTGATTCGAAGTAAATGACTGAGACGGTCTTGTCTGACTTTCCGTCATAATCAGGGCCTTCCCACCAGGTTCCGCGCTCGGCATCGAAGAGGTCGCGCTTTACATTGAGATGGCATACTCCGTTTCCGAATCCCACCTTGGCGGGAACCATACTGTCATAAGCCTGCTTGATGGCTTGATAGAGTCTTTCAGTAAGCTCGTCTCCGCGAACGGTTCCGGTTGAGTGACAATGGGTTCCGTTGAAAATGATATTGCCTACAGGTATTCCGAGCTCCTTTGAAGCACGTTCTGAAGCGGCAGCCACAGCCTGTCCGTTCATATTTCCGTCAACATTCACGAAACCGGCAATTGTCTCGCCGTTTGTGAAGATGATTGATCTGAAGTGGGTGCGGTCCAGTATACCGTAAGTATTTCTTCCGAGCTCGTCCGGTCCCGGAGTAACATCTATCTTCGCGGTTCCAACCATCAATTGGCCGCGATGACCATTTTGTGCGTTTGCCGTCAGGCTGAGGAGTGCAAGCGCGCAAAGGGTGAGGGTTTTGAAAATCTTTCTCATATCTGTGTCAATTATGTGTTGCTTCGTGAATAAGGTCAAGAGCTCCGTTTACTATTGCGCTCTCTGCATACCCCTGCTTGAATCTTGATCCGAGTACCTCGAAAGACTGTGCGCCATATGACTCATCATCAGGTATATAGCCTGTGAAAGCTCCCTGGCAGAGCATAGTCAGCATAGTTCTCGAATATGGGGACTCTTTCTTTAGTCTTACGGCAATAGGGTTATAAGGCTCTCCGCTTGTGCCGACAACCGGGATGTCGTCAATCATTGTCAGGTGAAGGTCAATAATCGCGTCAGGCGCATCCTCATATTCACCTGCATAGCCGGCACGTCCGCCACCGTTGGTCTGACGACGGCCCGGACAGCTGAGCTGTTTATGCAAACAGCTGATGGTGACGTCGGTTTCGAAGTGACGCATCATCATAATGACGTACTTTACCTCTTCTCCGAGAAGCTGCCCATAGCTCTCCACCATCATCTTCTGCTCGTTCATAAGGCGGGCAACTTCAGGATTGCTGCGATCCATACCCTGGCCTCCAGGAGGCATTTTGTTGGAGATATCCTCGCCGCGCTTTGCATAATCGGCAATGCGTATGTCTCTCAGGTCGAAGGTCTGCTGGAAATACAGCGGGTTCTGGTCTCCTGCAGCTCCAACTGCGCAGACTGCCACGAAATCATCACCGTAACGGCTCTCGATATAGCGAGATGCAGCTCCCGGGAAATCGCCGCTGACCATATCCAGATTGCCGGAAATCACAGCGTGCATTGCATAGTTGAAATATGTGGCAATAGGCTTGCCCTCAAGGCTTTCGAAGTAGATTACCGCAACTGTCTTGTCAGATTTTCCATCATAGTCCGGTCCTTCCCACCAGGTGCCGCGCTCCGGGTCGAAGAGGTCGCGCTTTACGTTCAGGTAGCTGACACCAGAGCCGTATCCTACTTTTGCCGGAACGAGATTGGCATCAGCTTGCTTGAGGGCCTTCCAGGTTCTTTCTACCAGTTCTTCCTGTTTTACCGTCGATCCCGAATGGGTGTGTGTCCAGTTGTACATTATATTGCCTTCGGCAATTCCAAGTTCTGCCGCCGCTCTTCTGTTTATTTCTTCGACGAGACGGGCGTTGATCATTCCTGCATCGAAGGATATGAATGCTGCTTTGGTGTCACCGTTGGTGAAGGATATCGCTCTTGTATAGCAATGGTCGAGTATGCCGTAGGATGTATTCGGCAGATCCTTGACATCCGGGGTGATGTCTTCCTTGGCAGCTCCTGCGTAAAGCTGCCCTCTTACTGCAGCCGATGCACTCAGAATACTGGACATTGTCAGAAGGATGCTGATTATGATTCTTGCTTTTTTCATTGTTCAATCTGCTTGGATGTTTATTATTTCTATTGCTCCCAATTGTCTGTGCGGAATGGGACAGCAGGATAACCTTCGGTGTTTCGGAGATTGCCGAAGAGGAAGTCACGGAAAGCGTATCTGACAGCCACAGGTTTCGGAACCTGCTTTGATGATACTTTGATGGCGAATACTCCGCGACCGAAACCTCCCATAGTCTCACGGGCATTGGTGTTCCGCGGTATCTTGAAAGAGCTGACTGCTTTTGCAGGGTAGAATACTCTGTCCTCTCCAGCTATCTCGAAGCCCGTTATTTCTCCTCTTATCATAAATCCGTTTTCTGCGTTCCTGAAGCCGATTACTATGCTTCCGTCATCCATAATCTCCATATCGTCGTACTCCGGACCTTCGCAAGGATTACCATAAGCGTAAGCTTTGCTGAGTGCAAGGCTGGCAAGTCTCTCACCAACCTGTCTTTTCTGTGAAGGATGGATGTTCGTAGCCTCGAAGTCATAGGCAAGGTCATTTGTAGATACAAGGCCCGAGTTCGGAATGAGTTTCGAAGCCTTGAACTGCTGCTCCCTGAGGAAAGGGCATTTGTCCTCAAAGCCTTGATTATATTTCCAAGGAGCAAGCTCTACGATGTAGAATGGCATTTCTTCGAGCTCAAACTTGTTTCTCCAGAGCTCTACTGCAGCAGCCAGACGCTCAGTGTAGTCCGGGCTTCCGACATTGGACTCTCCCTGATACCATATCATTCCCTTGATGGTGTACTTGCTGGTCGGCTCGAGCATTCCGTAGTACATAGTAGTGAAAGCTTTGGTGAAGTCTGCGCCGAATACCTTTTGTTCCGGATATTTTTCAAGCAGCTCCTTGCTGAACCAGTCTTCCACGAAAGAACCGCTCCAATTGCAGCTGATAAGTCCGATAGGAATGTCAAGGGCCTTATTCAGATTGGCACCGAAGTAGAAGCCGACCGCACTGATGTCCGGTGTATAACGAGGATTGCTTGGGTGCCAGCTTCCTTTTGTGAAGTACTCAGGGTGAGACTCGTTGAACTTGTTCTGCTCAACTGTTACAAAGCGCAAACCTTTATATTGTCCTGAGGATGCAATGTCCTCTCCTGCTCCTTCTACATAGCAGTTGAACATACCCTTCATCGGCATCTGCATATTGCTCTGTCCGCCGCAGAACCATACGTCTCCGATGAGAACATCTTCAAGAACCTGTACTTCTTTTCCGGAACTGATAGTGACTTGATACTTGTTGAAGCTGGCCTCAGGTGTCGCTACTTTTACGCTCCAAAGTGAGTCTGCTGCTGCATTAACGCTGTAATTACAGTTATTCCAGGATGTGTTGACATTTACTTTTGCACCTGGTGCAGCCTTGCCCCAGATACGGGCGTTTGTCTGCTGCTGAAGCACAATTTCTCCCTTGAGTATATCCGGAATCACTATGCTTGATTTTTCCTGGGATGTTCTGCCTGTAACTTGGCTCGTCGCTGAAACACAAAGGAAGGCAGCCGATATGATGGTGATAATTTTTTTCATAACCGTATTGAGTCGTTGGCTCTGACCATTATGCCTTTTTGGAACAGAGAATTATGAAAATATGACTCTGTGTTGCAAAGATAAAAAAGTCAGTTGCCCCATTGATAAGGGCAACCGACTTTAGATATAGGATTCTAGTACTGAATCTTGAAGCTTGGGCTGTAATTGTAGGCCTTTGTCGGATTTGCTCCGTTTCCACCTGCAAGGACAGCAATTCTGAAGTAGTAGCTCTTGCCCTTTCCAACGTATGGGAATGCAGGCTTGTTGGCAGGAAGTGAAGGGTCGATTGTGAGTGTGTTCACGGTCTTGCCGTCAGCTACGATAGAGTTTGAGGATGCACCGGGATCGCTACCGCAATTATTGCAATAAATCCCTACGAAGTTGTCCTGGTAGCAAAGGAGCTTGGCGTCGAGGATGGTGTTTGCCTTGCTTGGGTCACCGACCTCGCACTTGAATGTTGCAACAAACTTACCGCCTACGAGTTCTACCTTAGGATCGATGACTCTTGCATAAGGTGTAACCTCCCAGTCGAGGGTGTTGTCACCCTTCTTGAACTCTACATTGTCCTTTGTTACAGGATAGAAGTTGTCAGCATTGCATTCAAGACGGTACTTTCCTGAGAATACCATAGTGTTGGTGTATGAACCGTCGTATCTGATATGCCAGTACTGAGCCTGCTCATAGTCCCAACCGAGTTCGAAAACTGAGATGTATCCGACAGTAGGAGAACCGAAGTAAGCTCCACCGAAGAAGTTTCCGAATTTGCACTCCATAGGCACGTTTTCCTTGGTCTTGGAGTCAATGAATCTTCCGTTCACTGTAGCGTTAGGGCCCTCATAGTTGTCCTGCTCAAAGAAGACACAGGATGTTGCACAGAGGATAACAGAAAGAAGAACTAATATTTTTTTCATAACTGTAATCAGATTAATCGTCAATAGGATTTGGCTCGTAACCGTTCACACCGTAGTTGCTGATGCTGCCATAGTATCTTGCGGTTGGAGTAGTGTAGTCCACTGCCTTGCCACCGAAGCGAGGGTTCTCAGCATAGTGTACAGTTCTTACGAAAATATACTCAGGTGAACCTGAAGAGAGGTCGAGAACAGGAGTAAGAGCGTGCTTTGCACCCTTGTACTCAGGATCTACTGCCGGATCGTAGAATGCACGGCGGCGATGGAGGGTATAGAGATGGTCATTCTCAAAAGCGAGCTCAATCTCTCTCTGGTGCAGAACATTCTCAAGGGTAAGGTCCACATCATCCTTGAAAGCTGCTCTGTGACGAATATCGTTGAGATACTTCTTTGCACTTGCAGCCTTGCCGGTATTGTTGCTCTCGACAACTGCCTCGCAGTAAGAAAGGAGAATCTCGGCGTAGCGTACATCATACCAGAAACCCTTATAGTAAAGCTGGAATGCATCAGGGTTGAGGAACTTGCGGAGACCGAAACCTGTGGTGATGGAATTGCCAGCCATAGTGTTCATATAGTTGTAGAAACCTGAAACGACACCGGCATTGTCACCATATGAGTAATAGGTCTTGCCATCAACTGTCTCCTGGGCGTCTCCCCAGAATGTAGCCTCACCATTGGTCTTGATAAGACCGCCCTGAATCTTGATGGTCTGATTGCGGAATACTGCGTCAGGATAGAGAACCCAAGCCTTGAAGCGTGCTTCCTTATCCTTAAAAGGATCGTCGATGTTCTCGTATCTTACATAGTTGACTTCCTTTCCTGTGAAGGACTCGATAGTTCCGTTATAAACTTCGGTTTCCTTTCCGTCAGCACGTGTGTGGATGAGGCCGTCGTATGCCTTGCCCTGTGCGTCCATATTGTCGAACTTGTCAACGAAATCAACGGTGACTGAGTACTTGCCGCAATCAGAGTTACCTGTAACGGTCTGAGCAGGAGAGTTATATACGTCAAATGAGCTACCCTTTGAAGAGATTCCGTCAGCATATGACTTTCCGAAGAGGTATTCGCAGTTCTGCTTGGTGATGAAGAGGTCTCCAAGATTCTTGATAGCTTCATCAACTGAAGCAGGATTTGCTCCGTAGAGTGAGAACTTGCCGCTGTTGATAATCTTCTCGGCTGCAGCGATACACTTATTGTAATAGTCATTTGCGTAAGAAGCCTCCATATAGGTCTTCTTGGCAGCTACGGCCTTCTTTCCTGAAGGGATGGCCTGCTTTGCCCAATACTTGCTGACAGATGCAGCATAGAGTGAGGCACGAACCTCGAGTGCGAGAGCCGAATATTTGCTTGCGCGGAATTCAGCTGCAGGAGTCTCAGGAAGGTCGGCTGCAGCAGCCTCGAACTCTGAAATTACGAAATCCCAGGTGTCCTTTTCAGTAGCACGCTCTGCGAATGCGAAGAGCTGCTCATTGCCTGCACCATCGTAGTACTTGTCAAGAGGTTCGGTGATGATAGGAACTCCACCGAGGCTGCGTACCATTGCGAAATAGCAATATGCACGTGCGAAACGGCCTTCAGCTGCGTAAATCTTGGCAGCATCAGCTGCGATGACACCTTTCTCGGCAGCTTCGTTTACAATCTGGATGAAGTTGTTAATTGAGCGGATTTTAGCCCAATCCTCAAACTTGGTAATACCGTAAGAACCGTAGTATGGGTTTGCATTGAAACCATAGTCTCCGCCGTGGCTGTCGCATGCATTCATTGTGTACTGGTCGGTAGAGAAGTAGTGAGGAACTGTCGCAGTTGAGGACATCGGCTGGAATGCTGACATCGGGATGAACGAATAAACCTCAGCAAGAAGCATCTGGATACCGGCCTCTGAAGAAGCCATATTCTCACCTGTCATCTTTGTGAGGTCACCCTCGAGATTGTCAAAGAGGGCCTCGCAAGATGTGAAAGAGAATGTAAGGCAAGCAAAAGCTGCGATTACTGATAATATCTTTTTCATATTCAAGCGTCAAATTAGAAGTTAAGGTTGATACCCATAGTAAGAGTACGCATAACAGGCATGGTGTTGGACTGCATGGCTGCTGCTGACTCCGGATCATAGTATTTCATCTTTCTTGTTGTGATGGTGAACCAGTTGGTTCCTCCAAGGAAGACGCGTGTTGAGCGGAGGCCAATCTTTGAAAGGATGGTCTTTGGAAGGGTATAACCGAGCTCAAAGCTCTTGAGACGGAAATATGTAGCATTGATCTGAGTGAAATCGGTAGGAGCATCATACATACCAGGGCGCCAAGAGTTGGCATCAACTGACCACTCGAGTGCAGGCCAATAACCGGCTACCCACTCAGTTGTAGGGTCATAAGGATCATCTCCCTGATTTGCTACGTGATAACGGTCAAGATAGCTTTCATAGATGTTGTTGTATCCGCCGACTCCGAAGGTGTGGAGGAGCCAGATGATTTTTGAACACATTGTAGCACCCTGCCATACCATATTGAAATCCCAATTCTTGTAGTTGAAACCGGTATTGAGACCGAACTGGAGAGGAGGATTGGATTCACCCCAGGTATACTGAACGTCGTGTGCGGTGATGTAACCGTCACCATTGGCGTCGTAGAGTTTGTACTGACCCATAACTGTGGTCTGCATACCTGTGTTGGCATCGTACTTGACGTCGGAATCATAGATGTCGTCCCAGCTTGTGAAGCGGCCTCCTTCAAGGCTGTACTTCCACAAAGCGTGGTAGTCACTCCAACGGTTCTGGGTGCTCGCACCGGAATACATAAAGAAGCCAGGGCCATAGTACTGTGCCTGTGAGTAGTACTTCGAAGTAGCCTGTGACTCAATGTGACGGTTCATTGTACGTGCAAGTGTTCCGGTAGCGGTAACATAGTAAGAGAAACCGTTCCTGAGGGTGTTGCGGTGAGAGAGCTGGAGCTCCATACCGGCAGTGAGTCTTGAGTCGACATTGATCTGAGGTTCTGTTACACCGAGGATGGTAGGAGTAGAACCCGAGCTGCGTCCTGCAATACCGTCTGTAAATCTTGCGAATACATCGAATGCACCGCTGAACTTGTCTGACCAAAGGTTCCAGTCGATACCGATATCCATCAAACGTACATCTGCCCAGCTGAGGATGGTGTTGGCAATCTCCTTGCTGTCATAACCTTGAACAAGACCTCCAGGTGTGAAGACATACTGTCCGCTTGGGTCTGCTGTATATCCTGAAAGGTAAGCATAAGCCTGACCCTGGGTGAGACCGGTGAAACCATCAGACCAGCGGAGTTTCAGGCTGCTGATCCAAGGCGCATTGTCCTTGATGAAAGGCTCCTCTGAGATTCTCCAACCGAGAGAGTATGAAGGGAAGAAACCCCAACGGTGACCGCTCTGATAGATGTATGTACCGTCATAACGACCCATTGCCTCAATAAGGTATCTGTTAGCGTATTCGTAGTTGATTCGTCCGAGATAACCTGCTGTAGCCTGTGAAGTTCTGCTGCCGCCTGCCTGATCTGTTCCGGCAAGACCGCTGTCAATTGTCGGGTGGGTGAAGAAGTCACCGAAGGTACGCTTTGCAGACATTCTGCGCATATTGTTCTTAGTAGCCTCAGTAGCGAACATTGCGCCGATAGTGTGCTTGCCGATAACCTTATTGTAAGTAGCCTGGAGACGGGCGTAAAGACGCTCTCTTTCAACTGTTACCTCGCGGTATGAGTTCTCGTCACCGCCATAACCCATAATCTGGTCGGTTTCATAGTCGTAGAGAGGGTATCTGGTCTTCTTAGTGTATGTAGCGTCGTAGTTGAAGTCATAAGCACCCTGAGCGAAGATCTTGAGCCCCTTGAGCCAAGGAGCATCGTAGGTGAGATTGACAGTATTGGTGAAAGCACGGCCTCTCTTGTCAGTGTAGTTGAGGTTGTGGTCCATCATCGCAATCGGGTTCTCGGTAGGCGACTTGCCCTGATATGTGTAATGGTTAGGATTGCCCTTTACAGTAGCAGGTGTGAGACGGTCTGAGAATGCGATATAGTTGAAGAGCATAGCTGACTTCTCATTGTATGAGTCATCGTTTGCAGGGTCAGCAGATGAAGTTGCGCGGAACGAAGTCTGATAATCCATTGAGAGATTGTCAGTGAGCTTGAAGGTGAAGTTTCCGCGGAGAGTGTATCTCTTGTACCAGAAGTTGTCCGGTGCGCTGTAGATTGAGCGGTCGTCATTGAAGCTTCCTGAAACGAAATATGTCACAGCATCATTGCCGCCGCGAACGGATACATTATGTGTCTGGGTTGTAGAGTGGTCTCTCATTGCAGCATCCCACCAGCTGAAGTTTTCTAGAGTTCCGTTTTCAGCCGCCTTGATCTGCTCGTCAGTATAACGTCTTTCGAACTTTGCGATATCGGACATTTCATTTGAAAGCTTAAGGTAGTCAGCGATTCCGACCTCCTTTGGCATCTTTGGTTTTCCGAATGAGAATACGTTCGAGTAATTCACTGAAGGCTTCTTGGTCGAGTTACCTTTCTTGGTAGTGACCATAATGACACCGTTTGCAGCACCGAGACCGTAGATGGAAGCGGATGCGTCCTTCAGGATGGAGATGCTCTCGATGTCTTCAGGGTTGAGCTGTGAGAATTCAGTATCAGTTGAAATACCCTTGTTCGTATTGGTGTAAGAGTTTGATCTTACGACACCGTCAATTACGATAAGAGGGGCACCGTATCCACGGAGACTGATGTTTGCACCCATTGAACCCGGTGTACCTCCTGACTGACGGATGAGGAGTCCGGGAACCTTACCCTGGAGGGATGTTACAACATCATTCTGTTTTGTTTTGGTGACATCCTCAGCACGGACTGTTGTAATGGCTGATGTCAGGGACTCTTTCTTCTGGGTACCGTAACCTACAACTACGGTCTCGTCCAGAAGCTCGCTGTCCTGTTTGAGGAGTACAGACATAGTGGAATTCTTTCCGACTGTGAGCCCCTGAGTCGTGTAACCGATGAAGGAAACAACCACTACGGAGTTCTGATTGACGCCGCTGATGGTTACTGTACCATCCAAATCGGTCATACCACCGTTAGTGGTTCCTTTTACCATCACCGACGCACCGGCCAGAGGACCGTATTCGTCGGAGACGTTTACCTTAACCGATTGATTCTGAGCGAATGCCAATTGTGTAACTGACATTAACACTACAGAAATGATAAGCATACAAAACTTTTTCATTCGATTGTAGTTAATTTGTTAGTAATAGTGTTAATAGTAAAATGAATATTATCTCATTCTGAATTTGGCCATCCTTTCTTCCCATTCCTTGTCCTGGGCTGCAGTTTTCTCAGCTGCATATTCCTCAGGCATAAGGTAGAATGATTTCTTGGACTTCGTTACCGCCTTGTAGGCATCCACAAGGATTCTCTCCATAATGTAGTAACCGTTGGCCTTAGGATGCACTCCATCGAGGGACAGTTCCTTGTCGAGACCGTTCTTTACATTTGCAAGCGGAGTGAAATAGTCAACGTAGGTCACGTTCTTCTGTGTGTCCGCGTAAGCCTTGAGCTTTCTGTTCAATTCCACTATCCTTGAACCTGCATCCTGTGTTGGAATAGGCATATACGATGAGCAAGGGGTAACTGAGCAGAGGAGAACCTTGATGCCGTGAGCCATAGCGAGTTCGCACATTGCGACCGTATTGTCATAAATGGATTCATCAGGATAGTAGGCCATACCCGCCATCTGCTGGCAGAGGTCATTTGTACCTGCCATTATTGCCACTACTTTTGGATTGTGCTTGAGAACATCCTGCTGGAAACGAACAATCATCTGGCTGACTGTCTGGCCTGAGATTCCTCTTCCGAGGAAGTTGTTTTTCTCGAAGAAATCGGGGTCGGCAGTAGCCCAATTGTCAGTAATGGAATCGCCCATAAGCACCATATCCGGTGAACTTGTGACCTTAGCGTTGGCATTCTCATATCTCTTGAAATTGGCCCAATCTTCAGCGCTTCCCTTGACAAAGTCAATATTCCTGCTGAGAACCTGAACCCATTTCGTGCTGCTCTTCTCCAATTTCGATGGAGAGCCCTTGAAGGTCATCGATGCTTCGGTATCACCTTTCATATGCCAATTGATCCAGTCGAGGGCTGCTTCTGCAAAGGCTCCACCATTCATTTCACGGAAGGTACCTGCGTGTGAATCGCCTTCAATTTCCCTTACTGCAACGAATACGGGAACATCCTTGATATACTTGAAGTCGTCAACTGCATTTTCCCTGGCCATATCGGTATCTCCGACGAAATAGGCGATAGGCACGCGGATATTGCTGAAGACCTTTTCCTTCGGCTGTGTCATTGATTCGTATGAACCCATTGAACCGGCAGCGCCATTGCCGCGTCCTTCACCGAAAGGATTCTTGATCCAGATGCCGCTGTTGAAGAGGCAGAGGAGGGTGACGCGAGGGTCGTTCCTCAAATCGAGAGCCTGAAGACCGCCGGCAGACTGCCCCATCAGACAGATGTTCTTCAGGTCAATCTTTCCGTAAAACGGACTGTCCGGTCTGTAGTTCTCGGCATATACCCAGTCAAGAGCCGCTTCCATATCCTCCTTTGTATTCTTTGGCAGAATGCCCGTATTTACAGTCTCCTCGGTAAGGATGCCGTTGACAATGAAGAGGTAGCCGTGGGAAGCCAGTTCCGTGAAAAACGGCCTGAAGGCTGAACTGGTTTTGTCGAATCCCGGGCCGGACATTATGAGTACGGAGAGCTTGTCCTTTTCAGGGAAAGCAGAAAGATTCTTCGGATAGAAGATGGTGTGTTCAGGAAGTGATGCCACTTTGTCGGTGACAGCGACTTCGTATGCGCCGCTCGGATGCTCCCAATACTCTGGCAGGGCTGCTTTGATGAGATTGGTTTGTGCGAGCACCGATGCTGATGCCATCAATCCAAATGCTAAAATCAGAATTCTTTTCATATTTGGGTACTGTTAGTGTCTATGTTAGCACAACAAATATAGAATATCCTCAAACACAAGAAATTCACAAATCATTCATTTAATAGCACAATTCCGTCACTTGTTGAAAAAGTCAGAATGGGCGAATTAAATCGTTTATGTTCGTCTTTTTGGTACAATTTTGCCAAATTTGTATGTAAAGTCGCAGGTTGTTTTGTTCTACCATTTTTTTGTGGAGGAAGGTACTCTCGGGAGCTCCGCGAAACTTGGGACAAGCTTCGCTCCCCAGAGTACCTTCCTCCATCGATGACGACACCAAAAAGTCTTCCCTTGAGTCATTGCGCACCTTGGGACAAGCTTCGCTGCTCCGTCGTAAGCGTCTCCGCGATGACGCATCTCTCCCTTTATCGATAGGTCGTGGGGGATAAATGCTTGATACACAGAAAGATAGGCACTTGTCTGTGGTAAATTTTACCTATAGACAACTGCCTAAGTCATTGATATACAATGGGTTATCCCTCACAAAAGGGAAAACACGGTGAGCGCCTTGAACTTTCCGTCATTGCGTCACGCTCAATATTCAGAGTAAATGACTTATAGCAAAATGAGAAGGACAGCCAGTGCCAATAGTCACAATAGCGATCCTTCTTCATTAAGGGGAAAGAGACTGAGCTCAAAGTCTAGTTCAGTGTTCCAAATTTGTTACTCCTGTGAACGCCTCCAAGCGAAATACTCATCAAGCACCCACATAGAAGCCTCATCAGGCACAGGTGCAGGATGAGGTTTGTCAGCTGTAAGGACCATTACCTGTGAGTTCTCATTCTTGAACAGAGGCCATACAGGGAGATTAGGATTGTCGCCCTTGCCGTTAGGGTCTCCGTACTTGGCGAAATTGGTCCAGTACTCCATCATATAGTCACAAAGTATGCGGTCAGGTTCGGAGACTTCACCGCGGAAGCTGTTAAATACATAATCAACATCCTGTCCGTGAGGGGAACCGTGCCCGTATTTCGGTGAATCCTCTGGATAACCGGGATCCTGGTCGAAATAGTAGAGATAGACAGGCTGTTTGCCGTGATCGTTCTGGAGACGCCCCCAAATCCAGGTTTGCCAGCCGAAAGCAGAATCCCTGCCGAGGTCACGTCCCGATTTCGGTGTTTCTGTCTCGCTCATAGGATATGCCTCAATTAGACGCTCGGCATAATCTTCATATCTTTCATATACAGCTGCAATCTGTTCCTTAGGGTCATTATAGAAGCCGAAACTGTCACCTTCGTCAGAATTGTATCCGACAAGAATGGCTACGTCATTGAAATTGCCCTCCTCGTACATTTTGTACTGGTCGTCGGGGATTACATAGCCGTCAACGATAGGCCAGGCTCCTCCGGTAACGACGCTCTGAGCAGAAAGAGTCTTAGCATCCATTGCGCGAAGGTCTGCAATTGACTTTGCACCAACGGATTCCATATATTTCAATCCTTCCTGTTCAGCCGTTTCGAGCTTCTGCATGTTCTCGCCCGGATATGATTTTGGAAGCACCGGACCGAAGGAACCGCCGCTCTGGGAAATTGCCCCGCGGAAAAGTCCCTTTGCCAATGGGGATGCGCAGAGCATGCTTACTGAAATTGCGCCAGCCGATTCTCCGAAGATGGTAACTTTCTCAGGATCACCACCAAAGGCAGCAATATTCTCCTTCACCCACTTGAGTGCGGCAATCTGATCGAGCAGGCCGTAGTTGCCCGAAACACCCTCTGGGCTCTCGGCGCTGAGCTCAGGATGAGCCATAAGTCCGATTCTGCCTACTCTGTAGTTCGGAGCCACGAACACAACACCCTTTTTCGCGAGATTCGTACCATCGTAGAAGGCAGCATTCCCCATAGAGAATCCGCCTCCATAAATCCAAACCATTACAGGAAGCTTGTCCTTAGGGGATTCTGCAGGGGTCCAGATGTTCAAGTAGAGGCAATCCTCGCTCTGTTCACCGAAAGGCATATTTGAATAAGGACCAGGGCTGAAGCTGTCTGCCATCCTGACACCATCCCAAGGAATTACTGGCTGCGGGGCCTTCCATCTGAGCTCACCTACAGGAGGGGCTGCGAAAGGAATTCCCTTGAAAACGGTCATCCCATCCTCAACAATCCCTTGAACCAGACCTCCTTCCACTCTTACAAGACCCGGTTCAGACGACTTGCCGCAAGAGCAAAGCAGGGCAAGTGCTGACAATAACAGAAGTGCTTTTGTTTTCATAATTTATTTATTTGAGTTGTTCATTCTCTTGATATATGCTGTCGGACGCTCGTTATAATATTTCTGGAAAGTTCTTGAGAAATATGAAGCAGATGTGAAGCCGCATCTGAAGGCCGTCTCATTGATGTTACAATGCTCGTTGGACATAAGTTCAATGGCCTTGTTCAGCCTTATGAGATTGATAAGATCCACTGGACTGTAGTCAGTAATTGAGCGCAGAACCCTGTAAAGCTTTGATTTTGAGTATGAGAAGTGGCTGGCGAGGTCCTCGAGACTGATGTCTTCATCTATATGTTGCTCTACATATTCGCGGAATTGGCAGAGGAAATTCATCGAGTCGTCGCTCAGATTTACTCGAGCCTCGGCAGGAAGGAAGCCCACCGTCATCTGCTCCATCATTCCCATATTCTTCTCAAGCAGGTTCTTAATTCTAACCTTGAGCGTATAGTCATTGAAAGGCTTCTGGATGTAAGCATCTGCTCCGAACTCATATCCCTGGGCGCGCTGCTCGTCCGAAGAAGCAGCCGTCAGCAGGATGATAGGGATGTTTTTCGTGCTTGCATTGGCCTTTACATCCTTGCAGAGAGCGAAGCCGTTCTTGTTCGGCATAAAGACATCGCTGATGATTACGGCTGGACGGTATTTCAGTGCCTTTTCCGTTCCTTCCACTCCATCCTTGGCAATAATTACCTTATAGTCAGCGCTCAGGATGCTTTTCAGATAGTCTCGCATATCCTTATTGTCCTCAACGACAAGTATCAAGTTCTTGCCGGAAGCGGCCATATCCTCCACGATATCGTAATCCTTTTCAGGTGAATCGATGGTCGCTACCTTGAGTTTCGCGAAATCAGGAACGTATGACTCGTTGTCGAAATGTACGTCTGTCACCACTGAGTCGTCAATAGGAATGTCGACGTGGAAGGTCGTGCCGTCATCCTTGATGCTTGTTACTCCTATTTTGCCTCCGAAAGCATCGATGATTGAAGTGATAAGAGCCAGACCTATGCCAGTACCACGCTTTACGTCAATGGTATAGAAGCGTCTGAAAATATTCTCCCTTTCTTCTTCAGGGATGTATGAGCCGCTGTTGTAAACATCGAGGTGAAGATGCCTGATTGACTCCCCTCCCGGCAGTATGGACAACGAAACCTTTATCGTGCCACCGTCATTTACGTGGTTGAAAGCATTTGACATCAGATTGGTAAAGACCTTTTCAATCTTGATCGGGTCAAATGGAATGTTAAAATCATCAGCCGTTGCCGAGAAGATGAAGTTGATTTTCCGGGCTTTCATTGCCTCATTGAAAAGCGAGGCAATATCCTCAAGAAAGGACTTTATGTCTCCCAATGAGAAATTCAGCGATACCCGGCTCCTCTCATATGCACGGAAGTCAATCAATTCAACGATAAGTCTGGTAAGACGACTGGTATTCCTGCGTACAATATCCAAAAGATTGTGCACGTCAGCCGGGAGGTCTTTTCTCGCTACCAAATCATTAACCGGACCGCTGATTAGAGCCAATGGCGTCTTGAACTCGTGGGATACGTTTGTAAAGAAAACGAGCTTGGCCTGAGTTGACTCCTCAAGCTGCTGGGACAGAAGAAGAGTCTGCTTTTCCTGCTCTTCCAACTCGGCTATCTGGAGCTGAATCTGCTCATTCTGTTCCTTCAGCTTTTTGTTAAGTTTCCAGCGTTTGTGATTCATCGTGAGGAATACAAGTGCCAGCATAGCTGCAAGGACTGTGGAGAGCATAAGGTAGAGCACATTCTGCTTCTGAATGCTTGCCTTGGTCGACATCAGGTCAATCTTGTCGCTCATTGCATCCAGCTTGGCCTGTTGCTCATCAATAGAATTGTGCTGAAGCAGCATCACACGCACATTGCCGATATCAACCGCTGCTGTGTTCAGGATGTTCTCGCGTATATATTGCTCTCCGTTGAGTATCTGGTGAGCAACCATTATCACCTTGTCGCCACCGGTAGGATAGATGAAAGATGCATTCAAGAGTCCATTGGCAATCATTTCTAGCCCACCCCGGGGACCGGCAAGGGCATCAATACCGATGAACATCGGCATAGGACGGACGTGAGAGGTGGCGAACACTTCCCTGGCGCCGAGCGCCATTTCATCGTTCAATGCAAGTACCGCATCTATCCTCTTCATTTCGGGTTCCCTGATGAGGTTGGTCATCTCGCGTTTTGCATCAACGTATAGGAAGTTTGCTACAGGTTCCGCTACTATCTGATACTTATTTGAATCCTCGCTCGAAAGTACATCCATCAGTCCCTTGTATCTCTCATAGTCAGCAGTCGAACCTGCTGTACCCCTGAAAATGGCTATTTTTGAATTGGCCGGGAGCACCGAATTTATGTACTGGCCCATCTGCGAGCCTATCTGGTAATTGTCAGCGCCCACATAGGCTGTGTATTTCTCGGAATTAATCTTTCTGTCGTAAAGGATGATTGGAATGCCGCTGTCGTATGCCTTCTCGATTACCGGGGTCAAGGCATCGGCCTCGTTTGGAGAAACTACCAGAAGATCCACTCCCTTTTTGATGAAATATTCAATGTCTTCGATTTGCTTGGTGGAATTATCGTCAACAGAACGTATCTCTACATCAAGGTCCTCCAGAAAAGCAGCTTCACGCATCATCTCAAGGTTTGCAGTCTCCCTCCAATTGTCGGTGCTGCACTGTGAGACACCTATTGTGAACTTGCTCTGTTCCTTACTGCAGGAAGTCAGAGCAAGAGCGATACATATGGCTCCAATGGCTGTCAAAAATAGTGTTATTCTAAATTTTCTCATACTCAAAGATGTGAAGAAAGAAAAGAATGACAAAATCTGGCCTCACAATATGAAAAATTTGTGCAAAACATTGGGAAAATACTACAATTCTTAAAAGAGAACAACCGGCCCCAAAGGTATTGGTGACCGGTTGAATGATGTTTTATCTATGTTTGAAAGAATAATTACTTCTGGTTCTTGAGGAATTTGGCTGCAAGGAAAATCAAGTATGCCACTCCGATACTGATGACGATAACAGAACCAATCTGGCTGCCGAGAAGGTCTGACAGCACACCCATAAGGATAGGGAAAATGGTACCGCCGATAAGACCCATAATCATAAGTCCTGACATCTCGTTGGCTTTATCTGGCCTTGAAAGCAGGGCTTGCGAGAAGACGGTCGGGAAGATATTGGAGTTTCCATATCCGACGAGGGCAATGGCGATGTAGATACCAATCTTGCTCTGGCAGACGAACAATCCAATCATCGAGAGAACCATCATGGCAACAGAGATGGCGAAGAATTTCTTAACGTCCCACTTCGCCAGAATGAATGATCCGGAGAAGCAACCAAGTGTTCTGAAGAGGAAATAAACGCTTGTGGCAATGGCAGCTTCGCTGAGAGGAAGTCCGAGACGCTCCATCAGGATCTTCGGTGCGGCAGTATTGACACCTACATCAATTCCGACGTGGGCGATGATACCGCAGAAAAGCATCAGCACGGAAGGAACTCCCAGAAGCTTGATGACATCGACGAAGCCCGAAGTCTCCGCTGCCGGTACGTCTTCCTCAACCTTGGTCAGCCAGAGGTAAGCCGTGGCAATGACACCTATTACAAGGAATATCAGGTAGAGTATGCGCCAGTTGCCGAATTTGACAGCCGCCCAGCTCGCGAGAATTGGGGCAATGAAGGATGCAATTGCCTTCACGAATTGGCCGAAAGTGAGCGAACTTGCAAGTTTGTCACCCTTTACTATACAGGAGATGAGTGGATTGAGCGAAACCTGCATAAGGGTATTGCCGATACCGAGGAGGCAGAATGAAACGAGCATCATCGGATAGTTGTAGCCCAAAAGCGGAACAATGAGGGCAAGTACTGTTAACAGAAGGCTGACAAGAACGGTTTTCCTCTTGCCAATCTTATTCATAAGGAGGCTTGTCGGGACTGACAGGAAAAAGAACCAGAGGAATACCATCGATGGCAGGAAATTCGCCATAGTATCACTCAGGCTGAAATCGGCCTTTACATAGTTGGTGGCCGTTCCGACCATATCAACAAAGCCCATCGCGAAAAACGCGAACATGATTGGCACAAGTTTGCCGACATTGTTAGTTTTTGTTTCCATGCTGTTGATTCGGGTATTAGCGTTATTTGTATAATTCGTTTATTAGAAGCAAAGATATGCAGTTATAGGGGCAAAGAGTAATACAAACCTTTCAACTATTGTCACAATAATTTCAAATGGGTGCATAAATTGTAAAAAAAGTACATCAGAACAAGTTTTTTCAAAATCTCAGGCATTAGTCGATGAAAAGTTCCGTTTCGTCGAAACGATGGAAAAGCTGGCGAAGACCAATTTATCTTTGCATCGTAAAACTACGAAGAAATATTATGAAAGCGAAGAAAATCTCAGCATTATTGACAATTATCAGTGCAATGCTTGTTTGCTCCTCCATCGATGCAACAGCAAAAAATGCAGACACACCGGGAAAAACTCTGACTATAGTAAAGGGAAGAATCAATGACACTCAAAGCGGGGAACCTGAAATCGGAGCAGTGGTACAGTTCTTCAAGGCCGACAACCTTGAGAAACCTATTGCATACACCATTACCGATGAGAATGGCGATTTTGTCCACAATCTTGACGGGAATGGCGAATATGTATTGCTCTTTACCAACGTGGGCCGCAAGGAAACCCGAAAAAGCTTCACTGTCGGAGGAGAGAATGAACTCGATCTCGGCATCATACTCATCGAGGATGACATCGAAATGCTCGAGGCCGGAAAGGTGGTGGCTCTCAAGGACTTGATTAAGATGGATGTAGACCGCATCAGCTACAAGGTGGCCGACGACATTGACGCTAAATCAAGCACCCTTCTTGATATGCTCCGCAAGGTCCCTATGGTCACTGTGGATGCTCAGGACAAGATTTTGGTAAACGGCAGCTCCAGTTTCCAGGTTCTCGTTGACGGCAAGCCTAATGTGATGATGAGCAGCAATCCGGCACAGGTCTTCAAGGCCCTCCCGGCAAGCTTCGCCAAGGATATTCAGGTGATAACCAACCCGGGCGTCAAATATGATGCAGAGGGAGTGGGTGGTGTATTGAACATCACCACCAACAAGGAATTAGGTGCAAGCTCGAAGGATCTTGACGGCTACAATGCCAATATCTCTTTGGGTGCAGGCAATCTCTCCCGTCAGGCTTCGGGCTTCGTCACCCTCCAGAAGGGCAAGCTTTCAGCCAGCGGCCAGGTATCCGTTTCGGAATCCAACATCCCCGGATCAAGCACCGAGAGCGTGCGCGAACAGCTTGATGAGCTGGGCAATGTAGTCTCGACAAACAGGAGTGTCACTACTTCAGACATCAAGGCTCCTATCAAACTGGCAAGCGCTACTGTCGGATATGAAATCAACGACAGGAACCTCGTGTCTGCAACGCTCGGATACAGCACCATCGCGAGCCACGCCACCAACAGCAGCGAGACCTCCATCAGCGCCCAGAATGCTATGCCTGTCAATTTCAATATGGACTCAAAGACCATTTGGGACATAAACAGCATCAACGGCGGCCTCGACTACCAGAGGACATCGAAAAAGAACCCCAACGAGTCCTTCGTCCTCTCCTATCTGTACTCATCCAGCCCATCAGACACCGACAGCGAGACCCTGTTCGGGGGTGAGCTTCCAGGTCTTGTCAACCGTTACACCGATGGTATGACCAATACAGTCCAGAATACCGTACAGGCAGATTATAGTACGGCTACAAAGTCAGGCCTCGGTATCAATGCCGGAGCGAAATATATCAACCGTCTCAATAAATCCGACCAGTCCCTCTTCTTCGACAAGAACGGAAATTGGGAGCAGGACATTGATGGCAGTATGATTTACAGGCACAATAACGACATCGTAGCCGCCTATGCTGAACTCGCATACAAGAAGGACAAGCTCGGTGCTAAAGGCGGAGTCAGGTATGAGCATACCTTCCAGAACGTCAACTACAAGCTCGGAAACGGCCAGGATTTCTCTCTGAACTATGGCAATCTCGTACCAGCGGCGAGCCTTCAGTACAACTTCACCCCGACCAGTAATGCAGGCCTCACCTATAATATGAGAATCAGCCGCCCGGGTATCACCTACCTCAACCCTTACGTTGACGTCAAGGACCCGACAGTCAAGTCCTATGGTAATTCAAAGCTCGAGACAGAGAGAGCGCACAACATAGGCCTTACATATAACTACTTCAGCCAGAATGTAATTCTTAATGCCAATGCCCATTTCAATTACACCGGCAATGCCATCCAGCAGTACAGCTTCTTTGACAATGACGGAGTGCTCAATACCACCTACGGCAATGTCGCCAGGAACAGCTCCAGCGGAGTTTCGGGTATGGCTATCTTCAATCGAGGAGTGACCAGAGTAATACTCAATGCGGGCGTGAATTACAATGATATGAAGAGTGAAAAGCTCGGACTGCACAACAGCGGATGGTCGGCAAACGGCCTCGCAAGTGTCCAGACTACCCTCCCTCTCGATCTTAGACTCTCCGGCAATATGATCTGGACCTCAAGGACCAAGAGCCTTGACGGATGGACTTCAGGATTGACAATGGGAACTCTTGGCCTGAGCAGAAATTTTCTGGATGACAAGCTGTCAATAGGCGCGACCGGTATAATGCCTCTCAATTTCAAGCGCTGTATGGAGATGGAATCTCACACTCAGGGCGCAGACTACAGACAGTACTCTATTGGAAAGATTCCTCTTGCAGGCTTCACCATCTCAGCGTCCTGGAACTTCGGAAGCAACAAGAACGCCAATGTCAAGAAGACGCGCAAGACCATCAGCAATGATGACCTCAAGGACAGAAGCAATGAAACCCAGGGAACAGCTGCTCTGAAGAACTTGTAGAAAAAAGCGTATATTTGCTTTATGAAGAAGATAGAGAAAATTACGGTCAATACTTTTTTCACCCAGATATTCTTCTGGGTGATTCTTAGTCTTGTATTCCCTTTGCTGTCCACTATGACATCCAATACCTTCAGCTTCAAGGCTATTCTGAATTCTATTCGTTCCTTGCTGCCTTGGATGTTCATTTATTTCTTCAACTATATAGTACTTGTCCCCTTTTTTCTGAAGCCCGGCAAAAAATGGGTTTTCTATCTCGGCAATGCCGCATTTGTATTGTTCAATGTAGTCCGCATCTGCATTGCGAGCAGGGACCTTACCCTCCCGATGGAGCTTCCAATCAGCATCAACTACGTAATAGTTCTGGCTATAGCCGGCACAACTATCTTCCAGGTTATTCTGGTGATGCTTGCTGTAGGCTCCCGATATATAGAACAGTACTACCTTTTGAAGGAAAAGACGGTGATGCAGCAGAAAGAAGCTGCCGAAGCTGAACTTGTATGGCTTAAAAGCCAATTGAATCCTCACTTTCTGTTCAATACCCTGAACAATATCTCTTCCCTTACCCAAATTGATCCCGACAAGGCACAGGAAAGCCTGAACCAGTTCAGTGACCTTCTGCGCTATGCGCTGTATGAGAGTGATGCCGAACTCGTTCCTATCGACAAGGAGGCAGCATTTATGGATAATTATATAGACCTGATGTCTCTTAGATGCAATGAAAAGACCAAGGTTAGCAAAAGTTTTGAACTTCCGGCCAAGGATGTAAAAATCGCACCGCTTATCTTCATCTCATTGATAGAGAATGCTTTCAAACACGGAGTCAATGCCAGACAGGAATCATTCGTGAAAGTATCGATGAGATGCTCGGGACACGATTTGCTCTTCATCTGCGAGAACTCTTTCTTCGAAAAGAGCGGCAAGGACAGGATAGGTTCAGGAATTGGCTTGAACAATATGAAGAAAAGGCTTGAACTCATTTATCCAAAGAACTATGAGTATAAGGTCTCCAATGAGAATGGTATTTACTGTGCAATGATAATAATCAAGGGAATATGCTGAGATGTGTAATTGTGGATGACGAGCCTCTTGCAGTCAAGATGCTTGAAAGCTATGTAATGAAGACCGACTTCCTAAAGCTTGTCGGCTCCTGGAATGACCCTCTTGAAGCTTTGAAATTCATTCAGGATAATAAGCCTGAACTTGCATTCTTTGACATACAGATGCCGGATTTGGACGGGCTTGAACTGGCTGGAATGATACCTTCTGAAACAAGAGTAGTGTTCGCTACTGCCTTCAAAGAGTATGCTTTCGACAGTTATGGCGTCGATGCCCTGGATTTTCTTCTAAAACCTATACGCTATCAGAAATTTCTCGAAGCTGCAGTAAAGGCCCGCGATTGGTTTGAAATGAAACGTGCTGCGAATAAGAATGTAACTTCTGATGACGGCATTTTCATAAGGACTGAAAGGGAGTATGTTAAGTTAAATCTGGACGACATACTTTACATAGAGGGTATGAAAGATTATATAATGATTCACGTCGCTTTCCAGAAGCAGGCCTATGTAACACACTTGACAATGAAGGCTGCAGAGGAACTTTTGCCTCCGCAGTCCTTTATGAGGGTTCACCGTTCTTATATTGTCAATCTCTCAAAGATTGATTCCATTACCTCCGACGGTGATATTTGTATCGGTGATGCCTTCATCCGCGTCTCAGACGCATATTCCGACGCCTTCAATTCCTTCCTCTCCAAAAGACTGCTCTCGAAATAATAAGGTAGTGACAACTGGAGTTACTCTATGTTTTAAAAAGAAACCGACCCTTCGGGGCCGGCCTCTTTTATTTCGAGAGCTGGAGCATAACTCCATTCTTGTCGCCGAGCATATACTCAGGAAGTTTTCCATCCCACTTGTTGATCCACTCAAGGTCAACGATACGAGGGTTGCTGCTGATTGACTGTCCCTTGATCTTAAGGGCCTCTGCCTCTGCCTCAGCCTGGGTTATGGCAATATTCTTGTCGATAAGAGCCTGAGCCTCAAGCTCCTTCTTCTGCTTGGTGATCTCTATGAGGGTGAGGGCTTTCTGCTCCTCGAGCTTCTTCTGGTTGATGGCTGTCTCGTAGTCCTCATTATAATACACTTCGCGAATGTCAATCTGCTCAAGAATCAGATGGTAGGACTCGATGTCTTTCTTCATCTTTTCAAAAGTGAGCTGCTGAATCTCCTCTCTCTTGTTGGAGTACACTTCGATAGGAGTGTATTTTGATGTGGTGAGTGCCAATGCGCTCTTCAGCTTCGCCTTGATGACGTTCTCCTCAAGCCAGTAGAAACGGCCGTTCGCCTTCCCGTCAAGTTCGCTGACGTTGTCATAAATCCACCACGCGTATTCCGGGTCGATTCTCCACGACGCTGAGATGTCAAAGCCCATCTTGATACCGTCGACTGTCGGAGTCCAGATTGTGTTCGACTGGGTTGAAGCTGCCTTGTACGAGTTGTAGTCTTCGCTGCTCCTGTCCACTTTGGTCTGGTTGGCGCAAGTATATACCTGTGCGGTCTTGTCCATAGTCTCCACGGTATAAATTGGAAGGATGAAGTGCCATCCCGTATTGTAGGTCTGGTTCTTGACGCCGGCAGGGGTTACGACCACACCGCACTCCTGAGCAGGTATGCTGACAATAAAGCTTGATGGTACGCCTATGGCCAGGGCCAGAATGAGTATCCAGATACTGTTAGGGAGCCTTTTGTTATATGATTTGGACATTTTATTGACAGCAAGTGCTAGAAAGTAGTAGCATACAGCTGCCAAACATATCAAAAGTACAAGTGATTTCATATTTATTGTTTGTTATTTGTTAATCTTTAGCTACACCCTATGGCTATTAGACTTACTGCTCGTCTATATATCCGAAAGGTTCAAGTGGAATGACTATCATTCCCACGATGTAAGCGATAAGGCCTCCGCCCCAGCAGCATACAGTAGCTAGCCATATGAGCCTGACTATAACCGGATCAATTCCGAAATAGTTTGCTACTCCACCGCAGACACCTGCGAGCATTTTGTCGTTTCTGCTTCTGTAAAGTTTCTTCTTCATAATAATTATAGTTGTTTATTTGTTTGTTTATGCAAAGGTAGAACAAATATTTTTACGAAATTAATACTGAAATATCAGTATTGTATTACGATTTCAAATATACTAATAAGTATTCTGATAATCAATAGAATAAATAGAATTTTTTGTAAATATTTTTCCCTATTTTTGCATTAAAGAGAGATATTTCAAATATTTTCGTAATATGGAAAGAAAACTTAGGCAAAGCATTTTCAGGGTATTGACCGATCTGGTGAAATCAGATGACCTTATTACAGCGGCCGAACTTGACGGCATTGACAAGTACGCCCGTCATTTCGGGCTAAGTTCAGCCGACAGGGCTTCTTCCTATAACATCACTCTGTCCGAAGCCTTCCAATGCATTGCCATACAGGATAATAAAACAAAGAATGAAATCAGGGATGCTATGTCTGACATTGCTATTAGAGATAATGAGTGCTGCCGCAGCGAAGCCATACTCCTTACCCTGATGGATTATATCTGCGATGGCGCTGAACTGCAGGTCATCTCGGCTCCTGCCCGGAACCGCTCACTTCTGAACCGGCAGCTGGTCTACCTGGAGAACAAGGAAACTTCCCGCGGCTGTGATGAACTCGACAATGATTTTGATGAACTTAGCAATCTCGCCCGCATCGCGGGTCTCGAGCTGATATATATCCCACATATTGCCAAGCATTTTAAAAATCACTCGAATCAGGAGGACCTCAGGCGGCTGATGTGCCTAATTTCACCGCAGTCAGACCCCAAGGGAATTGACAATACTCTCGATGCCATAAAGGGAATGAGTTCCAAGTTCTTCTATGACAATGTGATACGCGGGAAGCTTGAATTGAATTTCAGCATTTCCTCCCCATCCTGGCTTTTTCGCATCCCTGACAGCAACATAGCCGGAATCCCTTATATTAATCTATTCTGTCTCAGTGTCGGAAAGAACATTAAAGCACAGCTTATGCAGCTGATAAACAGGCTTAATTCCCGTCAGGGTTCATACAGTGTAAAGGTAAATGACGGTTGGGGACGTGAGAGCAGCTTTATGTACAGTGGTTTCTACAAGGCCCTTTTTGATTTGATGTCAGTCAGGAAAATAGACAAGTGGGACATTCTCATCCGTTTGTATGGAGACGGTACCGAACCTTTCCGCTATGTTGATGAGAATGGCAGGATTAAAAAATGTGTTATGACAATAAAGCGAGGAATAGAAGAATACCCCTTGCCACTGACTGCCAGGGATGCCGCCTTCTATCTTCTGCTCTGTTGTGCCTCCGCAGCATCCGAAGATTCGGGTATTGATTTTTACGACGATAGTCTGAAGGAAATCACCCAAAGACGCTATGCACAGCTTTTCAGGGCCCTTAGCCGCCGCAGTGAGGAACCTCTGGTCTGGGATCCGGTTTTCAGGGTCCCGATGCGCAGCCGCATAAGGAGCGCCATCAATGCCAGTCCTATTGCCAATCAATCTTCCCTTCAGGCAATCTATGAGCCGGAGGAAATCAGGAGGGGCGTACTGAGGGTGGGCGTTGAGCCGGAAAGAATACTAATCGATGGGCTCAACGGCACCATACCCCTTAAGGAATCATCGCTGTACAGGATGTATTTGAAACCTTTAATGTAATTCAATAATTGCGTTAAGATTGTTAACTTTGTATTAGGTTTTGTGTTCTGAGCATTTTGACTGTAGAGAATTAGAAATGAGTCTTCGGGGTATCATTAAAGAATCATATTTGACGACTTTCCCAGCTGCATCAATTGCAGATGCGGTCAATGAAAGCCTTGAGCGCAATCCCCGTCTCGTCGTTACAGCGCCTCCCGGTGCTGGTAAATCGACCTTGCTGCCTATATCCCTGCTTGACCTGGCTGTTGGAGGGAAAATCCTGATGCTTGAGCCACGTAGAATAGCAGCCAGACAGATAGCAGAGCGTATGGCCTATCTGATGAATGAGGAAGTCGGAGCCACTATTGGCTATAGGATACGTTTCGAAAACAGGGTATCTTCACGTACGAGGATAGAGGTCTTGACAGAAGGAATACTTTCCCGGATGATGGTGGATGACCCTGCATTGGAGGGCGTGTCCGTACTGATCTTCGACGAATTCCACGAACGCAGCCTGATCAGCGACAGTGCATTGGCAATGGCGCTTGAGACCCAGAAGCTTCTCAGGCCCGAACTTCGTATAGTCATTATGTCCGCGACCATCGATGCGGATGCAATATGCAAGGCAATTGACGCTCCGCTGGTTTCCTGCGAGGGGCGCTTGTTTCCTGTCGAAACTGAACATTGCGAGGAAATCAGGGATTTCTCCTCCTGTGCGGAACTGACTTCACGGGTCATCAGAGCAGCTCATAGGGACAATAAGGGAGACATACTCGCCTTCCTTCCGGGCGAGGCCGAAATCAGGCGCTGTGCTGAATTGTTGACAGGCTTGTCCGCTGACACTGAGATACTTCCCCTATATGGAATGCAGCCTCCAGAAGAGCAGCGGAAAGCAATTTCTCCTGTAAAGAATTCAGGAAGACGCATCGTGCTCGCTACGCCCATAGCCGAGACTTCGCTCACTATTGAGGGAATCAATATAGTGGTCGATTCAGGCTTGTATCGGAAGATGGTATTTGACCAGCAGAGCGGACTCAGCCATATGGAAACCTTCAGGGTCAGTATGGATATGGCTGACCAGCGCAGGGGCAGGGCCGGAAGGACTGGCCCCGGAGTCTGCTACAGACTCTGGAGTACAGCCACACAACAGAGAATGGCATTGACAAGAACTCCTGAAATAGAAGATGCCGACCTCGTTCCTATGGTTCTTGACCTCGCCGCCTGGGGTACGAAAGCCTCCGCCCTCGAATGGATCACTCCTCCTTCGGAAGCCCGCATCGCCCAAGCCGAGAAACTGCTTTCCTCACTCGGGGCAATCGATGCCAAAGGCATTACCCCGCACGGAAGGCGCATTGCATCACTCCCTTGCCATCCCCGCATCGCGCAGATGCTTGTAAAGTCGGAATCTGCTGATATGAAGGCACTTGCGACGGATGTTGCGGCTTTGCTCGAGGATAGGGACTTGATGCCTGAGGCGGGCTGCGACATCAGCATTCGCATAGATGAATTGCGCAGGAGAAGAGAGACGGGAAGGCTGGAACGCGGATGGCAGAGGGTAGATATGAACGCTGGGCAATATCGCCGTATGATGCATCTGACCCGCGATGACGGGCCTTGTGACAGCTATGCGGCAGGAGCCTTGATTGCCGGAGCCTTCCCTGAAAGAGTCGCCAAAGCCCATCCGGACGGTTGCGGCAGATTCGTGCTGGCGGGCGGTGACATTGCACTTATCGACAGCAGTGATACGATGGAAGCCTGTACTTGGATGGCTGTGGCCAATGTCAATAGCCGCAGGGATGCCCCGGGCCGCATTTTTCTGGCTGCACCGCTGGATCCGGAAGATGTGCCCGAACTGATGCAGAACAGGGACAAACTCGCCTGGGATAGCAGAAAAGGGGCGGTGACAATGTCAAGGGAGAAAAACATTGGCTGCCTGAACGTCAGCTCCGTATCGTTGCAAAATGTTGACCGTGAAAAAATTGCAGGAATAATATGCGATGCCGTGAAAAGAGAGGGAACGAGGATACTTGACTTTTCCGATTCCGTGCTGCAGCTTCAGAGAAGACTGGAGGCCGTGTCCGAGTGGCATCCCGAAGCCGGGCTTCCTGCAACTGATACGGAAAGCCTGCTTGCCGGTTGCGCGAACTGGCTTCCGTTGTATCTGGGCAATGCCACTACAGCTGAGGAACTCAGGAAGATAGACCTTTATTCTGCCATCTGGGCAATGCTAGATTACACCCAGCAGACGCTTGTCGACAGGCTGGCCCCTTCATATATAGCCGTACCTACCGGAAGCCGCATCCGGCTCGACTACAGGACCGGACAGGAACTGCCCGTGTTGAGAGTCAGGCTCCAGGAATGTTTCGGAATGCTGGATACTCCGCGTGTCGATGATGGGAAAAGGCCCGTGCTGATGGAATTGCTCTCTCCGGGCTTCAAGCCTGTACAATTGACCTCTGACCTGAGAAGCTTCTGGAACGGAACTTATTTCGAAGTCCGAAAGGAACTCAGAAGGCGCTATCCCAAGCATTCCTGGCCTGACAATCCTCTCGAAGCGAAGGCTGTGAGAGGGGTGGAAAAAAGAAAATCTGAACCATTAATACCACAATAATATGAAAATCAATCATTTGAAAATCAGTTTGTTATCCCTTGCCTGTCTGCTGTTGTCAGGCTGTGGACAGAAGAGTGAAATGGACAAGTTCATTGATTCGCTTATGTCAGAGATGACGCTCGAGCAGAAAATCGGTCAGCTGAATCTCCATTCAGCCGGAGGCTTTGTCTCCGCTCTGCGCGTGACGGAGGATGATGAGAATGTTCAGCTTCTCAGAAAGGGAGAGCTCGGCGGAATCTACGGAACAGGCAATGTTGAGGCTATGACCGAGTATCAGAAGATAGCCCTCGAGTCCGGCGCCGGCATTCCTCTTATCTTCGGTATGGATGTCATCCACGGTCATCAGACTACCTTCCCCATTCCTCTTGGAATCTCCACTTCCTGGAATCTGGACTTGATCGAGAAGAGTGCCAGGATTGCTGCAAAGGAGGCGTCAGCCTGCGGTATCAATTGGGTCTTCTCACCTATGGTGGACATCTGCCGTGATGCGAGATGGGGCCGCATTGCCGAGGGCAGCGGCGAAGACCCTTATCTTGGCGGTGAGATTGCCAAGGCTATGGTTTACGGATATCAGGGCCGCGACGACGAATTCGCCGTGGATGAGGTGATGACCTGTGTGAAGCACTACGCCCTGTATGGAGGCGCAGAAGCAGGAAGGGATTACAATTCAGTCTTTCTTTCGCGCCAGGAGGCCCTCAACGGCTATATGAGGCCTTATGCCGAGGCTGCAAAGGCAGGTGCCGGCAGTTATATGTCTTCCTTCAATGAATTCGAGGGCATACCTGCATCTGCCAACAAGTATCTCCTTACAGATCTTCTCCGTGACAGTTTCGGCTTTGACGGTTTCGTCGTATCTGACGCTACTGCCGTGGTCGAAATGGTTGCGCACGGTCTCGGAGACCTTCAGGAGGTTTCAGCCCGTGCTCTCCAGGCAGGTCTGGATATGGATATGAACTCTGACGGCTTTGTCGGAACACTCCGCAAGTCACTTGATGAAGGCAGGGTGAGCGAGGCCGACATTGACCGCGCCTGTAGAAGAATACTTGAGGCAAAATACAAGCTCGGACTCTTCGACGATCCATTCAGATATCTTGACCCTTCTCGCCAGGCTGAGCAGAATTGGACCGAAGAGAACAGGGCTTTTGCCAGAGAGTTTGCACGCGAGTGCCAGGTTCTTCTGAAGAATGACAATTCCGTTCTGCCTCTCGACCGCAATGCCAGAGTGGCCGTTATAGGTCCTTTCGCTGACGCCGCTTCAGAAATGGCAGGCTGCTGGGCCTCCTCAAACCACAGCAATGAGTTCGTGACCATCTACGAAGGCATTTCCGAGGCGTCTGCCGCCAAGGTGACGAAGGCTGAAGGGAGCTGGATTTTCAACGATCCGGAAATGGAGGAAAGCATAAAATACGGCTTGATGAAGATTTTCGCACCGAATATGAGTTTTGGAAAGGTTCACGAGACCCCGAAGAACGTCCTTTTGGCTGAGGCAGTTGCCAAGGCTGCTGCCAGCGATGTGATTGTTGCCTGCGTGGGTGAGCTGAACAATATGAGCGGTGAAGGTGCGTCGCGTACCGAGCTGACCATCCCTGACGCCCAGAGGGAGCTGCTTATGGCATTGAAGAAAACCGGAAAGCCTGTCGTGCTCGTTCTGACCACAGGCCGTCCTCTCGTGCTCGACTGGGAGAGCGAGAATATGGACGCGATACTCGTCTCCTGGGCCTCTGGAGCTGAAGCAGGCCACGCAATCGCCGATGTCCTCTACGGAGAAGTGAGCCCGAGCGCGAAGCTGACAACCTCATTTCCAAGGTCTGTAGGACAGGAGCCTCTGTATTACAACCACAAGAATACAGGACGCCCTCATCCTGACTACGAGCCGTACAGAAAGTTCACCAGCTGCTATACGGATGAGCTCAACGGACCTCTCTTCCCTTTCGGTTTCGGACTTTCATACACCAGCTTCGAATATGGCCCAGTGACCTTGTCAAAAGATGAAATGAGCCACGACGGCGAAATTGTTGCCAGCGTAGAGGTCGCCAACACGGGCAATTTTGACGCGAAGGAGACGGTTCAGCTTTATATCCACGATGTCTACTCGACTTCCACAAGACCGGCCAAGGAACTCAGGGGTTTCGAGAAGATCAGCCTGAAGGCAGGCGAAAAGAAGACAGTTGAGTTCAGAATCAACGCCGAGACTCTCAGCTACTACAACCATTCACTAGAATGGGTTTGCGAGACCGGGGACTATGAGATTATGATAGGACCTGATTCTGAGAGACTTGAGAAGGCTGTCCTGACCGTCGTGGACTAAAGTATGTGCTTTATCAGCTTGAAGGTTCTGTAAGGCATATACCTGAAAGGCAGGTCGAAAAGTGTTGGGGCTGCCACCACCGCCCTTCTGTGCGTAAAGGCTTCGAAGCTGAGCACGCCGTGGTAGCTGCCCATTCCGGAATTGCCCACGCCACCGAAAGGAAGATTGCCATTGGCAATATGCATAATGGTGTCGTTGATGCAGCTTCCGCCAGATGAGCAGCGCCTGAGCAGCTCCCAACCCTTTTTCTCGTTTCCGAAATAATAGAGGGCGAGAGGCTTCTCACGTGAATTGACGTACTCGCGCACCTTGTCTTCGAAACTGCTTCCATTGTCATCGAGAGTGATAAGCGGGAATACCGGCCCGAAAATCTCCTCGTTGAGAACGGAAGCGTTTTCGTTCATTCCTTCAATAAGTGTCGGCTCGATGTAGCGCTCCTGCGCGTCGCAATGTCCTCCGCAGAGTACCCTTCCCTCGCCGATATAGGAACTGACTCTCTCGAATGCACGGTCATTGACCATACGGACAAAGTGTTTGTCCTGCTGCACGTTCTCGCCGTGGAGTTTCGCGATGCAGTTCGAGAATTCCTTCACGAAGCTGTCCTTCACCGCACTGTGAATGAGTATGTAGTCCGGTGCGATACAAGTCTGGCCGGCATTGATGGTTTTGCCCCAGGCACAGCGCATCGCAGCGAGCTTGATATCCGCTTCTTTGGCGATGATACAGGGGCTCTTTCCTCCGAGTTCAAGCACGAGGGGAACAAGGTTCCTGGCCGCAGCAGCGGCCACGTTCTTCGCAAGGGCCGGACTGCCGGTGAAGAATATTAGGTCGAATTTCTGGTCGAAGAGATGCTTGTTCACTTCCCTGTTGCCCTGAACTACAGCAATATAATCTTCGCTGAAGCGGCTCCTGACCATTTTCTCGATTACGGATGAAACGGTCGGGACATAGGGCGAAGGCTTTAGAATCGCCGTACATCCGGCGGCTATGGCTCCTACAAGAGGGTTGAGCAGCAACTGGACGGGATAGTTCCAAGGGGATACGATGAGCGCACATCCAAGGGGCTCCTTCATTACATAACTTCTTGAGCCGAAGATGGTTATGGGACTTTTACGCCTTTCTCGGCGGGCCCAGCGCGCTACGTGTCCCATCGCTTCCCTGATTTCTCCCTTGACCAGTGAGGTTTCGGTAAGTGTGGCTTCTTCGTATGACTTGTGCAGATCTGTCCAAAGCGCATCCGTGAGTTCTTTGTCGTATTCCTCCATTGCTTCGAGCAATGCCCTCAGCTGGCGCTTCCTGAACGCGATGTCCAGGGTAGCTCCGCTCTGAAAAAATTTCTTCTGTGAAGCAAGTATTGCGTCTATGCGTTCAACGGGTGTGTTTGTGATCTGTACCATTATTTCTGCCTTCCTTTGAAATGATCCATTACGTGGTAAATTCCAAAGACTTCACCGAAAATGAAATCCAACCACTTGGCCGGCAATATTCCCTGCATCAATCTGGCGAAGTGGAAGGAGAAAGGAATGCCCTTGAAGATTTTTCCCTTCTCAACTGCCCGTATAATCTTTGCTGAAGTCTTTTCCGGGTCCAAGATAGGGAAAAACTTTGATTCAATGCCATCGAACATACCGGTATTGATGAAATACGGTGCAATTGTAGTCATCTGAACCTTGCTCTTTTTCATCTGAAGCTCAATTCTCACCGAGTCGCTCCAGGCGATTGCACCCCACTTGCTTGCGGCGTAGATGCTCATTTTCGGCAATGAAAGCAAACCTGCTGCAGAAGCGATGGTCACTATCTGTCCGCTGTCACGCGCAATCATATCCTTGATTGCCACCATTCCTACATACATCGGTGCAATGGTGTTGATGCTGATGGTCCTCTGAACCTCTTCCGGGGTGTTTTCGTCGAAGGTCCTGTTGCTGGTCACTATGCCGGCGCACTGTATGATGATGTCCACCTGTCCCAGGTCCGCGCAGGTGGAGTCATATGCTTCCTTTACATTGTCATATGATGACACATCCACTCTGTATGTCCTGACTGTTCCGAGCTTGGAATGGTTCGCGTGTGTGTCTGCCAGATTGGCTTCATTGATGTCCCAGATGGCTAAGGCCTTCGCCCCTTTTTCGAGCGCAATCCGGCCCATTATCCTTCCTATACCTGAAGCACCTCCAGTGATAAGAACTACTTTGTCTTTAATTTTCATTTCTAACGCACAATAAAAATAACCGCGGCGAAATTAGCGCCACGGCATTTTTTGTTCAAACTTTTGTGGTAAACCGAAGGATATAGTGGTGAAATCCGGGTGTTTGTGACAGACGGAACCTACGCGTGAAGCTCAAAACGCTTCTCTGCAAGGGCTTCGTATTTGGTACCCGGTCTTCCGTAGTTTGCATACGGGTAGATGGATATGCCGCCGCGCGGGGTGAAGATTCCTGTCACCTCGATGTATTTCGGATCCATCAGTGCGATGAGGTCCTTCATAATCTTGTTGACGCAATCCTCGTGGAAGTCACCGTGGTTCCTGAAACTGAAAAGGTAGAGCTTAAGGCTTTTGCTTTCGACCATTTTTACGTCAGGAATATAGCTGATTCTGATTTCTGCGAAATCCGGCTGGCCTGTAATCGGGCAGAGGCTTGTGAACTCGGGGCAATTGAACCTGACCCAATAGTCATTTCCCTGATGCCTGTTCTCGAAGGTCTCGAGGACCTCGGGAGCATAGTCGCTTTTGTATTCGGTTTTCTTTCCAAGGGACTTCAACCCTTCCATTTCTCTTCCTTCTGACATAATATGACTTATTTACTTGTTGTTCTTCTGTTTTGCCTCTCTCCGGGCGAGGTAGCTGTTCAAGCCTTCGTTCCTGAGTTTGCAGGAAGGGCAATGTCCGCAGCCGTCTCCAGGAACTCCGTTGTAGCAGGTCAGCGTCTCATTGCGGATGAGGTCGAATACGCCCAGTTTGTCTGCCAGTTCCCAGGTTTCAGCCTTGTCAATCCACATAAGCGGGGTATGGATTACGAACTGGTCGTCCATCGCGAGATTGAGGGTGACGTTCAGTGACTTGATGAAGGAATCCCTGCAGTCTGGATAGCCGCTGAAATCCGTTTGTGAAACGCCCGTCACCAGATGTTTGATGCCCCTTTCCCTGGCATATACGGCGGCTATGCTGAGGAAGAAGAGATTTCTTCCCGGTACAAAGGTATTGGGAACCGAATTCCCGGGCCTTTCCTGGTCCATTACAATGGAAGTGTCTGTCAATGAACTGCTTCCTATCTGGCTGATAAATGAAACGTCCTGAAGATGGAAGTCAACTCCGGCTTTTTCGGCTATTGCCCTGGCCATTTCCACTTCCTTCGAATGCTTCTGGCCGTAGAGGAAAGTGATGGTGCTGACCTTCTTGAAATTCTTCAATGCCCAGAACAGGCAGGTGGTTGAATCCTGTCCGCCGCTGAATACGACCAGCGCCTCTGAGTCTCTCATTTTCATATCCATATTTATCTGAGTTTGAACGGATTGTACTTTATATCAACATCGTATGTGTCTATGCCCTCGATTTCCTTTACTTTCTTTACCACACAGGCTGTTACAGGCAATATGACTATTTCATACAGGGTCTTGACTATTACTTGAGTGAGCATTATGGTTACCACTCCCTTGAAGGGCATAGTGCCTATGAAGACTATTGGAAAGAAGATGAGTGAGTCCATAAACTCTCCTACCAGTGAGGAAGCAATGGCACGGAGTCCGAAGCCCTTTCCATTGGTCGCCACCTTCATTCTGCTCATTACGAAGGCGTTGAAGGTGGAACCCACCACAAAGGCGAGAAGTGACGCCACAGTGGTTCTGGGCACAAGACGGAACAGGGTGTTGAAACTGTCCGCAACAGACTGATTTTCAGTATACATAGGCGCTGGAAGCATAGTCACAAGCTGTGACATCAATGCCACAAAGGCGCTGAGTCCGAGGGCGATCCAGATTACCAGATGGGCTTTCTTGTAGCCATAGACCTCCGTGAGTACATCATTGACGATGTAGGAGATAGGGAAAATGACCACACCTCCGGTCAATTGAAGCGGAAGTGACCAGACCTTCCAGGTTCTGGGTACAAAAATGTTTGATGCGATAAGGCACACCGTGAATACGGTTGCGAGGATGACAAAAGTCACCGACAGCGTCATACGCTGTGATTCATTCTTTTCTGACATTTTTTTTCTTGTTTTATACGTGGTTTCAAGAACACAGGGCCATTCCTTGTCAGGGGCCGGACCCTTGCAAGTGCGGAAAGCATTTTCCGCTTGCAGTCGCAAAATTAAGAAAAAAAGCAGAAAAGACAAACAATCAACTCCTGAACGATGAGCAGATGTTCTCTATGCGTGCTTCCTCTGTCAATATTTCAGCGAAGGCCTGGGTCGAGCGCTTGTTGTAACTGCTTATCAGCCTGTGGATGCAGCATACTATCTCTCGCGATTCGGCCGTCTCTCCATTGCCGACGCTCAGTGGTACTGCGACGAATTCTTCCCTGCCGCTCACATCCGCTGCCGTCAGCAATGCCACCCTGTTCGAGCCGCGCAGGAGGTAGAGTATTGAATCGAGTTCATTGGAGCTGATGCAATGATTTAGGCCGCTGATATTGACGTTGAAGAAACTCTGGAACATTTCCCTGACGTGTGGCCCGCTTCCCGGCAATATCAGTCTGAAACGCTCCAGGTCATTGAAATTGACGTTGTCCCTGTCTGCAAGTATGTGGTTCCTGTCCATTATGGCGGCCAGACTGGTCCTGAAAAGTACAGAGGTGTACAACAGCGGGTCCGGTTCCTGCTGGCAGAGGCTGACAACCAGGTCGAACTCATTTGAGCGTAGCTTTTCAAGCATCTCCGTTGTGCAGCCCGTGCTGATGTGAAGCGATACGTCGGGATATTGCTCTATGTACCTGCGACAGCAGATATTGACAAAATGTCTCATTGAACTGGATACTCCTATCCTGAGAACACCGCTTATTCCATTGCGCAGATCCCTCATCTTGGTGGTGCACAGTTCGGAAACATCCAACATCTGCTGTGCGAGTGGCAACAGGGTCTCCCCTGCTTCTGTTAGTGCAACATTACGGGAGGTGCGTTCAAACAGTGTCGAACCCAGCTCATATTCGAGCTGGCGCAGTTGCTGCGAGAGCGTTCCCTGGGTAATGTACAACTGGCGGGCAGCCTCGGTGAAATTTAAGGTCCGGGCTACCGCGATAAAATACTTTAGCTGGCGTAGTTCCATTTCTTAAATCATTTATTATGAATCGTTTAACTGCAAAAATCATACCTTGCTTCTATTGATGAATTCAATTGCAACCAATGAATAATAATATGGAAAATGATATGTAACAGATGTTTTTTGGTTCTATTTTTGCCTTCGACAAGTAGTATTAGGGATAAATGTTGAGTATACGGGCGACGGAAAAGTTTGGTTTGGTTTCGTTTCTCTTCAGCTATCAGGAAATCATCGTCCGTATATGGATATGGGCAACGACGGGAGGTCGGAGCCCATATTTTTTTGTTTTCCCTTTTTCTATTGCACTTTTCCCTATATTTGTGTTCTTGAAATTTGTATCAATGAACGCAGAAGAGATTATCGGGCTGATGGAGTCTATGGCTGATGAGCAGCAACGAGCGGTTCTTACCCGCTTTTTCAAGACCGGCACGGGCCAGTATGGAGAAGGAGACTCTTTCCTGGGAATCAAGGTTCCCGTTACCCGCGAAGTGGTAAAGGAGGCTAAAGGTTTGCCCTTCAGTGAGATACAGACATTGCTCGACTCCCACTGGCACGAGGTGAGACTGTGCGGCTTTCTGATTTTGGTCGCTTCCTTCGAGAGTTTGTGCAAAAAGAAAGTCGCCGCCCGCCAGTCATCCGTCATTGCCCGGGATGAAATTATTCAGTTCTATCTGGACAATGCCTCCAGGGCGAACAATTGGGATCTTGTTGATTTGAGTGTCATCAAGATTATTGGCAATTGGCTGCTGCTTCCCACCTGTCTTGGCAATGAGCCCGGGAATACCCAGCCTTCGATGAACCGTGAGTACAAGATTTCCGTACTCGACTCCCTTGCTGACAGTGACTGTCTTTGGAAGCAGAGAATGTCAATCGTCTGTACTTGGAAGACTTCGCAGAATTCCGAGCCCGAATGGTGCCGGAGGTATGCTTTGCGCCATCTGCATCACGAACACGACCTTATACACAAGGCTGTGGGCTGGATGCTTCGTGAGATGGGTTCGCGCTGTGATGTCGAACTCCTGCGGGACTTCCTGCGCGACCATTCCGGTGAAATGCCGAGGACTATGCTCCGCTATGCCATAGAAAAATTGCCCGAGGATGAAAGGCAATACTGGCTCGGCAGGCGCTGATTATTTGTTTTCGAATAGCCTTTCAACCTTCCAGCATTCCTCCCTGCGCAGTCTGTATTCAGCAGTCTCGCGTATGTCGGTGGCATTGGATGCAAACTGGACCTGGTACTTGCCGACGGCGTGGAAGGCGTTGCTGACCTGATTGATCATATTCAGTTCGACTGTCTTAAGGCTGAAGTCGTCGAAGGCGTGACGGTCGAGGCCTTCTCCATTGCTCCTACCGAGGGTAATCACTGCGAAGTCGTCCTTCTCTGCGCTGGCTTTGACGAGCCCGGCCGGGATGCTGACTTCATTGAGCGAGATTCTTCCAAGTGTCGAGGCTGTACTCAGGTTGGCGAGGGCGAGCTCCACTTTGGCACTGTAATAATCCTTCAGTTCCTTGTTTACGCTGTATCCTTCAGCACTGAAGCCATCCACCAGATTAACCATATATGCCTTGTTGACGCTTCCCGAGCCTGTACCTCCGGAGATGAAGTCATAGGATGAGATGCCGAAGAGTCCAACGTTTCCGGAGCTGCTCTTCAGGGGAAGTGTCGAGTCGTGGTTTTCGAGTAGCACAATGCTCTCCGCAGCAGCCCTTCTCGCCACTTCCGCGTGGGCCTTGAGGTCTGGACGGTCGGAATATCTGTAACCATTGAAGCGTGGAGTCCTGACCACGATACCGAGTATCCTTTTCACGCATTTGTCCAGTTCCTCAATTGGAAGAGTCTTGTTCCTGACCGCCTCAATGACTTCAAGATACTGTTCTTCGGAGCCTGGTGTCAGGAGGTCGTTGCCCGCGTAGAGCTCCTTCACCGTATTGCGCAACCCCGCATATGCCCAGTCACACATTACATAGCCATCGAAGCCCCATTCGTCGCGGAGAAGGTTCTGCAGAAGTTCCCTGCTTTCCATAGCCTGGACGCCGTTGATAGCATTGTATGAGGTCATCACTGTCCAAGGCCTGCTCTGCTTTATGGCAATCTCGAAACCCTTCAGATACAACTCGCGCAGAGCTCTGACTCCGACTCTGGAGTCATTGTCCTTTCTGCTGGTTTCCGCGTTGTTGACGGCGAAATGCTTCACTGATGTGCCTACGCCTTCGCTCTGCACGCCATTGACATAGGCGGCGGCAATATTGCCGCTCAGCAGCGGGTCCTCGGAGTAATATTCGAAATTTCTTCCGCAGAGAGGGTCGCGCTGTAGATTCATTCCCGGTGCCAGGAGCACGTCCACACCGTATTCGCGCACTTCATCTCCGATTGTCTTTCCTACCTCGAAGACAAGTTCCTTGCTCCAGCTTGCTGCCAGGGCTGTTCCTATCGGGAACGCGGTGCAATAGTAGCTTTGGTCGTCCCCCTCCCTTGTCGGGCTGATTCTGAGACCCGCAGGGCCGTCCGCGAGAACGGTAGGAGCGATTCCGAGACGGTCGATTCTACAGGTGGAAGCGGCTGAACCGGGAACGTAGAGTATGCTGTTGCCATAGCCGGTGAACGCTCCTTTCGAGTAGCCTACGACCATTGAGGCCTTTTCTTCAAGTGTCATTGCACTAACGACTTCGTCTATATTGTCCTTGTTCAATCTGATTTGTGCGTTCAGTTGTGGTGCCGATGCGGATACTGCCAGAAGGGCTGCTATCAATAATTTTCTCATAAGGAGTCGCTGGTCGGAAGTTATACTCATTTTTTTCTTTCTTACAGCAAATATATACTTTTGTACTTGATTAAACCAAAACCTGTATTATGAAAAGAACCTTTTTCCTTGTCTTACTGCTTGTTTCTTCTTTTGTCGCCAGAGCCCAAAAGAAGGAAATTGTCAAGACAGGACTCAATTTCGGGCCTCTTCCGGCCGTTGCATATGATGCCGACAAAGGCTTTCAATACGGTGCCATCATGCAAATCTACGATTATGGTGACGGCAGCAGTTATCCTAATTATGACAATTACGCATATCTGGAATATTCACGCTTTACCAAGGGCTCTCAGCTCATCCAGTTCCAGTATGACAGCAAGGAACTCATCCCCGGTGTGCGCTGGTGTTCGGCAATCCGAATCAATCTCGATAAAGCCTTTGATTTCTACGGCTTTAACGGTTATCAATCATATTATGACAATGACAGGATAACAGCCGGCAATGAGGGAGAAAGCTTCAGATTCACTCCTTTCTACAGAATGATGAAGAATGATTTCTCGTTCAAGTCAGATTTCCTCGGAAGAATCAATTCCAAACTTCAGTGGGAAGCCGGAATCTTCTCCCGCTATTACCAGATAGCTGACATAGACTACGAAAGCATCAATAAGGGTAAGGATGCATCAGCTGCATTCCCCGAAGAATGCCCTACACTCTTCAGTATCTATAGGAAGCTCGGCATTATCTCGGATAAAGAGGCTGAAGGCGGCCTTTCTTCCGGCCTCCGTCTCGGGCTTGTATATGACAGCAGGGACAAGGAAGGCGCACCATCGAGCGGTATCTGGGCTGAGGCTCACGTTACTGCGGCATTGCCCCTTGTTTCGAAGATTCCTTACTACCGTTATTCCCTCACCTGGAGACAGTATTTCCCTCTTATCGGACAGGATGTGCTGACTTTCGCGTATCGCCTTAATTATGAGGGAAATATAGGCAAGAACGCACCTTTCTATGCTCTTCCTTATATGACGGCGATGGGCAATAAGAACGATTATGACGGAATGGGAGGCTACAATACGACCAGAGGCATAATGCGTACAAGGGTTGTCGGTCTCGATCAGACTGCCTATACTGTCGAGCTGCGCTGGAGACCAATCAGGTTCTCTATGCTCAATCAGAATTTAGCCCTTGGCCTAAGTGCATTTAGCGATGGTTGTATGGCCACCAGAGGAGTCGAGCTTGGAGCTCTCCCTGCCTTAAGTGCCTCACCTGTGCCTGTTTATGGTACCGATAAGGACAGACCTCATATAACCTTCGGTTCCGGCCTGCGTTTCATTATGAATGAAAATTTCATCGTTGCCTTCGAGTACGGTACTCCTCTTACTCATTTCCTGAAGAACAGTACTCTGTACAACCAGGACGGTACTGGAGCATTCTATATCAATCTGGGTTACACCTTCTGATTCTGTACTCCATCAATCGATTTCCCTCACGGCATCCTCGAAATCATCCTTGGATGCCCGTGCCTTTTTCTTTGTCTTAGCCCTATAGTTGTAGATGGTGTTGGCTGAATAATGGAGCAGCGATGCAATACGGCTGGAGTCTGTTATTCCCAGCTTTATCAACGCGAAAATTCGAAGCTCCGGAGTGAGTATGTCATCTCCCTTAGGAACAATCTCTGCACCGTCCACGAGCAGGGTGTTGAACTTCTCAACGAAATCCGGATAGAGGTTGATGAAGGTCTGGTCGAACATCTTGTAGAAATCGAGTATATCATTGTCAATAGGAGGCAATTGCTCGATTTCCTCCACCAAAGACTTCGTATTGCCCTGACGTATGGTTTTCAGAACGTGATTCTTATATAGTCGGGTCGTGCTGATATTGTCCGAGAGTATGCCGAGGAAGAGGGTAATATACTCCTGTTTAACCTTGTCGGCTTCCCTGATACGGGCGTTGAGGCTCACAAGCCTTTCATTGATTGTGGTGAGTTCCCGGTTCCGTTTGTCAATCTCTACATAAGAATCCTGAAGCTGTTTTCTTACCGCATCCAGTTTCTTCTGCCTCTTGAACAGGAAGATCAATGTGGCCAGGAGCAACAGGGCCAGAATGGAGACAATCAGGAGCAGGTAGGTCCTCGCTAACGCCTGCTTTGAATGCTTGGCCTGGTAGGCATTTACGATATTAGGGAAGAAAAGTGCAATCTGGTAAGGCCTGAGTTTGCTGTTGTAGTGCAGGGCGTCAGGCATACAATAGTTGGCGACATATTCAAAAGCGAGGTCAATATTGTCCTTCGAGAATATGTATTCAACGAGTTCACTCAGGGAACCATAGTCCTTTGTGGCGCACATTATGTCCGCAATTGCGGATCTGACCAGCCATTCCTCGAAAAGGTTTTCGTTTTCATTCTCGAAGGTGTGTGCATACCAATATGCAGCTTCTGCATACTCCCTTGAGTTGATCTTTGAGATTTGAACCATCGAATATGCGTGGTCCCGTGCTTCTTTTACATTGCCCTTTGATATGGCAGCCTCGCGTTTGAGATTATGCCATTGCCAACTGTAGGCTTCGCAACTTTCAAGATGAAGTTTCCGGTATCTGTCCAATTGCTCCGACCTTATGTCAGCGAAATCGTTCGGGGCCTCCTGGATGGTGGTCTCAAGCCAGTATCTGTGTTCAGCATCATAATAGTCGGTCAGCACCTCTTTAGGAAGTTCCCTGTCCCTGTAATTGTCCAGGATATAGTTAGCCTCAACTGGGTAGCCGGTTTTGATGTACAGCTTCGCCATCTGAAAATCAGCTGTCGCGATTTTGTTGAAGTCCTTCAGTGAAACTGCAAGTTCACGGGCTGAAACGAGATAGGCAATGGTCGAGTCCTTGCTGTTTGAGCGGTAGTGGTCAGCCAGGCGCATACAGATATTGTACCTCTGGGCCTTGTCCGTCTGTTCAGTGAGAACATCGCGCAGCACCCTGGCCTTGTCTTCAAAATAGACTTCATAGAGCATCCTGTCACTCAGCGCCTTGTCGAGTCTCTCCAGGCGTCCGTCCTCTTCATTGTTCCTGTTGCAGGATGTAAGAATCAGGGCCAGGCAGAATAGAAAAGGTAGGTAGTATCTCATATGCAGTCAGTATTCTATACGCAAATATAAAACAAATCCGTTAGAGATTATTAATTTCCTTATTCATCCAAGCCAATCTATCCATATAAAATGACTTCAGGTACTTGATTTCCTCCTTGTAGGAACCGGTGACTTTAACGTTTGGCCAGACATAAATGCCAAGTATCTTCCATTTCTCGAAATTTCTGTCAGGAGCCTCACCAAGTTCAGCTGCTGCCTTGTCTATGTATTCATCCAGTCCGCTAAGCTCCGGATACAGTTCTTTCCAGCGTTTCTTTACCTTCTCTACGAATGCTCTGTCCTGGAATAGACGATTATACCATCCCTTGCCTACTTGTCCGTTCGTATCCCGGTTCTTCACATACCAGCCAGTAGGTCCGTTGTTCCCATCCGGGAAGTAATCTGCATTGCCGAAAGCGAGGTCAAAGTCCCATTGATGGTAGAACTCCAGCTTACCACCATCCTTCAGTACGAGGAATGAGCTCTTTCTGACATTCCCGTCAATGTTCTTGGCCAGTTCCTGTACGATGAAATTGTCAATCCAGCTGTCCACGTCAATATATGCCTGATAGCCCTTGTCCTTGTCGGCAAAGTCATCGGAGCGGAGTACATCCTCAAAATCCTTGAAATAATTCTTCACGAATTCTATCCTCTCGGCTCCCGGTTTGTCAGGATCCTTGAACTGGATTGGAACATCGTAGGACGTCGTGAAATAATTGGCCTCGTCGAAATTCTGTTCAATTTCCAGGTAATAATCCTTGTCGGTATCGATGTTGACCTTGTTCTTGCCGGTTTCTTTGTGCTCGAAGAAGTCATAGACACCCTGATAGATTCCGTTCAGATACAGCTCACAAGGGACGTGGCGCGGTGTCCAGGAGAAACCCATAATGCGGGATATCTCCATTCCCAGACTGTTTCGGAGCAATGATTTGTCGGCGTAGTTGGCCAGTAGGGCCCAGTCTTTTTCCGAAGGCATTCCCAGGACTTCGCTCTTCGAGTCGAATTTGAGCCTCAACGGTTTCTTCGGCATCCCCCAGGTCGAATTGCCCCTGCCCTTTACTTGCAATGAGCCTCTGAGGTCATCCACATCAGAATAATGCTTGTCAGGATCAAGGATGACGTATGTTCCTTGGCAATAGGAATTCAGGGCGAGAGTCCCATAATAGCTGATTCTGACCACCGGCAATGTGAAGCCCTTGTCTTCGGGTTCTGTCGGTTCTACCGGTTGAACCGGCTCTACAGGGTCAGGTTCAATAGGAAGGTTTCTGTTCTTGTCACAAGCTACAAGAACAGAAACCAATGACATTAACACAAACAATTTTTTCACCTAATACTTATCTTTAATGTCTGTTAAATTACTTTGAATGGAATGGCTTCGCCGTCAGCTGAATTGCCGGCAACCCAAAGTTTGAAGTTGCCAGCTTCAACTTTGAAGATGTTGTCAAGGCCGTAAAATGCCAGTTCTTTTATCGGAAGCTCGAAGCAAATATGCTTGCTCTCACCTGCCTTGAGACTGACTCTCTCGAATCTCTTGAGTTCCTTCACAGGGCGGACAATTGAACCTACAAGGTCTTGAATGAAGAGCATTGCGACTTCGTCTGCATCATAGTCTCCGCTATTCGTGAGCTCAAACTCGACCTTGAGTACATCATCGCTGTGCAATTCATTCGATGACAGGGTGATATTGGAGTACTTGAAGCTTGTGTACGAGAGTCCGTATCCAAAAGGCAGTAGTTCACCGTATCCGGCATCGAGATAGTAGCTCGTACATCCGTTGGATACCTGACCGGCCTTCAAAGGCAGGTCCCCGATCAAGGTTTCATTGCCCTGGTTCGGGCGGCCTGTATTGCTATGGTTGTAATAGAATGGATATTGCCCGCTGCTGTGAACAAAGCTCACCGGAAGTTTGCCAGATGGTACGGCTCTTCCGCTGATCAGCTCAGCGAGGGCCTCTCCTCCCATAGTCCCGGGATGAAAGCTGTAAATCATCGCGTCGCTGTCCTCGAGCTCCTGCTCTATTTCGAGGGGCCTTCCTGCCATTACCACGGTGACAAGAGGTTTTCCGAGCTTTGACAATGCGTCAATAAACTCTCTCTGAGCACCTTGCAGCTTCACATCAGCGAGAGAATGGGCTTCTCCCGAGAGTATTGCCTCCTCTCCTGCGAGCATTATTATCGCATCGGAGCGCAGCGCCTTTGCCTTCAGGGCTGCGAAATTGCCCATATCATAGTCGCGGCTGTATTCGAGCACAGGCTCGTAAATGACATTGAACAGCTTGCTCAAGCCCATCAAGGCAGTGATGCTGTGGCTTTCCTGTCCGTCCGGTGCCCAAGTCCCCAATTGGTCGTGACTGGCGTCAGCCATCGGCCCGCATACGAGTACTGTGCTGCCTTCCTTGAGCGGAAGCACTCCTTCGTTTTTCAGGAGCACCGCAGATTCGAGAGCCGCTTTCTTTGCAGCAGCCAGGTGCTCTTCGCAATAGTCGCTTGCCCCGGCATTGCTCTCATCGATATAGGGCTGCTCGAAAAGCCCGAGCTCGAACTTGAGTTTCAATATTCTCCTGACGGCATCGTCAATCTGTTTTTCCTGCAGCTTTCCCTCCTTGACCAGGGCAGAGACATTGCCAATGAAAGAATAGGACATCATATCCATATCCACTCCGGCATTGACGCTCAATTCTGCCGCATCTTTCAAATCAGCGGCCACTCCGTGAGCAATAAGCTCTCCGGCAGAGTTCCAATCGGTGACTATCATACCATCCCAGCCCCATTCTCCGCGAAGAACCTCATCAAGGAGCCAGCGATTGGCTGTTGAAGGCACTCCATTGACGTCATTGAAAGAAGTCATAAATGTGGCGGCTCCTTCATCAGCGCAAGCCTGGAATGGAGGCAGATAGCTGTTGCGCAGCACTCTTTCCGGGATATTGGCGGTATTGTAATCCCTTCCTCCTTCCGATGCTCCATAGCCGGCAAAATGCTTCGCACAGGCTGCCATCGATGTCGGAGACGAAAGCTCATTGCCCTGATATCCCCTGACCATTGCAGCCCCGAGGACACTCGCCAGATAGCTGTCTTCGCCAAAACTTTCGGCAATTCTGCCCCAACGTGCATCCCTGGCAATGTCGACCATAGGCGAGAAAGTCCAACGTACTCCGTGCGATGTCGCTTCCTTTGCGGCAATGCGCGCGCCCTCCTCCACCAGAGCCGCATCGAAAGTCGCAGCCTGCCCCAAAGGGATAGGAAATACGGTGTGGAAGCCGTGTATGACATCGCGTGCCATCAGCAGGGGTATGCCCAAACGGCTTTCCTCAACGGCTGCACGCTGCAATTCGTTGATTCTGGCAGCATCGACACAGTTGAGGACTGAGCCTGCCTTTCCGGCAGCAATGATTTCACTGTTCACGCTGCCGTAGTCAAGCTGGTTCATCTGTCCAATTTTCTCATCCAGAGTCATTTGCGAGAGTAGCGCATCGACTCTCCTGTCCACTTCACTGCGTTCGGAGCAGGAAATGGAAAGAATGATAAGGGACAATACTATCGGTCTGAATTTCATTCTGTTTTCTAAAGTTTCTGGAAGACTCTTACATAGTCTACTTCCATAGTTGTCGGAAGGGCTGAAGGATCAACTCCATTCATACCTCCCCAACTGCCTCCCCAAGCGAGGTTAAGGGTGATATAGAATGTTTTGTTGAACGGCCAGGTATCATTGTTGGACTTGCCGTCATTCTTGAATTCGAAGAATTGCTTCCCGTCAGTATAGAACTTAATGCTTTCCGCAGTCCACTCACAGGCATAGACGTGGAATTCGTCTTCTGCTCCGGTAGTGTATATCTCCTTGGTCTTCTGCGTTTTCATTACGTGGTTATAGGACTTGGTATGGATTGATGAAGATGTATAGTTCGGCCTTACACCCACTTCTTCCATAATGTCGATTTCACCGCAGGAAGGCCAGCCAAGACTTTGGTCATCCGGCATCATCCAGAATGCAGGCCAGGTTCCCTTGCCCTTAGGAAGTTTTATCCTTGCCTCCATATAACCGTATTTCCACGATTTGGTAGAGTTCATTCTCGCTGAGATGACTTCGTCGTTATGCTGCATCGCTGTGATATGGAGGACGCCGTCAATGACTTGCGCAGTTTTCTTGCCGTCCTTTTCTCCACCCGCTACATAACGCTGCAGTTCATTGTTTACGCGTCCCGGGGCCCAGTTCTCGAAACGCCAGTTTCCACTGTCTTTAGGCTCTTCGTCGAATTCATCGTGCCAAACAAGGGTGTAACCCTCAGGAGTATTGATGTTCGGGTCATTCTCCGGTTTTGATGCAGCTTCCTGGTTTATCTCCACTTTGGTCCTTGCACTTCCGTGCATAAATGTAATGCTGGTGCTGACAGGCTCATAGCTGCTGTTCTTCTTCATCGAGACCTCGATGCCATAATCCCCTTTCGAACCCGAATTGGGTGATACAGAGCAGATTTCCTTGTTCTCTATTGCAATTCCCCAGTCCCCGTCAGCCTTCACAGTCAGCACTTCGCTTCCGCCTTCGGCCGGGAAGAGGAGAACTGCTGGCGCGACATCCAGACTAATACCAGGTTCAATTGGGGGCAATTTGCCCCCGCATGAACTTGCAAAAAAGGTCAAGAGAATGCTTAATGACAATAATCTCTTCATACAGTCAGCTTAGTTGCTCTTCTGGAAACAGATGTCGCTCACATTGACAGTAGAACCCACAGGGCTGCGGCCAAAGTCAAAGATAAGTATTAGATTAGTTCCTGTTGGAGCATTGACAACGAGTTTCTCGAGCTTCAGGGTATTCGCCGTGTATTCGCCGAGTGTAACGTTGTTGTTGTAATACAACTCGTTTTCAGTCTTGTCGTCTCCTGGATAAGCTGCAAGCTTGACTGTGACGGTCATATCGGCATCAGCCTCAATCGTGCAGCAGAAATCATAACTCTGGCCTGCCTCGATGACGATGTCTGAAATGAGCTTGTTCTGTGCCTGCCACTCATTGCCACCGACTCCTTCTGGAATCACAGCAGTGAAACCGTTGTTCTCAGTCAGTTCTGCCTGTGGAGCAATATTGCCTGACCAGTCAGCCGGGCTGTACCAGTATTCCGGATTGATGCTTGCGCTTCTCCAGAGATTGCCCTCGCCGTCAATGTCGTAATTGCTTTCCTTCACTTTGAAGATGTACTGCCAGCTGATACCATCGCCTACAGATACGAGTACGAGGGTGGTTTCAGTAATGGACTTGACGTGGAATACAGGGTTGGTGTAGCTTCCATCGTTAGGAACGTATCCGATTACGACACCCTCCGGAAGGGTAATGGTCTCGCCGTCAAATACATAAGTGCTTTCCTGTTTTGGCCATTCTGCCATGTAGTCCTCACCCTGAGGGCCTCCCGGTACGAGAGTTACGTCCTTGTTGGCATAAATCATTCCGTCCGCACCCGAATCGAATACATATTTTCCGTCAGGATAGAAAGTGAGGACGTTGTCATACATACCGAAGCCTGCCTTCTCGTCAGGACCTGCTGCCCACCAGCCTGCAGGATCGTCAAATGACGGACCGCAAGCGAGGTGTCCCTTTGTCTGGGAATCCATAACCCAGGACTTGCCTGAAGTTCCTGCAAGGAATTCCTCTACGCTAGGACCGCTTGAATTAGGCACGAAACTGTAAAGCCAAGCGATGGAACCGCCTCCATTGGCTGTAGCAGAATAGTTGACAAGCTTGAGATTCTTCTTGATGTCTGCTGGCTTGGTATTGACGAAGAGGTAGCGTGCGTTGTCACCTACAGCGTCATTGTTAGGAACGTAGGAAAGGTTCTTACCTTCAGGAAGTACGAGGTATATTTCCTCGATGCCTGCATCGTTCCAGTTGTTCTCGATAGTGTAGTCGCAGGTGAACTCCTCGATAGGAATCTCGTAGTCCTCATCGTGTATGCTACCACCCAGAACACTTACATCCTTATTGGCATAGACGGTTCCGCCTTCGCCCGGATTGAAAGTGAATTTACCATCAGTTGTGAAAGTCATCACGTCGTCATACAGACCTACACCATCCTTGCCGTTGGCACCGCAGGACCACCATCCGGTAGGATTGTCTGCAGTCTCGCCGCAACCGAAGTGACCGTTGTTCATCTTGTCCCATACCCACTCGTTTGCCATAGCCTTCATATAAGGGGTAGGATCGAACGGGTCGCGATAGGTGTTCTCAAGGGTGAAAGTCACTTTCTGTGAGCCCTGTGAAAGACCGTTTGCATTGTATGCGCGGAGTTCCACGGTATGTTCGCCGGCATCACGGATACGCAGTTGCACACCGTTCTGTACATAAGCGTATTTCTTTGATACCTTGCCGTCTATCTTCTCATCTCCGAAAATCCATACGGGAACAACCCCCTGGTCGAGAATGGAGAATGTGACGACATTTGTAGACTGGTCCACCTGAATGTCAGCTTTGAGTTCGCTGGCAACAGGAAGTTTGCTCTGGTCGGGGCTGAGTATTTCAGCCTGGCAGGCTGCAAGCAGCGATGCTCCGAGCAGAATAAGGCCGTATTTGAATATCTTGTTCATACTTGATTCTATTAATAGTCGTTCTGTACGAGGTTAGGATCCTTATCCCTTTCTGACTGAGGAATAGGCCAATATTTCTTTGACTCCGTCCAGTCAACCTGACGGTAGAGGTGGTTGGAAGCCTTGAGGACTGTTGAAGCCATTCCGGTGCGGACAAGGTCCCAATAGCGCTTGCCTTCACCTACGAATTCCTTGTGACGCTCCTCAATGATATCCTCGAGACTTGTGCCCTTGTCGGAGCAATGAGCTCTGTTTCGTACCTCTGCTAGGTATGAGCTGTCGTCCTGACCGAGTGCGAGTGAGAGTTCGGCTGCATTGAGCAGGGTCTCTGCGTAACGGTAAACACGGATGTTGTTTCCGTAGTTGAGAGTATTCGATGCGAGATAGCCGTGATTGCCATTTGTGCGGGCAATGTACTTGAGAAGGTAGTAGCCTGTGCACTGCCAACGGTCCTGGGCGTGGTCGTAGCTGAGACCCTTTTCAGCACAGAAAGCATCGATATTGAGGATACCTCCGTCACGGCGGATATCGCCTTCCTCATACATTTCATATGCACTCTTCGCCACTGGAGAGAAGCCCCAACCGTCATCGAAGTAGCCTGGAACGCCTCCAGGAATGCCGATGAGAGTAGGATATACGCTACCGCCGGCTGCAATAGGAGCGCCCCAGTCACGTACTGCACCTTCTGAAGTGTAATTGATTTCCCAAATAGACTCTGAAGACCACTCTCCTGTTTCAGCCCAGATAGATGCGTAGTCGCTAACGAGTGCATACTGGCCTGAACTGATGATTTCTTTCATATACTCCAGGGCCTTTGGATAGCGGGTCTTGTCGTTCTGGTACATAACAACCTCAGCATAAAGCATATAAGCCATAGCCTTGGTGATTCTGCCTTCGCTTCCGCCGCTGGCCTTCATTGGAAGAACGTTGTATTTGAGAGCTTCCTCGATTCTTTCTACGATTTTCTCGTACACCTCGTCGTGTCCAAGCTGGGTGGCGAAGTAAGGAGCGGTAAGGTTCTCATCGTAGTATGGGATATTGCCCCAGAACTTCCAGAGGATGTTGTAGTAGTAAGCCAGGAGGACGTCGGTCTCAGCCTTGTAGAGGCTCTTGGTCTGATCGCTCATACCTGGAATGCCGTCCACGTATTCAAGAACGTGATAGCAACGGTTGATGCCAGAATAAGCGATGGTCCAGATCTGGTTGCAGACCTCGGTAGCCGTAGCTGTGTAGTAGTGGGTCTTCACGAGTACAGGCTGGTCGCCCTCGTTTGAGCCACCGCAGTAGATATCGTCAGCCATGATGTCAGCCACCATAGGAAGCGAATTGTACTGGTAGAAATAATCGAACCACTCAAGTGGGTCATATGCTGCTACAAGACCCTGATACATGCGGTCCTCGTTGATGAAGAACTCGTCCAGCGGCTCCGAAGAGTTGTGGACGGCCGTAATGAAGTCCTTGCCGCATGAGCTAAGGCAGAGGACAATTGCAGCGCTGAGTATATATAATGACTTTTTCATTCTGACCTTATGTTAGAAGTTGATGTTGAGACCTAAAGAGAGTGTCTTTGCCTGTGGATAGACGCCACGGTCGATACCGTATTCAGTACCATAACCTGAGTTGCCTCCGGTAACCTCAGGATCGCAACCTGAGTATCTGGTAAGGGTGAAGAGATTCTCTGCCTGAGCATAAAGACGCAGACGGCTGATGCCTACCTTCTGAGTCAGGCTCTGAGGGATGGTATAACCGAGCTGTACGTTACGTGCTCTCAAGAATGAAGCGTCCTCGATCCAGAGATTTGATACTCTGTAGTTCTCGTTTGTACCACCGTCCCAGGTGAAACGAGGTGCAGAATTTGTGCTGCCCTCTCCTGTCCAACGGTTGAGTATGGTGCGAGGAAGGTTGATGTAGTAGAGGTCGGTACGGCGGGTAACATTGAAGGTCTGTGCGCCGATCTGGCCCTGGAGCAACATATTGAAGTCGAAGCCCTTGTAGTCGAAACCGAAGTTGATACCGAAGGTCCAGTCAGGAATACCCTTTCCGAGATAGGTTCTGTCATTGTCCGGATCAATCTTGCCGTCACCGTTCACATCCTCGAATTTGACGTCTCCAGGTACTGCATTTGGCTGGATGAGCTGGCCCTCAGGTCCAACATATGAATTGATTTCATCCATATTCTGGAAGATGCCGATAGCATTGTATCCGTAGAAGTAAGGGAATGGAAGTCCTACGAGACCGCGTGAGAGCTGACCAATCTTATGGCTTGAAACATAGAGGGAAGTAGCATCATCGCCGAGGTAGGTTAGACGGTTTTTGTTGTATGTGGCGTTAGCGCCAATATAGTAATTGAAATCGCCGAAAGAACCGCGGTGGTTGATATCGATTTCAAAACCTGAGTTGACCATATCTCCGAGGTTTCCTGTAGGAGCTGAGTCACCTGCGTATGAAGGTACAGGCATTGAAAGAAGCATACCGCTGGTCTTCTTGTTATAATAGTCCAGGGTAAGGGTGAGCTTGTTCTCCCAGAATCCGAGGTCGAGACCGAGGTCGCTTTGGATTGACTGCTCCCACTTCACGTTAGGGTTTGAAAGACCTGCAGGCTTGGTACCTATTGAGATGTTCTCGGTTCCTGTAGCACCTGAACCGAATACGTAGTTATTGCCGGATGACATATATACTGCGTAGGTGAAGTTACCGATGCTGTCGTTACCGTTGATACCGTAAGAAGCACGAAGCTTACCAATTGAAAGCCAAGGCATTGAGTCCATAAAGCTCTCTCTTGCAAAGTTCCACGCCGCCGATACTGAAGGGAAGTTACCCCACTTGTTGTTTGGACCGAAGCGGCTTGAACCGTCCCTTCTTATTGTAGCCTCAATCATATATCGCTCGTCATAGTTGTATGAAGCTCTTGCGAAATATGAAGCAAGTGAATAAACGATTGAATTCCAGCTTCCCCAACCGTTGCGGTCGCCATCCTTCTGCTGTCCGAGCGTGTTGTTTACAGAGATCTTCCAAGGATCGTAACCGTACATAAGACCGTTGGCGCTTGCTCCCACATTCTTTGAGCTGCTTCTGAGGGCACTCTGTCCAAGGAGAACGCTGAAACTGTGTTTGCCGAGGGTCTTGTCGTAGGTGAGGACGTTTTCAATCTGCCAGAGCAGAGACTGGTTCATTTCCTGGCTGGCAGAAGAGCCGTAATTGATCTTGCTTACGGTTGAAGGATTGCCGTTCTCATCATAAGTGATGGAATCGGTAACTGTGTCGTACTTGTAGTTCTTCGAAGATAGGAAGTAAGGTTTTGAATATGAGTGATTTCCCCAGAATGCGAGGTCAGCTCCTACTGAGGTCTTGAACTTGAGACCATCCCAAATCTGAAGTTCAGCTGAAGCATTGGCAATGAACTTGTGGGTGTCATACTTTGCGCCCGGCATATTCAGCATCGCCATAGGGTTGCTCTGCTCATTGTACTTCACACCATCCACAACTGTGAATGCTCTTCCGTCAGCATCTCTGATAATATATGGATAGCCTTCCGGATAGAGGGTCTTGTAAAGGTTCTCAGTAGCCTCATCAGCATAGATTGACTCGAGAGGTGACATTCCGAGAGCGGAACCGAGGACTGAGCCGTACTCAGTATTCTCACTGATGCCGGTAGAGTTGATGTTGGCGTATGAAACGCTCTGGTTCACTTTCAGGCTGTTAAGGAAACTGCGGTTCTCGCTTTCATCGAGGAGGGTGATCTGGGTTGACTCCCTGAGTGTGAAACGGTCGTAGTTTGAACGTCCGTAATTACCACCGATGATACCTTCCTGTGAGAGATAACCGCCGCTCAATGCGTAGGATACGTTCTCTGTTCCACCGCTGACAGAAATGTCGTGTTTCTGGATAGGAGCATTTCTGTTGAAAACGGCACTTACCCAGTCAGTTCCCTCACCCAATGAATACGGATCATCATAGAGAGGCGCCGCACCGTTGTTGAGCGAAGCCTCATTCATAATGATTGCATACTCAGTAGCATTGAGTACCTGAGGCTTGCGCCAAGGATTCTGGATACCGTAAGAAAAGTCGTATGATACCTTCGCCGTTCCCTTCTTACCCTGCTTTGTAGTAACGAGGATGACACCATTCGCACCGCGGGCTCCGTAAACTGCAGCTGAAGCTGCGTCCTTGAGGACTTCGATACGCTCAATATCATTAGGATTGAGATAGTCGATTCCACCTGAGATGGCCAGACCGTCTACAATATAAAGAGGAGCAGAATCGTGGATGGAACCGATACCGCGGACGCGTACCTGTGAGCTTGCGCCCGGAGCACCCGAGCTCTGGCTAACAGTGACACCGGAACTCATACCCTGAAGGACTGCATCGATTCTATTGTTCGACTGATGCTTCAAAGCGTCTTCGGTGATACTTGAGATAGAAGCCGATACAACGCTCTTTTTCTGAACGCCGTAGCCGACAACAACCACCTCGTCGAGCAGATTGGTATCCTGCTCGAGGATGATTGACAGTTCAGTGCGTCCGTTTACACTGACAAACTGCGTAATGAAACCGATGGAACTGATTTCGAGTACTGCATTGGAAGGGCAGTTGACCGTAAAAGTACCGTCAACATCGGCGATGGCACCTGTAGTAGTGCCTTGCACCATTATGCCTGCTCCGATTACAGGCTCACCATCAGCATCCTTGACTGTACCTCTGACTGTAGTCTGAGCATAAGCAGATGCACAGCTTGCTCCCAAAAGAATAAAAGAGAGAGCGATGAGTTTGATTAATCTTCTCATGATGCTGTTTTAGATGTTGTTTATTTAATTAGTGATGGGTAAACCGTTTTAGTTTTCAATGCAAAAATAGAAATTCCCGGCTGATATTTTCTCCTATGGGCTTCATTTTTATTGCAAAAGTGGATATTGACTATGAATACGAGTTCATTTTCAGGACCTTAAGCTATCAATTGAGTGGATAATGTTGTTCAAAAAGTGGTTTGATCAGGTCAAAAAAGCCCGATTTCGGCCCTCACCTGAAACCTCCGATTGGGAAATGATGATTTTTTCCCTAATATTTGTCATCGGATCACAATTTCTCTAATCATTATGAAAACCAAGATTATCCTTTCGACCATTCTATCTGCCACCCTCGCAATGGTATCTTGCGGGCATCAAACATCAAACGGACCTGAGAACTGCGGCAATGCAGGCACAAGCGGAAGCGCTGTCGCATATATTACCAGCTCAGATGGCAGCCGTCTCTTCGAAAGAGCGGATATTCCTTTTGTCAATACTGTCGAGCCGTCGCAGTCCTCCATACTCGTCAATATAGATGCAAGTGTCAGCTACCAGGAAATTGACGGTTTCGGGGCGGCCCTGACCGGAGCAAGCTGTTATAATCTGTTGAAAATGAGCAAGGAAAACAGAACTGCCCTGCTCAAGGAAATCTTCAGCCTCGAAGAAGGTCTGGGAATGAGCCTCGTAAGAGTCTCAATAGGGGCCTCGGATTTCAGTGTCGATGACGAATTTACCTGGTGCGACGAGGAAGGTCTCGAACATTTTGCAGTTCACCAGGAAGACAGGGATTATCTCTTCCCTATATTGAAAGAGGTATATGAAATCAATCCGGGGCTAAAGATCATTGCATCGCCTTGGTCAGCGCCTATTTGGATGAAGCGCCGCAGTACAAGCGACAACAGCCCTTATCCGAGCTGGACTTCCGGTAGCCTTGCCCCTGAATACTATCAGACTTATGCTGAATACTTTGTAAAATGGATAAAGACTATGGAGAAAGAGGGCTTCGATATCTATGCTATGACCATTCAGAACGAGCCCCTGAATCACGGCAATTCAATGTCAATGTATATGACTTGGGAGGAGCAGAGCGAATTCATCAGCAGCGCCCTCGGACCTGCCTTCGAGAAAGCCGGAATCAACACCAAGATTCTCGTTTTCGACCATAATTACAATTATGACAATGTTGCCTCGCAGAAGAACTACCCTCTTAACATTTATAACAATCCCGAAGCTTCGAAATATGTAGCGGGTTCGGCCTGGCACAACTACGGTGGTTTCGTTAATACTCTCAGTGGCATCCATACCTATGCTCCGGAGAAGGAAATCTACTTTACAGAAGCATCAATAGGCACCTGGAACTACGATTTCTCCAAGTGCCTGATCAATGATTTCAAAAGCATCTTCATACAGACGATGCAGAATTACAGCAAGGGTGTCACCCTCTGGAATCTTATGCTCGATGAGAACAGAGGCCCGTTCAGACCAGGCGGCTGCTCGACCTGCTTTGGCGTAGTGACCCTCAACTCTGCGAACGCTACAGTCCAGTCCCGCCAGAGTCACTATTACAATCTTGCACACGCGTCAAAGGTTATCAAGCCCGGTGCGAAGCGTATCAAGACCTCGGGATATGTACCGTCAGGCGTTAACTATCTGGCTTTCAGTAACCCTGATGGCAGCATTGCCCTCATTTTTGTAAATGAAGGCAATGAACCAAAACAGCTTGTGCTTAAAGAAGGTTCGCACATTATCCATACTGCCATACCAGCCTCTAGCATAGAGTCAATTATCTGGTAAGTTTGCGCCTTATTCAGCGGTCCCGACCATAATAACTTTTACATTGTTGCCCTGGGATAGAACTTCCTTGACAATAGACTTGACATCATCAGTACTGATGCTCTCCAAGGTCTGCTCGAAGCCTTCGATAAGGTCGACGCCGTTGTCAAGATACTCTTCCATTGCAGTAACATAGTAACTGTTGTCGTTGAGACTCTTCCTGTAGTTCTTGAGAATGTATTCCTTGCCCTTGCTAAGGTTCTCCTCTGACGGGCCGCTTACGGTGAAATTCTCAAGGATGGCTTCAATCTTTCCGTTCAGGTACTCGTATCTGTCAGGATTTGTCTGGTAAACAATCTGCATATATGCGGTTTTGTTAGGGATGGACTTAACGTCTCCAGCCGCATTGATTCCGTAGGTTCCTCCCTCCTTTTCGCGAATTTCCTCGAGCAGTTCTGTGGTAAGTGCCTGCTGTGCAAGGTCGAAGGCGAGTTTGGTCTTGATGCTCCTACATAGTTAGTATTTGTATAGGCGGCATTGAGCAGAGAGTCCTGAAGAGCGGTCACAGGCTGGCTTTCTGCGTTCTGGAGCAGTGAATATAGCCTGTTCGTCTGTGATTCGAAAGCATCGTTATCCTTGCTAAATGAGGTGAAAGACAGATAGTTGAGTTGGAACATTGTCTCCAGGTCTTTAGGAGTCGAGCTGGCCGAGACGTACCTGGGGGTCAATTGGCAATGCCGGAACTTCCTGTGCATTTGCATTTGACAGAACCATCAAAAGGATGGCCGGTAGGATAAATAACTGTTTCATTCTTCGTGTATTAGCGAACTAATACAGTGCAAAACCAATGCTTTTATTTTAAATAGCAAAGAGTATTTATTGTTTTTTGCAATTTTTCTGCTAAATTTGAATTTGGAATTTTTCTAAATAATTATAAAAGACAATATTATGGCTAAATGGATTTGTCCGGTATGCGGTTATGTTCACGAGGGTGACACCGCTCCTGAGAAGTGCCCTCAGTGCAAGGTCCCAGGATCAAAGTTCAAGATGATGGAAGAAAACAAAGGTCTTCAGTTCGTTACTGAGCACGAATTGGGTATTGCCAATGCTATTCCTGCAGGTGAAGAGGGAGACTTCGTTCGTCAGGGTCTCAAGGACCATTTTATGGGTGAGTGTACCGAGGTTGGTATGTATCTCGCAATGAGCCGTCAGGCAGACAGAGAGGGCTATCCTGAAGTTGCCGAGGCTTTCAAGCGTTATGCTTGGGAAGAGGCTGAGCATGCTTCACGTTTTGCAGAAATGCTCGGTGAGGTTGTTTGGGACACCAAGACCAACGTTGAGAAACGTATGATGGCTGAAGAAGGCGCTTGCGCAGGCAAGATGGAGATTGCCAAGGTCGCAAAGAAACTCAATCTTGATGCCATCCACGATTCAGTTCACGAAATGGCTAAAGATGAAGCCCGCCACGGAGCAGGTTTCCAGGGCCTTTTCAACCGCTATTTCAAAAAGTAGTATAACTTGGTTTTATAAAGGACGAGGGGAGTTTTTTGACTTCCCTCGTCTTCTCAGTTTCCGCAATGATGAAATCCTTATATATTCTTCTTTTGGCAATTCCTCTATTGACCGGATGCTTCGGCTATTGCCTTGAGTATGATTGCGTTATAGATGAAGTGGAGGATTCTGCCCCGCTTTTATGGGGACGGGATGTTGTCAAGCTGCCTTTCTCTTATGTATTTGTACAAACGAAGTTTGAACCTGCCGAACACTTCCGTTCATTCAGGTACAGGGCTTTTGTCGATGGAGAACAATATTCATATGCGGAAAACCCAACATATATAGCACATTCTGAATCAAAACAATATTTCGATGTTGTTGTCCCTTCAAACCTCTCCTCAAATAGCCGTCAGATAAGAATAGAAGTCTCTCTTTCAGAAGATTATGATGGTGGCGATTGGGAAGAATGGAGAAGTGTTTATTCCGGCATCCAGGAAGCAGCCCCTGCTGGAACACAGATAATGCCGCCAAGTGAAAACAGCAGAATCTGTTTCATCATTGACGGCAATGAAATGTTTCTAGATGCGGCTGACAATGAGTCTGTCCTCTGTTTGAAGCAGCTTTTATCAGAAGCTGATCTGCTGCTTGAGATGTACATTGCCAACAATGGGATTTCCTCTGCCAAATGCGATGACATCGAGAGAATCAAGACTGCTGTTCCTCTGAACCACGTCTCTTTTAAGAAAATCATCAAGGGCGATGTCTATATGAATGACAACGGTCTCCTGTCCATTGACAATGAGACTGTCAAGAGAGGCGTCAACGGCCGCAGCACCTACATCGGCAGAATTTCCGAGTCCAGTCTCAAGCTTCTTGATGAATGCTGCTACAGCGCGAAATACTTTGGCCCGGACACCTATCCTATGACAGTCACATTGAAATAAAGTCTTACTTAATAGCGCTGTCCGAATAATTGATGCGGACTCCGTGCATAGTAAGTACGTGATTGAGTCCCATAGATCCCTTCTGACCCTCATCTGGAGACAGTTTGCCGTCAAGTACATCACGGCTTATCTGGAGCATATCAGCTACCCTTTTCTGGGTCTCGACATTAACTCCCATGTAATGGCCAGGATAGAGTTTTTCGATATTGTTCTTCTGCATATACTCCAAAGTTCTTTGGCAAGTTATGAGAAGGGTTGAAAAATTGGTCATCAAAAGAAGGTTGCCTGAACCGAAGGAGTCTCCACTGAAGCCATAGCCTGCCTTCTTGTCAAAGAAGGTAGTGGAACCTGGGGTGTGTCCCGGAGTAAAGATGACCTCTATCTCGCGACCTCCAAGGTCAAATACCTGACCATCAGCAAGATACTTAATAGTTCCCTTATAATTACCCATCATAGCCGCTACATTGACCATATCGGCCGCATTGATGTAAATTTCATCGAAGTAGTTGATGGCTGAACCTGTGTGGTCAGGATGCACGTGGGTGGCTACAAGAGTCACTGGCTTTGATGTGATTCCCGCAATGATTTTGTCATAGTCCTTGATTTCCGTTCCCGCATCGATGACGAGCGCTCTGTCATTGCCCTCAACGATGTAAATGGCTTCGTTGGCCATTTTGTTGCCGTTTCCGTGCCAGGTGTGTGCGTCAATCTGGTGGATTTCAAGGTCTTCTCCCTTGTAGACAGTAGGCTCGCTGAAGCCCATTCTCGGGCCTTGTGCATTGGCTGCAACAGCCAGAAAAGCCACTGATGCTGAAATAATGAGTTTTTTCATAAACGTGTGATTATTGATTGTTTGATTTAGTGTCAGGCTTTGCGGAACTCGCTTGGCGATTGTCCCGTTTTCTTTTTGAAAGCATTGGCGAAATACTCCGGACTCTCGAAGTGCAAGATATACGATATCTCCTTCACGGATGCGTTGGTACCTCTGAGCATCTCCTTGGCTCTGTGCAGCTTGAGATTGATGAAGTATTGAGCAGGAGACAGTCCCGTGTATTTCTTGAAGGCGTGTCTGAATTTCGTTCTGCAGTGATCTTACTATTTACGATAATCTGCGATTCCTCCTTCAGGGAAATGCATACCGCATAGTATCAGATTATTGCTGTCAGCATACTCAATAGTCCTGATTCTCGCTTCAACCGATTTTTCCTGATCCACATCAAATGATGCACAGCACTCAGGATGGACCGTCTGTAATGCAACACCGTGCATTATATCTCCGGCTATCAGAACATTACCCTTCTGATATGAGGTATGGCCTGCTGTGTGTCCAACAGAGTTAATGGCTTTGATTCCGCCCTCAAGCTCATCTCCGAAGTTGAAAAGGACGAGTCTTTCAGAATATGGCTCTACTGCGGCTTTCGCGCCAGCTCCCCTCTCAGAGCCACTGCCTATCCAGGCATCGTACTCGTCACGGCTGATATAAAGCTTCGCATTCGCGAATACGGCATTGCCATCCTTGATGAGTCCTCCGAAGTGGTCACCGTGGAGGTGGGTGATGAAGATGGCGTCAATGTCATCAGCAGCTACTCCTATTGCCTCAAGTGACGGCAGGAGAAGGCTGCTTTCATTGCCCATTCCGGCATCGAAGAGATACTCCTTGTCTGAGCTTTTAATGAGGAAGGCGCTCATCGAAGCAGGAATACCGTCAGCGATGTTCAGTTCTTCAATTATTTCGTCGCTGACATTGGTGAAGAGGCTTGGTGGATTCTTCTTCGGTTCAGCATTATCACCAATCCAATAGAGTGTAAACCCATCATTGGCATAGGCTCTGACATTTGATGGGAGTTCAACTTCTGCCTCTTTCTGTTTTTTCTTATTTGAGTTGTTCTTGCAGGAACTGAGCGAAAGCAAAGTGCTGATACACAATACTGCAATCGCCATTGACCTAATTGATATTTTCATATATTTCTATAAATATTAAAACATATAATTCATTCCCATAATGAAGCCGAATTTGCCGTCATCCTTCTGAAGAGGCTTGGCTACCTCAGCAGATGCGACGAAGTTTCTGCTCATTACCAGCTTGGCTCCTATACCCACACTCTCGTGAAGCCTGGTGGCTGCTTTGTAGAGCTCTGAGCCTCTTTCGGCATTCAGGCGGAAAGGTTTCACTATGGCTCCGAGGTCTATGAAAGGATTCGTAGCAACATAGAATGACTGCTTGAAAGCATTGAAACTGAATAGCTTGATACGAAGTTCAATATTTGCCCACGCATAGCTGTCGCCAACGAAACGATTGTTCAGGGTACCGCGTATGGTATTCTTGCTACCAAGACCCTCACTGACAGTTTTTTTATAAATAAGCTCGTTGATGCTCTGCTGGACATAGAAAGGAGCTTCCCCCGCAATGGTGCCTTGATATGCCAGATGATAGGCGAAAATCAGCCTTTCTTCATCGAGCAGGGAGAGGTAATGCCTGAAGTGGGCGCTGAGTTTCAGGTATCTGTATGAATCGTTGAAAACGTCAGGCGAGCCGGTAAGGTACAATTCCGACCAGATTCCGCTTGAAGGCGCTGTAAATTCGTTTCTGGTATCGAAGACTATGCCTGTATTGAACTCCAGCCTCTGGCCACCTTCAGCTTCATTGGAGCGGATGATTCCCGCTTCCTTATAAACATGATAGAGGCTGTTGCTTGGATCCGAAGTGAATTTGTCGGAGACTGTGGCAATGCCATATCTTACAAAATTGACTCCGGCTACCCAGTTGAGACCGTCAGTAATTGTGTGCTGGATATTGGCAGCCGCCTTGAAGATGCTTCTTCCGAAATTGTAATAAGCCATATCATTTTTCAAATCGAGAGACGGATCATAGGGCGTAGCTGAGCCGTTGAAACCGTAGAATCTGTACAAAGGATTTGATTGATAAGCGATTATGGCAGAGAAACGGAAATCCGGGATGAGCATTCCGGAGTCATAGACCGCCTTCAAGGACGTTTTCCCCTTGGTATATTTTGTGGCCTCGAGATAAATTTTCTGCTTATAGTTGGGATAATAGCTTCCATCACCGAAATCGATGATGGTGATGTTCGCACCGTATTGTGTACCGTGATTTGTACTGTATCCCAGACACGGGCTCGGCAGAATACTGAAGCCGCTCTTCCCGAAATCCCCCGCAAGCGCGCTGGTGGAAATCAGTACAAACGACAATATTGTCAACAGTATTCTTTTCATACACTTGAGGCTGTCCATAGGATAGCCTCATTTCTTGATTACTCCGTGTTCTCTCATTACATCACCGAAAGATACCAGCTCTATACCGTTCTCTTTGATGTACTGCATAATCTTCGGGCTGGTGAAGGCATCGGTGACTGCCTGTCTGTCCCTGCCGACATCGGTCCTCTTTCCGTCTCTACCGATTTCGTATATACCCTTCATCTCTTCATTGTCAAGACCCGGATGCTCAATGGTCCAGTATGTTTTCCCCTTCTCCATTTTCTTTATGCCTTCGAGCAATCTGTCTTCGTAGGAGCCTTCGCCACCGTAGCCGACAGGAAGATTATAGATGCCGATTTCTTCATCGCCCGAACCCTGATATCTAAGCCCGTAATCTGCGGCAATCCTCTTGGCCATTTCGCCAAGTTCCGGCATTATCATCGTCCACATACAGTGGTCCGTGATATGTGTCACATTTTTCACATATTTCAATGAAAGCTCTATCTGCGCTCTTATTTCTGCCTCAATCTCTTTCAAATCAGCCTTTCCTCCGAAGTTGAAGTTCATATAGCCATCCTCGTCGCAAAGGCTTGGGCAATTGGTGATAGGTCTCCATTTGTAGCCGACCCACTCGCTTCTAAGTGTCACGTGTACACCGACGTCAAGGCCTGGATTCTCGTTGAGCATAGTCGCAGCCTCGAGGAACCACGGGCAGACAGGCATAATCTCTGCGCTTCTTCCTATTCCTTCCTGATAACATTTGATAACTGCAAGATTTTCTGCGTGACTGGCTCCGATATCGTCCATTCTGACAATAAGACGCTGAGCTGATAGTGTGCCGCTTGAAAGAATCAGAACTGCGGCAGCTGCGATGATTTTTCTCATATTTTGTTACTTTTTATAATTCGATAAATTTAATAATTTTACAAAGTTTCTCAAAGAATATTATTAACTATATGAAGAATAAAGTCATATTGATTACCGGAGGCAGCAGCGGAATCGGCTTTGACACCGCCGGAACACTCGCGAAGCAGGGGCATACGGTCTATGCTGCCGCGCGCCGCATATCTCTGATGGAGCCTCTGCTCGACCTTGGTGTGCACATCCTCGCAATGGATGTCACCGATAAAGAGTCTATGGAAATAGGGGTCCGGACCGTCCTCGAAGAGCAGGGCAGAATAGATGTCCTGGTAAACAATGCCGGCTACGGCTATCTCGGGGCAATCGAGAATGTCCCACTTGAAGAAGCGAGGCGGCAGCTCGAAGTGAACCTCTTCGGACTGGCAGCATTGACGAAACTCGTCCTCCCGTCGATGCGCGAAAGAAAATGCGGGCGCATTGTCAATATTTCCTCTATGGCCGGCAAGGCGGTGGTATCGTTCGGAGGTTGGTACAATATCTCAAAGTATGCCGTGGAAGCACTGTCAGATGCACTACGGATTGAGGTGAAGAATTTTGGCATAGATGTAGTTCTGATTGAACCTGGAGGAATAAAGACTGATTGGGGCATAATCGCCGCAGACCATCTCACAGAATCTTCTGCAGGAACTGTATATGAAAAGGCTGCCGAAAAGGAGGCGGCTCTGTTCAGATATGCCTATACTTCCAATGTCCTTTCGAAACCGTCAGCTGTCACGTCAAGCATTTCGAAGGCTGTAAATTCACGCAGACCGCGTCTCAGATACAGGCCCGGCCTCGGCTCCGGTTTCATACTGGTAATGCATTCGATTCTGCCCGCGAGATGGTGGGATGCCCTCAATAGGTACTTCTTCAAATCTTAGGGGATTTTTTTTGAGTATTTTATTCAAAAAAGGTTCTTTAGCTATTGATTTCTATTAAAAAATATCTATTTTTCGCCGGTTTTTAATAATTAACCTAAAACAACTAACTAATTTTAAACTTTTAAGACAATGATTATCGGAGTTCCAAAAGAGATCAAGAACATGGAGTTCAGGGTCGGAATGACGCCTCAGGGTGTTGAAGAAATGATTAAGCACGGTCATCGTGTTTATGTGCAGAAAACTGCCGGAGAAGGCAGCGGTTTCTCCGATGCCGAATATGAGGCCGTAGGAGCTACTATGCTTGACACCAACAAGGAGGTTTACGACATCGCCGAGATGATTGTAAAGGTCAAGGAGCCTATCGAGCCTGAATATGAGCTCATCCACGAGGGTCAGGTACTCTTTACCTATTTCCATTTCGCCGCTGACCGTGCATTGACAGAGGCTATGGTTAAGGCCAAGCCAATCTGCATCGCATATGAGACAGTGCGCGCAAAGGACGGCACCCTTCCTCTTCTTATCCCTATGAGTGAGGTAGCTGGACGTATGGCCATCCAGAACGGAGCACATTTCCTCGAGAAGACCTTTGGTGGAAAGGGTATAGTACTTGGAGGTGTTCCGGGTGTAAAGCCTGCCAAGGTTCTCGTTCTCGGTGGTGGAAGAGTAGGTAGCGCTGCTGCAAGAGTCGCTGCCGGAATGGGTGCAGACGTAACTGTTGCCGACAAGAGCCTTCCTTGCCTCCGTCATCTCGCAGAGACTATGCCTGCAAATGTGAAGACTCTATATGCAAGCACTGCAAACATAAAGGCGGAACTTCCTACTGTCGATCTCGTCATCGGTTCGGTTCTCATTCCTGGAGACGTTACTCCACACCTCATCACCAAGGATATGCTCAAGATTATGCAGCCTGGTTCAGTTCTCGTTGACGTTGCCATCGACCAGGGAGGTTGCTTCGAGACCTCTCATCCTACCAAGCACACAGATCCTGTATACGTAGTTGACGGTATCGTTCACTATGCTGTAGCCAACATCCCTGGCGCTGCACCTCGCACCAGTACCTTCGCATTGTCTAATGCTACCCTCCCTTATGCCCTTCAGATTGCTGACAAGGGTTGGAAGAAGGCTGTACAGGAGAACGCCGACCTCGTTCCAGGTGTGAATATGGTTAATGGCGACATCACCTTCAAGCCTGTAGCTGATTGCTTCGGCTACGAGTATAAGGAGCTTGTACTTGACTGATTTTCAGATACGCGATTTGAAATCGCTATAGGAAAATGATTTCCATAAACGGCATTCTTCACCGTCCTGAATCCAGATGGACGGCAGAGGGATGCCGTTAAAGGTATTGTTCTTGACCATAGAGTAAATGGCCATATCCTCAAAGCGGAGCACATCACCTTCTTTGAGTTCCCTGTCGAAAGAATAATCGCCAACAACATCGCCCGCCAGACAGGTAGGCCCTCCCATGCGGTAGTTGAAACTCTTTTCCCCTGCCTCACCGGCTCCACTGAGCGGAGGTCTGTACGGCATTTCGATAACGTCAGGCATATGACAGGCCGCGGAAGTGTCCAGTATGGCAATATTTCCCCCATCCTTTTTCTGAATCTCCAGCACAGTCGTATACAGATATCCGGCATTGAGGGCAATGGCCTCTCCCGGTTCCAGATAGACTTCGAGTCCGAAATCCTTCTTCATTCGCAAAATGCAGCGCTCGAGGCGTTCAATGTCATAGCCCTCCCGGGTGATGTGATGACCGCCACCGAAATTGATCCACTGCATATTCTTGAGCCAAGCCCCGAACTTGAGTACCACCTCGTCAAGAGTGATTTCAAGATCATCGGAATCCTGTTCGCAGAGAGTGTGGAAATGCAGGCCGTCCAAAAGTTCAAGAAGCTCTGGCTGCTGCTCGAGTCCGCTGCGTAACTCATTGACAGTAACTCCCATACGGCTGCCGGGTGCGCAAGGGTCGTAGATGGCGTGTCCTTCCTGGGTGCTCTTCTCGGGATTGATGCGCAGACCTACTGCGCAGCCTGCAGCTTTGGCTCTGGTTCCGTAGAGTGAGAGTTGGCGCAGGGAATTGAAGACTATATGGTCGCAGATGCTCAACAGTTCGTCCATATCTTCCTCTCGGAATGCAGGATTGAAAACGTGATTCTCCTTTCCCGGCATTTCTTCGTGGCACAGACGGGCCTCATACAGGCCGCTGGCCGTCGCGCCGCTCAAATATTGCCCTATCAAAGGATAGAGGGCATAGCAACTGAATGCCTTCTGCGCTAGCAGTATATGGGCGCCGGTTCTTTGCATCACTCCATTGAGAACGGACAGATTCCGCTTGATGGCAGCGGAATCTATCACGTAACAAGGGGTCTTCATTCCCTTTTTCAGCATAATGGCAGGAATTTAATCGACAAGTACAGGGTTTTCATCCACGATCCAAGGCAGACCCCACTTGTTGAGAGCCTCCATATAAGGGTCCGGATCGAAGTCCTCGACGTTGAATACGCCCGGCTTCTTCCAAAGTCCCTTGACTACCATCATAGTACCTATCATTGCCGGTACTCCTGTGGTGTAGGAAATTGCCTGGGACTTCACCTCCTTATAGCACTCCTGATGGTCGCAGACATTGTAAATCTTTATGCTGCGCTCTTTTCCGTCCTTGATACCGGTGAAGATACAGCCGATATTGGTCTTGCCGACGGTACGCGGGCCGAGGGATGCCGGGTCAGGAAGAAGGGTCCTGAGGAACTGAATCGGCACGATTTCCTGTCCGTTGAACATAACAGGGTCGGTGCGGAGCATTCCAACGTTTTCAAGACACTTCATATGTGTCAGATAGCTCTGGCCGAAAGTCATAAAGAAACGTATGCGCTTTACGCCTGGAATGTTCTTGGCAAGCGACTCAATCTCCTCGTGGTGAAGCAGATACATATCCTTCATACCCACCTGCTCGAAGTTGTATTCACGCTTGATCTCCATAGGTTTGGTCTCTACCCAATGACCGTTCTCCCAATATGAACCGTTGGCGGAAACTTCGCGGAGATTGATTTCAGGATTGAAGTTGGTGGCGAAAGGATAGCCATGGTCGCCGCCGTTGCAGTCGAGTATGTCGATAGTATGAATCTCATCGAAGTAGTGCTTAAGGGCATAAGCCGAGAATACGCTGGTTACACCCGGATCAAAACCTGTTCCTAGCAGAGCCGTTATACCGGCCTCCTTGAACCTGTCCTGGTAAGCCCATTGCCAAGAATAATCGAAGTATGCGGTGAAGCCCTTTTCCTTGCACCTCTTTTCGTAGATTTCTCTCCACTCCGGGTCTTCGGTGTCCTCAGCCTCATAGTTTGCTGTGTCCACGTAGTCAACACCAGTCGCGAGACAGGCATCCATAATGGTCAGGTCCTGATATGGCAGGGCAAGATTGAGCACAACATCAGGTTTCACTTCCTTGATAAGGGCAATGAGTTCATCCACCTTGTCGGCGTCCACCTTGGCAGTAGTGATGACCGCCTTTGTCTTGCCTTCGAGTTCAGCTTTCACAGCCTCGCACTTGCTGAGAGTGCGGCTGGCAATGCAGATTTCGCTGAACACTTCATCATTCTGGGCGCATTTTCTGATGGCCACACCTGCGACACCGCCGCATCCGATAACCAATACTTTTGACATTTTTTGTTTCTTTCTTTTATTTAATTGACAATGAATATATTAGCTTTTATTGGCAATAGCCAGAAGGAGCTCCCTCACGGTCTTGCAGGCCACGGCCGTTGATACTCCGCTCGGGTCATAGCCCGGACTGAGTTCATTGACATCGCAAGCAACTATCCTGCAATTCTGTGCCACGGTCTGAATGGCGTCAAGCAATTCAGGGAAGCTCACACCGCCTGCTTCGGGAGTGCCGGTACCGGGAAAGATTGACGGGTCGAGAACGTCAAGGTCAATGGTGAAATAGACCGGTACATTTCCAAGCGATTGAACTGTCTCTTTGAGACCGTCAAAGTTGAACTTGTGCAAATTTGTATGACCTTTGTCAGCCCAGCGGAATTCCGGCCTGTCCCCTGAACGTATGCCGAACTGGTGAATGCGTCCGTCCCCGATAAGGTCGTGGCACCTGCGGATAACGCAGGCGTGGGACAGCTGCACTCCGAGATATTCATCCCTCAGGTCGGTATGTGCGTCAAAATGAACGATTTGCACATCAGGATATTTCTTGTACACCTCCCTGAATGCTCCAAGAGTCACAAGATGTTCGCCACCCACCATAAAAGGAAGCTTTCCGTCCTCGAGTATGGTTCTTGTCCTTTCTGAAATCTGTTCCAGGGCAATATCGCTGCTTCCCATACTCAGTTCGATGTCTCCGCTGTCGAAGATTCTGCAGTCACAAAGGTCCTTGTCCTGATATGGGCTGTAGGTCTCCAGACCATAGGATTCGTGCCTGATGGCGCGACTGCCGAAACGTGTGCCGGGACGGTAGGACGTAGTCGAATCGAAAGGAGCTCCGAAGAGCACAATCTCCGCTTCCAGGTATGACGAATCACAACCGATGAAGTTTTCTATGTTTCTTTCAAGCATTGCTCAGTCTTTTATCTTTTCAACATTCTTCAAGGCCCTTTCAACATAGGCAGGAAGGGCAAAGCAACCTATGTGAAGGTTGGTTGTGTAATAATCGGTGTAGATTCCGAGGCTGTTCCAATGAGCGGCATCGAGATCCGTAACCGGATGATATTTCTTGGAAGCGAAGCCGAAGAGCCAGTATCCCGACGGATAGGAAGGTATGTGTGCCTGGTAAACGCGGCTGATAGGGAAATTGTTGAGTATGCGTTTGTGGGCCTTCTGTGTTTCAACCCTGTCATCCTCATAGAAGGGGCTCTGGTGCTGGTTTACCATAATTCCGTCTTCCTTCAGTGCCTTGTAGCAGCTTCCGTAGAATTCCCTTGTCAGGAGGCTTTCACCAGGTCCGTAGAAGCCGGCAGAGTCCACAATAATTATATCATACTCGTTTTCTATGTGTCTGATGAAACGGAGTGCATTGTCTGTGTAAAGATTGACCCTCGGGTCATCAAGAGAAACTGCCACATCTGGGAAGTACTGACGGCAGGCCTCGATTACGCCATCATTGATTTCAACAAGGTCTATGCGCTCAATGGTCTTGTACTTGACAAGTTCGTCTATCACTCCTCCGTCTCCTGCACCGAAAACCAGTATATCCTTGGCATTCTTGTGTACGGCCATTGGAATATGGGCAAGCATCTCGTCATAGATGAATTCATCCCTTTCCGTAAAAATGATGTATCCGTCCACAGCCAGTATGCGGCCGTATTCAAGTGAATCGAAAATATCGACCCTCCCAAGATCCGTCTCGTTGCTGTAAAGGTGCTTGTCAACCTTCAATGAGAACTTTACATTCTCGGTATGGTGTTCCGAAAACCAGTATTCCATCCGTTAAATACTTTTTTCTATCGGTTAATCTATTGTTTATCAGTGTTTTGAACTAATAGAGAGTCCTTTCCTTGATCACGTTCAGTCTCTCGCACTTCTCATCCTCAGGACCGGTCAGGGAGCAACCCTTCTCCTTTGCATACAGAATATAGTCGATGATTTCCTGTGTGATTCTTTCTCCTGGAGCGAGAATAGGAATGCCCGGAGGGTAGCTCATCACGAACTCCGTACAGATTCTTCCCACCGTCTCCTTGATAGGTATCATCTCCTCCTTGTCGGCATAGAAGGCTTCCTTGGGAGTGAGGACTACCAGCGGATTGATGTACTCGTGGTCAAACAGACCGCTCCTGTCCTTGCTGTAGAGGCGTTTTATGTCGTACAAAGCGCTGACCAGTCTTTCGACTTCCCTCATTCTGTCTCCAATAGATATGTAGGCGAGGACATTGCCGATGTCTCCGAGCTCGAGCTGAATGTCGTATTCGTCCCTGAGCAGGTCATAGACCTCAATGCCCGCAAGTCCAATGTCGAGGGTGAAGACGGTAAGCTTGGTGGTGTCGAAGTCATAGATGCTGTCTCCGTTGATGAGTTCCTTGCCATAGGCATAATAGCCTCCTATCTTGTTGATTTCCTTCCTCGCATACTCTGCGATGCTGCTCACCATTGCGAAAGCTTCCTTGCCCTTCAGTGCGAGATTGCGGCGGGAAATGTCGAGACTCGCCATCAGCAGATATGAGGCGCTGGTAGTCTGGGTGAGATTGATTACCTGGCGTATATATCCGGGACTGACATTCGGACCTGCCAGCAGGAAAGAGCTCTGGGTAAGACTTCCTCCTGATTTATGCATACTTACAGAAGACATATCCGCCCCTGCGGCCATAGCCGAGATTGGCATATTCTCACCGAAATAGAAATGGGTACCGTGAGCCTCGTCAACGAGCACGAGCATATTGTGGGCGTGGGCAATCTCGACTATCTTCTTGAGATTCGAGCATATGCCGTAGTAGGTCGGATTATTGACCAGGATGGCCACGGCATCCGGATTCTCCTCTATTGCCTTTTCGACCTGGGATATCTTCATTCCGAGCGCGATACCCAGTTTCTTGTCGACATCGGGATTGACATAGATAGGAGTCGCTCCGTTTATGACGAGGGCATTGATGACGCTCCTGTGGACGTTTCGGGGCAATATTATCTTTTCGCCGGACTTGCAGGCTGTCAGCACCATAGTCTGAACGGCAGAAGTGGTTCCTCCCACCATCAAAAAGGCCTTGGCAGCACCGAATGCTTCGGCGGCCAGTTCTTCAGCTTCCTTTATTACAGAAATGGGATGACAGAGATTGTCGAGGGGTTTCATCGAGTTTACGTCCAGCTCGACACACTGCTTGCCCAAAAGCTTTACAAGTTCGGGGTTTCCACGACCCCTTTTGTGTCCGGGAACATCGAAGGGCACCACACGGTTCCTTCTGAATTCTGTAAGAGCCTCATATACCGGGGCTTTATCCTGATTCATCGGCGTAACGATTGAATATGTTAAACTACAAGCTGCCTTCTTGTCAGTACGTCTGTATGAATCAGGGAATTGGTTGGAATCCGAGAATCGATACAGTTATAAGAGTCTATATAGCAAATATTTACTTTTACTACTCTATTGAACGTTTTCCAAGTCGGAATGGTTATAAAGTAACCAACTTAAAACACGAGCACCGTATTTCAACGGCACAATGCGCTGTCGTAGCGCAACATCAATAATAAAATATTTACTGGATTCCTCTATAACTATATCGTAATCCAATGCTGCAAAGGTAATGATTATTGTGAGAAGTACAAGCCGCCCAGCTTACAAATATGAGCTAATTTCGAAATGACAGCCGTTTTTCAGAAATGATATTGCCCCTTGTCCTTCGTAAAGCTCTTGTACTGAATAGCATTCTGCGGGCAATAGTGATAGCAGGCCATACATTGTGTGCAGTTCCCCTGCCATCGCGGCCTCCCGTCTACCATCCTGATATTGTGCAATGGGCAATGCTTTGCGCATATTCCGCAGCCTGTGCAAGACTCAAGCACGCGATAACCCTTGTCTGAGACGAAAAGATTGAAAGCATCCCTGATGAGTCCGGATTTGAGCATCGGCATAGACCCGACGATGGTATCCTCGACCCTCGCAGCGTTGCGTATGCTCTCGATCACCTTTGGCAATTTTTCTTTGGCTGCGGCAATCTTCCTTTGTGCCCCTTCCTCAGTGTCGAGGTGGAAGCCTGGAAAGCACAGATAGGTTTCAGGCATCTGGAAGCAATAGCAGGAATCGAGTCTCAAGCCCGCCTTCGCCAGCGTTTGCCTAAAAGTCTTCAGTGTCAATCCCATCTCGTCCCCGCAGGTGCAGGCGAACCAGACCTGTGACGGCACACCCTTCCAACTGACTTTCAATACGAATTCCTCCACCAGCTTGGGTGCAGCCCAGGCATAAACAGGAAAGACGAAGCCCAGGGAGACTCCATCCACATCAACGGTCAATCCACCTTCCCCGTCCATCTTTCTCCTGAATTCAGGGATGAATTCCATTTTATCTTCCAGTCCTTTTGCCAGTTCACCGGCTATCCAACGGCTATTTCCACAGCCCGAGTAGTAGAATATCATTTCCAGTATCTTTTTTCTGCTGCAAGGTACAGAATTACTGAGCGAATTCCAATCCATTTTTCTCTTGGAATAGCAAGAATTCGGGGATTGTGGACTATATTTGCATAAGAAGTAAATGTTTTGTCGCTTATGAAGAGATTTCTGCTCGTTCTTGCACTCGCCCTCTCCGCTGTCAACGTCTGGGGACAGAGCGTGGACAAATTGTACATAGATGCCAGAGGCTCTTTTATCCAAAGTGTAGGCAATGATTTGAATACCAACACAATGAAGGCTGAATACCTGAATGTGCATATGTGGGGTACTGTGGCCCCGAACCTGAGTTTCAGGATCAGGCAGCGTCTGAACGTTGGCATTGACACGGAAAATCCCTTCAGGGCTACGGATTGGATGTGCCTGAACTGGCAGACATCCGACAGACTGAAACTCTATGCCGGCAAGACGGGCATACTGATAGGAGGTTATGAATACGATTCCGCCCCTATTGACGTTTATTTCTACTCAAATTTCTGCAACAATCTCAGTCAATGCTTCGCCTTCAGCGTAGGTGGTGAATATGAGCTGGTTCCGGGTCAGAAGGCCGCGTTGCAGATCGCAAATTCTCCCCTTTCAAAGGGCTTTGACGATAAATATTCTTATAATCTGGCCTGGATAGGAAGCTTCGCCCCTTGGTGGAACACGATTTGGAGCTTTAATCTAATTGACGACAGTTACGGCAGGAAAATAAATTATTTGTCTCTTGGGAACCATTGCGTTTGGGGCAATCTTGCCCTGGACGTAGATTATATCAACAGAGCGTCATTCCAGCAGAAGCGCTACCTGGCTTCTGATTGGAGCGCCATTGCCAAGGTCATCTGGAGTGTCGGGAAATGGAACATCTGCGGCAAAATCGGCTATGAAATGAACGACAGATTGAACTTCGACCGCAACGGGATTGCCTTTGACACCGTTGTCGCACCCGGAACTGAGTACATCTATGGCGGTGTTGGAGTGGAGTTCTTTCCTCTGGGCAATGAGCTTGTCCGACTGCATCTGGCGTCATATACAGACAGTCAGAACGGAGTGACATCCATATCTTTGGGACTCAAGTGGAGATTCGACATTATCTGATTTCTATGAACTATAAATTATTTTGCATAGCACTCGCTGCAATATTGCCAATCGCCTCTTACGCACAGAATGATCGTCAGCAGAGGCTCGAGCAGCACGTCTATACCCTCGCAAGCGATGAAATGAACGGTAGGAAAGCCGGAAGCGAGGATGCGGCCAAGGCCAGGGCATACATAGTAAAAGAATTTGAGGAAATTGGCTTGCCTCCCCTTCTGCCCGGCAGTTATGAGATGAATTTCAATAGCCATAATGGCCTATATACCAATCTTGTAGCTATTATTCCCGGCACTGTCCTGGCTGACGAATACATCGTCGTCGGCGCACATTATGACCATCTGGGAGTCGAGAAAGGAAAGATTTATAATGGTGCGGATGACAATGCATCCGGAACTGCGGCTCTCATCGAGATTGCGAGAGACTTGATGGAGAGGAGGAGCTCGATTAAGCGCAGTGTAATAATTGCAGCATTCGATGCTGAAGAACTGGGGCTCTATGGCTCTGAGGCCCTGTGCAATTATCTTTCATCAGAAGGCCTGCTCCACAAAGTCAAACTGATGATGAGTGTGGATATGGTCGGATGGTACGCCAAAAGCGGTTTCCTGAAAATGGAGGGTGTAGGTACCATTGAGAATGGAAAGAAACTAGTACGAGAACTGGCCAATGCACAGAATCTGAATCTTAAACTCAAGGATTTTGAAACCTCCTTCGTTACAGCTACTGATACCAGGGCCTTTGCTCAGTCTGAGCTTCCTACCCTGGCCATTACTACCGGTCTGAAATCTCCTTATCATAAACCGGGTGATGATCCTGAATTGATTGATTATGAGGGACTTGATAAAGTGGTGGGATTTATTGGCGATTTTACGGCTTCGGCAGCTGCTGATGAAAATTTCGGGGCTTCTGGTAAAGTATCGAAAATCCATAGGAGTACTGCCAGGCCATTTGAACTAGCCTTGAACTTTTATTCAGGATATATGAATCTTCTGTACAATAAAACCGGCATCAACGTACAGAACGGACATACTGGTGCGGCTTCAATCTCCCTCCAAGCAAACGGCAAGAAACTCGGTGTACGCACTGAGGCCATATATTCCTGGCATAGTATAGGACTGCCGGATGCTGCTGATATATTCCATACCACCCACATAATGGAAGACTATTCGCTGACAGTTCCCCTTATGCTAATGCTTCCTGCCACTAACAAAAAGCCAGTTTTTTGCGGTGTAGGACCTTACTGGAACCATATTCTGGAGAGTACTATCGCTGAAGAAATTTCTCTTGTTCCCAAAAGAGATACTTTTGGAACACAAGTCACTTTCGGTTTTCTGATGGGTCCTTTTTCTGCCAGTATGAATTTCCGTTGGCAAATCGGTAAATATTTTACTGATGTGAATTCTCCTGCCCGTTTCATAGAGGGCAATTTCGGTATAGGTTATATCTTTTAATTGATTGATTGTCAGAATTTTGTCTTGATGGCGGAAAACAGGAACATATCAGAAAGGAGCAAGAGGGTGGCCAGAAATACCTTCTTGCTGTATTTCCGTATGCTCGTCCTGATGCTTATTGGCCTCGTGACCTCGCGAGTCATACTACGCGCTCTCGGCATTGAGAACTACGGTATATATAATGCTGTCGCCGGAGTAGTAGTAATGTTTACGCTCATCTCGAATTCCATATCCCAGGCCATCAGCCGTTTCATTACTTTCGAGCTCGGGAAGGGCGGTGAAAAGCTGCACAGCATTTTCAATGCATCGATATGGGTGCAGACGGCATTGTCATTGCTACTGATAATCCTGGTCAATACCGTTGGCCTGTGGTTCCTCTTCAACAAGATGAATATTCCCGAGGGCCGTCTCAGCGACGCTGCTGTTGTTATGGAGATGGCCTTGCTGAGTCTTGTAGTCAACCTTTATTCCGTGCCTTTCAATGCCACTATCATTGCCCACGAGAAAATGGATGCCTTCGCTTGGCTCAGCATACTCGAAGCAGCGCTGAAACTTACAGTTGCGCTTCTGATCTGGCTCTTTCCTGCAGACGGGCTGATTCTATATGCTGTGCTGATGGCTGTTGTGGCCTTTATCGTCCGTTTCGCCTATGCTCTGTATTGTCGCAGACACTTCGAGGAAAGCAGGGGCAGTCTGAGTTTGCCCGAAAGTGGCATATTCCGCGAACTGGCTGGCTTCGCCGGATGGAACTTCCTGGGTTCCAGCTCTTTCGTGTTCAATACCCAGGGTATGAATCTGCTTACCAATGTTTTCTTCGGGGTCGGTGCAAATGCCGCCAGAGGAGTTGCTGCCCAGGTCGAGGGTATGGTGAAACAGTTCGCGACCAACTTCATTACAGCCATCAATCCTCAAATTACCAAGTCATATGCTTCAGGTGATAGAGACTATTGTTTTACCCTTGTAATAAAAGCTTCGAGATATACCTTCCTTATCCTGCTTCTTTTTGCAGTTCCCTTTGCCTTTGAGGCTGATTATCTTTTGAGATTATGGCTTGTAAACGTACCGGAACATTCGGCTGATTTCGTGAGACTTACGATTATAGGAATTATGGCGGATGTTGTTTTCAACCCTTTGTTGACACTGGAGCTTGCCTATGGCAAAATAAGGAACTACTATATTGCTACAGGCATAGTTGCATATATGGCACTGCCTCTTTCCTGGCTTCTTTTTAAATATACTCACGCTCCTGTAAGTACTCCTTACATAGTCTTTGCGCTCACATATCTGGTCGTAGGAGTAATCAGACTCATTTTTGTTCACCGACAAATGAACTTCCCTGTTCGTGCTTTTATCCGTGAACTTCTCCTGCGCTGCGGTGCTGTTTGCGTCATTGCCCTTGGTCTTACCTTCGCAGTTAATTCTTGTCTGGGAGGAAGAGCTTCCGAAATCCTGAGGCTCATCTGTGTTCTTGGGACCAGTTGCATTGCTATCGCTCTGTCTTCGTGGTTCTTGGTTCTTACCGATGGCGAGAAGAACTTTATCATCGACAGAATCAAATCCCTTTTTAATGGAAAAGCAGTATAGGGCATATGAAGAAACTTGTTATATATACCTGTGTGACAGGCTCTTATGATAGGATAGAGAGGCCTTCCGTACAAGTGCCCTGGGCTGACTGGGTTTGTTTCAGCACCGAAGAATTCAAGGACGAGCTATGGCAATTCCGACGCATAATACCCGATCCGACTCTCGGTCCGATACTACAGTCGCGCCAGTACAAGCTCAATCCTCATCTCTATTTTCCTGACTATGAGTACAGTCTATGGATTGACGGCAATATCGGGCTTTCTTCCGAAGAAATCTTCAAGATTATTGAGTCCAAGATGAATGAAGGCGTGCTTTACTCCGGTATCCATCACCCGGAAAGGGACGATGTTTATGAAGAATCCCTCAGAATATTGATGGGTAGACGTGAGAAGGCTTCGAGTCTCCGAAGGACAGTACGCTTCCTTAAGAAAGAAGGCTTTCCTGAGCATTGGGGACTTATGGAGAACAATGTCATACTCCGGAAACACAACGAACCCGGGATAGTCCGTTTTGATGAACTCTGGTGGTCGATGCTGAAACGCTATAGTCACAGGGACCAGATGAGCCAAAGCTATTGCCTTTGGAAATGTGGTATAACTCCTGATTATCTTCTGCCTGAGGGTTACAGTGCGAGAAACCACTCTGCTTTCACTTACCGTAAGCACGGCCCTGTCTATGTAAAGGGCAAAAGTCTTAAATCACGTTATCAAGATGCTGTGGCAGCGCTGCGTGTATTACTCTATCGAGTATTCCTCAACTCGCTATAATACTTGCTAAAGATTTCCTTTGGCGTTTTGTGTGTAAAGATACTCGCGCATATATGCTTGAATGTCAATAATTTTAGCCTATTCTGCTCGGATCTGTCGAATAGGCAGACAAGTGAAGCCTTTAAGTTCTTGGCCATTTCCGCCACCCACACTCCGGACGCGAGCAGGAAGTAGCGGAATCTGTGCCGCCAGCCTCGTATTATGGCTTCACCTTCTGCTTCAAATGGGCGACAAGGCCTTTTCCATTCGGAAAAATAGATAAGACTGCCCCGTACTGCAGCTGGTCTGGTAGCGGACATCATCCTGGATGCCGTAGTCCTCCATTTGTGGATTAGGGAGATTTCAGAATCAGCCCATACTGTATAGCCCTCTACCCTTGCAAGTCTGGCGAGAGCCATATCCTCAGGGGTAAAGAAGTACCTTTCATCGAACCATCCGAGTTTTCTGAATACCTCCGTTTTAATAAGGAAGGCTGCACCGCTTATGCTTTTGCTTTCTGCAAGGCCTTTTCCATATGCGCTGTCTATTGGTTCACTGTATAGGTGAAACTGCTGAAGAAGATACTTGTAAGCCTGAAATTCGGGACGTCCGCAGAGCTGAAGGCTCCCGTCAGCATTCAATAGAGTCGGACATACTATTGCAGCATTTTGTGGTAGTTCCTCGAGGTCGCGCACAAGCTTGCCTATCACATCCTCGTGCAATTCTGTATCGTCATTGAGCACAAAGGTGTAGCGCCCTCCGGCCTGGCGTAGAGCAAGGTTATTGTTTTCGGCAAAACCTCTTATTTCATTGCTCTCGATGAACTTTACCCAGGGGAAGTCCTTGGTGGCTCTGGCGAGATTGGCCTTGTCGAAAAGATAGGCCACAACGAAGGTCTCGTACTCGAGACTGCAGTCAGTGTGTCTGCGCAATGACTCCAGGCATGGATACAGATTGTCCATCCTGTTCATACATACTATGACTATGCTGACGTCCATAATTTCGCAAATATAAGAAAAGATGTTCTGCTTTAGTTTGAGCCTTAGGCCAAATCTTGTTATTTTTGTATAATTTATTTAATGAAAGATGGAAAAGAAGACGAAGATTATTTGCACAGTCGCAGGAAACCATTGCGAAGTTGATTTCATTCGCGAACTGTTCGAAAGCGGAATGAATGTAATGCGCATCAACTCAGCACACGTGACAACTGAACAGGCGCAGCAGATGGTGGACAACTGCAGGAAAGTGTCTGACAAGATAGCTATACTCATTGATACCAAGGGCCCTGAGGTACGTCTCACAGCTATGGAGGGCAGCATTGAAGTCAGAACTGACGAGATAATTGAAATTCACGATGATAATACTAAGCCTTGCCGGCCGGGTCATCTCTATACTACTGATCCTCAACTTTCCAAAGATATCCCGCTTGGGGCTGACATCCTCATTGACGATGGTTTGGTGGACCTTCAAGTAATTGACAAAAGGGAAGGAACTCTGGTTTGCAGCGTCAGGAACGATGGCGTGCTCAAGGGGCGCAAAAGCGTCAATGTCCCGAATGTGAAAATTGCCCTTCCTGCCCTTACTGAGAAGGATAAATCCTTCATACTCTGGGCAATAGAGGCCGATATCGATTTCATTGCCCATTCTTTTGTCAGAAGCCGCGAGGATTTGATCGAGATTCAGAATATTCTAGATGAGCACAACAGCCCGATAAAACTGATTTCGAAGATTGAGAACCAGCAGGGCGTTGACAATCTAGATTCGATACTCTCGCATTGTTACGGAGTGATGGTGGCGCGCGGAGACCTCGGAGTGGAAATTCCGGCAGAGTTGATTCCGTCTATCCAGAGGGGCATTGTGAGAGCCTGCAGGGAGAGGAAGAAGCCGGTAATCGTTGCCACCCAGATGCTCCAGTCAATGATAGAGAATCCCCGGCCGACAAGAGCTGAGGTTACTGATGTGGCGAATGCCATTTATCAGGGTGCTGACGCAATAATGCTGAGCGGAGAGACGGCTTCAGGCAAATATCCTGTCGAGGCTGTCCAAACGATGAAAAGAATCGCCCTTACCAATGAGCAGAATCTCGGAATTGACCTTGAACTCAATCTGCGCAAGGTCGTGAAGCCGCTCTCGGCCGTTCTTGCCCGTTCGCTGGTATCATCGACTACAGAACTTCCTGTAAAGGCAATAATAATTGATACAATTACCGGAAGAATAGGCAGATACCTCTCTACTTTCAGACCGAAAATTCCTATCTTCGCGATGTGCTACCAAGAGCATACGATGAGAGAGCTGGCTCTGGTGAGAGGCGTCTATCCAATGAAGTTTGACAGGGTCAAGAGCAAGGAGGAGTATGTAACGAATTCCACTTCTATGCTTATTGAACTCGGTCTTATCTCCAAAGGAGATTTGATAGGCTTTATCGGAGGCGTTTACGGAGAGGAGGGTGCCGCGCAAAGCGCTACCTATCTCGAGTTCCTGGAAGCTTGAACATAAAAGGCCTCGTTGAGGCTGCACCATATCATTAATCATTAAAGCATACTACCTATGTATTACAAAAAACTGTTTGCATTGGCCTCAGCCGGCATTCTGCTTGCATCCTGCTGCGGGGAAAAGACTCCTCAGCACACACTAATCGTAAACTCGACTGATGCCTTGGTACAGACCCGTCAGGGAACAGTATCAGGTTACATCGAGGATGGTATCTATACCTTCAAGGGAATAGAGTATGCCAAGGCTAAACGCTTTGAAGCACCTCAGGACCCTGACAGTTGGGATGGCGTCAAGACCGCCCTTTATTGGGGAGACCAGTGTTATCAGGCTCCGCGAGTTACCTGGCAGGATGACTGCGAAGCCTTCCTTTATCAATGGGATGATGGTACACAATCTGATGATTGTCAGGTACTTAATGTTTGGACTAAGGGAATAAACGACGGAAAGAAACGTCCAGTTATGGTTTGGCTTCACGGAGGCGGTTACGCAATGGGAGCCAGCAGCGAGCTTCCTTTCTATGACGGAGCCAATCTGGCAAAGAAGGACGTTGTCCTGGTCAGCATCAACCACAGACTCAACATTCTCGGTTTCCTTGATCTTTCAGACTACGGTGAGAAGTACAAGTATTCGGCCAATGCCGGAGTGCTCGATATGATAAAGGCTCTCGAGTGGGTTAACAAGAATATAGAAAACTTCGGAGGTGACCCAAACAATGTGACCATATTCGGACAGTCAGGCGGTGGCGGCAAGGTGAACATACTCCTTACCACTCCTGGCGCCAAGGGTCTCTTCCATAGAGGCATTATCGAGAGCGGTTCTATGATAGAAATGGGCAGCAAGGAAGATGCAAGAAAGCTTGGCAATGCCGTAGTAGAGAAGCTCGGTCTCAATGAAAAGACCATAGACGAGATTCAGACTATGCCGTACAGCCAGCTCCTCGATGCAGCAACTGAAGCTCTCGTGGGAATGGATCCAAACAATGTAATGTATAAGTTTATGGGCGCTGCAATGGCTTTCAGCCCTTGCGTTGATGGCGAAGTCATTCCTTTCCAGCCTTCAGATCCTCGTGTAGCTGAGGTTTCAAAGGGTCTTCCTACCATTATCGGTTACAACTCAGTAGAGACTATGGCTGACGCTGTATTCAAGAACGCTGACGTTCGCTATAATCTTGGCGAGACCAAGCAGTACATTTACATTTTCGCCAAGCCATCTCCTCTTATGGACGGCAGCTTTGATACCAACCACTGCGCTGAGATGCCTTATGTTTTCAACAATATCGACAAGGGTAAGTATATGGTTGGCTGTGAACCTTCAGCATATAAGCTCGCAGACTTTATGTCCGATGTTTGGGTATCCTTCGCCAAGGACGGCTGTCCTGATGTGAAGAAATTCAAATGGGAGGTTTACAATCCTGAGACCAAGCCTGTTGTAGTATTCAACGACAAGACTTTCACCATCCACGATGGCGATCCTTATTACGAGGAAATGGCTAATCACGTTCGTCCAAACTTCCCTATTAGAGGACTCTCAATTTGGGAAAAACTGGCCTCAGGAGCTACAAAGTAGCCACTGGACCGACATTGATGTCTATCGAAGCAGGTTTCAAGCCTTTGGCGCTCACTTTCAAAGTAGCAGTTCCAGGCTTGGCACCTGCTTCAAGTACTACCACAAGCTCGCCGTGGAAGGCTTTCATTACAGGCTCGGTAAAGACCTCTGTTGAGGTAGCGTCGCCGTTGCATACTGAATTGAATCGTGCTGCTCCACTGACGCTGAACTGAAGCCTGTTTTCTGCATCCGGACAAAGATTGCCGTCCTTGTCCACTATTCGTACCGTGACGAATGAAAGGTCCGGAGTATCTGCAGCAGCCTGAGTATCAGCATAAAGCGTTGTTGCTTGCAGTTCGCTGCGGTCTGCGATGAGCTCGATATGATGAGGCTTGCCTGCGGTCCTGATTACTTTCTCCGCAGCGACATTGCCTTTCGCATCATAAGCGACAACCTTAAGTTCACCCGGCTCATATACGGTATCCATCCACCTCAGACGGTATCGGTTGAGGCGGTTCTTCTCTTCTGGAGCATCCGGATTGGCTGCGCTGGTAGTGTCTCCCCAAGGAGTCGGAATATCGATCATATCCGACTTGTACTCATCAAGTTCTATGTCAATATGGCGGCGACGGCCCTGACTTTTGCCGTTGATGAAGACCTCAGCCTCAGGGTAGCTTGTATATACGAAGACAGGAGTGACTTCACCTTCGCGGCCCTTCCAGCTCCAGTGAGGAAGTACGTGCAGGGTTTCACGTTCAGGAGCCCAGTGTACGCGATAGAGCCAAGCCCTGTCCTTTGGCAATCCGGCAAGGTCAAAGATGCCGAAATAGCTTGAACGTGAAGGCCAGTACTCATCGTATGGAGTAGGTTCGCCAAGGTAGTCGAAACCGGTCCATACAAATTCTCCTATCACCCAAGGGGCCTTGTCCTGCCACATCCAATCATCGTCCGGAAGATTGCTCCAGATACAGGATTCCATATCGTAACTTGAAATCTGTCCATCTTCGTAGGCTTCTCCGTGGTTTTCGACAACTGGGAACTTGTAAACTCCCCTGCTGGATATGGTTGAAGCGGTTTCGCTGCCCAGAATTATGCCCTTCGGCGATGCCGCGTGTCCGATTTCATATTTGTGGAGGCGGTAATTGAAACCAGGTATATCGCTGGCCTGGAATACTCCGCTGAGAATAGGAGCCTCTCCCCTGTCAAGACCTTGAGTGCAAGGTCGTGTCGGGTCAAGTCTATGTATAAGGTCCTGGATTTCACGTGTATATTTCAGTCCGAGAGCATCTCCCTGCTCAGGGATTTCATTGCCAATGGACCACATTATTATGCTCGGATGGTTCCTGTGCACCAGTATGAGATTCTCGAAGTCGCGTTTCCACCATTCCCTGCCGTCGGCATTCGGTGATTCCGTGTCGATTTCATTGAAGAAACGTGCATAACCGTTCTTGCACTTCTCATAAATCCACATATCCATAGACTCGGCCATCACCATCATTCCCATTTCGTCACAAATGTCCATCTGCCAAGGCGCAGGCATATTGTGCGATGTTCTGATGGCGTCACAGCCTATTTCCTTGAGCAATCTTATCTGGCGGCGGAATGCAGCCTTGTTGAAAGCCGCACCCAAGGGACCGAGGTCGTGATGCAGGCAGACCCCCTTGAATTTGCGCAATACGCCGTTGAGCTTGAAGCCGTCTCGGGTGTACTCAATCTCCCTGATTCCGGTTCTGCTTTCTTGCCTGTCAAGCACTAGCCCGTTCGAACTTATCTCAGTGACAAGTGTGTAGAGTACAGGATGTTCCGGACTCCAAAGCTTAGGTTCCGGGACTATGAGAAGCTGCTCGCTTTCATTTGAATTGTTCATCGGAGCCTCGCTGCGAGCGACTTCCCTGCCCTCATTGTCAATGAGCCTGTGGCTCACCTTCACTGCTCTTCGCGGGCCATCACACCTGATGGAGCTTGTCACTGCGACTCTCGCTTCTTTTGCTGTAATTCCCTCCGAATCAATGCTATCAAGCCTCGTTGTGCGAATGAAATTGCCCCAGGTGCTGAGCCCGACGCTCTGCCCGAGGAGCAATCTGACCGGACGATAAAGTCCTGCTCCAGGATACCATCTGCTGGACTCTTCCACATTCTTCAGATGAACCGCAAGGCTATGCTTGCCGGGAAGGATGTGCCCCTCCATAGATCTGTCCCGTGGAAGGAAAGAACTGATGTCGATCGTGAAGGTGTTGTAACCATATGCCCAGTATCCGGCCTTCTCGCCATCTATATACACGGTAGGTTCAGCCATTGCCCCATCGAACTGCAACTCAGCGTGTGCGTATCCTTCAGGAATGTCAATTACTGTACGGTACCAGCCTTCTCCTATCCAGGGAAGTGCTCCGCTTCTACCTGTCTTTTCAGTCGCTTCAGTCTCTCCATTCTGCTCAATTGCTACGACCTGTTTGTCAATTTCCTTGTCGAAAGGTCCTGATATGGCCCAGTCGTGAGGAATGCTGACGCTTTCCCAAGCTGAATCATCGTAATCAGGCTTTTCAGCGCCTTGAACGGCCCCCTTTTGGAATTTCCAGCCTGATAGAAGAAGCCTTTCACTTGATTCCTTGTACTGAGCAAATAGCGAAGATGCCATAATGAGCATCAATGAAGCGAGGACGAATCTTTTCATATCTTTTGATATAGTGTATAAGTATATGCGGTGTTTTGCTCCAAAGATACGATTTTTTTCTTCACAGGAATTGGCCTTGGATGCTATTTTTATTACCTTTATTGCTTGAATCTATGGTTATGCCTATGTGTTCCTGTGAAATAATAAACACTAAAACTATATGGACCAAAAAAGAATTGTTTTCATCGATTGGATTAGAGTAGTCGCTTGTTTTCTGGTAATGCTAGTCCATGCTTCAGAGAATTTCTATGCCGCTGACGCTTCCGGACTGGCGGGCAATGTATCATTGCTCGCAAACGAAGCAAACCGCTTCTGGGTAGCTTTTTACGACGGTTTCTGTGGTCGAACCTGTGTTCCCCTGTTTATGATAGTATCAGCCTTCCTGCTTGTGCCTATCAAGCCGGGAACCACGATGACCTCATTCTACAAAAGGCGTTTTCTGCGAATATTGCCTCCGGTAATATTCTTTATGCTCGTTTATTGCCTTCTTCCTCTTGCCTGGGGAGGAATGAGTTGGGAACAGTCAGTGGCTGACCTGAAGAATCTTCCTTGGAACTTCCCTTCAATGGCTGGACATCTCTGGTTCATCTATCCGCTTATCAGTCTTTATCTTATCATTCCTGTAGTCTCTCCTTGGCTAGAAAGGTCGAGCGCAAAGGAAGAACTCATTTTCATATCGATTTTCATTCTTTCCACCTTCATACCTTTCATCAAGAGATTCATTGCACCTGAACTCTGGGGCGAATGCTTCTGGAACGGATTCACTGCATTATGGTATTGCTCCGGTTATCTCGGATACCTTGTCCTGGCGCATTACATCAGGGTGCATCTTGATTGGAATCGTCGCAAGCGTCTCATAGTAGGAGCATTGGCCTTCCTTGTCGGTGCCGCTTTCACAGGCTGGTCATTCTGGTTCAAAGGCGTTCCCGGAGAACTTATCGAGACTCCTTCACTTGAATGGGCTTGGGAGTTCTGTACTCCTAATGTGCTTCTCGCTACCTTCGGAGCCTTCCTGCTCTTCACTTGCATCGAGGCAAAGCAAACGCCGAAAGTCATTGGCGAGATTTCGCGTCTGTCTTTCGGCATGTACTTGATGCACCTTCTTTTCCTGGCGCCTATTGCCAAACTGGTGATAGGTGGCAATGTTGCCGAGCCTCTCATTCCTGTCTGGCTGGCCATTCCTGTCATAGCAGTATTGACCTATGTTTGTTGTGTTGTGACCAGCAAACTCATTTCCCTCATACCGGGAAGCAAGTGGATTATAGGAGCCTGACGCTCCTTTGAATCATCTTATGGACCACAGTAGCCCGACATTCAGGTTGAGCACTGTGGTTCTTTCTTTGAATACGCAGCTCTCCTTCGCACCCGTCGGGTAGTAAGTGTCAGCGCCGATTCCCATCTGCAGAGCCAGATGTCTGCCGAGGCTGTATCTGGCATTCGCTCCAAGATTAGTCGATAACTGGAAACCCTTGATATTCAGCTTGTCAGAATTGGCAATTCCCAAAGCCCCGGTGCCTCCTGCTGTCGCGCTTATGCTGAAATGCCCGCTTTTGAATAGGTCATAGTTCAGTATCAGAGGTATTCCGATGTAATTTGCCTGCGCCTTTCCGAGTTCGTACTGCATCTTTCCCTCAATCTGCGACCAGCTGATACCGCTACCTATGCTGAAGCGTCCAGTCAGATACTTCTCGGCTATGAGACTCATCTTGAATGACACGTTCCAGTCATAATCAGACAATTCGGTTTTCGTGACATTGCCCTCGGCATTCTCGAATGGTGAGTTGCGGAGTGGAGTGGCAATTGCTTGATAGCTTGATGCTGCAGAAGCCATCGAAATTGCATTTGTTTTCCCTGAAGCTCCACCTGCGGAGAAAGAAATCACGCTCGGGTAGCGCCTGCCTTCCTTTTCCTCCTCGTACGGCCAATCCTCGAATTCAGGCTCGTCAACTCTCTCTCTTTCTGTTGTACTTGTCTCAATACCAATGCTTTGAGTCTGCTCTACTTCGCTGCAGACCGGTTCTTCATCCTCAATGTCGAGCAGCTTTTTCTCTTCGATTACCTGGTGCTCGCGTGCCATTGTAATCCTCTCCCGAACGGGAGAGTTTGGAGTCTCTTCTGCGAGCATTGCCAAGAGCTCAATGTTCTCCGTCTGTTCCGGACTCGAGGGAATGACGCTGGCGCTCAATACTTCGACTGGCGCATCGTTTCCGACTTTATTGCCCGAAGGCAGAAGGAGGAAAAGGGTCAAGCAGGCGGCAATGCTCACAGGAAGCGCTATTGTGAGACTTTTCCGCCAGTCCGGCCGCTTCACCGGCATTGCCTTTGGCTGTTCCGTCAATGAAGACTGGAGCGCATCCCAAAGCCCTTCCGGCTCAGCCATACTGTATTGGTTGAGCTTATCTTCAAGTTGTTCTGTCCAATCTCCTTTCATTGTTTCATCTTTTCTTTGAGCTTTTTGGCGAGCATTGCCTTGGCTCTGTGATATTGCGATGCTGAAGTTCCTTCTGAGATGCCCAGCATCGAGGCAATCTCCTTGTGACTTTTCTTTTCGAAGAGGTATAAGTTGAATACCGTTCTGTATCCTTCCGGCAAACTGTGTATGGCATTCAGAATATCAGCTTCGCCTATCGCTTCTATATCTGGCGGCTCATCATCTGCAAGATCCGGCATAGCCACGTCTTCATTGAATATGCTCAGTTTCTTCTTCTCCCTGAGCCTGTTGACGGCTTCATTTACGGCAATACGGCTGATCCAGGCCCTCAGTGAGCCTTCTCCCTTGTAAGTGAACTTGTCAAGGGAACGGAAGGCTTTAAGGTAAACGTCCTGAAGTATATCCTTAATTTCCTCTCCATCAGCGACATATCTCGAACAAACTACCGATATATATGAAACGGTCTGTTCATAAACGGAGCGCAGCGCGTCGATTTCACCGCGCTGTGCCCTGCTTACTATGTCACTTGTAATCTTCAAATCCTACCAGTCTGTTCTGCTGCAATAGTCGAACTGCTTTTCAACCATCTCCCTCTGGGTAGAACTGTACCACTTCAGAGTGATTTTGACTGTCTTTCCGCCTGTATCAGGCAGATTCTTCAGCGGGAAGTTCATAATGAAAGCCTGAGGCTGTCCGTCAATTACGTTATTTACATTCTTGTGCTTTACAACAAGCTCATACGGGTCATCAGGGTTTGTGCCATATACCACGTTGATTTCGTGCTTGCTGTTGTACCAAACAGGGATGTTGAAGCAAAGGTTAAGATAACCATCCTCAATCATAGTTGTAGGGAAGATGCTCTCTGAAACGTACAGGCCTATGCTTGAGTCGCCGTAGTCTGCATTTGGATCGTAGAGCACAGGATTCTTGGTCTGAATGGTATCAATTGAGTAAAGCTCTACATACTTGGTGTATTTGTATTCCTCAGCTGCAGGGTTGGCAGGCTTGTTTTCAGGATTCTCGTGAAGTTTGTACTGAACGAGTGCGCGCTTCTCCTTCTTGTCCTTGAACGGATAGTTGTTAAGTGAACTGTTCAGGACTACAAGAGCTGTGGTGTCATCCTGTTTCAGATAGTAGCTGCCATCCTCCTGGATACGGAAAGTAACGCTGGCATTATATACGTCCTTCCACAGATCGTCCTTCTTGTTGATATCACAGGAAACGAAAGAAACGAGGGCCGCAGCTGCGATTAATGATTTAGCGATTATTCTGTTCATCTCTTAAAAAATCTTTATGGTTTTACAAAATTAGTGATGTTTTCAAAAGCTTCTACAACAATAAACGCACGATATGCAATTTCCTTGCATCACGGTCCTGCACGGAAATTAAATATTTTTATTAAAACGGTTTATTTCTTTAAGTCCTTTGTAACATCAGTATTCTAATACACCTATTTGTGAACGTTTGTTAGAAAGTTTCTCCTTATAATTGTCTATCAAACTCTTGTATTCAGGTTAATAAGAAAATTTATGAAATTATACCATAATACATTCGTGACAGCAGAGACTACTGCAGAAAAGAATACACTTTATCAGTATCAAAAGATGAAGATATATGATCGCTATTTTTGAAGATGAAGTTTGACTAAGAGATAGGAGAAAGATTATGTGAATATTCATTTTTTAATCTATTAAAACATTATATTTGCTCGGTTTTAATCCAAACAAGAAATGATACACATAAGTTTGCCAGATGACTCCAAGCACAGACTGGTCTTCTATCTGGCGATGGAAGAATATATTGCAAACAATATCAGGGAAATAGCCCCTCCTGATGAGGAAGGCAGACACGAAGCCTTCTTCGTCTGGCAGGTGGACCCGACAGTAATCTTCGGCCGTAATCAAGTGATGGAGGCCGAGGTCAACATCGACTATTGCCGCGAACGCGGTATCAATCTTTTCCGCCGCAAGAGCGGTGGCGGCTGCGTCTATTCAGACAGTGGCAATATTATGCTCTCATACATCTCAGACCGCACCGACGTCAGCAGCACCTTCGACCTTTTCCTTGACAAGCTCGCAAATTGCCTCAGCGCTCTCGGGCCGCAGTCCGAACGTTCAGGCCGCAATGACGTACTCGTTGCCGGCCTCAAGGTTTCGGGCAATGCCTTCTTCAAACGTCCGGACTCCAGCATAGTTCACGGCACCCTCCTCTTCGACAGCGATTTCGAGGAAATGGAGAGAGCCATCAGCCCCTCTCACCTGAAAATGGCCAACAAGGGCATCTCTTCTGCGCGCCAGAGGGTCATAAATTTCAAGGAAGCTTTGCTCCGTTATGGCAATGACAAAGCCGCTGGTATGGAGGATATCACTTGTTTCAAGCGTTATCTTGTTGAATATTTCACTTCCGAAAAGGGAGAAAGGATGCTTTCGCCGGAAGAATTGCGCAGTATTGATGAGATAGAACAGACTTACCTCGATCCTGATTTCCTTCTTGGCAAGAATCATCTCTGGTCCGAAATTTACCGCGGTCGCATAGATGGGGTAGGTGAAATGGAACTCGACCTCCAGATGGAGAATGACCTTATAGTAGAATGTCGTCTTCGTGGAGATTTCTTCCCTCTTAAGGACGGCCTTGATGCTTATTTGACTTCGATTCTAAAGGGCAAACACAATGATGACAGTGATGCCGGGGCCTCATTGGAGGCATCCGATCCTGGCGAATATGTTCTAAATCTTACAGGAGAAGCCCTTCGTAAACTTTGCTTTGGAAAAACCACATAATAAAATTAACTTAGCCACAAATATATCTTAACCAAGACGACAATGGAAGAACAGTACAAACTAACTTGTCTTTATGAGCAGCATCTGGCTTTGGGCGCTAAGATGAGCCCATTTGCCGGCTTTATGATGCCTATTCAGTACTCATCCATTACTGAGGAACACATTGCAGTCCGTACAAGGGTTGGAATGTTTGACGTTTCGCATATGGGTGAAATCTTCATCAACGGAAAGGATGCCAAGAGATTCATCAACCACATCTTTACCAATGATATCTCGCAAATGGCTGAAGGCCAGGTCCTTTATGGAATGATGCTCTATCCGGACGGAGGAACTGTAGACGACCTCCTTGTTTACAGGGAGTATAGTGAGGACCACTATCTGCTCGTTGTAAATGCATCGAACATCGAAAAGGATTACAAGTGGATGCTTGAAAACAGCGAAGGATATGAAGTCACCATTGACAATCAGTCCGAAGCCTGGGGACAGATTGCTGTCCAGGGCCCTGCCGCTGAGGAATTTGTCAACAAGGTCCTCGGAGTCGATGTGTCTCCTCTTACCTTCTACACTTTCAACGATTATCAGATCGGTGGAAAGAGAGTCATAATCAGCCGTACCGGATATACCGGAGAGGATGGCTTTGAAATCTATTCAAGTAAAGAGGATACCATCCGTTTCTGGAAAGACTTGCTTGATGCAGGGGTAGTTCCTTGCGGACTTGGTTGCCGTGATACCCTCCGTTTCGAAGCAGGACTTCCTCTGTACGGGGATGAACTCAGTGCTGAAATCTCTCCTGTAATGGCTGGATTGTCAATGTTCTGCAAACTTGACAAGGAAGAATTTATTGGAAAGGATGCGCTTGTAAAGCAGAAGGCGGAAGGTACGTCCAGGAAACTTGTCGGAATAGAGATTCAGGACAAGGCTATTCCGCGCGCTGGATATCCTGTTGAACTTTCTGACGGAACTGAGGTGGGTATCGTAACAACAGGCTACCATTCCATCTCATTGGACAAGAGCATATGCTTTGCGCTGGTAGACAGTGCATACGCAGCTCTCGGTACTGCTCTCAATATCAGGATCAGAAAGAAGGTATTCCCGGGAGAAGTTATCAAAAAGAGATTCTATAAAACAAATTACAAGAAATAAATAACACTGAACATTATGAGTAAGATAGTAGAAGGATTGCGTTATAGCGATTCACACGAGTGGGTAAAGGTTGAAGGTGATATCGCAGTTATCGGAGTGTCTGATTTCGCACAGTCTGAAATGGGTGACATCACCTATGTCGATATGCCGGACGAGGACGAGGAAGTAACTGCAGGCGAGGAGTTTGGAGCTCTTGAAAGCGTTAAGGCTTCCAGCGACCTTTATTGCCCTGTCAGCGGTGTAGTAGTTGAGAAGAACGAAGATCTCGAGGACGCTCCTGAGAAGGTCAATGAGGATGCATACGCTAACTGGATTATCAAGGTGAAGATGAGTGACCCTTCAGAGCTTGATTCCCTCCTTGACGCAGCTGGATACAAGGCTCTCACCGAGAAATAATCCCTATGGGCACATTCTCATATTTTCCGCATACTGAAGAGGACATCAGGCAGATGCTCGACCGTATAGGGGTATCTTCTCTCGAGGACCTGTACAGCGACGTACCACCTGAGTTCCTTTTCAAGGGCGAGTATGACCTGCGAGACGCAATGTCAGAGCAGGAGGTCCGCGATTTCTTCGCGGCATTGGACGCTAAGGACAGTCGTCTGAAGGTGTTTGTCGGTGCCGGTGCATATGACCATTACACCCCTTCAGTGATTCCTTATATCACTTCAAGGTCGGAATTTCTTACGGCCTATACTCCTTACCAGGCTGAAATATCTCAGGGTACTTTGAGATATATCTTTGAATATCAGTCTATTATCTGCGAGCTTACAGGTATGGACATTAGCAATGCCTCTATGTACGACGGTCCTACCGCCGCTGCTGAGGCTATGAAGATGGCCCTTGCCTGCACTAAGAAGAAAAAGCGTATTCTCCTTTCCAGAACGCTCCTTCCGAATGTTATCTCAGTTGTCCGCACCTATGCGAAATTCCACGGCGTTGAACTTGGCTATATTGAGGCTGAAAACGGACAGACCGGACTTGCATCCCTTCAGGAGCAGCTTGCTGCAGGGGATGTAGCCGGTATCATTGTCCCGGGTATAAATCGTTATGGCATAATTGAGGATTACAACGGCTTTGCTGAGGCTGTTCACACAGAGGGCGGTATTGTCATTGAGTATTGCGATCCTTCTTCACTTGCAGTTATCAAAACTCCTGGCGAATGGGGCTTTGATGTGGCTATTGGTGACGGTCAGAGCCTTGGTATACCGGTTTGCTATGGCGGTCCTTACGTCGGCTTCATGGCCTGCAGGAAGGATTATGTACGCAAGATGCCGGGACGCATCGTTGGACAGACTACAGATGCTGACGGAAAACGTTGTTTTGTGCTTACTCTTCAGGCACGCGAACAGCATATACGTCGCGAAAAGGCCACCAGCAACATATGTTCAAACCAGAGCCTTATGGCTTTGTATGTGACCATCTATGCTTCGCTTATGGGCCCTCAGGGCCTTAGGGATGTGAACAATCTTTCTTACGGCGGTGCACATTATCTGCACGACAGACTACTTGAGACTGGCCTGTTCGAGGATGTATTCCCTGGAATGCCTTATTTGAAGGAGTTTGTTCTCAAGCCTCTTCTTGATGTTGAGAAACTGCAGAAGACCCTTCTCGATGCCGGTTTCTTTGCCGCTCTCTCTACTGAGGAGGGCTATGTAAGCTTCTGCGTCACAGAAAAGAGGACAAAGGAAGAGATAGATGCACTTGTTGAAACCGTCAAAAGCCTGAGATAAAATGAGATACTACGATAAACTTATTTTCGAGCTTTCAAAACCGGGCAGGACAGGCTATTCACTTCCTGCCAGCAAGTATCCAGAGCTTCAGATTCCTGCCGGCCTCTCACGTGAAACGCCAGCCGATCTCCCGCAGGTCAGCGAAGTGGATGTAGTGAGACATTACACCAATCTCTCGCAGATGAACTTCGGAGTCGATACCGGCTTCTATCCTCTCGGCAGCTGTACTATGAAGTACAATCCGAAAATCAATGAAGAGGTCGCGGCAATGTCAGGCTTCAACGCTCTCCACCCTCTTCAGCCGGAATCGAGTGTTCAGGGAGCTCTAGAAGTCTATTACGAGACAGAAAAAGCTCTTGCGACCATTACCGGTCTCGACCGTTTTACCTTCCAGCCTTGTGCAGGAGCACACGGTGAGCTTACGGGTCTTATGATTATGCGTCAATATCACATCAGCCGCGGCGATTTGAAGCGTACCAAGGTGATAGTTCCTGACAGCGCTCACGGAACCAACCCTGCATCTGCCGCCGTTTGCGGTCTTGAGGTGATAGTTGTAAAATCAAAGGAGAACGGGCTCGTAGATGTCGAGGATCTCAAGCCATTGCTCAACGACGAAATTGCCGGTATTATGATGACCAATCCTAATACTCTCGGTCTTTTCGAGCGTGAAATTGGGGAGATTGCCGCCCTCGTTCACGAATGCGGCGCTCTTCTCTATTACGATGGAGCCAATACCAATCCTCTCCTAGGAAGGGTTCGTCCTGGAGATATGGGCTTCGACATTATGCACCTCAACCTTCACAAGACCTTCTCTACCCCTCACGGCGGTGGCGGTCCAGGTTCAGGCCCTGTAGGTATCAAGGAAAAGCTTCTTCCTCATATCCCTGTTCCATATGTAGCCAAGAATGAAGACGGTTCTTTCTCGATTGTGAAGAATTCAGCCGAGTCTGCAGGCACGGTATCAGGTTTCTTGGGCAATTTCGGGGTTATCCTCCGTGCACTCACTTACATTTTGATGCTTGGAAAGCAGAACATCCTTATGGCAGGACCTCTGGCTACCCTCTCTGCAAATTATATCAAGGAGAGTCTAAAGGATTGCTACAAACTTCCTATCGATACTGTCTGCAAGCACGAGTTCGTCTTCGACGGCCTTATCAATGACGGTGCAGATAAGACTGAGGATGGACACGGAGCCACTACCCTTGATGTGGCAAAGCGCATCCTTGACTACGGTTTCCACGCACCTACCATCTATTTCCCTCTTCTCTTCCATCAGGCTCTTATGATTGAACCTACTGAGACTGAGTCTAAGGAAACACTGGACGACTTCATAGACGCAATGAGAAAGATTGCCGCTGAGGCAGCTGAGGACCCTGCTTTGCTTAAGAGCGCTCCTCACAACGCGCCTATCAAGCGCCCGGACGATACAACAGCAGCAAGACAGCCTATTCTGAAATACAAGGACTGCAAATGAGACTGACAATTATCGGAGCAGGACCCGGCGGTTATGAGACCGCCGTGGCGGCTGCCAAACTCGGAATCGAGACCACAATCATCTCTGACGGACACGTTGGTGGTACCTGCCTCAATGAAGGCTGCATACCGACCAAGTCTTTCTGCCGTAATGCGGAGGTGATGGATGATTTCGCCAATGCCGAAACCTTCGGTATCGGGGATTTGTCATACAAGTTCGACTTCAGCAAAGTCCTGGAAAGGAAGAATTCCGTTGTAGCCCAGCTCCGCTCTGGCGTTGAGGGCCTTCTCAAGCATAAGAACATTACTCTTATTAGAGGAAATGCTGCTTTTAAGGATGCTCACACTGTAAGAATCAGCTCAGACAATCCTGAAACTGACGGCCAGGAAATTTCATCTGACTATTTCATCATCGCTACCGGTTCCCATTCTGCTACCCTCCCTATTCCGGGAAACGACCTGGATGGAGTGATAACATCTAAGGAAATTCTTGATATAGAGGATGTTCCAAAGAGACTGAGCGTTATTGGAGCGGGTGTGATAGGCCTTGAGTTCGCATCAATCTTCCGCAGTTTCGGAAGCGAAGTAAATGTGGTGGAGTATTGCAAGGATATACTCCCCCGCTTCGATACCGACCTTGCCAAACGTCTTAAGCAGGCTCTTGGTAAGCGAGGCATAGGAATTGAGACAGGAGCCCAGGTGCAGAGCATTGAACGCGATGGCGATTCTCTTGTTGTCACTTACTTGAAGAAAGACAAGGAGTTCCGCGTTGAGGCCGACAAGGTTCTTATGGCTGTAGGAAGACGTCCGAACATAGCTTCTGCTGCACTTGATGCTGCCGGTGTTGAGTATGGACCTCGGGGAGTAGTTGTCGATGCAGATATGCGCACTAATGTCCCTCATATCTTCGCCATTGGAGATATCACTGGAGGAATGATGCTGGCGCACGTAGCTTCATTCCAGGGAAGGCTTGCGCTTAAGGCAATACTTTCAGAAAGCGGAATGTGCTGCTGTGATGATGAAGCGAGAATCCGTCTTGACATTGTGCCGGCAGCGGTCTTTACCAAGCCTGAAGCTGCGACTGTCGGCAAGACTGAGGACGAATGCAAGAATGCTTCTATTCCGATCAAGTGTCTCAAGTCTTTCTTCAGAGCAAATGGAAAAGCCCTGAGTATGGATGAGCCGGAGGGCTTCTGCAAGCTTGTTGTTGCTGAAGGTTCAGAGGCTTATGCTCCTGGACAGATTCTTGGATGTCATCTTTTCGGAGCCCATTCTGCTGACCTTATTCAGGAGGTGGCTTCATTGATGAACCATAATGCAACAGTAGCTGAACTTGCCGCGACTGTTCACGCTCATCCTACACTTGGAGAGATTATCCTAGATGCAGCTCATTCTGCTACTATTGTTTAGTATAATCGCTTGATTGTCAATCGATTGTTTCTATATAGAAGCTTACGGGCCTGAAGCCGTCATTACAGCTCAGCATAGCGCTGTAAGGATTGACCATCCAGCCATCGAAGAAATTGCCCTTGCCCTCAGCAAGGGCTTTTACATATTCCTGCATTGTCTTCCAGGCCTCTTTACACAAGCCCTCCGGTCTTTCCCCGTTCTGACTGATCCAACTGTCGCCCTCGCGTATGCTGCAAGTGTGTTCTATCGGGTTTTCATATATGGCAATCAAATCACTGTGAATGACTGTTCTTATTGCCGTTATTCTTACTCTTTTTTCGTTCATTGTGTTTTGTTTCCGTTTGAAATACCTTAATTTTGTAGAGCACAATATAATACAAAATATGAAAAAAACTTTGGCTTTCACCTTGCTTCTATGTATTGCAAATACTCTCTTTGCACAGAAGTCCTATTTGGTTGGCGATGATATTGCTGTTTTCTATCCTGCTGATTTTCAAAAAGAACAGCATCTTCCATCTCCAATTTTCGTGAGTGAACTTGTTCCTGTGGCTGAACTTCCATCAAATTGGAATATAAGACCGGAGTATGGCAGCGAGAACGGTAAGACTGTTGTTACGCTCAAGATAGGTGACAATGATGATATCTATGGTACTGGTGAGGTATATGGAGAGCTCAGAAGAAATGGAAAGACTGTAGAATTCTGGAATTCAGATAATTATGGTTATCTTAAAAACGGAGGAAAGAATCTTTATCAGTCTCATCCCTGGGTCCTTGGCGTTCGTCCTGACGGAAGTGCATATGGTATCATTGCAGACAATACCTGGAAATCCAAGCTCGAGTCCATTGGCAATATCTTGAAGTTCACCTCCGAGGGACCTGCATTCCGCGTTGTTGTAATCGAAAGGAGCAGCAGCCAGGAGGTCCTTGAAGCTCTTGCGAACCTTAGCGGTCATATGGAGATGCCGCCAATCTGGGCTATTGGCAATCAACAATGCCGCTACAGCTACTATCCTGATTCGAGGGTGATGCAAATAGTCGACAGCCTGCGACAGGAAAGAATCCCTTGTGATGTAGTCTGGATGGATATTGACTATATGGACAAGTTCAAAGTCTTCACTTATGACCCTAAGACCTTTTCACAGCCCCAAAAGCTTCAGGACTACGTTCATTCCAAGAATATGAAGACTGTCTATATGATAGATCCCGGTATCAAGGCAGAAGACGGTTATTTCGTGTATGATCAGGGAAAGGCCTCAAACTATTTTGTCAAGACTCCTGATGGAAACAACTTCACTGGAAGAGTATGGCCGGGCAATTGCAACTTCCCTGATTTTACTCGTCACGAAGTCCGTACCTGGTGGAGTGGTCTTACCCGTGATTTTATGCTTAAGGGTGCAGATGGCCTTTGGAATGATATGAATGAACCTTCTGTATTTGATGTTCCAAGCGGAACTATGGCCGAGGATGCGCTACATCAAGGAGAGAACTCCGATATCTTTGCATCTCATCTCCGTCTCCACAATATTTATGGAATGAATATGGTGAGGGCTTCAAGAGAAGGTTCCTTATTGGCTTATCCTGATAAACGTCCTTTTGTACTCTCACGCTCGAATTTCCTTGGTGGCCAGAGATATGGCGCTACTTGGACAGGAGACAACATGTCCTGCTGGGAGCATCTTCAGATGTCTATCCCTATGACTTTGAATCTCAGCCTTTCAGGTCAGCCGTTCAATGGACCTGATATGGGCGGTTTCGGAGCCGATTGCGACCCTGAGTTGCTTGCTCACTGGTATGCTACCGGTGTTTATTTTCCATTTGTCAGAAATCACGCAGCTAAAGGTACTAATAGCCAGGAACCTTGGGTATTCGGTGAAAGGATAGAAAATATCTGTCGTACTGCAGTTAACCGCAGGTATGTACTCCTTCCATACATTTACTCTCTCTTCCGTGAAGCTTCTGTCAAAGGACAGCCGGTTATGCGTCCTGCATATTGGTCTGACCCAAGCGATAAGAATCTCCGTGATGAGCAGAGAGTGTATATGCTTGGTTCTGATTTGCTTATCATTCCTCGTTGGGCCAAGAATCCAAATCTGCCGAAGGGAGACTGGGATATTGTTCAGTTCGAGGAAAAAGATGATATGTACCAGGCCTTTGTAGCTCAACGTCCTGGAAGCATAGTACCTTTAGCGAAACTCTATCAGAATACAGTTGAGTATAAGACTGACAGCCTGACTCTCCTTGTCAATACAAAAGACGGCGTAGCAGAGGGCTGGATGTATGAGGATGCAGGTGACGGTTTCGCTTACAGGTCAGGAGAATATGCTGAATACAGCTTCTCTGCCAGCACAGATAATAAAGGTGTCGTCAGTGTTTCAATTGAAAGAACAGCGGGAGAGATGGAAAGACCTGAAAAGATGATAAGGATAGGAATAGTCTGCGACGGCAAGATATACTATTCTCCTTGGACCAAAGGCAATACCGTTAGTCTTAAGGCTCCGAAGGAAAAGGAGTTTATTCTGGACGCATCCAAACTGAAATTCTCGAATATAGACATCGAGGCTCAGCCTTCACTTCAGCAGAAACTGAGAGAGCAAACCAGAAAGATGGAAATCAATGGTCAACCTTTTGAATGGTAATGGTCAACTTATTGATACTGAATGAAATACTCATTTCTCATTTTCGATATTGACGGTACTTTGATCGACACGGAAAAGACAGGTGTATTGTCTCTTCAGGAAACTATTGAAGTAATGATGGGCAAGACTTTGCCCTATGAAGAAGTGTACAAGTTTTTTGGGATACCGAGTCATAAGGTAGCTTCGCTCCTTAATTGCCCTCAGGAGGAAGAATTTGCTTCCATTTGGGAGCATAAATTCATTGAAAAGAGGTATTTGATGAAAGCTTTCGATGGTGTAGAAACTTTGCTTCAAACTTTAAGTGATGCTTCGCTTAAATTGGGCGTTGTTACTTCAAGATCCCGTTTTGAACTTGATTCCGATCCTGTTTTCGCAGCGATGGCGCATCGTTTTGACATTGCCATAGGCGCTGAAGACAGTAAAAGGCACAAACCGGATCCAGATCCTGTATTTGAATATATCAAGCGTGCTTCAGCCTTGTATGGCGTTGATATTGAATTGGATAAATGTCTATATATTGGCGATACGATGCACGATTTCAAATGCGCCAATGCAGCTGGCGTTGATTTCGCTCTAGCTGATTGGCGCTCAAGAGGTCTTCAAGGGATTCCTGCGCAATATAGATTCTCAAATTGTCAGGAACTCATTAAGATTTTGGATATCAATTAATTGCAGGCTTTGCCTTTTCTTGTATAGCAAAGCGCAATCAAACAGTCTGCAAGTATCAGGACAATGATTCCAATGAGTCCGCAGCTTCCGCACAGCAGGTCATTGTTCGCAGTAAGATATACTGTAGCAAGGCCTGCTGTCGCGTTCATAGTTCCGTGTGCAATAGCTGCAGGGACTACAGACTTCCCTTTTTCAGAAAAAAACTGAAATACAGGAGCAAGAGCCATACAGAATAATATCATCATAAATACTCCGCCGACTGGGTGTTCAGGATAGTTGTGCCCCATAAGAATTACCGGAGCATGCCAAAGACCCCATATGAAGCCTATTAGAAGAGCTTTCTTCCAAAAGCCCATATCCTTTAGAGCATCAAGCAAATATCCTCTCCAGGCTACTTCTTCACAAAAAGCGAATACTGCGTTAATTGTGAGTCCAGCTACCAAGCCTAATCCTATGGTGTAGAAGAAGATACCCCATGGTCCGAAACCAGGCATTTGTGCAATAAGTGTCATTAGCACGGGAGATTCATATGTAATATCTACTCCCGGCACCAGTCCGGATGCGAACATTGCCAACGCATTGAAAACCGGCATAGCAAGCCAGGCAAATAACCACCATTTATTTATACGGAAAGATACCTTGCAAGCTTTGAAAATCTTCTCTCTGGAAATCAACTGACATATTATTACTGATATCATAGGTATCAGCATATATGCCGATGCAAACAAGGTCCCAAAAATGCTCTTGTAATCACCACCCGCCAGTTTGAATATCCCTGCGAACACCAGACTGATTGCATAGCATATTGCTGTAAATCTTATTAGTTTCTTCATTGTTTTCTTTGATTCTTAATTTGTTAACTTGCTTATTTCTTACGCATATTGCTCATACCGAATGGAAACAATGAGGTCTTCGCAATTGTAAAATGCTTCATTCCTAATGGAATACCTACGATTGTAATGCAAAATATCAATCCGCAAACGATATGCACTAATGCTATTTCCCACCAGCCAAGCAATATCCAAATAATATTGCCGACCAAGGAAAGGCAACCTGGTTCGCCAGGTGCAAAATTCATTTCTCTACCAAAAGGGCAGAATGCATATGTGCCGATTTTTATCAATTGTACTCCGAATGGAATACCAATTATCGTAATGCAGAAAACCAGCCCTGATATCCAATACATCAGAGCTGTTAATAATCCGCCCAAAATAAGCCAAATAATATTGCCCAAGAAGTTCATAACAGGATTATCTGACTACTTTTGTGAATTCAGGCACACTGCCATCTTCATTGCTGACAAAGACGTAAATCTTTGAGTATGATTCGTTACCGTCCCTTCCCTGACTTACTGCAGTATAAAGGAATTCTGTACCGTCCGAGATCTTTCTGCTCGCATAGCTGACTGGACTACCGAGTGGCATTTGATATGATGAGCAAGCTGCATTAAATATCGCAATCTCTGCATCGCCAACTTCCTGCTGCTCAGGGAAATCAGGAAGATTCTCGATCTCTCCTTCTTTATAGCCTCCGGTAATGAGGAAGCGCTCGACCTCTTTAGCCGCTTTCGAGATTCGTGCGTTTCGAATGCCGAAACCATCTTTAATATTCGCATTTGGCCAATTTTTCTTTATGTCAATGTAGCTGCTCTCAAGACCACCACTTCCGAATGTACAAAAAGGAACTATTGTTTTTTCTCCAACATCAACTGTTTCTATAAGAGAAAGCATAGGAAGCGCGCAGGTCCCGTACCAGATAGGATAGCCAATGAATATCACATCATAATCTGAAAGTTTGCTTTTCAGTGGAACAAGTTCTGGCAAAGTTCCGTTTGCTTTTTCTTCATTGCATCTCTGAATTGTCTCATCATATGTCCCGTTGTAAGGTTGAGTAATATCTATTCTTTCAATGTCAGCACCCATTTGTTTGGCTATCTCTTCAGCAACTACTTTTGTTGCACCTGTTTGTGAGTAATACAATACCAAAGCCTTGTTCTGGTCATTTGTGCTGCAGGATACAGCTGCTGCAAGCACCGCTAATGATGTTAAAACTCTTTTCATTTCTTTACTTGTATTAAATTATTCGATTGTCAATGCTTCAGCTTCACCTCCCCAAATTTCAATGAATTTTAGGAAGTCTTCTTTTGAGATGACTACAGTAGCTGTATTGTCACAAGGATGGAAACTCACATTCTTGGCATTCAGCAGTTCTGAGTCATAAAAGAATTTTACCCTATGTCCATTATCAAACAGTTCCTTAGGATCTGCATCTTTTAAGTCAATATCGTGTATTAAACCAAAAAGACAAACTGAACCAGGTTTCACTCCTAAACATCTTTCCATTCTTTCTGGAGATGCAAATGACAGTTTGCCTTGATGAAGCATATGTTCCAGACTATGAATATCAAGATTCTTATGACAAATATATGAGATTAAGTAATGTCTGTTTCCCTTATGATTTCTCATAAACAGATTCTTGCAGTGAACACATTCATTGCCCTCTGTATGAGATATATCGATTCGTTTCCAATAATCCATAGCTTCTTCTATGGTAAATAGAGGTGGATGCTGATAAATCTCATAATCGATACCGTGCTCCTTTAAGAATTCTATAACCTCAAGTATCTTTGATGAATATTCCATTAAGATAAACCGTTGATTTACAATATTTGTTCAAGACAAGCATCAAGCGTGGCTTTAAGTGTTTCCCTATCAAGTTTCTGACCTATGAAAACAAGTTTCTGCATCCTGTCACCATAGAATGGGTCCCAATCATTTGCCAGACTAGGTTCTTGTATCATCAACTCAGCAAGTTGATCCTTAGGCATTGTGGCATACCACTGGCCTGCATTTTTCAATGAGAATTGTTTACCTGCTTGCTCGAAGAGATAACATAAATCATACTGTTCGCTAAAATAGCAGATACCTTTTGCCCTTATAACATTACTTGGCCATTTTCTTGCAACAAAGTCATCAAACTTGTTGATATCAAATGGAATACGGCTCTTATATACATAAGTTCCTATTCCATATTCTTCGACTTCACCACCATCATGTTCGTGATGATGGTGGTGTTCATGATGGTGCTCGTGATGATGATCCTCGTCTGCGTGTTTATGGTCGTGATGGTGCTCGTGCTCATCTTCATCCTCATCTTCATGTATTCCTTCAACTTCACGTATCCAAGTAGCTGATGTTGCTACTTTTTCAAAGTCAAATAGCCCAGTATTCAATAGTTTGTCAAGCTCCACATCACCATAATCACACTCAATTATCTTTGCTTTTGCCTGTATTGCTCTGATTATCTCTTTTATTCTGATTAATTCAGGCTTCTCAACTTCAGAAGCTTTATTCAAAAGAATTATATTGCAGAATTCTATCTGCTGAATCAACAAATTGGCGATATCTTCTTCATCAATATCATTAGATATCAAGTCTTTACCACTGCTGAATTCATCTTTCATTCTAAGTGCATCTACAACAGTTACTATACAGTCGAGCCTGGCTGTTCCGTTCTTTGTAAGATTTGGAGCCAGTGATGGGATTGAGCAAATTGTTTGAGCTATAGGCTCAGGCTCACAAATACCACTTGCTTCTATTACAATGTAGTCAAACCTTTTTTGTTCTACTATCTCCTGTAGTTGCTCTACAAGATCCATTTTTAAAGTACAACAAATACAGCCATTCTGTAGTGCAACTAGACTTTCATCTTTTTTACCGACTATTCCTCCTTGTTGAATAAGATCTGCATCGATATTTACCTCGCCTATATCATTTACTATTACGGCAAATTTAATTCTCTTTCTGTTATTGAGTATTCTGTTTAGAAGTGTCGTTTTTCCACTTCCAAGATAACCTGTAATCAGAAGTACTGGCGTCTCATTTAAGTATATTGTCTTCATTTTTATAAGAGTTTCTTATTTCTTCAAACCAATATTATGCAATAATTTCCTGAATCCTTTATATCTCAGTTCTTCGATCATCTTTCTTTCTTCTTCTAGTTCTTTAGCATATTCAGTTGGATTCTCGTCATAAAGCGATGGATCTACAAAGACTGTAGCGCTCGTTTCAGTCTTTTCAGTATTCATCTCAGGCTTAATTCTGTTTGGTTCTGAAATTAGTACCGAACTTGGTACCAAAACTGCATTATCGTCTACTTCTTCCTTTTCTGTTTCTATCGTTTGAGATATTATTGTTTCATTCTCTATTCTCCTTCCAGCTATTGTAGGTATTTCTTCAATACTTTGTTCTTCAACACTCGTTTGAATTTCTTTGACTTCACCCTGTATTGGTTTTCTATTTGCCTTTCTTGAGCCTCTCTTCCTAATAATTGACTCTTCGTCTACTTCCTGACCTTCAATAATCGGAACGAGACGAAAATTGCCAAACTTCAGTGTCGTTAGAATAACTTCTTCCGACAGAGCCTTCTGAAGATATTCATTCTGGCTGTCTCTGAACTTTCTACTACTTATTATTATCATACTTTTTCCTTCTTTATGCAAATATAATAATTGGTACCAATATTTTCAGAATTCTTTAAGAAAATAATTCCGTAACAATCATGTTATAAGGTTTTATGCACATTAATTGTAATTAATTGTAAATCAATTTCATACCCAAATATGGTACCAAATTTATTCTTTCTTCTTTACCTTTCTATCGATATCTATATTTATGTCTTAGATAGCTTAATATCAAATACTAAAACAGAATAGTTAGTATAATTACTGTTTTGTTTATCAGCACAATCTTTGATTATACTCTTATATTTATAGTTTATCTCATTTTTCTGACAGCTATTCTCCTTATTATAATCTTTCTTTAAGTCTGTTTTAAGTATTGTTTTTCTCTTTCTCAACTTGTAAGTTGAATGTGTTTATTTGGTTCCCTTATAACTATATATAATTAAAGCCCACTTCATTCTACTATCGAAATCTGCGGGCTTTACTATTACTGGCTATATATTATTTCATTCTATTATTCTTCATATATTCAATTGCTTTTATCATAGACTCCGGCTGTCCCCACTTAATCTTGTTTTGTTTCAGGAACGAAGCAGTCTCTGATTTTCCATAGGCATTGATAAAGTCGCTCTTAGTTGCTTTAACAAGCTGCTCCCCATCGTAGAGATATAATACGTCATCAACCACCAGGCTCTGCTCATATTCTCTTGCTTCCAACGCATTCCTCACCCTCTGGTTCAGACTTCCAGGAATCAGAACCTGAGTCATATCGAGATTACTAGCTGAATAATTGTTCGTTGAGATACCGTAACCTATGTCGACCTTGTTCATTTCATCATAGTTGATCATCTTGCCTTTTAATATACTGCCGTTCTCATTTTCCAGCACTTTTTCCAGCACCTGACTTCCAACTACAGTGTATTCTTTATCCTGAATTATTATGTCTTTAAGGTTCCAGGAAAGCATGTCAAGGATTACTTCATCCTTGGCTCTGACATAGTGTATATGGTTATCAGCTACACAAATATTGACCAAGGCTTCCTGATCTCCTTTTCCATCGACATTAATCAGTGTGGCCTTTTGAAATTCTTCATACACATAAGGCCATTTATCGGTAGGTGTAAATTTTTGAGAAAATGCCGAAATAGAGCTCAATGCGAGGAGTGAAGTCATTGTGACAAATAAATGCTTGTAATTCATGATAATATCCCTTAAAAAACACTTTGTACGACTAATATAAAAAATTTTTTGATTATGCGTAAGAATTTCGATCATTATTTATGCCATAGTTCCAATAAAATCTCTTGTACCCATACAGGTGGTATCTCTATATCCACTGAAAAATCTGTTTCCGGTACTTTTCGAATTTTCTGACGCAATATATTCATTTGATATTTGCCAAGCTGTTCCTGACCTAAGTATCTTATCGTATTTGACATCAACATCATAGTTTCGTTTCTGAAACCAAATATTTTTACTTCTGATGTATGATTAAAGACTATTTGATGACCGTTGTATAATTTGATCCTTCTTGGAGGACCATCGCTTAGGTAAATATTTGAAGATATTTTCATACCGCTCAGTCCTAATCGATATGCTGCAATATCTCCATATGGCATTATCCTTACTTTCTCTTTATATGCGAGGGCATAAGCTATTGATTCATCGGATGGTAATACAATTTGTCCATTCAAAATTCGCGGCAAGCAATATATACCTCTGGCAAGTCTGTATATCAATTTATCAGAAACAAGATTGCAAAGGGCTATCCGTAAACTTCCTTGTGAGCCTAAATCTATAAAGTCCTGAATAAAGAAAATCTTCCCTCTATTCCAGGTTAATATTCTATCTCTGACGAATTTTTCTGTTCCAAACATATTAACAAATATATTATATTTTTGTTAAAAAAATACAACTCAAATATAAATTTCATTAATAAGAAAACACAATAAGATATATAAGGGAAATGCTTTCTGACTAAACTATGATTGTATAAATGTAAATATTACTCTGTTTCGATTCTTATTTACATTTGTACACAAATAATGCCCGTCTTTCGACAGGCATTATTAATTATATTAATGCACTCCCCTACTCTCCTTCGGTTGTATCAAGGATTTCTCTAATAGACTTGACATCTGTCCTAAGAGCAGGTTTCTTCTCTGAACGTTCCCTGCCTCTTAAGACCATATTGCCCTCGAAAATAATTCCATACTCATCCTTCAGGTGATTCCTGATAGCAGCAATGACATAACCCTGGGGATTGTCTGCCCTGTTTGCTGAAGGTGCAATCCTATCAAGGAAAGACAAAAGATCGAATTCGTGGCTGGCAACATCAAACAAGCTGATATTTGCTTTAATCCCACTTTGATCAAAATCCAACTTATACTGAAGATAATGGTATAAATCATGGTCAAGCATCATAGAAGGATCAACCATCTTCCTAACGGCATCCGTTGACTCATTTTGAAGGTTGTGTTTAGGAAAGAAGGTAATGGATGAAATAGCCGGTCTCCCCTTCCTGCCTTTATTGACATCAGCAGATTTGGCAAATACAGGAACATAATCAAAGGTATATGGACTTACGCTATCAAGTTCTTTTTTAGCTGCGTCAATGGTATTCTTGATAAAATCATCAACCTTCTTATATTTGTCTGTCAGGCCCCACATTTTCCTAAGATCTGCAATCGTATAAGATATAGGAGTTGTTTGCTTGCTCACAAGCTTATAGATACGCAAAGAATACTTTCCTCGCAGCTTTACAGCTGTTTCCAACTCATATTTGCGAAAGCCTTTACTGAAGTCGAGCATTGCATTCCAGATATTTCTATTGACACGAATTATCATCTTCCCGGAGATCTTATCTACATCTACATCATTGAGAATGCTTGTAGCCCTATACTTCTGATCATCTTCGTACTCAAGGAACTTACCCATCAAGCTTCTGACTGCAGTCTTCGCCTTCGAGTAGTTTTTATCGTCTTCGCCAGAAAGAATATCCTTTACTGGAATGGTAATCTCTGCATCCCCCCACTCCCCTACATGGACTTTACCCAAGTTTGTACCACCTTTAAAATCAAGCCCTTTAATCTCTCTCTGTGCTAACTCAACAAGCCTAAGAAGCAGACGTTCTGAATAAATACCGAAGTCATGTCTTACGGTTGTAAAAATATACGATTCAACAATTTCTTTTGAAATAACCTCGTCTGCCATACAATTTAATGATGAATTTAGCGAAAACAATAATACCGACTCAATATTTTTTGCCGAACAAATATAACTAAAACTCGCAATATTTACATTAAGTACGAAATAGTATTTTTTCATTTTCGCCAAATAAGTACATTGCAGTATTCTATAACTCGCAGAACTCGCAAAAGAATTCTAAAACTCGACTTATTCTCTGCAAGTAGTATTCCAGGACTCGCATATATATCTTCCAAAACTCGCATAAATACTACAAATGATAACATTCAAAAGCCTAATAATCAAAAGGTTATATAAACAACTAGAATTGTTGTTAAGTCACTATTATGTATTGATTATTATTTAATAAACAAGATCAAAGAAAAGAGAAATTACTATTTACAAAGCCTCAATTATTCTATTTCTCGTAAAAACTGCCCAAGTAATCCATAACTCGCATAAAAAATATTGGATGAGTAATATAAAACTCGCACAAACGTCTTCCAGAACTCGCAAAAAAAATTAAACACCCCCATCTAAAATACACTAAATCAGATAGATACAAAGCCATAGTAAATTCTTGTTAAGTCATTATTAAGTATTGATTATATTTAATAAACAAGAATAAAGGAAGGAAAAACTGTAAGAAATATAACAAAATTGTTATCAAATATACCATTGTGTTTTATGAACTGAAAATGAACTACTATTTGCAAGCTGCTAGTAATATTATTAGTGGTTATGTCTTCAATATTATATCTTTCTATAAAACTATAAACTAATTTTCGTTTCAGTTTCAGCGAGTTTTAGAATAAAAGGATGAAGTTCATACATTCCGGGTTGCTCCAATAGATTAGTATTCTTTTCCTCGGCTTATTGGTTGTTAATTGGTATTCTTAAACTCGCTAATCTATACTTTAATTATTCATATATTATTAATAATCAATATGTTAGCTAAAGTCAGTATATAGACCATACAAGATGTATTCTTTTATTCCTAAACTCGCTTTATATCTCATAACTCTATTCATTATTTCTATTATCCTCATATGAGCTTACTTTCTTTCGTCTATATTTATAGAAATGACAAAAAATATTTTGATAATTTTATATATAATTGTAAATTTGTATATCAATTAGTATTAGATTATGGGACAAACTTTATGCTTTGCAAATAATAAAGGTGGTGTAGGTAAATCTACTACATCTGCTGCTATTGGTCAGGCCTGGGCTAAAATGGGGAAAAAGATTCTATTTGTTGATTTGGATTCTCAGGCTAATCTTACTTCTATGATTTCTCCACTTGCTCCTGACCAGCACGAATCTACTATTAGGGATGCTTTTCTGAACAGTAAAGATTTGAAGGTCGAAAATGTATCGGAAAATATTGATCTTATTCCATCAGAATTGTCTCTTTCCAATTTTGATAGAGATACTGCTACTTTCACAGGTAGAGAGTATCTCCTGGTTGACTTGCTTAAACCTCTTAAACCTAAATATGATTTCATTATCATAGACTGTCCCCCTGCACTTGGCCTTATTACATATAATGCGATGATTGCATCTGATCATCTCATTATGGTAACAACAGCTGATGGACTCAGTTATTCTGGTCTTGTTATGGTTGCAAACCTTTACGCTGATGTCAAATCAAGTGACCGTTTAAATAAAAACTTGAAATTGTCTGGTGTAATTATCACAAAATACGAAAAGAATAAGCTTTCTGAAATGTATTACAACAAGATTAAAGAAGATCTTAGGGAAGCTGTAATTGAACCTGTAATACATAAAGCCACAAAGATTGCCCAAGCTGCTTCTTTCGGTCAGAATATTTATGATTATGATCCTGATGGAAAAGCAACACAAGAATATCTCCGTGTAGCCCAGACTCTCGCTCTCAGGGTTATGGATGATAATGAATAGTTTTCCCTAATCACTTTTTATATTATTACTTATATTGAATTATCTGAAATAACACTTTAATAATATGGCAAAGAAAGTTGATCAGTTCGAAAAGTTCCGTGCAGCAACACTCGGACGTCCATCTGAGCTTAGCAGCGTTATTCAATCCTCACAGACTGACGCTAGGAACACGGAAGTTGAAAACGTTACTCCTTCTGATAATCTGGTAGAAGCTATACGCCCCCAGGAATCTCTTCAGATTACTAATACTACAGTCGAGATTTCAAGTGGTAAAGTCAGTAAGAATGCCGACAGAGAACTTGTCAGCTTTCATATTGCTAAAGACAGAAAAAAGAAACTTGGTCTTTTAAAGTATCAGCAAGAGCGTTCTTTCGGTGAACTGTATAGTGAAGCTATTGACGATCTCTTGAAGAAGTACGGAGTTCTGGATAATTAGCAGCACTCCCCTACTCTATTTTATTGTTAGTGATTTCAGTACTTAACTGGAATCATTTTTTTGTTCTATGACTATAAATTTATCGATATATAATTATTTCTTTATATATTCGAATTTCAAATTTCAGCAATATTTATACTTTTACAGATATCTATACCTATATAAAACTATGATTATATATCTATAACTAAGTACTAATCTATAGAAATACTTATCCAATTATATATTATTATATATACATTTTAAATATATTTTACTATACTAACATATATCTATAAATCTATCTATATATTCTTCTTTATATATAGTTTTATATGACAGTCTAAAATATTGATAGTTAATATTTTAATATCTAATATTTATAAATCTATAAAATCAATTAATTATATATGTATAAAACGATATTTCTATATATCAAAGTATCTATTTATATATACATATAACATATTATAAATATACTAATCTATTTAAGTATAAAAGTATCATTATCGAAAACTATACCACTATAAATATACATATATATCTATATAATTTACTATAGATATATATGTATATCAAACTATTTTTCTATCTATACATCCCAATTTTACTTCAACTCTCATCCTTCTTCAATTATCCTTTATCTCACAGTCTTTAATTTTGAATAGATTTTTCTGGTCAGTTCAGATAATTCTATTCTCTTTTGACTCTATAAATATCTATCTATACAAATATATTTATAATTCTAAAATGAAATTTAAAACTATAAAACTATATAACTATACTTATTAGAATCTATATGTATATTAGTATTTCTATATATGAATATAGAAAACTATAATTCTATTAATTCTGAGGATTGCAGCTTTAGAAATAGGGGAGTGGGCTTAGTACTTATTGATATTGTCTGAGATATATTGCCACCAAGGTTTAGCTGCACTTAGTAAACCCTTGAATGCCTCACTGCCGTTTTCTCTTATGAACTCATCTGGATCACACGGCTTAGGGAACTCTGCGATATAGAGTTCCTTAAAGTTTGGTTTGATGTCGAGGATGCTTATAATGCTTCGTCTATTGGCATAGAAGCGTTTAGCAGAGTCAGGATTCCCGTCTTTGTCCTTATCCAGGTCTAAACACAAAGTAATCTCTTGTACGTTCCTGTTGAAAGCATCGCAAATCTGCGCGCGTCTTTCACCACTCAAATATGCTCCTCCAATGGCAACAGCCCCTGAAATGCCTTTACTTGTTGCAGTCAAGGCATCCAATTCTCCTTCCATTACGACAAGCTTCTTCGCTTCGTAACCGTTACTTATATTAAAGAATGAAGTTTTCCTATCTAAGTTTTTGTTGACAATATATTTAGGCTGTGTGTCAGGATTGATAGATCTGAAAAGAAAGCCCTTTATTTTCCCACCGCTTCGGAAGGGGATTGAGAGTACGTATTCCTTTCCTACACTTGTATATCCGTCGTCAGATCTGACTTCGCACGCAAATTTGAGATCCTCAAGGCTGAATCCTTGTCTCGGATTTGTAATATAAGCTTCTACTTTATCCCAGGCTGGTACAAGTCCAAAGCCCAGAGTATCAATATCTTCATTGGTAAAGCCTCGAGTGATGTTCAGGTATTTCCTGACTGCTTTTGCTATAGTGCCAGCGTTGTTCTGTAAATTCCATTTGAAATATGCTTCAAGTTTCTCAAGCAACCTTTGACTTGTGCTTTTTACTTCATATGGTGTTACAGAACCGTTCTTGGGTAGTGAAATACCCAGACGCTCTGCAGCAAAAATATAGGCCTCATAAATAGTGTTCAGGCCGTTGTCTTCTTTAAGCTTGTCTATTACAGCTATCTTGTTGTCCCATTCACCCTGCTCGCGAAAGGAAAAATCGCTTGCATAAACAACAGTCTTTTCTTTATTAGGTTTTTTAGGTATGCTCAAGTCCTTTTTGAAAGGACTGGCCCAATGATCATCCTTGCTTCCGGCTTGTATGCGTCTGAAGCAATAAGCCGGAAACAAAGAGTCCAAATGCTCGTAGATGATGGGATTGGCTACATTCCTTTCCCAATCCCGCAGTATATCCAGATATTCTGCCATTAAGTTTTACAGATTCTTCTGAGGGTAAAGCTCATTCCACCAGCTATCATCATCCTGAAGGTATTTCGAGAACCAGGCGAAGATGGTACGAAGCCATTGCCTGCGCTTTGCGTAGTCGGAAATACCGTGGTTCTCACCATCCACAACTACGAAGGCTGTGTCATTGCCAAGAATCTTCAGGGCCGTGAACATCTGAATGCTCTCTCCGATTGGAACATTCGTGTCTGCTGAACCGTGGAGGAAGAGTAGAGGAGTATGGATCTTGTCGGCATTGAAAAGGGTACTGTGGTCGACAAAGAGCTTCTTGTTGGTCCAAGGGTAATTGTCAGCCATACTTACTTCACTGTATGAGTAGCCCCAATAACCTTCACCCCAGTAGCTTGTGTGATCGCTAATGCCGGCATGTGAAATACCAGTAGCGTAAATGTCTGTCTTAGAGAGCAATAACTGAGTCATAAACCCACCGTACGAGGCGCTGAAACAACCTATGTGCTCCTTGTCAACATAAGGGTGGTCTTCGCAGAACTTAAGGGTTCCTTCAATGATATCGTCACTGACCACATCGCCGGCGGTGTTGACGTGTCTTGCCGCAAACTCCTGGCCGAAGCCTGCTGCTCCGCTAGGGTTGATTACGTAAAAGATGTATCCCATTGCCGCGTAAACCTGTGGAGAATATGAGCCGTAGCAATATCTCGCAGTAGGGGAGCAGCCTCCGTAATAGTGGACAATGAGTGGATACTTCTTGGATGGATCGAAGTCAGGAGGAAGCACATAGAAGCCGTTGATGAGGTCTCCGCGGCTGCTCTTGAACTCATATGCCAGTCCTTCTCCCATCTTCACGTCACCGAACCTCTCAGCATCAAAATCATAAAGAAGGCTCTCCTTTCCGCTCTTAAGGTCCATACAGTAGGCCCTGTCGCCATTTACCAGGCTCTGACCGTAGTAAACGAGCACAGGAGCATTGTTAGCAAGGTCGAAAGCGTAAAGATACTCCTCGGAATTCTTCATCCAGACTGCCTTTCCGTTCTTTGGGTCAATTCGATAGATATTCTGCACATCCTTATCCTCGGTGCTTGCGTAAATCTTGCCGTCTGCGCTGCTCCAAACTGCGGTGGAAATGGATGGATTGAATTTTTTCGTGATTGGATTGACCTTGCCGTCCTTTATGTTCAGCACGAAGAGCTGGATGTCGTAGCCGTTAGGAATCTGTCCCGGTTTCACGTCCTTGCCGACACCATTGAAAGCCTCGGCAGTTCCGGTAATAAGCAATTGAGTCGCGTCAGGGGAGTATTGCGCCGCATTTACGAAGCCATCGTCCTTGACAATGGTCTTAACCTCAAGGCTTTCGAGATCCATCTCGTGCACTGAGCTGAGCTGTGTCGGGCGCTGGCTGAGTCTCTCCCTGCTGGTCATAAAGAGCAATTTGCGGCCGTCGCGGGAAATGTCCGCGAGCCAGGTGTCGTGCCAGCCATAGGTCAATTGCTGCAAAACGCCTGTGGCAAGGTCGTACTTCGCGAGATATGTGCGGTCTCTCCAGCCAGGCTGTCTGTCATTTGGTGTAAGTATCTGATGCACATCACCTTCGCTCGGACCTTCCTGCACCAGTGAGAAAATCAGGAAGTCTTCGGTAGGGGCAATGGTGAAACTTCCTTCAGGAAGTCCGGAGCAGAGCAATGACTCCTCTCCGCTTCCAGGATCGCAGCTGTAGAGCCTTCTTACATTGCCCTCGGTCCTGGTGTAGTAATATCTGTCGCTTGCGGGCATCCAGCGTACATTTTCTCTAGTGCGGGCGAGTACCCTGCCGTCGCTGGCCTGGATGATTTCGTACCAATAGTCGTTGCGGCCGTTTTCGTCTATGTTCCTGTGTCCCAGCTTGATATATTTGCCGGAAGAGGAGATGCTGACTCCTCCGCAGCTGATGCCGTTGGTGTTGTAGTCAAGGGAGAAGATGCGCTTGCCGTCCTCGCGCAGGCTCAGACGTCCTTCCTTCTCAGGTATGACGCTGACTTTCAATGAGTCATTGCCCTCGGGGCCGCTGATGCATTTGATTACGAACTCGTGGGTACCTGGCTCGAGCTTCAATTTGTCATTGGCCTGAACCTTCTTGCCGTCGAGGTAGAGCTTGTAGTCCTTCAAACCCTTGATATTGACCTCGGCTTTTGTGAAGATGCGGTTCTCCATATTGAAGCCCAGAAGGTGGAGGGCTTCCTTTCCGCCTGACGGGATAGCATTGACCGAAGCGGCATTGTCCAAAGCGTCGAATGGCATTGTCGAATCCAGAATGGAGTTCTTGTTGTATGCGTCACCCTTGATGTTAACGCTGTCAATCAGATGCGGCATAGAAAAGGCGTACGGGCCGGCGTGTCTGAAGGAATTGATTTCAATGGCATTGCTCTGAGCAAGAGCGCTCATTGATACGAGCAATAACGAGAGGCTTTGGAAAAACTTTTTCATATCGGGTATTTGGTTAAGTTCCAACTAAATAATAGTCCAATCTCAACAAATGTATATATTTTGCAGGTGAACTCCAAAGATTCAAATTGGAAAAAATCATAATCTACTTTATGGGAGGTTAAATATCCTTTAGGATATTTTTCTTAACTTTGGAACGTTGAAACATATGACAAGGTTATGAAAGACAATAGTACTAGCAATACATACAAGTTTCTGTTCATCTCCCTGATGTTGCTGGTTGTTGCAGCATCGGTGGCCATCTTCCTGAACCACAACCGTTACGAGAAGGCGATGGAGGAGCATATACAGAACGCACTGAGGGTAGAGGAGATTGACGCCACTCCTATGAATATCCTGGGCGACTATTCGGTGAAGGTCGAGGAGGCCGGAGTCGAGACCCAGTACACTGCATCCATCAGGGAAGACAGTCTCGGGAACCCGGTGATGACCCTGTATGACGAGTACGAGCCTCGCAAACTGATGCTCACCATCAACGAGGACGGAAGCCTGTACAGCGATTACCTGGGGAGGGGCATTATGAGTTTCAAGAGCAATATAGGAAAAATCATTATCAGATTTGAAAAGGAGGATATGGTATGCACGCTAACAAGATAGCAACTCTGGCTTTGGCCGCAATGATGCTGGCCGGATGCTACAATCCCAATATTACCGACAGTCCCGAAGTTGAGGACCTTAAGAGGGAACTTGCAGATCTGCGTAAATCGGATTCTGAACTCAGAAGTAAGTATATTGCACAGAATGAGGAACTTAGCTCCATACTCAACGAGCTGGCCAGCATAACGGGCAAGACTTCGGATCTTCGCCTGGAGGTGGAGATGGGTGCTGCCAGACTCACTCAGGCGGAACAGATTTCAAAGAGCATATCCACTATAAAGAGCAGGATTTCTGCCCTCGAAAAGTCCGCCAATGCTATTGGAGGAAAGAACAAGGAGTTCCAGACTATGATTGAGGGGCTCAACAAGGTCCTCGAGGAACAGGAGATGCAGATAGATATCCTGAAGGCTGAGATCGAGACGAAGAATCAGACCATTACTTCGCAGCAAGACACTATTGCGATGCAGGATATGACCATCAAGAAGCAGATGCTTGAGCTTGAACGCACTGTGGCTCATCAGGCTAAGCTTCTCTATGAAGCAGGCAAAGAATTGGAGACTATGGGGGACCAGGTTCCTGAGGTAAGTTGGAAGAAAAACAAGGAAAAGGTGGAGGAAATGCGTCAGAACCTCTACCGCAAGGCTCTCGAATACTACAAGCAGTCTTATGCAGAAGGCCATTACGAGGCAAAAGACAGGATATCGGCACTGATTGCTAAAATACAAGCAAATTAAAGGATAGTATGAAGACAAAACCTTTTCTTCGCCAGGTAGCCGAACACTATCTGGAAAGGGGCTTACACACTTATCTGTTCGTATTTCCAAACAAGCGTTCCATTGCTTTCTTCAAGAAGTATGTCTCTGACGAGTTGAATGAGATGGGTGGAGGCCCTGTCATTGCTCCGGCTATGATGGGTGTCAGCGATTTCTTTTCGGCAATGACGGGACGTCGCAGCGCCGACCGCATTACTCTTCTACTCAAGCTCTACGAATCCTACAGGCGCATTGTCCCCGGTGGCGAATCGCTGGACGATTTTCTTTATTGGGGGGATTCGCTTCTGTCGGATTTTGATGATGTGGACAAGTACAGGATAGAGGCCAAAGCCTTGTTTACCAATATCTTGGACCTCAAGAAGATGGATAGCAGCCTTAGTGAGCTTGAACTTACAGCTGAGCAAAGGGCAGCGATATTGCGTCTTTCCAATTGCTTCCTTCCCGAAAACTGGCATAAGGGCGGAGATGGCAAACTGGATGTGAAGGAACGCTTCATAAAGGTTTGGGAGTGTATGTATGACCTGTACCTTGACTTCAGGACATCCTTGACAGCAGAAGGTCTTGCCTATGAGGGTATGGTCTATCGTGAACTGGCAGATTACCTTGAGCAAGGAACTGCAAAAGATGCTCTGAACCGTATGGACCCTTCAATAGAGAAGTGCGTATTCATAGGGCTTAATACACTTAACCAATGCGAGACTGCAGTACTAAAAGCTCTTCAGAATGAGGGACTTGCAGAATTCTGCTGGGACTTCTCCGGGGAAATGCTCACCGACAGCCTGAATCAGGCCTCCCATTTTATGAAAGGCAATATCGCACTTTTTCCGAATGCCTTCCGCCTCGACCCTGAGGGGCTTCCGACACCGAAGGTGCATATCGTAGCCGTTCCGTCGGCCACGGCCCAGGCCAAAGTCCTGCACGACATCATCGAACGCACCGATGTTAAGGAAAGAGGACTTGACTTCGCTGCCGTTCTGCCAGACGAGAGTATGCTCATCCCAGTGCTGTCCAGCCTTCCCGATACTGGAAAGGTCAATGTCACTATGGGATATCCTTTGGTCTCAAGCGAGTGGAATACGCTGATGCGCAGCATAATAGCACTCCAACAACACTTGCGTGACGGAAAATACTTCTATCACGCACAGGTATCCGATATCTTCTCCAACGGCATTTTCAAGGGAATACTGAGCGAAGATGAGAAAGAAAGTGTGGCCGCTGTTCAGGCTCAAGCGAAGGCCTACATCCCTATTGCCGACCTGGCGAAGGGGGAGAGCCTCGGAGTCCTCTTCAGGCCTGTTCTTTCCGATATTTCATTGCCTTCGGCTAATCAGATCCGTTCTTTTGCAGAATATCTTGTCGAAGTCGTCGAGACGATTGCGGGAAGGCTTGACAGGGAGAAGGATGCTCTTCAGCTCGAGTGCGCGTACAGGTATCTCCAGTGCGTCAGACGTCTCGCGGGCATAAGTCTTCCCGTATTGCCACGAACTTTCATTAGGCTGCTGGAGCAGCTTGTGTCCAGATTGTCGGTGCCTTTCTCCGGTGAACCTCTTGAGGGGCTTCAGGTGATGGGCCCTCTGGAAACGAGAGCCCTGGATTTCAAGCATCTGGTGATTCTGAGCGCAAACGAGGGCGTATTCCCGGGACGCAATAAAGGAAACTCGGTGATACCTCCGGAATTGAGACTCGCATTCGGATTGCCGACCTATGAACTTCAGGATACTGTATGGGCTTATTATTTCTATCGTATGATTGCCCGTTCGGAGGATGTATGGATGGTATATGATTCCAGAACTGAAGGGCTTTCTAGTGGGGAGGAGAGCAGGTATATTAAACAGTTGCGCTATCTGTATCCGGATAAGTGCATGCTGGTCAACGAGTCCGCCTCCTTTACCCTGGGGACAAGCGAGGACCTTAGGGAGATGCATATGAGCCCTGAGGATGTGGAGGCCCTCAAGAACTATACGTATTCAGCATCGTCCATCTATCTTTATTCAAAGTGTCCGCTGGCTTTCTATTTCCACGCTATCAAGGAACTTTATGCTCAGGATGATGTGAAGGAAGACCTTGATTCAGGTATGCTTGGAACCATTTGCCACGATACGCTTCAGGCTATATATTGCTGTGAAGAGGCGATGAAAGCAGATTACTTCTTTGACAAAACTGAAGCAGGGAATCCTATTTCCAAACTCACAGTCGGGCTGGTAACAGAGGACTTTTTGAAAGGATGGCTTTCCAAAAAGGATGATATCCGTCTGAAAATCAATGCCTTGATTTGTCATACTCTCCAGAGTCCGAAACTCGAAGGACGAAACCTTGTTTTCGCTGATATAGCATTGAAATACGTCTGTGGCGTACTTAAGGCTGATTTGGATCTACTCAGAAAGCACGGAAGTATGAAAATACTCGGCCTTGAGCAAAAGTATTATGCACAAATCGCCGGACGCCGCTTCAAGGGTTATATTGACAGGATTGACCGCTTTGAGGATGGTATGGTAAGAGTCGTTGACTATAAGACAGGAAATGACAGGCAGGATACTCTGAATCCGGAACTTGGACCGGAAGAAATCGTTAAAAGGATATTCGTATCCGATATAAGGAAATACAAGGCAGCTCTCCAGTTCCATATTTATGACAGGATGGTGGAAAGCAGGCCTGAATTCAAGGCTTGCAGGATATTTAATTCAATGTATTCGATATCGGACCTTTTTACACGTGAGGTCGAAGTCTTCCCAATGGATGCGGAAAACTCTGCTGCCATAGACCTTAAGCTGGAGAGTCTTCTGGATGAAATAGAGAATCCGTCAATTCCTTTCACAATGACCAAACTCGACCCGAGAACAGTTTGCCAATACTGCGATTATTCTGTAATATGCGGGCGGGCAACAAAGTAGTATAAAAATATTTTTATATATAAATATATGGCGCAATTATCCAATTCAGGCGAGCGGCTGGACAGTTTGAGGGTCAGCGGTGGAATAGAGCTGATGAAGGCCTCGGCAGGTTCTGGAAAGACTTATTCTCTTTCCAGGGAGTATATTTGTACCTTGCTCAAAGGAGGACAGAATGAAAGGCATTACCATCGTCATATCCTGGCTGTAACCTTCACTAACAAGGCTACAGAAAGTATGAAGTCCAAGATTATCAGCGACCTCCATACCATAGTGGACAGGCCGTCGGATTGCGGTTTCAGCTCATATCTGAAGGAAAAATGCGGTTTTGCCGACGATAGGGAACTGAGCAAGGCTGCGCGCAGGGCCCTGAATGACCTCCTTAACGATTATGGCGCATTTTCTGTCAGCACCATTGACAAATTCTTTCAGAAAACCCTTAAATCCTTCGCTTGCGAGATAGGACAGAGTTCGGATTACAGGGTGGAACTGGACAGGGAAAGTCTCATTGAAGAGGCTGCTGACAGGCTCCTGGATTCATTGTCTGTTGAGGATGATTCATTGCTCAAATGGCTTTCCGATACTACTCTCGAGAGAATTGAGAATGGAGAGAAGTTCAATCTGGACAGCTCCCTGAAGGACTTTGCCAAAGGCTTCCTTTCTCCTGAATATAAAATGAAGGCCGAAGAACTTGGTGTAAATGAGGAATTGGCTTTCTCGGAGGACAATCTTAAGAAACTGACGGCAGTATGCCGAAATATAATCAGGGAGTACGATAAGGCTTTCGTGGATTGTGCAAAAAAGGCTGATGAGGCATTAAAGAACGGTCCAGCCCGTGATGTCAAGAGCAGGGATTTGAATTATCTCAGGTCTCGTCTTGCCAAGTATCTGGCATATGAAGGCGGTCCCATTGACTTTTCAGCCAAAGGCTACTGGACCAATGCTTGCGAAGATTTCTCCAAGTGCATACCCGCAAGCTCAAAGATAAAACTGTCGGAGGCTGAAGCGGAAAGGCTTACATCGCTTTTTCAGACTCTCGATTCCTTCTCGGGACGGAACTATTACATACGCAGGACTGCGGGGATGCTCTCCCAGCAGATTTATGTTTTCAGGACTGCCGAAGCCTTGAGAAGAGAATACGACGGGCTGCTTTCAGAGATGAATGTACTGGGACTTGACGACACAAACAGCATCCTGAAAGACATAATAGGAGGTACGGATGCCCCTTTCATATACGAGAAAACTGGAACCAGATACAAACACTTCCTTCTGGATGAGTTCCAGGACACATCTGTAATTCAGTGGGAATGCTTCAAACCCCTGCTGATGAACAGCATAGCAGAAGGCTGGTACAATCTGATAGTGGGTGATGTGAAACAGAGCATTTACCGTTGGAGGAATGCTGATTGGCGCATTCTGGGCGAGCAGGTGGAGCGGGATATGCAGCGCGTGCTTGTCAATCCTTTACAGACAAACTGGCGCAGCGCCGGTAATATTGTCCGTTTCAATAATAAATTCCATTCCTTCCTGGCGGAAAGCAAGGGCGAGTCCCTGCTTTATTCCGATGTTATCCAGCAGATTTCTCCGGCGGAAAAGGTGGAGGGCTGTGTTGACATTGCCTTCTGCAGTAAGGATGTCTATATGGAGCATATACTCAGCTCTATAGGCTCGGCCCATGAAAGAGGCTTCAGGTATATGGATATGGCAGTCATTGTGAGGACGAACAAGGAGGGTGGAATGATTGCGGATTTACTTTCCCGCAATGGCATTCCGGTGGTGACTGACGATTCCTTGAGGATAGGCTGCTCTTCCTGTGTGCGCAAGGTCATAGCAGGATTGACGATACTTGATTGCCCAGAAGACAGAATAGGCACTTATGAGGCGGACGGCAGCTTTGAACCTGAATCCCTTGAGTCGTCCCGTTCGCTTTTCGAGATGGCTGACAGCCTGTTCCGCCAGCTTCCGGTCGAAGATGTGAACAGGGAGGCGCTTTTCGTCCTGGCATTTATGGACCTGGTCAGGGAGTTCAGCTCGTCAAAGGGTAATTCCTTGCATTCCTTCCTGAAAATGTGGAAGGAGACTGGCTTGAAGAAGACGATTTCCTGCCCAAAAGGTACAGACGCAGTGACCATCATTACTATTCACAAGAGCAAGGGTTTGGACTATCCTTTTGTGCTGCTCCCAATACCACAATACAGCAGGAATGGAAATACGGCAGAGCTTTGGGCTGCTCCTGATATAAGCGGGACAGCTCTTGAAAGCTGTACCCCTGCCCTTTATCATGTAACTCTGACGGAGGATTCGCTTTTCCGTGAAGACTACGAGAAGGAGAAGAGAATGGCTGAAGTTGACAATCTGAATACTTGGTATGTGGCAATGACGCGTCCGAAGCAGGAACTTTGTATCATTTCGCCTGAGGCTTCGGGAAACTCGCCCCTGTCACAGGATCTTAAAAGATTTTTGGAAACAACTGAACTGGAATTCTCTGAAACCAAGGCCCCAATAGAACTTCAGGATGAAGTGGGAGAGAAATACTCGAGGTATATTTATGGTACTCCGGTAGTTAGGCAGGCTCCAACGCAGAAAAAGCTGTCGAATGATATGCATATTGAATATTTCCCGGAAAGTGGAATGTCAGGAGTCAAGGGTCAGGTCCGCATCAGTGATGATGCGGCGGAGTATTTCTTGGGTGACGATTCCGTAGCCCGCAGGAAACGTGGAATCGTGCTGCACGGTATTATGCAGCACATCAATGCCCGCGAGGATATTTATGACGCTGTCGGTCAGGCTGTTATGTCAGGAGACTTGGATGCGGCCTCCGCCGACGCTACCCGGGAGGAGCTTTCGGAAGCACTCAAGACCGTTGAGGACAGGGGCTGGTTCGGCAATGAGACAGCGCGAGTCTTCTCGGAGAGGGATATCCTGAGTGCGGGCGGGAAAGAAAGACGCCCTGACCGGGTAATCATCGAAAACGGAAAGGTCAGCATCATCGACTATAAGTTCGGAGACAGCCACAAATCCTATATAAAACAGGTAAATGAATATAAGAAGCTGTTCAAACTGATGGGCTATGAGGATGTCAATGCCTATCTGTGGTATGTCCTGGAACACCGCGTCGAGGAATATTAGTATCTGTAGCTGACAGCCTGAAGGTCGGAAGCCCTTGAGCTTGAGCCGATCTCGAGTTTGTAATCGCCTCTGAGAGGAACCATATCCTGAGCGCTTTCATCCCACCAGGTAAAGGTCTCGCCGTCCAAGTCGAAACTAACTTTCACGGTCTTTCCCGCAGGTATGCTCACTCTTTGGAAGTCTCTGAGAGTTCTGATAGGGGAGAGAGTGTCATCCGGCTTGCTGACGTAGAGCTGAACCACTTCGTCCGCATCCATTGAACCGGTATTCTTAACAGAAACGCTGATTCTGCCCTTCTTGACTTTAGCCTGTCCGTATTCAAAGCTGCTGTAGCTCAGTCCGTAACCGAATGGGAAGAGCGGCTCCTCAGTCATAAATCTGTAGGTGTGTCCTGCCATATCATAGTTCTCGAAATCCGGGAGCTGGTCCACAGACTTATAGAAGGTAACAGGAAGCTTGCCTGAAGGACTTGTACGGCCAAAGAGTACTTCAGCTATGGCTGTGCCGCCCTCCTGTCCAGGATACCAAGCCTGGAGTATGGCATCACAACTCTCTGTTTCAGGAACAAGTCCTATTGCGCTGCCGGAGAAGTTGACCAGAATCACCTTCTTGCCAGCATCGTGAAGAGCCTTAAGGAGTCTCCTTTGTACTTCAGGCAGTTCGATGTCTGTCCTGTCTCCGCCTGAGAATCCAGGAAGATGTACTGACATTTCCTCACCTTCGAGACGAGGCGAGATGCCGCCGGCGAAAATCACTGTCTCGTAGCCCTCAAGCTCTGCAAGCACACTCTCTACATCAAGAGCCGGAGCAAAGGTCTCACGCAGGGCAAGGTCTCTCTGGGCATACTGAAGCATATCTGAGACGTTGATGGCGAATCTCTCCGCTGCCTTTTTGATTTCGTCTTCACTCATTTCAAGGAAACGTGCAGCAAAGCTCGGTGCCGGCTGGTATTGAATATCCATCACACCGCAGCCCTTAACATACTTCAGATTCTCTTCCGCTACCATTGACTTCAAGGCTTCAAGAAGAGTGACTGATGACTTAGGAATAGGGTTGTAATTGCCCCACATCATTTCTGCATCGTTCGCGTTAGGGCCTACTACGGCGATTTTCTGTCCTTCCCTGAGCGGAAGCACATTGCTCCTGTTCTGCAAGAGTACGAGGCTCTCTGTAGCGATTTTCCTTGAAAGTGCCTTATGCTCAGGGCCTTCGACTATGTCGTCCGGGAGATAGCTCCAAGGGTTGATATCATCCATCTCTCCCAATCTGAAACGGGCGCTCAGAAGTCTTCTGAGATTCTTGTCCACATCCTCCACGGTGATGAGTCCCTGTTCCACAGCAGCCGGGATATTCCTGTAAACCGAACCGCATTCAGTATTGACACCGGCCTTTACAGCCATAGCTGTCGCTTCCACTGCATTTTCCGCTACTCCGTGACGTCCCGGGACATAGAAGTCGCTGAGTGCATAACAGTCTGAGGTTACAAGGCCCTCAAAGCCCCATTCATCCCTCAATATGTCGGTCATCAGATAGTCGCTGGCGCCACAAGGCTCGCCTCTGAAACGGTTGTACGCGGTCATCACCTCTTCCACGTGAGCCTTGGTCACAAGGTCCTTGAATGCAGGGAGATAGGTCTCGCGAAGGTCTCTTTCCGATACTTCCGCATCATATGAGTGGCGTGTTGATTCCGGGCCCGAATGAACGGCAAAGTGCTTGGCGCAGGCGTGGAGCTTGCGGATAGGGGAGTCATCAGGCCCCTGAAGTCCTCTTACAACTGCCATTCCGAGCCTGCCGGTCAGGTAAGGGTCCTCTCCATAGGTCTCCATACCGCGTCCCCATCTCGGATCCCTGAAAATATTGATGTTCGGTGTCCAGAAAGTAAGACCTTCGTAGATATCGATTTCACCTTCTCTTTTGGCAATGGCATTCTTCACCCTGGCCTCGTCGCTGACTGCAGTGAAAACATCATACAGCAGTTCTTCATCAAAGGCAGCCGCCATTCCCACAGGTTGAGGGAATACGGTGGCAGAGCCGTTCCTGCCCACTCCGTGAAGAGCCTCATTCCACCAGTTGTACTGCTTGATTCCGAATTTCTCGATGGCTGCGGAATTGTTCATCATAAGCGAGGTCTTCTCCTCGATGCTGAGCTGGGCCAGAATCTCATTTACCCTGCGGTCAATCTCGGCGTCGCTAAGGCCGGGATAAGGGTTCTTGTCATTTGTACAGGAAGCCAGGGCAAGCACTGCCGCTACCCCGGCAAGAATAGCTCTCCGGATAGTTTTCATCTTGAATGTCAGTTGGTTATCAGTTATTACGCAAAGTTAAACTTTTCAAAGTTCAAATCAAAGGACAATAGACAGGAATCAACGGGCATCAAGCTAGAAGATGGCTCAGGAAGGTTCTGGTCTGCTCTTTGTCGAAGCCTCTCTTCCGCGCGTAGTCCTCCACAGTCCTTTCGTTGACCCTTCTGATTTCGGGATAAGCTGCTGAAGGGTGGGCGAAAACAAAGGCGCAAATGCTTGCATCCGGCACCATGGCAAAGCTTTCGGTGAAACTGATACCCAGCTTCTCCGAATCCGGAATCAAGGCCAGCATATCGCGTTTCATCGTATGGTCAGGACAGCTGTAATAACCCGCTGCAGGCTTGACTATGCGGGCGCCTGAACCCTCAGGTAGTTGAGCCTTAAGCACTTCGTCAACCCAGGATGATGCGGCCTCGGCCAGAGTCACCCGAACCGAACGCAGGAGCATCGAGGCATAGTCGGAGCTGCAGGCTGGACAGTCACAGCCTCCGCTTTCCTTTCCGTGCACAGCCACCGCGAACAATCCCAGCGCACTCTTGAAACCGTACTCCTCCTTCGGCAGGTAATCGGCTATCGAGAGCCTCTCCCCGCTGTCCTGGCGCATCATTGGCAATATTGCCCCGCTGCTGAGCACCATCCTGTCCTCCGCGTCGGTATAAGCTTCTTCGAAGTGAAGCGCAAGCCTGATGCTGAGGCTTCCTTCCGCCCTCAGGCGGGCAATGAGATGTTCTGCATCCTTGCGCAGTTTCGCATCTTCTTTCACACCCCAGACAGCGAAGAGCATACGCCAATCGAAGTACTCCATCACTTCGTCTATGCCAAGTTCGCGAACGGGTATATCCTTGAAAGGACAGCCTTGTATATAGCTTTCCTCCGGATAGCCTCTGCTGAACTGATCCCCGCTTTCCTGCTCCTCCAGTTTCTTCTTTTTTTCAGCCTCTGCTGAAAGGTAAAGCTCCCTGAGCTTCTCCTGTTTCGCGTGCTCTGCTGCTTCAAAAGCCTCGGTGTCAGCCATATAGCTCTTGCACATCACAGCAGAAGCCGATGCGTCGGAGCCATAGAAAACGTGTCCGTACAACGGCACCAGTTTCACTGCAGTATGCACTGCTGAAGTCGTCGCGCCTCCTATGAAGAGTGGCAATGACAGCCCCCTCGCGCTCATTTCGCGGCAGAGCTCCTCCATCTGGAAAAGGGAAGGGGTGATAAGGCCGCTTACGGCTATCATCTGTGCACCGCATTCCAAAGCTGTATCCAGAATCTTCTCCTTAGGCACCATCACGCCCAGGTCAATCACCTCGAAGCCATTGCAATTCAGCACTATAGCCGTGATGTTCTTGCCTATGTCGTGCACGTCTCCCTTTACCGTCGCTATGACGATTCTCGGTCTGGCCTGCGTCCTGCTTTCTCCGTTCTCGCCCATATAAGGCCTGAGCAAGTCCACTGCATCGCGCATTATGCGGGCGGATTTTACGACCTGGGGCAGAAACATCTTGCCTTCTCCGAAATACTCTCCGACCCTCTTCATACCGTCCATAAGCGGTCCCTCAATGACATTGACGGCAGTCCCATATTGCCCTAAACACTCCATCAGGTCATCCTTCAGCTTTCCTGCCTGTCCCCTGACGAGGGCGGAAACGATTCTTTCTTCAGCTGTTCCTGCCGCAGCAGTATTCTCCTCAGTCGCTGCCTCATTCCCGTTTTTGGCAATGGCGAGAGCTTCCTGGGCCTTGGCAATGAGCCTTTCGGTGGCGTCCTCCCTCCTGTCGAGTATAACATCCTCGACGGCTTCCAGCATCTCCTTGTCGATTTCGTCGTAAATCTGGAGCATACCCGGATTGACTATGCCCATATCGAGTCCTGCAGCGCCTGCGTGATAGAGGAAGGCTGAGTGCATAGCCTCGCGGACGGGGTTATTGCCCCTGAAAGCGAAGGAAAGATTCGAAATGCCCCCGGAGGTTAGCGCTCCTTTCAGATTGGTCTTAATCCATCTCACCGCTTCGATGAAGTCGATGCCGTAGCGTCTGTGCTCCGCGAGTCCCGTGCCTACCGAAAGCACATTGACATCGAAAATAATGTCCTGCGGCGGCACACCAGCCTTTTTTGTGAGCAGTTTGTACGCTCTTTGGCAGATGGAGATCTTCCTTTCATAGTCCGTAGCCTGACCTTCCTCGTCGAAGGCCATCACTACCATAGCCGCTCCGAGTGCGCGAATGCTGCGGGCCTTTTCCAGCATTGCCTCCTCTCCCTCCTTGAGCGAGATGGAGTTCACAATGCACTTGCCCTGAGCATTCTTGAGGCCCTCGACTATAGTCTCAAAATGCGATGAGTCAATCATTATCGCGGCGCGGGCCACTGCCGGGTCGTTGGAAATGTGCCTGAGGAAGCGCTTCATCTCTTCGCGGGAGTCCAGCATCGCATCATCCATATTGATGTCGATGATATCGGCTCCGCCGGCAATCTGGTCAGCAGCGACTTGCAGCGCAGTCTCGTATTCGTGTGCGGCAATCAGCCTCGCGAACTTTCGGGAACCTGCGACATTCGTGCGCTCTCCGATATTGGTGAAATTGTTTTCAGGGTCTATCTTCACAGCCTCCAAGCCACTGACCGTCAATATATTGTCGGCCTTTGGCAATGCTCTTGGCGCTATACCCTCAAGTGCAGCTGCGATAGCTTTTATGTGCTCAGGAGTGGTGCCGCAGCAGCCTCCAGCTATGTTCAGCAAGCCCGCTGACGCCATTCTGGCGAGGGCTTTCGCCATATGTTCAGGGCTATCGTTGTAGTTTCCGAGCGCGTCAGGAAGTCCCGCATTAGGATGGCAGCTTACCCTGCACTTGCTGAACAGGGCCACATCTTCCACCAGAGGTTCGAGCTCGTCCGCTCCAAGGGAACAGTTGAGGCCGAAACTGAAGAGTCCGGCGTGTTCCACGCTTCTGTAGAAGGCTTCAATTGTCTGTCCTGTTAAGGTGCGTCCGCTTCGGTCTCCGACTGATACTGAGATCATTACAGGCAGATTCAGACCTAAGTCGGCTATCGCCCAGAGGCAGGCCTTCACATTGAGGGCATCGAAACAAGTCTCAATCAGGAGCAAGTCTACACCACCCTTGACCAGGGCACTGATCTGCTCCTTGTATGACTGGGCCATAGCGTCAAAGTCATATTGCCTGTATGCCGGGTCGGATATATCCGAGGCCAAGGACAGTGACTTGCCTGTCGGACCTATATCTCCTGCAACCCAAACCTTGCGGCCGTTCTCTGCGAGGGCCTCGTCGGCAGCGCGGCGGGCGATGGCAGCTGCGGCACAGGCCATTTCGCAGGCTCTCTCTTCGAGCCCGTATGCTGCCTGACATATTCTGTTGGCACTGAAGCTGTTGGTGCTGATGATATCGGCTCCTGCGGCGATATATTGCCTATGTATATCGAGGAGTAGTTCAGGGTGGGTGAGGTTCAAGCATTCATTGTTGCCCTTGAGTTCCTTGGTGCAGGCAGCAAATGCTTCACCCCGGAAATCATCTTCTTCGAGTTTGTATTTCTGGAGCATAGTACCCATCGCTCCGTCGAGGATCAAAATCCTCCTGCTGGATTCTTCTAGAAGCATTCCCTAATGACTTTGATGACGTTGGAGGCTTTGCCCATAGTGTAGAAGTGGACGGCCGGGACTCCGTGAGCGAGAAGGTCCTTGCATTGCTCCGTACACCATTCCTGGCCGATTTGATAGCAGGCCTGCTTGTCGTCTGCGTGGGCCATCATTTCGTCCGTCAGCTCGACAGGAATGTTGATGGAGAAGGCTTCCGGCAATTGCCCTATCTGCTTGGCAGTGGAGAGCGGCTTCAGACCGGGGATGATGGGAACCTTGATGCCCGCCTCGCGGCAGCGGTCACGGAAACTGTAGAAGTCCTTGTTGTCGAAGAACATCTGGGTGATGATGTAATCCGCTCCTGCATCGACTTTTTTCTTGAGATTCAGGATGTCCGTCTCGATGTTCGGGGCCTCGAAATGCTTCTCGGGATAGGCTCCGACTCCTATGCAGAAGCTCTCCTGAAGCTCCCTTTCCCGTTCGTCGCGCCGTATCGCTTCCACAAGCTCGGATGCGTAGCGGAAACCTCCCGGCATAGCTTTGAAACGCTTCTCTCCTGTGATGCAATCTCCCCTGAGGGCCAGGATATTGCCAATGCCCATAAAGCGAAAGTCCTCCAACTGCGACCTTATCTCGTCGGCCGTATAGCCTCCGCAGATGACGTGAGGCACGACTTCAAGCTTGAACTTTTCTTGGATGACGCTGCAAACAGCAGTCTCGCTCACCCTCCTGCGCACCAGATGACGACTGTAGGACCCGTCGTCCAGCGGCCTGAATTCAAATTCGTCCCTATGGTTTGTGACATTGATATATGGGGGATTGAACTCCATCAGAGGCGCAATGTTCCTGATGAGTTCGTCCTTGGTTATGCCTTTGAGAGGCGGTACAATTTCCAAAGAAAGGAAGGCTTTGTCCTGCTTGGACAATATTTCACTGATTTTCATTCTGCGATTCTGGTTTAGGCTGGAGTTCGAGCACGAAAACGAACCTCGCTCCATTATTGTAGTTCTTGTCCAGGAATACTTGCCCTCCGAGCCTGTCTGCCACCATCTGGCAGATATTCAGTCCCAAGCCCGAACCCTGGTCAAACTGATTCAATTTGGTAAAACGCTTGAAGATGAGTTCTGCCTTGTCTGCCGGGACACCTGTGCCGGTATCAGCTACGGAGAAGCAGATCTTTCCGGGATATTCCGTGACGGAGCAATGGAGATGAATCTCGCCCTTGCTTGTGTGCTTGCAGGCATTGGTGAGGTAGTTTATCAGAACCTGCTGTATTCTTCTTCCGTCCGTCATTATCATATAATCGTCCGGGACTTCGGTAGTAAAGTACATATTGACAGCAGCAGTCTTGCGGTACTCGACCGACATCAATGAGTTGCGGCAGATGCTGTTGACTGAGACTTTGGCGAGGTTTACGCGGTAGTGTCCGTGTTCAGAATCCGCTATGTCAATAATGTCTCCGACGAGCATATCCATCATACTGTAGCTGTTCCGGATATAAGTGTTGAACTGCTCTTTTTCTTCTATGGTCCAGGTGCCGTCAGGCAGTCCCAGCAGCTGCGAGAAGCCGAACATCGCATTGAGAGGTGTGCGGATTTCGTGGCTCATATTCTGCAGGAATCTGGTCTTGGCCTTGTTCGCGGCAATATTGTCATTGATAATCTGTTGCTTGCGGAATTCGGCCATCTTCTCGTCCTCGATCTGGCGCACGGTCCATATGAGGTGGTTTATCCTGCCGTCACTGAACCTGTCCGCCACCAGATACTGCCATTCGTACCAAATGCCACGTACATCCTTGTACTGATTGATTATCAGATGCCTGTGGGTCATACGCTGGTTCAGGGTTGAGCTATTTGTAAAGTCGGACATAACCTGTCGGAACTCCTCAGCCACTATGTTCTGGAGGAAGTAGTTGATAGCTTTATCAAGTATCCCGGCCTTCAGAATATTCCGGAACTGATCATCAGTGAACGAATTGTACTCAGTCGAAAGAAAACTGCCATCTTCGAGAGTGATATAGTTGATGAATATGTATGAGTGGGCGAGAGAATTGATGGTGAGATTCGCTCTTTCTTTGTTCTTTATCTGCTCGGTGACATCTGTGCAATAGCCTGAAATGATGGCTTTTCCGTCAGGCAGCGTGTGTGCGGTGCCCCCGGCCATCAAATGTATACGGCCCTTTATTGGATGCCTCCAGGGGTGGGTGTTGGATACTATTTTCCCGCCACGCATCGCCTCATATTCGACCCGCTCGATTTTTTCGCGGTCTTCATCCAGTCTCTCGTGGAAGTAAACATAAAGGTCTTCAGGACTTAAGTTGTAGTTCTCAATTCCCAGAATTTTTTGAAAGGCCTCGCTTGCCACCATTGCCTTGTCTCCAACCTCATTCGTATAGATTCTCCAGATTCCGTATCCTGCATCGGAGATGATTTCAAGGTTCTCTTCCATCTGCTTGTTCAGGAGGGCAATCTCCTGAAGACTCTTTTCAACTATAGCATAGGCCTGGTTCAACTCCGCTTTCTGCTCCTGTTCAGCGCGGATAATGCTGTCTATGCAACGGAAGCCGAAGCCTATCAGATTAGGATTGTCACCCATAAGACGGGCATAAATGACCTGGAAGGACCTGATATTGCCGTTGTCAATAATCCTGAATCTTATGGAATGCTCATCACTAGTACACAGGGATTGCTTTACATACTCAAGTTTTGTTTTCTGCCTGAGCATATCCCTGTCTTCCGGGAAGACGTGTTTGTTGATATAGGCATCCCAGGTCAGCTTGTAATCACGAATGCGGCGTTCCTCTTTCTTTATAAGTAAGCCTCTAATTTTGATAGGGGTGGAGTTCTCGCGCAATACGTCTACGACAAAGAAATCCTCGATGTCACGTGTCATCGATTCCGTATGGGCATAAAGCTGCAGAAGAGATTCGCGCTCCTCCATAAGTTCGTGTTTGAGCCTGGCTTCCTGCATCATTGAACGCATATGCAGTATCCTCCCATAGAGAGCATTGCCAACCACAGTCGCCAATAGAAGGTGTTCAGTATTTCTATGTGGATTCTCAATGCCGAGAAGGCTTACTATTCCGCCTTTGAAGAAGAGGGGAGTGACAATGAGCAAGCCTGGCTTCTCTTTATTCCATTCCTCGCTTTTCTCCAGAATGAAGGCTCCTTCATTCCTGTATTTCTGTTCCCATTTATCCAATGCATCAATGGGAAGGATGCTTTTCGGCGGGATGCTTGTGTCCCTTTCAGGATGGCTCCAGGCATAGGTGCTAAGCAAAAGTTTCCCGTCAGTACTCTTTTCGAAAATGACCGCACGGTCAGCATCATAGTGCAAACCAAGATCATTCAGGGTGTCATTTAAGATTCCCTCGCTTCCTGTATAGGAGCTGAGACGGGCCATAAGTACTCTGATGGCTTCTTCCTGGCAGCTGATGTTACGGTTCGCTTCGGTCATTTGTAGTACGTTTTTAACGGAAAAATATTTTGTAAAGTTAATAAATCGCTGTTTTTTTTCAAAGGGTAGCTACTTGGGCCTTCCTAAATGGCCAAAAAAAAAGAAGGCCGATAATAGTTCCGGCCTTCCTTTTATATCGCACTTCCGTATTGTTACGGATGAGTATTATCTTACTGAGATTTCGTTAAGCTCTGCCTTTGGAGCAAGGGCATTGCTGACCTTCCAGCTCTGAGCCTTCTTGACCTGGAATGAAGCATTGGCGCGGATATCCTCCACATTGGCTCCAAACATTGCCTTATATGAGCCCGCTGCTGTCTCCCAAGCGGATGCGCTCTCGTTGAATGAAGCGAGGGTGTATGCGTCAACGGTCATTGTGAGGGTCTGGCTCTCACCCGGCTTGAGCTCGCGGGTCTTGGCGAATGCCTTGAGCTCCTTGGCCGGCTTCACGAGACCGCCCTGAGGAGCGGCGATGTAAAGCTGAACGGCTTCCTTGCCAGCCACCTTACCGGTGTTCTTGACGGTGATGCTTGCGGTGATGCTGCCGTCCTTGGCAACTTTCACTGAAGGTGCGCTGTATGCGAAGGTGGTGAATGAAAGGCCGTATCCGAATGGATATGAAACCTCCTTCTGAGCTGTGTCAAAGTAGCGGTAACCTACCCAGATGCCCTCTGAATAGTCTGTGTAGTCGATATCCTTAACAAGACGCTTTGCGCTTGGTCTTCCGCTCATCATAGCTGCGAAATCGAATCCGCCGGCGTTCTGGGTCTGGCCTGCATAAGGGAAGTTCTGTGATGAAGGGATGTCGAAGTAGTTGAGAGGGAAGGTCATAGCGAGCTTTCCTGAAGGGTTTGCCTTACCGGTGAGAATGTCAGCAACTGAGTGGCCGACCTCCTGTCCAGGAGTCCAGGCGAGGAGGATGGCGTCAGGCTGGCTCTTCCAGGAAGCAGTCTCAATGACGCCACCGATGTTGAGGACAACGATGACCTTCTTGCCCACCTTCTGGTATGAATTGCAAACATCGGTAAGGAGATTGCGCTCCTCGTTGGTGAGGAGGAAGTCAGCGTCAATGCGACGGTCGTCACCCTCGCCGGCATTGCGGCCGATGACAACGACAGCAGCGTCATTGCGGGCTACGGATGCCTCTACGGCGCTCTTCGCCATCTCAACCTCTGCGAGTACAGGCTCTCCGAGGAGAACGCCCCAACCGCCGCCCTGACCTGCAGAAAGCGCTTCGCGGCTGTTCATATACTGGCGGTAGTCAGCATAGAATCTGGCAATTTTTTCGTCCACGTTGAGGCCTGCAGCCTTGAGACCTTCGTCAATGTTGCGGACGTAAGCCTTGTTCACGTTACCTGAACCGGTACCTCCGGCAATTGACTTGTATGCATTGAGGCCGAAGAGGGCCACGTTCTTCACGTTCTGAAGAGGAAGAGCCTCAGCGTCGTTCTTGAGGAGTACCATACCCTCGACAGCTGAAGAGCGTACGATTTCTGCGTGAGCCTTGAGATCAGGCTTGTCAGAGTACTTGTATCCATTGAAACGAGGAGTCTTGACAATGTAGTTGAGCATATTTCGAACGTTTCTGTCAAGGTCAGCTTCAGGAAGAGAGCCGTTCTTCACAGCCTCAATGATCCTGCTGGTCTCAACGTCAGCGCCCGGCTCCATAAGGTCGTTCTGTGCAATGACAGCATTGACTGTGCCCTGCTTTGTGCCCCAGTCTGTCATCACGATGCCTTCGTATCCCCAATCGTCACGAAGAATCTTGGTGAGAAGGTCGTGGCTCTGCTGGGTGTACTCACCGTTAACCTTGTTGTATGAAGACATAACGGTCCAAGGCTGAGCTTCTCTGATGGCGATTTCGAAGTTTCTGAGATAGATCTCGCGGGCAGCTCTCTGGCTGATGCGTGAGTCGTTCTCCTGACGGTTGATTTCCTGGTTGTTGAAAGCGAAGTGCTTTACGGAAACGCCTACGCCATTGCTCTGGATACCATTGACATAAGCTGCGCCAATCTTTCCGGAGAGGATAGGGTCCTCAGAGAAATACTCAAAGTTGCGTCCGCAAAGAGGATTTCTGTGGATGTTCATACCAGGTGCGAGAAGCACATCTGCTCCATACTCGAGAACTTCATTGCCCATAGCCTCGGTCACATCCTCGACCAGTTCAGTGTTCCAGGTGCAGGCGAGAACTGTTCCAACAGGGAAACCGGTGCAATAGAAGGTCTCGCTGGTTCCAGGACGGGTAGGATTGATACGGAGTCCTGCAGGACCGTCTGAAAGGACGGTGAGAGGAATTCCGAGACGGTCAATTGCCTGGGTGGTGCCGGCTGCTCCCGGTACAACTGAAGCTGAACCGGTAGGAACAGCTGCATTGCCTGCAGTCATACTGCCCCAACCGCCACCGGTCACGAGTTTGGCTTTCTCCTCGAGGGTCATAGCTTTGATGACATCCTCAATGTTGTCCTTTGTAAGTTTTGGCTGGGCATTTGCGCAGAGAGTAAGAGGCTCACGTGCAAAACCCTGTGTTTGAGTAAATGAAAAAGTATGTACCTTTGAAGGAGGATTTAAAGGTATATACATATGTCTGATACATTGTCAATTTATCAGTCCCTGGCGAGACTGATGTTCCCGGAAGGTTTGTTG
>JAQXOE010000012.1 GCA_029098505.1 Bacteroidales bacterium
AAGAAAAAGGGCAATGTGCTCAAGATCAAGGTAATGGATGCCACCGATAACTCCTGGCAGCCTCGTGGCAAACAGGTAAACTACCCTCTGTCAATATGGTACACCCCGGTTACCGGAATATGGCAGACCGTATGGCTTGAAAGCGTGCCTTCAAGCTACGTAAAGTCTTACTACGCCGTTTCAGATATAAATGACGGAAGGATTGACTTTGATGTCGTTGCAGAAGGACTTGGAAATGATGACCAGATCAAGCTTGAAGTGCTTGAAGGAGGAATAGGATACAATCCGGAGCAGCCGTCCGACAAGGTGATTGCCGAAGCGGAGGTCAAGGACGGAAAGGCCAGCGTGAAACTCGCAGACTGTCATCTTTGGTCCCCGGATGATCCATATCTCTATGGTGTGCGCATCAGTATTCTCCGCAAGGGAAAGGTTATCGATTGCGTGAACGGCTATACTTCGATGCGAAGCATTTCAGTTTGCAGGAACAAGGGCTACAACAAGCGTATGGCGCTCAACGGCAAGCAGTTGTTCCAGTTCGGACCTCTCGATCAGGGATGGTGGCCGGACGGACTCTATACCGCTCCTACCGATGAGGCTCTCCGCTTCGACATCATCAAGACCAGAGAATGGGGCTACAATATGATACGCAAGCACATCAAGGTTGAGCCCGCAAGATGGTACTACTACGCTGACGTGGAAGGAATGTTGGTTTGGCAGGATATGCCTTGCATTGGTGACATTGCCGCCAAAAGGTTCCCTGAAGGAACCCGGGATGCCGATATTGTTGCCGGCCAGTCCAACAAGTGGGCGATGGACAGTTTCCTCGGCGGAACCGACTGCGTTGTCCCTCAAGAATGGAAGGACAATTACTACAAGGAGTGGAGTGAAATAATCGAGTCCCTCAAGTGCTTCCAGTGCATAGTGGTTTGGGTGCCTTTCAACGAGGCCTGGGGCCAGTTCGACACCCGTCAGGTCGTCAAGTTTACTCGCGAGATAGACCCTACGCGCCTGGTCAACCAGTCTTCCGGCGGTAACTTCCACTTCTGCGGCGATATCCAGGACTGCCACCACTACCCGCAGCCGGCGATGAACGCCTTTGAGGGCAAGTTTGTCAATGTTCTTGGCGAATACGGCGGTATAGGCTATCCTGTTGAGGGTCACCTCTGGAAGCAGGACAAGAACTGGGGATACGGTAGCGTGATGAGCAGCACTGCAGAGCTGATGGACCGCTATGAAGAATTCGCGGAGCTCCTCAAGCACTACATCATCTGCGGAACCGCAGCGGCGGTATATACCCAGACCACCGACGTTGAGATCGAGGTGAACGGTCTTATGACCTACGACCGCGTTATCAAGATCGACGAGGAGCGCATGCGCCGCATCAACCGCTCAGTCATCGAAACTCCGGCAAAGTAACGTTCAGCTCTTAAGGACGCTAAGCGTCGCAAAAAAAGCAAAGAAAGAGGCGACTAATCAGTGATTTAGTCACCTCCTTTTGTATTTATATGGATATGACGACAGTGGCGGTAGGGTAAGTTTGGCTTGGTTCCGTCGGAACGAGTTCCGACTTCATCCCTCCCACGACTGCGTCGCGGGCCCCTCCCGTTCACGAGGCCACGGGCGGCCACGCCCTCCAAACTTACCCTACCGCCACCTACTCTATATGTGGCTTCAATTCTGCTGATGTCGAGATGCCCGACTTTGCATCAAGTACGCTTATAGAATCATTTTCTGGAATAAAGTCATCGAAGCAGTGAGGAAATAGAAGATTATCGTTCTGATTGTTCGATTTATATATTACCTTTGCCATGTCAGTTTGAATTTAGCTATTCTTTTGATAGTCAAAGGAATAGCTATATTGTTATATTGTGTTTTCAGGAGTGAGGATGGTAGGGATTGCGGAGGCGTGTCCACCCGCGGACACGGGCAGCGGGAGGGACCCGACGGAGACAAGTGGTCGAAGACCACGCAGGAAACGTTGGGAGGGACCGGAGTGAGCGAAGCGAACGGAGTCCTCCGCAATCCCTATCATCATCCCGGTGTAACCATACATATAGAAAAAGACTGACTAATCAGTCGTATTGACTTTTTAGTCTCTTCGAAGATGGCGCTCGGGTCTATATAACAAAAAAAAGAGGATAACCTCTAAGTACAAGACTTATTGGTCATCCTCCTCTCGTGTTATGTAAAGTACTCTATTTCAGCAGATTCTCGCTCCTCTGGATAAAGTCGGCAAGGGCTTTTCCTTTGAGCATTCCATTGCTAAGCAGGGCGAGGTCAACAACCTGGCTGAGCAGTTCCTTGCTGCCTTCCCTGTCAGCCCAGATCTTGGCGATGAGCGGGTTCTCCATATTGACGATGACCTTGTAGCTCTCAGGGATGGAACCGTAGAAATTGAGGCCTCCGCCAAGCGCGCTCATTTCGCGGTAGCGGCGCATAAACTCATTCTTGGTCAGCAGGACTGCAGCGGACTCTGCTCCCAGATTCTCAGCTTCAACGTTGTATTCGTTACCTTCCGGAAGCACGCTCTTGAACATTTCGTCGAGAGCCTTCTTGTCATCCTCGGAAAGCTCAGGCTTGATCTTCTCTTCCTTGACGATGAGATTCTCGACAGAATCGCTGTCCACGCGTGCCCAGCGGCTCTTTTCAACATTTGACTCAAGAAGATTGACAAAATGGCTGTCAAGCTCGCAATCCATCATCAGAACATCGTAGCCTTTGTTCTTTGCTGCTTCTATGAAGCTGAACTGGGCGTCCTTGTCAGTGGCGTAGAGATAAACGACATTGCCATCCTTGTCGGTCTGGTTGCCCTCGATGCACTTGCGATAATCCTCGAGGGAGAAGAATTTGCCTTCGGTGTTCTTGAGCAGGGCAAAGTTCATAGCCCTCTCGCGGAACTTCTCGTCGGAAAGCATGCCGTATTCGATGAACAGCTTGATGTTGTCCCATTTCTGCTCGTACTGTTCGCGTTCAGTCTTGAAAATATCTTCCAACCTGTCAGCGACCTTCTTCGTGATGTAGGTGCTGATTTTCTTTACGTTGGAGTCGCTCTGCAGATAGCTTCGGCTGACGTTCAGCGGAATGTCCGGAGAATCGATCACGCCGTGAAGCAGAGTCAGGAAATCTGGCACTATGTTGTCCACGTGCTCGGTCACGAACATCTGGTTGCAGTAGAGCTGTATCTTGTTCTTGTCGATGGCCATACGCTCCTTGATCTTAGGGAAGTACAGCACGCCGGTAAGGTTGAACGGATAATCGACGTTGAGGTGTATCCAGAACATTGGATCCTCCTCCATAGGATAGAGGGCCTTGTAGAAATTGAGGTAATCCTCGTCCTTGAGCTCAGACGGCGCCTTGGTCCAGATCGGATCTATGTTGTTGATGACGTTATCCTCTTCGGTTTCTACCTCCTTGCCGTCCTTCCACTCGGTTTTCTTGCCGAATACGACCGGCACCGGCATAAACTTGCAGTACTTCTGCAGCAGGGCCGAGATTCTGCCCTTGTGGGCGAATTCTTCCGCATCCTCGTCCAGGAACAGGGTGATGGTTGTGCCCCTTTCGGCCTTCTCGCCCTCGCCCATCTCAAACGAAGGGGTGCCGTCGCAGCTCCATTTCACCGCCGTTGCGCCCTCTTTCCAGCTCAGGGTATCGATGGTAACCTTGCTGGCCACCATAAATGCAGAGTAGAATCCGAGTCCGAAATGGCCTATGATATTCTGGTCCTTGTATTTCTCGAGGAATTCGCCTGCGGAGGAGAATGCTATCTGGTTGATATACCTGTCAACCTCCTCGGCGGTCATTCCTATGCCGTGGTCGGTGATTGTCAGTACTTTATTGTCCTCGTCGAGGGCGACTTCGACCTTCAGGTCCCCGTATTCGCCGGAGAATTCTCCCGCGCCGGCGAGAGCCTTGAGCTTCTGGCTGGCATCGACCGCATTGGCGACGAGCTCGCGCAGGAAGATTTCGTGGTCAGAATAAAGAAACTGCTTGATTACCGGGAATATGTTCTCCGTAGTTACACCGATTTTACCGTTTATATTTTCCATATCTTTTAATGTTTTTGACTCATATAGGTCAAATTCTGTTCCACTGACATTTTGTCATATGATTCTAATTTGCCATATTTGCAAAAAATGGAATCAGACTATGGTAAAACAGCCCATTGCCGCCCTGATCTATGACTTCGACGGCACCCTCTCACCCGGTAATATGCAGGAATTCGGCTTTATACAGGCGGTCGGAAAGACTGCACCGGAGTTCTGGCAGATGAGTGACAATATTGCAATCGGGCAGGACGCGTCCAACGTGCTGGCCTATATGAAACTGATGTTCGACGAGGCGCGCGCCAATGGTATCCCTCTGAGAAAGAGCTCGTTCCAACGTTTCGGAAAGGATATCGTGCTTTTCGAGGGAGTCAGGGAATGGTTCTCGCTGGTAAACAGATACGGAGAGAGCAGGGGAGTGAAGGTCGAGCACTACATCAACTCCAGCGGGCTCAAGGAAATAATCGAAGGCAGCCCTATTGCTGGAGAATTCAAGCACATATTCGCCGGGTCCTTTCTGTATGACGAGAACGGGGAGGCGGAGTGGCCGGGGCTTGCGGTGGACTACACGGCAAAGACACAGTTCCTTTTCAAAATCAGCAAAGGCATCTTCAGCTCCCGTGACAACAAGGAGGTAAATGACTCTATGTCAGACGACAAGAAGCGAGTTCCTTTCCCGAATATGATATATTTCGGTGACGGAGAAACTGATGTTCCGTGTATGAAAATAGTAGGGATGTTCGGCGGACACTCCATTGCTGTATATAATCCCGAGTCCGAGAGCAAACGCGCATCGGCACTCAAACTCAAACGTCAGGGCAGGGTCGCATTTGCCACTCCAGCTGTTTATACTGCTGATTCAAAGGCATTTAAGATTGTCTGTGCCATTATCGACAAGATCAAGGCAGACACCGAATTGCAGCGTCTGACACGAAGTTGCTAGGCTTTGTGGCAGGAAACTGCATGGCTTTATGACAGGAACTGCAAGATAGGTGCGATTTTTGTTCGCAGACAATATCGTTTGTAAAACGAAATTTTTAATTTTTTTGAGATATGTATTGGACACTTGAACTTGCCAGCAGCCTTGACGATGCACCTTGGCCGGCAACCAAAGAAGAATTGATCGACTACGCAAACCGTTCCGGAGCTCCGGAAGAAGTGATAGAAAACCTTCAGGAACTTGAAGAGGAGGGCGAAATCTACGAAACCATCGAAGATATCTGGCCTGACTATCCGACAAAGGATGACTTTTTCTTTAACGAGGAGGAGTACTAAGCGCAATTTTACGCGATAACTAACTTATAATCAGCGATATAAGCAAAAATTAATTTGTTTGTATCGCTGTTTTTTATGTCTTAAAAGCACCGAATTTGTTTGTGTTTTACGCTAAAAATAGCTCAAAAAACGAGTTTGTTTGTATAAATATGTTTGTACATCCTCGTGGATAACACGGGTGACAAACAAAAATGGGACGACCGAAAAGATTATACCCTCATGGCAGGTACAGACTCCGCACGCCGAGGCAGATAGAGAATGACAAATATCCATTGGATCTTGAGTACACCTGGGACCGCCAGGCTGTAAGGAGAACGACCAATCTCTTCATAAAAGTAACAGACTGGAATCAGTCGGGGACAATGGACGAGGCGAAATCAGGGCCTCGTATGGGCCGGAATACAAACGTCTGAACAAGATGCTCCAATCGCGAGTCGAGCATCTGGATTCGCTGATTGCCGAATTCATCGAACTGAATCCATTCCAGCTGACAGTTGAAGTTATCTCGCTGAGGCCTCCTGAGGTAGATGAGAAGCTACGCTTCAGGGACTTTGAGATAGACACGATCATCGGCAAGAACCGCAAGGGTGCCGTGATGACAATTAACGACAGGTGCACGAAAATCGTGTTCATCCGCAGGCTGACAGGGAAAGAGTTTGCAAGACACAAGGAGATAGCGAAGGTACTGGATGTCCAGTTCTTCTTTGCCAGACCGTACCACTCCTGGGAGCGAGGCGCCAATGAGAACACCAACGGTCTCGCAAGGCAATATATCCCCAAGGGTACGGACTTCGAGGATCTGACGGACGAGTATATTGCAGAGGTCGAATGGAAGCTGAACCATAGGCCCAGAAAATCACTCGGTTACCTCACACCTTTGGAGTATTTCAAAAAGATTTATAAATTTGACTTCGGAAGTCGTTGCACTTCCAATTAGAATTCAGCTAAATAAGTTTACATATTAACACAATTCTACGATACTACAAACATTTTTTTTCACTTAAAAGATAACATTCTATGAAAAAGATTGCACTTATTATTGGCTTATTTTTCATGTGCTATTCAGCCTTCGGTCAAGATGTACGTATAATCAACGACGAAAATGTTGAGTCTTATCGAAAAATACAAACGGATTATTTGCCTTTGGCAAAAAAAGGAATAGTTGCTTTTCCTTTCTCGTTACAGTATTTTTCTCCAAACGGTAGCCAAGAATCTTACTATACTCTGATTTTCAAAGTTGCTTGTGGCCACGTTCGTAGATCACTACCAGAAGGCAGTAAAATGTTCGTGAAGTTGGATGACGACTCCATTATAGAATTGCAAACAATCTCAGGAATTGAGGAATATGAAAACGAATCTGAAACAATGCCGCAGACTCATTCTGATTACTATTACATATACCCGACATACATGGCGACTCCAGAACAGATCAACCAGATGATCGAGCATAAAATAGTAATAGTAAGAAGGCAAATAACGTGGGGCGAAGGATATTATGATATGCCAAATGAAAATGGTAGAATCCGTCTGAAACATATGTGTATGACGGAAAATCTTGCTCGAATAAAGTTATCCATCGACAAGAGATTAGAAAAGACTGAAACTCCTGATGACATTCTCAATGGATTTTAATAAGTAAAGGGTGGCTTTGACCACCCTTTACTTATCTGTACTTCTCCCTTTTGTTGGAAGGCTTGAACAATCCGACAACACCAACAATCAATGGCAGTATTGACAATTATACGTAAGGAGTTAAGTTGTTACCCACCATTAATAGAGTGTGTAAATATACACAAATCCTTATACAAAACAGTAGAAAATGAGATACTTCGCCCTAATGGCATATGTCGTGATACAATTTATCCTAAAACAATAGATACGACATCACTTAAACAATGGCTAGATGATTTAAATTTATAATATTATACTTTGTGACTACTTATGAAAGGTATAGAGGTGTTCTTAATTAAACACACAATATAGGCTGGGGTGTAATACTCCAGCCTATATCATAATTTTCAAGAATTCAATAATTTGTCAACCTTGGCCCAATAGTAATATGCCTCAGGAATAACATTTCTAAGTTTACGAAGCTTAGTTGGGAGAACATCAGAAATCTCCATAGTAAGGACAACTTCAGGATTATCTTTGGGATATTTCGGGACACTTGCAAACTTCCGTGGCATAATGTGACATAAACATATACTTGAAGGTAGGTTTGTGTATCAAAAGACCTTACCTTTGAAGTATGGAAGACAACACATCTGCAAAGTTTGAGTTCCTTGCGAGCTTCAT
>JAQXOE010000013.1 GCA_029098505.1 Bacteroidales bacterium
AAACAGACTCGACCCGTGGGCCCCTTCCGTTTTGGGATTGCAAAGGTACGAATCTTTTTCGTTCCTGCAAACTTTTTTTGAAAATTTTTAAAGAAATTTGAATTAACTCACTATTTTTGTCCCTGGCGGAAAGATAGAGCATTGAACTTATAGCGCTAATGCCTATATTGGAAGCCGAAAGATCCTATTTCTATAGAACAGTCAGCCCTAATCGAGACAAAATGAAAGCAGGCATCATAATAGCAATGAGCAGCGAATACAATGAGATGCTCAAACTTCTCGGCGGAAAAGCCGAAGGCGAGATTGCCGGAAACCGCATAATATTGCGCGAAAGCGGAATAGGCAAGGTCAATGCCGCAATTAAGGCGGTGGAAATGATCAAGCAGGAGCAGCCGGACTGCATCATCAGCACGGGAGTCGCAGGTGGAGCCGGGAAAGGCGTCAGGATTATGGACATTGTCGTAGGAAGGGAAATCGTTTATCACGACGTTTGGTGCGGTGGCGGAAACGAATATGGACAGGTTCAGGGTCTGCCGGCACGATTCAAGTCTGATGACACTTTATATAATATAGCAATGTCGTTGAAGGGAAACGGGGGGACGGCAATGGACAGGATCAGCTCCATCCACGGCGGCCTCATCTGCAGCGGCGACTACTTCGTTGGTCCGGAGCAGCTCGAAGCGATCCGGAAGCGCTTCCCCGAGGGACTGGCGGTAGAAATGGAGAGCGGAGCCCTCGCGCAGGTATGCCACATATACGGAATCCCCTTCCTGAGTTTCAGAGTCATCAGCGACTCCCCGGAGGAGGAGGGCAATTACAGCCAGTACATCGACTTCTGGTCAACAGTCGCCGAAACCTCATTCAAGAACATCCGCTGCTTCCTCGAAGCATTGCCGAAGAGCCTTTAGGGCAATAACAACAGCACCCCAAGAAAAATGAAAACAATTCCAAGCTTTACCATCGACCACCTCCGCCTGAAAAGAGGAATCTATGTCTCACGCAAGGACACAGTAGGAGGAGAGACCATCACCACCTTTGACATTAGAATGAAGGAGCCCAACAGGGAGCCAGCGCTGGGCCAAGGAGCCCTGCACACTATAGAACACCTGGCCGCGACCTATTTAAGGAATCACAATGACTGGGCGGACAAGATAGTATATTGGGGGCCAATGGGCTGTCTCACAGGTAATTATCTCTTAATGAGAGGAGATTTGGAATCCCGTGACATCGTCGAGCTGATGAAGGAAACCTTCAGCTTCATTGCCAATTTTGAAGGAGAAATCCCGGGAGCTGCGCCAAAGGACTGCGGCAATTGGCTGCTGCACGACCTTCCGATGGCAAAATGGGAAGCAGCCAAATACCTCAACGAAATCCTCGAGAACATAAAGGAGGAGAACCTCCATTATCCGGAATAGTCCCAAAGCAATAATTGACAAGGAGGCTGACCATAGAATCAATGGCCAGCCTCCTTTTTCAATTATTATTGTGCAAAAATGGTACGGATTACATCATTCCGCCTGCAGGCATTGCAGGAGCTGCTGCAGCTGGTTCAGGAATATCAACGATACCGCACTCAGTGGTAAGGAACATACCTGCTACAGATGCTGCATTCTCAAGAGCGACACGTGAAACCTTGGTAGGATCAATTACACCTGCCTCATAGAGATTTACATACTCACCGGTTCGGGCATTGTATCCGAAATCATCGCTGCCTTCCTTGATCTTCTGGATAATGACACTTCCGTCAACACCAGCATTCAAGGCAATCTGGCGCAGAGGCTCCTCAATGGCCTTTGCAACGATGCGAATACCTGTGGTCTCGTCCTCATTGGCACCGGTCATACCCTCAAGAGCAGCGGCAGCACGGATATAGGCTACACCGCCTCCAGGGAGATAACCCTCCTCAACAGCAGCCCTGGTAGCATTGAGAGCATCCTCCACTCTATCCTTCTTCTCCTTCATCTCGACTTCGGTAGTCGCGCCAACATAGAGGACTGCAACACCGCCAGCGAGCTTGCCAAGTCTCTCCTGAAGTTTCTCGCGATCATAATCAGAAGTAGTAGTGGCAATCTGGGAACGGATAACGGCAGCTCTTTCGGCGATAGCCTGAGCATCACCTGCACCGCCTACGATGGTAGTATTGTCCTTGGTGATAGTAATTTTCTCAGCCTTTCCGAGCATATCAATAGTAGCATTCTCGAGAGTGAGGCCTGTCTCCTCTGAGACAACGGTTGCAGCAGTAAGGATGGCAATGTCCTGGAGCATCTCCTTGCGACGGTCGCCGAAGCCCGGAGCCTTCACTGCAGCTACTTTCAATGTGCCGCGCATCCTATTGAGAATGAGAGAAGTAAGAGCCTCTCCATCAACATCCTCGGCAATAATGAGAAGTGACTTGCCCTCGCGAGCGATAGGTTCGAGCACAGGAAGCAGGTCTTTCATTGTTGAGACCTTCTTGTCGGTGATGAGGATGTAAGGATTGTCAAGGACTGTTGACATCTTGTCCGCATCGGTCATGAAATAAGGAGAGATATAGCCTCTATCGAACTGCATACCCTCTACAACCTTGACCTCGGTCTCGGTTCCCTTGGCCTCCTCTACAGTGATGACTCCGTCCTTCTTCACCTTCATCATCGCGTCAGCAATAAGCTTGCCGATGTAGCTGTCATTGTTTGCAGAAACGGTTCCGACCTGCTCAATCTTCGAGTAATCCTCACCAACTTCCTGGCTGCGTGCCTTGAGGTCGGCAACGACAGCGGCAACAGCCTTGTCGATACCGCGCTTGAGATCCATAGGATTGGCGCCGGCGGTAACATTCTTGATACCGACATTGATAATGGCCTGAGCCAGAACGGTAGCTGTAGTGGTACCGTCACCAGCCTGCTCATTAGTCTTGGAAGCCACTTCCTTGACCATCTGGGCACCCATATTTGCGAAACGGTCTTCGAGTTCAACCTCCTTGGCTACAGTTACACCGTCCTTGGTCACCTGAGGTGCACCGAATTTCTTATCTATAACGACGTTGCGGCCCTTAGGTCCAAGAGTGACCTTGACTGCATTGGCAAGAGCATCAGCTCCTTCCTTCATCTTTGAACGTACATCTACATCGAATTTAATTTCCTTTGCCATAATACAATCCTCCTAATTAAATGATTGCAAGAATATCTGACTGCTTGACAATGAGGTATTTCTTATCCTCAACACTAATCTCCACACCGGAATACTTTCCATAAAGAACAGTATCGCCAACCTTCACCTCCATAGGTTCATCGGTCTTACCGGGACCAATCGCTACAACGATGCCCTGCTGTGGTTTTTCCTTTGCTGAGTCAGGAATATAAAGTCCTGCTGCTGTTCTGGCCTGAGCCTCCTGAGGCTCTATGACCACTCTGTCTGCCAATGGTCTGATCATAATATTAATGTTTTTACAATGTCAAAAAAAGCGCCTCCAAAACTGGAGACGCTTATGTAACAGTCAAAGTATGTGCCAACGCACAAACTATGACAAATTGTCATACTAATACTTGTTGAGAGGATAGCCTGCTGTCATCTGATGAACCTTTGCTTCCACCTTGGCCAGAACAGCCTTGTGTTCCTCAAGAGAGGCGAGCTGTTCAGGAGTAGGCACATCAGCTTTCTTAAGTGACAGTGCTTCAATATGTTCAGCGCAAGAATGTAGAACGGTGTCGATGAGCTCGACTATATCCTCCATATCCTTCTCGACGAAACCTCTTGAAGTGACAGCCGGAGTACCGATTCTGAAACCAGAAGTCTGGAAAGCCGAACGGGTATCGTAAGGCACCATATTTTTGTTCAAGGTAATGTCAGCCTTCTCAAGCTCCTTCTCGGCAACCCTTCCGGAAACCTCAGGGAACTTGGTACGGAGGTCGATAAGCATAAGGTGATTGTCAGTGCCACCGGATACAACCTTGTAACCCCTGTCAAGGAAGGCCTTGCACATAGTCTGGGCATTTGCGAGCACCTGCTTCTGGTAGCTGACATACTCAGGCTGCATAGCCTCATAGAAAGCCACAGCCTTAGCTGCAATAACGTGCTCAAGAGGTCCTCCCTGAATGCCAGGGAACACGCTTGAATCAAGGATCTGGCTCATCTTCTTCAACTCGCCCTTAGCTGTAGTGAGTCCCCAAGGATTGTCGAAATCCTTTCCGAGGAGGATTATACCGCCACGAGGTCCGCGAAGAGTCTTATGTGTAGTCGATGTGACAATATGAGCATACTTGACAGGATTCTTGAGCAGGCCCGCAGCAATGATGCCCGCAGTGTGAGCCATATCAATCCACAGGAGAGCGCCCACCTTGTCAGCAATGGCCCTCATCCTTTCATAATCCCACTCCCTCGAGTAAGCGGATGCTCCACCGATAATGAGCTTTGGCTTGTATTCCAATGCCTTAGCCTCCATCTCGTCATAGTTCACGAGGCCGGTATCAGGATTAAGTCCGTAAGCAACAGCATTATAGAGTATTCCGGAAGTATTTACCGGAGAGCCGTGGGTAAGGTGACCTCCCTGCGAAAGGTCGAGACCCATAAAGGTATCTCCAGGCTTAAGGCAAGCCATAATGACTGCCATATTGGCCTGAGCTCCGGAATGAGGCTGAACATTGGCATATTCAGCATCATAGATCTTGCAGAGCCTCTCCTTCGCCAGATTTTCGATCTGGTCAACGATTTGGCAACCGCCATAATATCTTTTCCCCGGGTAACCCTCCGCATACTTGTTTGTACAGATGGAGCCCATCGCTTCCATTACGTTGTCGGTAACATAGTTCTCTGATGCGATAAGCTCAAGTCCCGACGACTGTCTATCCTTCTCCTTTTTGATCAGTTCGAAAATTTGCAGATCCTGTTTCATAGATTACACAGTTTTAGTTCCGCCAAAGGTAACAATAATATTCATTAATGGAAAAAAGAAGCCCTTTTTCTTTGCAGATATGTCCTATCTATTCTTATGGATTTTCCAAATGACTTAGAAATAAGTTGTATTGTAAGTCATCACTTCGATTCAACGGCATAGTGTGTGGACATATATTGCGCTCATAGGTGCGTCCCGCCCCTGACCGCGCGGCTACCCCTGGTG
>JAQXOE010000014.1 GCA_029098505.1 Bacteroidales bacterium
ACCCACATGAACACCTACAGCGGCAGCGGCAACACCGAGACCAATGCCTATGTCAAGGCTGTGCTGAGCCAGTTGCGCCAGCTCCGCGACTACGTGCTCGCCAACGCGAAGGCCAACAAGAGGCCGGCCATCATCATGGGCGACACCAATATGCGTTACACACGCCACGACATCAAGACCAACTTCCTCGATGTGGTTGCGGCATACGACAATAACGCGGGCTACACCGTGTCCGACCCTTGGGTGGAGTTCCACCGAGGCGGAGTCTATCCTCAGTGGAACAGTCTCTCCCTTATGACGAGATTTGCTTTTGCAGGCGATAAGGAGAATGATATTCTTTGCGCGGACAATCAGAAGGGTGAGGTTGTGGACAAGATCTGGTACATTAATGTTCCTGGCGCTGAGGTTCAGTTGAAGGCGACCGCGCATCAGAACGATGTGGACAATTTCAGAAAGAGCACTTCAAACGTTTCCTACTCAGGAGTGATGGTCGAGGATGAGAACGGAACTAACACTAGCGGCAATACCAAGTATAATTCCGGTCAGTCAATCTCTTACACCAAGGACGTCGGTTACTCCGATCACTTCCCGGTAGTGACGACGTTCGAGTGGACCAAGACTGTTGCCAATAAGTAAGTAATATCTCATTTTGATTTATGTCATACAACTCCAGATTCATTAGATCAGCACTGCTTACCGTTCTGGCGGGAGCAGTGCTGACTGCTTGTAACGCTCACGAGGCTTTCGAAGAATCCTTGCCTAATGAAGGCAATATTATCATCTCCGTTGTAGCAGAGGATGAACCTGAAACGCGTAGCTGCATTGACCCGACTCAATATAGCGGGGGAGTGACAGGATTGCTGTGGTCGCCGCAGGACAGCATTGGCGTTTTCAGTGCAGGTGGCAATGAGAATGCGCGCTTTGTGAGCAATTCGGACGAGAACGTGAAGAACGCAGTCTTCGCTGGCACGATGGGCGCTGTGCCGGAATATGCATATTTCCCATATACGGCTGATAATAATGGTGTTGCATTGACGGAGCTGAAAGGAAGTGTCGGCGCTGTGCAGCGATATGACATTGAAACAAAGCTGCTAAACTACGATTGGAAGTATGGTCGCAGGAAGTCGGACTACAGTTCGGAGGAGGGATATCGCTTCGCGATGAGGCAGCTGTTCTGTCTCGGCGAGCTTCAGTTCTCCGCCGATGGTTCCGAGTTCGCCGGACAGGCGCTCAATAGCGTCAGGATGCGTATTGCCTCTACGGATGGCAATGTCAGGCGCATTAACGGTCAGTTTACTTTCGACGCTTCTACTGGCGAATATACTCTGACTGGCGAAGCTAAGGATGGAATTGACAATGAGATTACCCTGGAGATGGCTGGGGCTCCTGTACTGTCTGAAGGAAGTGTACATACGGCTTATGTCACTATGATTCCTGATGTCAAGGAGGGAGATACCCTGTATCTGTCTTTCAATTTGTCGGATTGCTCTGTGGAATTCAAGGTGAAGATTCAGTGTGATTTCAATCAGGGGTATATCTATACTTTCCCAATGTCCTTTACCTCCCTGGCTAAGAAGATGGCGGAACAGTTCGGTGAGACACCGACCGTCACTTCTCTGCCTTCGCTTTCTGCCCTGAAGTTCACCGTGGCTGACAATGACGGGAAACTGCTTGACAAGCAGCTTGTTACGACAGTTTCTTCTTCAAGCTACTCTTCTTCGTTCAAGTCTGTGAGCGAACACGTTGCCACAATCGATGGCAATAATGTGAGTCTTGTCATCCCGTATCTGTACAACTTCAACCTCGTGCCGCAGTTTACTGCTACCGATGGCGCTGTTGTAGCTGTTGATGGTACTGTATTGCAGAGCGGCAAGACAGAGATTGACTGGGCTCACGCTACAACTCTTACTGTCAGCAAGGATGGTTTGAGCAGGAATTATGAGCTTAATATACGCAACACCGGCCTCCCTGTTGTGGTTATTAAGCAGAGCAGCAGCGGTGATTTCAACAAAAAATATACTGGCGGAGTAAATATCGGTAACAGCAACATCGGTGGCACACTGCTGAACCAGTTCGTGGACTTTATGGTTCGCGGCAAGGACACCGAGTGGGTGGAGGATGACAAGATGACCGTTTACAATCCTGATGGAACTGTAGATATGATTACCACAAACTGCGGTGTAAGACTGAGGGGCAATTCGACGCAGAAGCTGCCGAAGAAGCCTTTTGCTATAAAGCTCACCACCAAGCAGTCAATTCTGGGTATGGCGAGCCATAAACGCTGGTGTCTGCTTGCCAATTGGCTGGACCGCTCGATGATACGCAATCTTGTAGGATTCGAGGTTGCAAGGGCCACAACTGAGGCATGGAAGTCTGGTGGAATCGACGAGGGTATGATATGGAATCCGTCGGGCCGCAGCGTTGAACTTGTGATCGACGGCCGCCACGTGGGCAACTATCTCCTTTGCGAGCAGATAAAGATCGGTAGCAAGCGACTGAATATCAATGATTGCTACGAAGATTTGCTCGCCGATGGGCTCAGCTCGAACTTCGAGGATTGCGGCTATCTGGTGGAGTTCGACGTTATGCAGGATGAGAATTACAAGGGTGTAACCAAGCGCGGCATTACCTGGCAGCTCAAGGATGATGTGCTTCCTACAGATTACTCAACTCAGATAGAAAACAAGATTCAGGCTATTGAGGATGCTATCAGCAGTGGTGATTACTCGGCTTATTCACAGCTCATCGATATCCCATCCTTCATTGACCAGTGGTTCGTAGTCGAGCTTGCAATGAATAGGGAATATACCGAGCCAAGGTCTCTCTATTCATATTACAATGGCGGTAGCGATAAGCTTCACGCAGGTCCGGTATGGGATTTTGACCGTGCAACTTTCCAGAATCCTGACAATGCTAAGGCAATGGGCTCAAGCAGGGTGAAGTCCTACGACGCCTTCCTGAGCTCTTCTTCAAAAGTCAGCAAGTCAGGCGGCTACAAGGAGGACCAGCAGCCGTGCCTGTGGTACCCTCTGCTGATGAATGACCCTGAGTTCGTGACTATGGTCAAGGCTCGCTGGGCTGTTATCTATCCATATCTGTTGAATGTCGCAAATTACATCAGACGCACAGCCGAGGAGAATGCCCTTTCCTGGGAGTATGACAGCACTATGTGGCCGGGTACCGCGTCAGCTCTGAATGCCGGCTACCCGAGCGGGTTCTCGGATTTCACCGGTGATGAGAACCTGACGAGCTATGATGAGGTTATTCAGAATCTGATTGACTGCTACCTCAAACGCCTTGAGGGAATGAATGGGCTGATCACTTCAGCAAGCGCAGAAGAAGGATTCAAGGTTAATGAAACCACGTTCTAGGGCTCCAGTCTGCTGTGCACGTGGGAGATAACCTCCTGATACTCAGCGATTTAGGCATTTGTCTATGGTAAATTTTTACCATAGACAAATGCCTAAAGCATTGATA
>JAQXOE010000015.1 GCA_029098505.1 Bacteroidales bacterium
AGGATATCCTTCATATAAATCTTTGATTTATCAGTGTAATCCGTTATTGTTTCGCAATGACCTTCCATCTCACCCTCCAGATTCCGTCATTGAAGTCGTGGCTGATGATGCGGAACTCCCCTATCTCCGTGGTATTGGAGACGTGCGCACCTATGCAGGCGCAGTCATCGTAATCGCCTATGCGGACGATGCGCAGTGTCTCCGAAGCATCTTCCGGAAGTTTGCTCAGGTCCACGATTGATGCAGCCTTTTCCCTGCTCATATACTCAACGGTCACAGGCAGCGCCGCCGTGATGACCTCGTTGACCTTGGCCTCGATCGCCTTCACCTGGTCGTCAGTAGGGCATTCGGATAGCAGATAGTCGCACTTGCTCTTCTTCCTTTCGATGTGGGCATTCCGGCTGCGAGGGCATCCGAACATGTTCACCATCGTGCGGTTCAGGATATGCTCCGCCGTATGCACGGGCGATTTTGACACACGCTTAATATCTAATTCCATATAATACAGACAATTACATAATTATAGGAGAGGCGTTAGATAAGCTGGAACCAGCATGACCTGGCCGTCATTCGCATAATCTTTTGTGTAAATGAGATACCTGGCAGAGATCCTAGATGAGAATTTTTTACAGAAGGCATCGAGCGATGCATGGGTGTTATACCCGGAAGACTTCACCTCTATAGGAACGATCTTGGCACCTCGTGACAGGAGGAAGTCTATCTCGTAATTGTGTTTCTCATCCTTTGGCCATGTGTAATAGAACAACTTGTTCCCAGAAGCGACCAGCATCTGAGCGATGAGATTCTCATAGATGTAGCCAAGATTGGCCGGCAGCTTGTCCTGCAGAAGCTTGTCGTAGATTATGTTCTCAGTGTAGCTCTTGTCCCAGAAGACCATGGTGATGAATAGGCCCGTGTCGGCGACATACAGCTTGAACCGTGATTCGTCCCTGCTGAGCTCCATCCCCACGTTTGGATCGTCCGAATGATATGCAAAGTTCACGGTCTTGCTGTCCCCCAGCGCCGAGAGCATCTCTTCCATCTTGTCCGAAGCGGTATTCTTCACAACGGTGGTCGGCTGGAACCGTGATACGTTCCTGCTGAGCTGCCCCGGAATCGCCATGAACAGATTGCCCAGCCTGCCTGTCGGGTCAATCTTACGGAAATCGTCATCGTAGAGCTTGATGATCTTACGTTTGGCGGCATCCACCTTCCTCATGTTGTTGGTGTCGATGTAGGCGTTCACGGCCTGCGGCATGCCGCCCACAAGCATGTACAGACGGAGATCGCGCTGGGTGTTCCTATGCGCCGGTCCGAGAGGCCTCTTCATCTCCCAGAACTTCCTGAGCATGTCAGGCGTCGTTTCATCTCCGAGCGCCCAGCGGAACTCCTCATAATCCATAGGGTACATCTCTATGCTGTCCTCCTCGCTGGGGATAGTGATTCCCTCCGTATTCTTCTTTATGCTGATGAGTGAGCCTGTCTCCAGGTAATCATACCTGCCGTCAGCCACAAGATACTTGATAGCTTGGCGAGCCATCGGACACTTCTGGACTTCATCGAATATGATAACTGACCTTCGCACCTTGAGAGTCTTGCGGTAATGCTGCTGAAGAATCATGAAGATATAATCCAGGTCCTCCACGTCGTTGAACAGTTCCCTGATCTCCTTGGAGCATTTGTTGAAATCAATCAGTATATACGAGTCATACTCGTTCTGGGCGAACTGTTCCACAATCGTGGACTTGCCCACTCGTCGGGCGCCTTCTATCAGAAGCGCAGATCCTCCGTTGTTTTCTTCCTTCCACTGTCTGATCTGCTCATATATCTTTCTTTTGAAAATCCTGTCTGCCATAACGCTTTGATTTTTATGCCGGAAAGATATGGATAATTCTCCTATCCCGCAAATTTAACAGCCACAAATTTAGTCTATCCCCAAAATTACACTAGCTAAATTACCGTCTATCCCTAAAATTTGCATTTAACTAATGTTCTATTTATCAATCACATATAAATTAATGTAGACAAATGGAAATTAAAGTTAACAAAAACCAGACGAGGACTGCTATCTATGTCCGAATCTCCACTGCACAGCAGAAAACTGACCGACAGGTTGTAGAACTGAAGGAGTACGCCAAGAGCCATGCCATCACGATTGATGAGGATGACATCTTCATCGATGTCATCAGCGGATTCAAGAACGGTGAGATCCGCCCCCAGTATTCCGTCTTAAAGCAGAAGGTCGAGGCAGGCCTTTATGACCAGATTCTGTTCAGCGAGTTCAGCCGTCTTGACCGCAAACCGTCCAATCTGCTCAAGTCGATCGAGTACTATCAGAGCAAGGGCGTGCATCTCTATTTCAAGAAACAGAATATCTGGATTCGTGACAAGTCAGATATTTCAACCCAGATCATGGTATCCGTGCTAGCTGTGATGAGCCAGTATGAGATCGAGCTGTTCGTCGCGCGAGGCATTGACGGCAAGATAACCGCAATCAAAAGCAGGGGCACCAACTGCGGCGGCTTCACCGCATATGGATATAAGGTCACGCCGGTCGACCACAAGCTGGTGATCGATGAGGAGGAAGCACGGGTCGTGCAGCGCATTTACCAGTATTATGACGAGGGGCGCTCTTCTCTGTACATATCTGACATCCTCAATTCGGAAGGCATTCCCACGCCATACCGTACAAGGATCGGAGAGTCCGAGAAGAAACGCAAGGCGAAGGGAATGGAGGCGAAGCATTATGCCAGAATTGGAGCATGCGAAGAGCTCCGATGGAGACCTTCCTCAATCAACCGTCTCATAAAGAATCCGTTATACATCGGTAGGAGAGAGTTCACATTCTTTGATCCGGAGCCGTCCAATCCCCTTCCTACTCATAAACGCCAGGGGCGTAAGCTGTTCCAGCAGTTCGTCACCCAGTCGGAGGCTCTACGGATAATCGACGATGCGCTTTTCAAGAGGGTTAATGACATGGTCAAGGAGAAGGCATTCAACCGTAATCTCGGCATTCACCGCCGCAATCTTCTCAAGGAGCTTCTGCGTTGCGGAGAGTGTGGCGGAAATTTTTCCGTTGGAGGAGGCCGGGCTGAAAGGAAGTACAGGTGTTACGGGACACTCAGCCGGTGCGACAAGCCCAGGACATGTGATTGTGGCGCAGAACTGACCATGGATCGTCTGGACGGACTCGTACTCAGTATGTGCATCAATAAGTTTGTCAACCATGACATTGAGGTAGAGGCATCCGAAAGAATTGCATCTGCCAAGAAAATGATTGAAGAGAGGCAGTCGGTCATTTCCGAGTACCAGCAGAAGATGAAGGATGAGTCAGACAGGTTCTCCTCTTTTGTCAGGCGCGTCATAAAGAATGCAGCGAGCGACGATGAGGCGAATGCATGGATAGCCGAAGAACGCCCCGAATATGAAGCCAGGATCAATGAGATGACTGATTCCATCAAGCGCGCACAAAGCGACATTGACATGTACAAGGACAAGATAGGAGCATACACGAAGATGAGGAGGAAAGCCAACCTCGTTTCCAGGCAGAAGCAGCTTCTTGAAGACCGGAACCTCGTCAGAGAGTATGTGAGGGGATTCATCTCAAAAATCGAGATATACAGAGCCTCAAGACTCTGGGCCTTGGTCGTGGTGAAGTTCCTTGACGGAGGGGAAAGATGGGGCACCATCAAGACATGCAGGTACAAGAACTCGGAGGTGGTTGTCGATTCGGCAGATCCGAAGAGGATCGAATATACCGGCATTTTCGTGAACAACGACAAGCATCTGCTCAGCTATGATAAGGACAGTAAGATGGTAATCATCAATGCGGGTCATGATCTTTATTATGATGGCAGCAATGTCGAAAATGTCCCGTTCGAAGATTTCATGCTCCGGGCAAAGAACGCAGGATATGCTGGATCATACGCCAAGTACCAGTACGAGAGACTGTAATTCTTCTAGCCCCACATTTGCAGATCATAGCTCTGAGTGTAAAGAACCTTTACACCTACTGTAAAATATCTTTACACTTTTACAATTACCTCAATTGGACAACATTCAGTAAACCAATGCTTTAACTTCTTTGGCACAGCAGATGTTACAGTTCATGCAGTTTAGTAAAACATAAATACATGAACTACTTTTTCAGCTGTAAACAATTTATTGCAGTCATGCTGGCTACCGGACTCTGCTGCTTCGCCGCGATGGCGCAGGAGCAGGCTCCGTCAGCGATGACTCTGCATGACTGCATGGAGTATGCGGTGAGCAACTCCACCAAGATGAGGATTCAGCAGGCGGCCATCGGCGACGCACAGATTGACCGGCGGGATGCCGCCCTGGCGCTGTTCACCCCGCAAATCAGTGCGCAGACCTATGCGTACTACAACTTCGGCCGCAGCATCGACCCGCAGACCAATACCTATTTCAACACCACGTCGTTCCACAACAACTACGGCGTGAGTGCTGGATACGATCTCTTCGATGGCTTCAAGGCGGTTAACAACTACAAGATCTCCAAGACCGGGCTTCTGATTGCCGATTCCCAGGAGAAACAGGTTGAAGCAGATATTTGCCTGGCTGTGATGGAGGCGTACTACAATGTGGTGTATTACAAGCGCCTTTGCGATGTGTATGAGGAGCAGGTGGCCGTGGCCGGGCAGGCGCTAGCCAAGGCAAAACGGCAGGAGGAGCTGGGGCAGAAGGGACACGCCGACGTGATCCAGAAGGAGGCCGACCTCGCCGACCGCCAGTATGACCTGACGAATACCTATAATATGTATCAGGATCAGAAGATGACACTCTCCGACCTGCTGTTCTGGCCGGTGGATGAGGAACTGGTCATCGACACATCGATGCCGGTGTGGCAGGTGGAGCCGGTGGCTACTGAGTCTGTGGTGGACTTCGCTCTGGAGCATAATCCGGGCATCCAGATTGCCAGCTGGCAGGAGCTCAATGCCAAGCGCGAGCTCAATACCGCCAAATGGTCGCTGCTTCCTACGGTTGGCCTGTATGCCGGCTGGAGCACCAGCTACTATACCTATCAGGGTTCCACCACCAATCCTTTCTGGAATCAGTTCAAGAACAACGGCGGTGAGTATGTGGAACTTTCGTTGTCGATTCCTATCTGGAACCGCCTGAGCAAGCATTCCACGATTTCCCGGAAGCAGCACGCCTTAGACAAAGCAACTGCAGAACTGGACCAGAAGCGCCGGGATGTGGAGAGCGAGGTCAGAAGGGCCATTCAGGACCGTGACGGTGCTGCTGCCGCTTACCAGCAGGCACAGCGAAAGGCCGAGGTGCAGGCCGAGGCCTACACCCTGAACCTCAAGAAACTGGAACAGGGGCTTATTTCCCCGCTGGAGTTCCAGACCGCGAACAACAATTACCTGAAGGCCCAGGCCGATGAGATGAACAGCCTGTTCAAGTATCTCATCAAGCAGGCGGTGGTCCGCTATTACAATGGAGTAGAATACGTTAACCAATAAATAAGAGATGCCCGATCAGGTCGGGCATGACGAAAGAGTATGGATAAGATTATTGAGAAGAAAACAGGCTGGCGCGCAGCGTTCACGAAAAAGGCTCTACCCTGGTGGCTAGGTGCGCTGCTGCTGGTGTTTGTGATTTACCTGATAGCAAGGCCGAATAACAAGACTTTGCGCGTTGATAAGGATACCGTGACCATCTCCAGCGCTGTCAAAGGCGAGTTCAACGACTATATCCGCATCAGCGGACGTGTTCAGCCGATGACGACCATCCAGCTGAGCCCGCAGGAAGGCGGTATCGTGGAGAAGATCCTCATCGAGGAAGGCTCACCGGTGAAGGCCGGCGACGCTATTCTCATCCTGAATAACGACAATCTGGACCTGCAAATCCTGAACTCAGAGGCCGAGCTGGCGGAGAAGGAAAACATCCTGCGCAACACCCAGATCCAGATGGAACAGCAAAAGCTGGACGTACGTCAGAACGTGCTGGAGTACGGTATGCAGGTGGACCGCCTAAGGCGCGCGTATGAGCAGCAGAAAGCCCTCTACGAGGATAAGCTCATCGCCAAAGAGGAATACTTGAAGGCCGAAGAAGACTATCGGCTGGCCAAGCAAAAGTATGATTTAATGGCCGAACGCTCCAAGCAGGACAGCCTCTACCGCGGCACCCAGATTGACCGGATGGAAGAGTCCCTGGAGAATATGCAGCTCAACATGTCCATGATTCGCAGGCGCAAAAGCAACCTGATTGTCAAGGCGCCCATCGACGGCGAACTGGGCCTGCTGGACGTGGTGCTGGGGCAGAGCATCGCCGCCGGCACCAAGATCGGCCAGATCAATTCCGTGGGAACCTATAAAGTGGAGGCTCAGATTGATGAGCACTACATCGACCGCGTCGTGGCGGGCCTGGAGGCTACTTTCGAGCGCCAGGGCGAGACCTATTCCACCGTTATCCGCAAAGTATATCCAGAGGTGCGCGACGGCAAATTCAAGGCCGATTTCAAATTTGGCGGCGAGCAGCCGGACAACATCCGCGCCGGCCAGACCTATTATCTTAACCTCCAACTGGGCCAGCCGGAAGAGACCGTGATTATCCCCCGCGGCACCTTCTACCAGAAAACCGGCGGAAAATGGATCTATGTCGTTAACAAAGAAGGCAACAAAGCCGTCAAAAGAGAGATCCGCATCGGCCGCCAGAATCCCCAGTACTACGAAGTTCTTGAGGGCCTGGAGCCCGGTGAGAAGGTCATTACCTCCGGGTATGATACTTATGGTGATAGTGATGTATTAGTTTTTTAAGCGATGAAGAGTTTTTGGAACTTCATAAAGAAGAATAAGTTATACGGGGCTATCAACCTCGTGGGCCTCACGGTGTCGATGGCCTTCGTGCTCCTGCTGGCGGTGTATGTGCAGCGACAGCTATCCACGGATACTTTCCAGGAGAACGCCGACCGGATCTACGTGATTGCCAATGAAGATAACGTTACGATGGGCTATTGGCTGGACAAGCACCTGAAAAACAATTTTCCTGAAATCGAAAAGGGTTGCTGCGTGGCCAACATCGCATCGGCGGCAGCTTTCAACATTGACGGAGAACGAGTTTATGGCAGCACGATGGCGGCTGACAGCACCTTCTTTGAGATGTTCAGTTATGATCTGCTGGAAGGAAACAAGGCCGACTGGCGTGTTTCCCAGGACCGCTGCATGGTGAGTCGGGAGTTTGCGAATGCCCATTTCGGGGACAAAGATCCGCTGGGACAGATCATATCTTTTAATTATGAGGGGTCCTTTCAACTTACCGTTTGCGGCGTGTATGAAGATTTCGGCAACTCCATCCTGAAAGCGCCCGATGTCCTGATACGGGGCGATATAATGCCAAAAATAAATTCGTCACACGACGAATATATGAGCAACGCGGGCGGCGGCATCTGCTTCGTGATGGCTTATCCGGGTGCCGACCTGCAGGCCAGGCATAGCGACATCCTGGACTGGTGTGAAGAGAATTTCTGGGTGTATAAAAGCCAGTACGACAAGGTCAGGATCATTCCTCTCAGGGACATGTATTTCTTGAATGAAGGGATACGGTATGGCTCTGATACCATCCAGTTCGGCAACCGCAGTTTC
>JAQXOE010000016.1 GCA_029098505.1 Bacteroidales bacterium
GAGTCCCACCCCATCGGGTGCAGCACATTGTAGCCGTTCATCCGGCGGTAGCGGCTCACGATGTCCGTCGCCGTGTAACCCTCCGGGTGCCCCACGTGCAGCCCCGCCCCGCTCGGGTAGGGGAACATGTCCAGAATGTAGTACTTCTTTTTGCTCGCATCAAAGCCCGGCTCGCCCGGGTTGCTCACCTTAAAGGTCTTCTCTTTGTCCCAAATAGCCTGCCACTTGGGTTCGAATTGCTCAAACGGATACGGATTCTTGCGGTCTGACATGTCGCGCGCGACTATAGTACAGAAACGCCGAGAATGCAAGCCTTTTTCCATCCGGATGACGTTCTTCTTCCTCATTCCGCCCCCTGACACCCCGCCGCCGAGGCAGCAGAAAGCGCGACTTCTGTGTTATGCAGCCCAGCGGGAGACTGCACACCACCGATATAACAGAGACCGAGTGGAGTCAGGACGCGGAATTTTGGGAAGGAAAGGAAATTGATTGGTATGCTTGGCTCGGTGCAAGCTGCCTGCCGCCGGGATAGTAGTTTCCTCGATTATTTTGATAAATTTCCATAGCTACCTATGATGAATTTGCTTTGCAGTCTTGCTAAAGAGGAGAATGAAAATTAAGTTTCCAAAAATTCCGAAAATTCCGCGTCCCCCCGAAATTCCCTTTCTGTTATCAAGGCGGTAGGAAGTCTTGTACCCCGCAAGCATGGCTTTGCTTTCCGTGTTGGGTCAGCTCCGGAAGAGTTTGGCGTCGCGGGTGCCGGTGCGGGTGGGGTTCAGGTAGCGAGTGCAGAGGAGGGAGGTGCTGCTGTGTCCCATTTCCGGCTTCTGCTCGGGTAAAACAACTTTTCTCAATTTTGAGCTTGACATCTGCATAGAGAATGCAGTAGATTGTTGCCATGGATAAGAACCCTGGTACAGTCGTGCAGCAATCCAATGGCAGCTCCCACCTGAGAAATGTCTTGGGTGGTGTTGTGTCGTGTGTGCTTGTTTTAGGCTGTCTTCCCCTTCTTTGTCAATGTGATTCAGATGATAATACCTCTGACGATGCGATTGCAGAGATGTACATCGAAGAATTCGAGGGTATCAATTCGTATCGCAAAGGTGAGACTCCTCTTTTTAAGGCCCTTCGGGAGAAACAATTCGGGGTTGCTGAACGTCTATTGGCTCGCGGGGCCGATATCAATCAGTTATCCGATTACTCGTGGGTAAGTGAGAAGCGGAATTGTACCCCGCTGATTTTTGCCATACAACGTGCAGATAAGAAAATGGTGGAATTTCTCCTCTCTCACGATGCGGACGTGTTGCGTTGCAATCAGGATGGCAGATCGCCCTTGGCTGTGGCGGCATCACAGAATTGGGGTGACCTTGTGGAGAAGCTCGTGAAGAAAGGAGCTGATATCAATGCAGCTGATAAGAAGGGGATGACACCCCTGATGCAATCCGTAGAGTCTCGCAATGCGGAGATGGTGAAATTGCTCCTCAAGCTCGGGGCCGATGTGAATTGTTCATCGGGTGCTTTTTTGGGCAGGAAAGCTCTCGATTATGCCAAGAAAACCGGGAGGCAGGATATTATTGATATTCTGACCGCTGCCGGTGCCGAATAATCAGTCAGATACAGGTATTCATTGCTAAAAACATATAATCAAGAATCTTAACATGAAAACTTCTATTCCATCTCCGAAAAGTGCTCCGAGTGTCGCAGACATCAAAGGGGGGAAGACCATTCCCATGCCCGGTTCCGAACCTACCATAGACGGCGGTATCGAGCCTGTGCCGACGGAACCGGTCCTGACTCCGCCTTTTGAGATTTCCGGGCTTTATGCCGTGGAGAGCGTACTCAGTAGGGGTGGTATGGGCACAACGTACCTCGGCTATAGTCTCCGGGATCAGAAGCAGGAAGTTGTCATCAAGGTGCCTGACACCCATTCGGCAAGCACGCTGCGGCGCTTTGAAAAAGAATGTCTGACCCTCGAACAGTTGGATCATGAAAATATTGTCAAATGTCTTGGGTATAGCACCTTCAGTCATGGTGGGGAAAGCTACCCCTACTTGGCTATGGTTTATGTGAAAGGTCAGACCCTCCGGCAACGATTGGGGGGAGGCCGCATGCCGTGGGAAGAGGTCAAGATCCTATTGGAGAACATGCTGAGAGCCTTGGGTTACATCGCTTCCCAAGGGATTTGTCACCGAGACATCAAACCGGAAAATATCATCTACGATGCTGACAGCCAAAAATGGGTACTGGTGGACTTCGGTATAGCCAAGACATCTAAGGCTCAAGTTTGGAAAACTCTGGAGGCGAATGATGGTACTTGGGACTACATGTCCCCGGAGCAAAAGAGCGGCGAGCAGGTCGATATACGCAGTGATATCTACTCCTTGGGCAAGGTCGCATGGGAAGCCCTGCTGGGTGCCCGTCCCGAAGTCGGTTCCAAATATCCCTTCGAAGCCGGAGTGGAGGGATGTACTGCCGATGTTGATACCCTGATCAGCAAAATGGTGGAGTTCAGCCCGAAGGATCGCTACGCTACGCCCGAGGAGGCCCTGAATGCGCTGCGCCGCGGTGCGGAATCGGTTGAACGGAAGCGTCGCCGGAGGCGTATTCTCCTCCGTGCTCTTTGTGTGGGATGTTGGTGTCTGGGAGTGCTGTCCCTTTTTGCGGCTGTGTGGGTGACGGGGGACTTTGTATGCACGGCAAAGCTGAAACAGGTTGCAGAATCATCGAAATCTCCCACTGTGCAATTGCGTGAGATGAATGCTGCTGTAGTTGGTTACCCCATGCGCTGGGGGCGGCGTTACCTCTCCTCTGAGGATGTAGCCACCATCAAGGTGAAAGCTGACAGAGAGCTTAAACGCATGCAGGACGAGTTGCAGAAGCTTAGAGAGCTTCTTTTGGTTGAAATGAGGGATGAGGACAAGGCATATCGCTTCAAAAACTTCTTGGCCAAATGGGAGAAGGCTTTCTCCGGGACGAACGATTATCAGGAAGCAGTGGGGTATCTTGCCGAGCTCTACTCTGTGGATGAGGTGAACGATGTGCAAAAAATGCGAGAGTCCCTCGCCTCTGTGAAATCATACGAGCACAGTAATCGGTTTATTGCCGATGCCGGAGCAAAACGCAGCGCGTATAAATCAAAGGCTGCCCGGGAACAGATGGATGAGCTTCTTCAGGAAGCTGTACAGAAGCGCATCAAACTGGCTTGTCATGATGTGGACGCTGCCATTGAGCGTGGCAATTTAGATGAGCTTTATGCAGTGTACGCTAAATGTCGCGAGAGAATGAGGGAACTTAATGCTCCCACGGAGCTGTCAGAATCAGAGAAACAGCTTATCATTTCTATTAACAAGCTGTTTCATGATAAAATCAATGAGGCCCTTGGTAAAACGGCATACACTTCCGCGAAGGAATTATTGAATAGGCATGCCGCAGCGAAGATTCCGGGAGTAGATGATGATGTCGCTAAGGTAAAAAAGCTCATTAATGATGGTCAGCTTGTGTTTGATTGGAATCAGGTAATAGAGCGAGGAAATGAGGCTCTGGCAAACAAGAACTTTAAATATGCCATGGATGTTCTTGATAAATTTCAAGAAAAACACCCCAACCAAACCAGGTTCGATTTGAAACAGAACCGAACTATTATCGCGGAACGTTATGCAAATTATATAATTACACAAAAAGAAAATTATGAGATATACTATGAGGAAGCAGGAAAGTTCATGGAAATGTTTTCAGGAGCTGATTATGCGGATAGTCGCACTAAGGTTCAGCGCTTCATGTGTTGGTCAATACACAATCGAATTACAGATGTGATATGCAATAAGAATAACACGATGGCCGTCAAATTGGCTGCCCTGCAGGGAATAAGTTTACGATATGTTTCCCCGGAACATGGCGATTATCTCAGAGCGTTTTTATCGGAAGCACAAAGATATGCTCAGAATAACACGGATGAAGCGAGGCGTTCATTTTGGTACTGCATGGAACAGGTTCCAGCTGAGTGTGTCAAGGTGACTAAGAAGGATTTTGCGAAAATCAAGATTGAATCCATAGAAGTCAGAATGTCGAGATCCAGATACGAGGACATAAGGGGACTGAATCATTGTAATCCTTATGTGGTTGTAAGAAGAGAGAATAAAAACGACAAAAAAGATACAGTTGATATATGGAAAGGTCTCGGAGCGGTGGACCAATTGTCATTTACCGTTTATCCTGATGTATCATTTATTTTAGATATCGACAGCGAGCAGATATCCATAAAAGAAGGAGATGATGATGGCATTGGCTTCAAAAAAGAGGATGGATTCTTGTACTCCATTAATTTCGTTAAAGAAGCCGGGACTTGTGATTATACCACCTTTACAACAGATGATGGCACTGAATTTATCGTTCGATATACATTTGAGTAAGAATTTCACAACCTCAAACTGAGACATGAACATGAAGAAAATACTGGGAATACTGGCCGCAGTGGCACTCATTGCGGTGATTATCGCATCCGGGGCAGTCGTCCTCTGGACAGTTGAACACGCGGGAGACGAGACAGGCAAGATTGCGAAGGTTGATCCCCCCAAGCCGCCTGAGCCAGATGTCAAGGAAAAAGAGAAGGATGGTCCGGAATCGACACAGCCCGTAACAAAAACCGGGCCGATTGTTGTCGAACCGGATGACCCCATTGTTCCTCGCTATGAGCCCATTAATCACCCGGCTGCGTTGCAGATGCTTCGACAGGAAGGAAAGACCTATGTAAGCTCTGTTGTTGGAAAGGTGGAGGGGACTGCATGGAAATCTGATTGGGGCATCCAAGGGCAGGCAAATTTTGTCTATATCTACAGCATGCAGAGCACGGGAAAGATTATCTCGAACGATGGCTTGAACATTACAGAGGAGCGAACCTTCGGCAATGTCAACGAGCAGGTCATCGTCAATGACGGCTGGATTGGGTTGGACCTGCCGCCGTACGGGGTTACTGCATTAGCCGCAGCCCTTACGGCATTAGGGGTGGAGCCGACTACATCCACAATCATAGTCGGAACTCTCAGCAAGACAAAAATAAGCAAAGGAATACTGGAGATACTTAACTCGGCACTGGACTCCCCTCTCGATATCAACAAACTGGCAGAAAAAGCTACCATGATAACGAGATTGAAGGGAGGGAAGCTGTTGCAGGGCAAGACGGTGAGAATCGATTTCACGGACGGAAAGGGTATTACAAGAATCACCCCGGTGAACTGTGGGCTGACGCAGGAGGAAGAAGATGTCATCAAGAGGACAAATTTCGTCATGGATCATTATATCATGCCGGAGAGGGAGGTCGCAGTAGGCGAGAAGTGGACAGTGGATTCATCTGTATTCGCCGGTTTGCTTGATCCCCGAATGAAGGGGCGAGTACGGGGCCAGGTTACCGTTGAACGCGTGCTGGATGCGCCCTTAAAGGATAAGTATGCCCGGCGTGTGCGCCTGAGCGATGGTAACATCGAGTTTACGCCTCCCTCTCAAACCGAACAGGTTGACGGCAGTGTGTCCAATGTACGCGGGCAATGCACGATTCCTTCTGACTTGGGGGTTGTGACGGCTGCAACGATTACGGGAATTGCCGAATACAAATCTGTTTCGAAAGACCACCTACTGTTTGCAGCCAAGATGTCCGTAGCACCCAAATTTGAGGTGCGTTATGAGTGCGAGGTAAAGGACTGAAACGACCATGCCCGGATTTCTTCTCTGCCCGAAATGCGGGGCAGCGACACCCGCGCAAGAGCCGCAGAGCCGGTACCGATGCCGGCACTGCGGCCACAAGTGGTTTTCGCCGCAAAACTCCCTGAACGCCGCCTACCTTGGTGGCTTGGAAGACGTGGAGGTACGCTTGGTGGCTGCCGACGGCACTGGGATGCGCCTGCCCGAGTTTCCTGCCGTGGTAGGGAGGGATACCGAGTTTACGCCCCTGCAACGCAACCGCTATGTATCGCGCCGGCACTGCTGCATCGAGTATGATGCGGAGCGATGCTGCTTTGTGGTGGTGGCAGAGAAGACACCCGGCGGGACATGTGTCAACGGCTCACCGCTTGCCCCGGGAGAGCGGTGCCCCCTGGGACCGGGGGACGAACTCTTGGTTGCGAATGTACCCCTGCACCTCGAGTGCACCTTCCGCCGAGTGAGGGGCGTACCGAGCAGCGTACCCGGCCGAGCGGCGTGCCGGTTCCCCGGGATGTCCCCGGCCTACCTATCCGAGGGGGCGGATGGCCGCTTACAGGTGAGCGACAGAGCCGGGGTTTCCGACATAGCCGTCTTATCCAAAGTGGCTAACGGAGGGTGGAAAATCCTTCCCTTGCAGCGTAACAATATCTTGCTGAACGGAGAAGCCTTTGTTGACGCGCAGATAAGCGGTGGAGAAACGCTGTGCATTGCCGGAGCCGTGTACGAATATGATGCCCCGGACCAAGAGTTGGAACCCGGGCGCGTCAGCAAGGGGGTGGATCTTGAGCTCCGGGCACTTGCCGCAAAATATGGAGAAAAGACCATTTTAGCCGGCCTGAACTGCCGCATTCCTCGGGGAAAATTGACGGCGGTTGTAGGCAAGAGCGGCTGCGGCAAATCGACCCTGATCCGGCTTCTCTCCGGTTTGAAGGCACCGGCCTCGGGCAGCATTCTCGTCAACGGAGAGCAACCGGAAGATTATGAACAGTGGGCGGGGAAGCACCTTTCCTTGGTACCGCAAGCGAACACGGTGTACGAAGACCTGACCGTACTGCAAAATATCGGCTATGCGGCAGATATTCGGATGAGACGCAAGATGACACCCGGGCTGAGACAATCCATCATTGACCGCGTGTTAAGAGAGACCGGCTTGGAGGCATATGCGAACCAAGAGGTAGGCAGCCTGAGCGGAGGGCAGCAGAAGCGAGTAAACATCGCCATAGAAGTAGTCGGCAACCCCGATGTGTTGCTGCTGGATGAGCCGACAACGGGACTGGACTATGCCACCGAGATGCGCATCATCGGGATCCTGCAACAAATGGCCAGACAGGGCCGAACGATCCTGTTTGTTACCCACTCCTTGGCCGCTCTTGAGGCGGCTGACCATGTGCTTGTGTTGGATAATAAAGGGAAGGGCGCGCGGGTTACCGCCGAAGGGACACCCCCTGCCGTGTTGCAGGATTTGGATGCCCGCTCTTGGGGAGAGCTCTACTGCAAGCTGATGGAGGAAGGTGACGGGGAAAAGTCAAATCCGAAGCCCATCATCCGCATACCGTGGT
>JAQXOE010000017.1 GCA_029098505.1 Bacteroidales bacterium
GAGCGCACACGATGCGTTGAGAAGGGCGCAGGAGATACTGAATGATGGCTATGAATATGCCGTGGGTATCGACCTTGAGAAGTTCTTCGATACGGTCAATCAGAGCTATCTGATAGAACTCCTGTCACATACGGTAAAGGATGGCAGGGTGATAAGCCTCATCCACAAATACCTGTATGCTGGGGCGCTGATAGACGGAATGTACCACCCGACCCCGGAGGGGACGCCGCAGGGCGGTCCTCTGAGTCCGCTACTGAGTAATATTGTACTCAACGAGTTGGACAAGGAACTGGAGCGGCGCGGACACCCGTTTGTACGCTATGCGGATGACAGTCTAATCTTTTGCAGGAGCAAGCGGGGAGCGGAGAGAGTGTGTGAAGGCCTCACGAAGTTCATCGAGAAGAAACTCCACTTGAAGGTGAACCGAGAGAAGACGGAAGTGGGTTATGCCCGTTCAATGAAGTTCCTCGGGTACTCTTTCTACAAGACAGGCGAGGGATGAAGGCTGCGGGCGCACCCCAAGAGTATTGCGAAGCTGAAAGCGAAACTGAAAGTGCTGACGGGGCGCAGCAATGGGATGGGATACGAGCGACGCAAGCGGGAACTGCATCAAATGATACGTGGCTGGGTAGGCTACTTCAAGCTGGCGGATATGAAATCAACACTAGAAGCAATCGACAAATGGCTTCGGAGACGTGTGCGGATGTGTATCTGGAAAGCATGGAAGCGACCGGAGACCCGGGTAACGAATCTAATCAAGTGCGGAATCAAACCGTACAGGGCACACCAGTGGGGCAATGCGAGCAAGGGATATTGGGCAGTCGCAGGAAGCGGTATAATGCAGCAAGCGGCACCCACATGCAACCTTCGCAGAGCAGGTTATCCCTGCCTAATGGACTACTATGTTCAATTGCACAGAATGTAAGGAACCGCCGTATGCCGAACGGCACGTACGGTGGTGTGAGAGGTCGGTAAACGAAAGCAGGAGATAAACTCCATTACTTTCGTTTACCTCCTACTCGATTTTATGCTCAATCCGCCCCGCTGGCCCTCAGTAATCCCCTGTTTGGTCGGGAGGCAGGGACTCATTTAGTCTTTGGTTGGTTGTGGAGGCTAACTTCCTGATACACAGTGAATTAAAGTATTGTCTATGGAAAAATTTGACCATAGACAAATGCTTAAGTTATTGATATTCAGTTGGTTAATCTCCACGCTCCCGCGGGGACCAAGGGTTCTGTTATGCTTCCAGGAGCTTGTTTACCTGCTCATATACGTTTTCTGCGGTGTATCCCAGTTTCTGGTCGAGCACCTTGTATGGAGCGGAGAATCCGAAGGATTCCAGTCCCCAGATACGGCCCTCTGAAGGTGGAACCAGTCCAAGGAGATTCACAGGGAGGCCGGCGGTGAGACCGAACTTCCTTACACCTGCAGGGAGCACTGACTCCTGGTATTCACGGCTTTGCTCACGGAAGAGTCCTTCTGAAGGAACTGATACCACGCGCACTTTTCTGCCGTCCTGTTTCAGAAGTCTGGCGCCGGCAACAAGGGTCGATACCTCAGAACCGCTCGCTACCATAATTACCTCAGGGTTTTCGTCTGAGCCGGCTACTACGTATGCGCCCTTGGCGGCATTGCCATACTCATTGCCCTCAGGAAGGTTCTCGATATTCTGGCGGGAGAAGATGAGTCCCGTTGGCGTATTGATATTGTCCATCGCGAGCTTCCAGGCTTCGACGGTTTCACGTGCATCGGCTGGACGAAGGACGAGCATTGACGGTCTTCCGCTGTGGTTGCGCATTTTTTCCATAAGGCGGATCTGAGCCTCCTGTTCCACAGGCTGGTGGGTAGGACCATCTTCGCCTACGCGGAAGGCATCGTGAGTCCATATGAACTTGACAGGAAGTTCCATCAGGGCCGCCATACGAATGGCCGGTTTCATGTAGTCGGAGAATACGAAGAAGGTTCCGCAAGCAGCTATGACACCCCCGTGAAGTGCCATTCCCAAACAGCAGCAGGCCATTGTGAGTTCTGCTACTCCGGCCTGGAAGAATGCTCCGGAGAAGTCGCCGGCCTGAAATGCGTGGGTCTTCTTGAGGAAACCGTCGGTCTTGTCAGAATTTGAAAGGTCGGCAGATGCACAGATCATATTCGGAACCTGCTCTGCAAGGGCTGAGAGGCAGGCTGATGATGCAGAACGGGTGGCGTCATTGTCCTTTATGCAGACCTTGCTCCAGTCGATTTGAGGAGCCTTCCCGCTGAACCATTCCGCCTGTCTTGCCGCTGCTTCAGGATTGGCCTCTGCCCAGGCCTGCTCCTCTGCGTGGCGCTCGGCGGCAATCTGCTCGAGCTCCTTCGCTCGCTTTTCGTAGAGCTCCTTCACATCATCCCAGATTACGAACGGGTTCTCGGGATCTCCACCGAGGTTCTTGACGGTATTGACATATGCGTCTCCTCCGAGAGGCGCCCCGTGGGTCTTGCAGCTTCTCTCGTATGAGCTTCCGTCAGCTTTCAGGGCTCCCTTGCCCATTACGCACTTGCCTATGATGAGTGCAGGCTTGCCCTCTACGGACTTCGCCCAATCAAGTGCACGGCGAATCTGCTCGACGTCATTACCGTCAATCTGCATGACTTCCCAGCCGAGTGCGCGGTACTTGGCTGCAGTGTCTTCATTCATCACCACCTTGGTCTCTGTTGAAAGCTGGATATCGTTCGCGTCGTAGAACATCACGAGGTTGTCCAGCCCGAGGGTTCCGGCGATGCGTGCTCCGCCCATTGAAATCTCCTCCTGAACGCCTCCGTCTGAAATGTACGCGTAGATGGTCTCCTTTCTGAAGGACGGGTTGCCGGTGCGCTCTGCGAGGAATTTGGCGGCAATAGCCGCTCCAACTGCGTACACGTGACCCTGTCCGAGAGGGCCTGAGGTGTTCTCGATGCCCCTGAGTACATTGAACTCCGGATGGCCGGTGCAAGGCTGCTTCCATTGACGCAGAACGGCGAGCTCTTCTAAGGTGTATTTGCCTGAAAGACAAAGAGTTCCGTAGAGCATTGGAGCCATATGGCCCGGATCGAGGAAGAATCGGTCACGAGCTTCCCAATCTGGTCTGGCCGGATCGTAGTTCAAATACTCGGTGTAAAGGACGTTGATGAAATCTGCTCCTCCCATTGCTCCGCCTGGATGACCGGACTTGGCTTTCTCTACGGATGCGACGGCGAGCAATCTGATATTGTCAGCTGCCCGTTTGAGGAGGTTGGTTGAATTTGTCATGTCAGTGTATTTCTTATGTTATAGTTCACAAATATAATCATTTTTTCACAAGTTACTCCTTGAAAAGGAGTACGACGGCCCAGACTTCGCAGCCTTCCTTCCTGCCGACAAAGCCCAGCTTCTCCGTTGTCGTTGCCTTCACGCTGACGCTCTCGCTGCCTATGCCCATCAGTTCGGCAAGCGCCTGTCTCATCTGAGGCACGTATGCGCCGATTTTTGGAGCCTGCAGGGCAATGGTGATGTCTGCATTGCCCACCCTGTAGCCTTTCTCGCGAATCAGTTCCATAGTGCGGGAGAGCAATATTTTGGAGTCAATGCCCGCAAATTCGTCGGAACTGTCCGGGAAGTGATGCCCGATATCCCCCAGTGCCAATGCGCCCAGAAGGGCGTCGCAGAGCGCGTGTATGGCCACGTCTCCGTCGGAATGGGCAATAAAGCCGCAAGTGCTCGTTTCAATGTTCACTCCTCCCAGGTGCATGGCAATGCCTTCGCCCAGGCGGTGTACATCATAACCCTGACCTATCCTGATATCCATATTCTTGGAATGTGTTTCTGTTAATTTACTGTTATTAAACCAATTATGGCTGTCGGCAGAAACCGGCAGCCATAATGAACTATTCCCACTCGATGGTTGCAGGCGGTTTTGAAGAGATGTCATAGCATACTCTGTTTACGCCCTTGACCTTGTTTATGATGTCGTTGCTGACCTTCTCGAGGAAGTCGTAAGGGAAGTGGAACCAGTCGGCTGTCATTGCGTCGGTGGATACCACAGCCCTGAGTGCAACAGGGTTTTCATAAGTTCTCTCATCACCCATCACGCCTACGCTCTTGATAGGAAGCAGTATGACTCCAGCCTGCCACACGGCGTCATAGAGATTGGTGGCCATTACGCGAGGGTCGGAAGCCGAAGGAAAGTTCATTCCCGTGCAATCGTAGTTCCTGAGAGCCTTGATGTAGATATCGTCAGCCTCTCTGAGCACTCTGAGCTTCTCTTCTGTGACGTCTCCGATGATGCGGATGGCAAGTGAAGGACCAGGGAAAGGATGGCGTCCTATGAGCTCCTCCTTGATGCCGAGTGTCCTTCCCACGCGGCGCACTTCATCCTTGAAAAGCATCCTGAGCGGCTCCACGACCTTGAGGTGCATTCTTTCAGGGAGTCCGCCCACGTTATGGTGGGACTTGATTTTTGAGGCAATGCCCTCAATTCCTGCGGATTCGATGACATCGGGATAGATGGTGCCCTGGCCGAGCCAGCGCGCTCCCTCGATTTGTCTGGCATATTTGTCGAAGGTCTCCACAAAGAGCCTTCCGATAATCTTTCTCTTGGCCTCCGGGTCGGTCACTCCGGCGAGTTCTGACAAGAACTCCTTCGAAGCGTCAGCTCCTATCACATTGAGTCCCATATCCTTATAGGACTCGAGCACATCCTCGTACTCGTTCTTGCGAAGCAGGCCGTTGTTCACGAAGATACAGGTAAGATTGTGGCCAATGGCCTTGTTCAGCAGCACTCCGGCGACGGTAGAGTCAACACCGCCGCTGAGACCGAGCACAACCTTGTCCTCACCTATGGTCTTCTTGAGCTCCTCGACCGTGGTCTCGATGAAGGAAGCAGGGGTCCAGTCTCCCTTGCAGCCGCAGATATTCAATGCGAAATTGCCCAGTATCTTTGTGCCTTCGACGCTGTGGAATACCTCCGGGTGGAACTGCACCGCATAGGTCTCCTCTCCGCAGATGTGGAAGGCCGCATATTCAACGTCCTGGGTGGAAGCAATTACCTCGGCTCCATCAGGAAGCTTTGAGATGGTGTCTCCGTGCGACATCCAAACCTGTGAGCGCGCAGATACTCCCTTCAAAAGAGGGGAGTCCGCTTTCCTGACGTCGAGTATGGCGCGTCCGTACTCCCTGGCAAGGGAGCCCTCGACATTGCCACCGAACTTGTATGCGAGGTACTGTGCGCCGTAGCAGATTCCGAGCAGAGGATACTTGCCCTTGATGCCCTCGAGGGCAATCTGAGGCGCGTTGTAGTCCCTTACCGAGCAGGGACTGCCCGAAAGGATGACGCCCTTTACACTCTCGTCCAGAACAGGGATTTTGTTGAAAGGATAGATTTCGCAATAGACATTGAGCTCCCTGAGCCTGCGGCCTATGAGCTGGGTTACCTGCGAGCCTGAATCCAGTATTATTATTTTCTCCATTATTCGCCTCTTGTGTAGTTAGGGGTTTCTTTGGTAATGGTCACATCGTGAGGATGGTTCTCGATCACACCGTTTCCTGTGATGCGTACGAACTCCGCCTTCTTGAGAAGTTCAATGGTCGATGCACCGCAGTAGCCCATACCGGAGCGTATTCCTCCTACGAGCTGGTAAACGGTCTCCTGAAGGGTTCCCTTGTAAGGTACGCGTCCTACGATTCCCTCAGGAACGAGCTTGTTGATATTTGATACTCCGCCCTGGAAGTAACGGTCCGAAGAACCGGCCTTCATAGCGTCGATAGAACCCATTCCGCGGTATGTCTTGAATTTTCTTCCGTTGTAGATGATGGTCTCGCCCGGAGCCTCCTCGGTTCCAGCGAAAAGCGAGCCGCACATAACGCAGTCTCCACCGGCGGCAAGAGCCTTTACGATGTCACCGGAATAGCGGAGTCCGCCGTCGGCAATGATAGGGATTCCCGCCTTCGAAGCCACTTCTGAAACGTCGAAGATGGCTGTAAGCTGAGGAACACCGACGCCTGCCACGATACGTGTGGTGCAAATGGAGCCTGGGCCGATACCGACCTTGAGAGCATCCGCTCCTGCGGCAATGAGATCCCTTGCAGCTGCTCCTGTGGCAATGTTGCCGACTACCACGTCCAGCTCAGGATATTTGGCCTTGATGGCCTTGAGCTTCTCGATGACGCTCTTGCTGTGACCGTGTGCGCAGTCGAGTACAACAGCGTCCACACCCTCTGCTACGAGAGCATCAACGCGCTCGAGAGCATTGTCGGTGATGCCGATGCCGGCTGCCACCCTGAGACGGCCGCGCGAGTCCTTGCAGGCATTCGGGAAGTTCTGCTCACGGACCATGTCCTTATAGGTTACGAGGCCGACGAGCTTGCCTTCCGCATTGACTACAGGAAGCTTCTCGATTCTATGCTTGAGAAGTATATTCTTTACATTTTCTCTCTTGAACTCTGTATCGAGTATGGTGATGAGATTCTTCGATGTCATCACTTCAGCGATCTTGACTGTATGGTCTTCCTGGAAGCGGAGGTCCCTGTTGGTTACAATTCCAACGAGCCTGCCTTCCTCATCAACAACGGGAATGCCTCCTATCTTGTTGATTCTCATCATCTCAAGAGCGTCACCTATGGTCTTGTCTGCGGTGATGACTGCAGGATCCGTAATCATTCCGTTCTCCGCCCTCTTCACCATTCTTACCTGAGCCGCCTGCTCGGCAATGGACATATTCTTGTGAATGACGCCTATGCCTCCCTCGCGGGCAATGGCGATGGCCATAGGGGCTTCCGTTACAGTGTCCATAGCTGCGGACACGATAGGTACGTTAAGGCTGATGTTCCTTGAAAATCTGGATTTGAGAGAAACCTCTCGAGGCTGAACCTCTGAATAAGCGGGTACAAGAAGGACGTCGTCGAAAGTAAGGCCCTCCCTTACTGCTCTTTGTTCAATGAAAGACATAAGCTGAGATTTTTAAATTGTGCAAAGTTACAAATAATTCATTATTTTTGTGAGTGTAAAAGCATAAATCAATTACTTTTTGTTATGGGAATCTTTAACTGGTTCGGAGAACAGGAACATAAAACGTTCGATTACAAACCCGTCTATTACGACAAGGAGGCGGAAGAACGCAGACAGAAGTTCGGCAAGGTCGACAATATCGACAAGAAGGGCCCTGACGGAGAATATGTGCCCGGATCCTACATCAAGGGTTCCCTCCGTGACGGTAACTATCAGAGGTCGGTGAAGGCCAACAACAAGGCGCAGAACATCATAGGCCTCGTTGGTCTCATACTCGTCATCATAGTCCTGCTTTATATCGCCAAATTCTACACCATCCTGTAGTCTTCCGAGCTATATGCCTGAACTGAAGATACTTCCGAGCAATGTGGCCAATATGATAGCGGCGGGAGAGGTGGTCCAGAGACCTTCCTCCGTCGTGAAGGAACTGATGGAAAATGCCGTCGATGCAGGCGCTCTCTCCGTCAATGTCATCATCACGGATGCCGGCCGCACGCTCATCAGGGTCATTGACAATGGCTGTGGAATGAGCCCGGAAGAAGCGCTACTGTGCTTCGAGAGGCACGCCACTTCGAAGATTGCGACAGCCGAGGACCTCACCAGCATCAGCAGCTTCGGATTCAGGGGCGAAGCCCTCGCGTCCATTGCGGCGGTAGCTGAAGTCACGCTCCGCACCTGTCGCGAAGGGGATGAGCTCGGAACGGAAGTGGTATTCGCGGACTCGAAGCTTGTCTCCCGCATCGAAAGCGCAGCCCCGGTCGGAAGCTCCTTCTCGGTGCGCAATCTCTTTTACAACATCCCTGCCCGCAGAAAGTTCCTGAAATCGGACAATGTCGAATTCCGCCACATCGTCGAGGAGTTTGTCAGAGTGGCGCTCACCCGCCCCGACATTGCCTTCTCCCTCGTGCACAACGGCCGCGACATCCATATACTCAAGCCTGCTAAATCATTGAAATTCAGAGTGCTGGACCTTCTTGGCAATAATGTCGCCAAGGATGTCGTAGATATAAACCAGCAGACCACTCTATTCAAGCTTACGGGTTACCTCGGCCGCCCGGACTCGGCCAGGAAGATGCTCGGGAACCAATTCTTCTTCGTGAACGGAAGGTATTTCCGGAGCAGCTATCTGCACAAGGCCGTGATGAAGGCTTATGAGGAATTTGTCCCCGAAGGCCTTACACCGCCATACTTCCTCTATTTCGAGACCGACCCGCGCTCGGTGGATGTCAATATCAGCCCGAACAAGTCCGAAGTGAAATTCGAGGACGAGTCTCTGGTATTCCAGATGCTCTACGCCTGTGTGCGTGAGACTCTCGGGCGTAATTCCTTCGGCGCCTGCATAGATTTCGACACAGAGGGAATGGTTGACCTGCCCGTCCTGGGCAAGTCCTTTGATGAATACCGCACCACAGCGGCACCGACAGTCGGCATTGACCCGAATTACAACCCTTTCGATTCTCCTTTCGAGAATCCTTTCGGGAGCGCGCAGTCGGAAAAGGATTGGCAATCCCCGGCACCGCAATCCCCGGCACTGCAGGACTCCTCCCGCTCAGGCTCCTTCCCTCCATCCTATGGCCCCGGCGCGGCGGTGGAGAGGCGCGATGACTATGGGAAGCTCTTCGAGACCAAGATAATGCCGAGCACCCAGACCATCTTCGTGCAGGACAGATATATTGCCACCAACGCGAAATCGGGCTTGATGCTCGTTCACGTCCGCAGGGCTTTCGAGCGCATACTCTACGAGCGCTTCCTTGGCGCGATTGCCGATGGGGAGCACGTTTCCCAGGTCTCCCTCTTTCCCGAGCAGATTCAGGTCGGGGTCGAGAACAGGCTCCTGCTGGACGAGCACGCTGAAACCCTCGCCGGCCTGGGCTTCGATATTGCCCCGCTGGGCAATGATACCATAGTCGTGAATGCCGTTCCTGACGGCTTCTCCTGCGAGAGCGGCAAGGTGCAGAAGATGGTGGCCGATATCATCTTCATACTTGAGGAAAGCAAGCACAGTCTCGCCGCTACGATGCAGTCCTCTATGGCTGAAAAATTTGCGGCAATGGGTGCGGCCTCTGCCAAAATGCCATCTTCCAGCTTTGAGGCACAACGTTTGATTGATTCGCTCTTCGCCACCGGCAATGCGGAATTCACGCCCCGGGGCAAGCGCATCGTCACCATTGTCACTGTCGATGACATTGACAAAAAATTCCAGTAAAAGAAAATGTCAGATTATTATTACCAGAACAATTCATCAGGAGGCGGTTTCCTGGCCAATATTCCCGTAGTTACCAAGAACCTCATTTTCATAAACATCATTATGTTTGTGGCGACCCTCATCAATCAGGATATGATGGTGAGGAACTTCGCTCTCTTCTATCCGTCTTCACCTTTCTTCCGCTGGTGGCAGATCATTACCCATATGTTTATGCACGGAGGCTTCTGGCACCTCTTCTTCAATATGTATTCGCTGCTGATTTTCGGCTCCGTAGTGGAGAGGATGATAGGCCAGAAGAAATTCCTCGTCTTCTTTTTCGTCTGCGGACTCGGAGCCGTAGCTCTTCACTTGGGAGTCGAATTCCTCCAGGCCCAGAGTTACATCTCTGCTATGGGACATGGTAATTCCGGTGCAATGGCCTCATATTCAGCTCTTAAGATGACTCCTACCCTCGGAGCCTCAGGTGCCATTTACGGAATACTCATTGCCTACGCGATGATCTTCCCTGAATCTAAGATGACCCTGCTCTTCCCTCCTGTGACCCTCAGCGCGAAATGGATGGTGGTGGTCTTCGTATGTATTGAACTCGTGACCGGCGTGAGCGGAGTCGCTTCGGGCGTGGCACACTTTGCCCATCTGGGCGGTATGCTCTTCGGCTGGCTCCTCATCAGATACTGGCGAAACAAGAGGACGCTTTACGACCGATATTGATTTATGGCAGGAAAAAAGGGAAAGAAATCCAGGGGCATCGGCAGCCTGCTCTTCAGCATCTCAGCCCGTTCGGCTATGCTGATGAACGGTTCGTTGCTGATACTCAGCTACTTGTCTATGTACGTTAATCCGGCCAAGGCCTGGTTCATGACCGTATTCGGGATACTTTTCTTCCCTCTTTTCATTATCAACTCCCTCCTTCTTCTCTGGGCCCTCGCGCGCCGCTCCAGGGCTGCTGTCATCCCGATTCTGGCGCTTCTTCCGTCATTGCTCCTGATAGACCGCTATATACGCTTCACGGACAAGCAGACTCTCAGCCAGCCTTCCGACCTGAAGATAGTAAGCTACAATGTGGGCAAGTTCGCCCAGGCGGGCTCGGACGGAATCTCTTCGGAGGCCCAATGTGCGGACTCGGTCTTTGCCTATCTGCGCGCCAGCGATGCCGATATCATCTGTCTCCAGGAATTCCACTATCCCGATTCCCGCAGTGTAAAGCAGTACCTCGAGCAGCAGATGAAGGGCTACAATGCCGTCTATTACATCAATATCGATGACAATGGGGCTTATGGCAATGTCACATTGAGCCGCCATCCCGTCCTGAGGAAGGGCAAGTTCGACTTCGACCACAGTTCGAACCAGGCCATCTACACCGACTACGAAATCGGCGGAGAGAGTTTCAGGGTGTACAACTGTCATTTCGAGAGCTACAATATCTCCATACCAGGCCTGCTTTCAGCATTCACGAAAAAGGATGACGAGAGCGTCAACAAGGCCGAGCAGAAGATGCGCGCGTCCATCACCAAGCGTCCCGAGCAGGTTAATCTCATCCTTCAGGACATACGCAATGCTCCTGTGGAGTCTCTCGTGGCGGGAGATTTCAATGATACGCCTATGTCATTTACTTACAATAAGTTGCGTCAGGGGAGAAAGGACAGTTTCGTGGAAGCCGGAAGGGGAATGGGCGGCACTTATTCCATCCTGAGACCTTTCATCAGAATAGATTACGTGCTCTTCCCTGAAAAGTGGACGGGTGTAAAGCATAAGGTCCGTCATCTGAAATACTCGGATCATTACCCGGTGGAGGCCTCAATGAAACTGAAGGATTGACCATATTAAAGACTGAACATAATGAGCAATGTTGATGCAATAATCTCCGATGCAGTAAAGGTACTGCGCGAGGGCGGGGTGATACTTTACCCGACCGATACCATTTGGGGTCTCGGCTGTGATGCCACCAACCCTGAAGCTGTCAGAAGAATCTATGAAATCAAACACCGTTCGGATTCAAAGTCCCTGGTGCTATTGGCTGATGGACTTGATATGGTGGCCAGGTATGTCAAGGCCATACCGGATATGGCTGTGGACCTGGTTGAGGTCAATGACAAGCCTATGACCATAGTATACCCCGGCGCCATTTGCGGAAAAGCCCCTCAGGAGGGCGTGCAGGCCCGTCAGGACAGGTACCTTCTAGCCTACAACACTGTGGCTGAGGATGGTTCCGTAGGTATCAGAATACCTTTGATGGACTTCTGCAAAAATCTTGTAAACAAGCTTGGCCGCCCTCTGGTATCCACTTCGGCCAATGTATCGGGTGAACCTTCCCCGGAAAGCTTTGCAGATATACCTGAGGAAATCCGCAATGCTGTGGATTATATAGTTCCCGCCTTCATTGAAAAGTCTTCAAGCGGCCTTCCGTCCCAGATTATAAAACTCGAGCTCGACGGCCAGTTCAAGATTATCCGTCCGTAAACCAAATCAAGCCCATAGACAATGGAACTTTTCTACTCCAACGATATTGACGGCTCTGTCTGCCGTTTGGACGCCGACGAATCCGGACATTGCGTCAAGGTCCTCAGGCACAGGGAGGGAGACAGCATCAATGTCATTGACGGTGAGGGCAATCTGTACCGCTGCCGCCTGAGTGACGCATCTCCGAAGGCAGCTGTGGCTATGGTTGAGGAAGTCATCCGCGACTGGGGCGTCCATCCTTACGATTTGACTATGGCCGTTTGTCCTACCAAGAACAACGAGCGCTATGAGTGGTTCGCGGAAAAAGCCACCGAGTTGGGTGTGGACCGTATAGTTCCTGTAATCGGAGAACATTCAGAAAGAAAGGTCTTCAAGCCGGAAAGATTGCGCAGGATCGTCCTTTCTGCGACAAAACAGTCATTGAAGGCCGCATTGCCCCGGATAGAAGAGCCTGTCAGCGTTAGCGGCTTCATACGCTCCTGCGCTGGTTCGGAGGCCCTCAAGCTGATAGCATATTGCTTCGAAGGAGATGAAAAGCGCAGGTCTGTGAAGGATGTGCTGGAGGCTGTGGCTGATACTGCCGGCAAAGCTGAAATCATAGTCCTGATAGGTCCGGAAGGGGATTTCTCTGAATCAGAAGTCCGTTTGGCTCTCGCATCCGGCTTCCAGCCCGTGCATCTCGGCCCAAGCCGCCTGCGTACCGAGACTGCCGCGCTTGCAGCAGTGGCCGCCACTTACTTCCGCTTTCTTTCTTAGTGTGCGATGAAGTACATTGGTTTGATTTCCGATACCCACGGTCTGTTTTCTGAAGCTGTTCGGAACTTTCTTTCTCCCGTGGATGAAATATGGCACTGCGGCGATATTGGCGGCGGCTTGGACACAATGAAGGAAATAGCTGCATTCAAGCCTCTTGTTGCCGTCCATGGCAATGCCGACAATTTCGAACTGCGCTTTGACTGCCCTGAGTATCAGTGGTTTAGCAGAGAAGGGGTGAGTGTTCTGATGATACATATCGGCGGCTATCCCGGCCGATACAGCCTCAGGGCCAAGAGCCTGATAGAGCAGCTCCGCCCCAAACTCTTCGTCTGCGGCCATTCCCATATTCTGCGGGTAATCTATGACAATAAATATGATATGCTCGTAGCCAATCCGGGAGCCTGCGGGCAGCAGGGCTTCCACCAACTGAAAACCGCCCTGCGTTTCAAGCTGGACGAAGGGCGGATATACGATATGGAAGTACTCAAACTCCCGCGATAGTAAACTCTTATTTGCCTGTTTCAGCTAGGTGTTTCTCCCAGGCCCAGGCAGAAGCGAGAGTCTCTTCTATGCTTCTTTCAGCCTTCCAACCAAGTTCCTCGTTGGCAAGTGTAGGATCGGCCCAGATGGCTACAACGTCTCCCGGACGGCGGTCTGCGAATTTGTAGTTCAGCTTGAGTCCATTGACCTTCTCGAAGGCTGTAACAAGTTCATAAACAGAAAGCGGACGGCCGGTTCCCACATTGAATATCTCGTAGTTCTCCTTCATCTTGCCGTCTATCATACGTGAAACGGCGCAGACGTGAGCCTTGGCCAGATCGACAATGTCGATGTAGTCCCTCAGGCAGGTGCCGTCCGGGGTAGGGTAGTCATTGCCAAAGATGCTCAGGCACTCTCTCTTGCCTATGGCGGTCTGGGTGATGAACGGTACGAGATTGTTCGGAACTCCCCTCGGAAGCTCTCCGATAAGGGCTGACGGGTGCGCCCCGATAGGATTGAAGTATCTCAATGCTATGCCCTTTATATCGGAATATGCCTTTACGCAATCGCGAAGGAAGTCCTCGCACATCTGTTTGGTATTGCCATAAGGGGAGGTGGATGGCTGGCGCGGAGTCTGTTCTGTTACAGGGGACTGCTCAGGCTCGCCGTAAACGGTCGCGGACGAGGAGAAGAGAACATTGCAGCCTCCGTGGCTGTGAGCGGCATCGAGGAGGTTCAGGAAGGACATCAGATTGTTTTTATAGTATTTCAGCGGTTCTGCTACCGATTCTCCCACGGCCTTGAAGGCTGCAAAGTGGATGACAGCGTCGATTTTGTAGTCGGAGAACAGTTTGTCCACTGCCTGAGAATCGCAGAAGTCCATACGGATGAAAGGAAGCTCGCGTCCTATGATTTTGCTGACGCCTTCGTAGCCTGTCATATCGCAGTTCGACATATTGTCGGCGATGACTACATCATAGCCTGCAGAAATGAGCTCCACTGTCACGTGGCTGCCGATAAATCCGGCACCGCCGGAAACCAATACTGTTTTTTTCATATCTCTGATGCTTTGTTTCTTGAGAAACCAAAGATAATAAGTTTTTTTTTACTGACAACTTTCATAACTTCGCATAATATGAATCTGAGAAACAAAACCATAATTGCCCTTCTGTGCCTGGGCCTCGGCTGGACTGTAAATGCCCAGACAAATGCAGTGCAGAAGTATGTCGAGCAGCTTAAGACTACGGAGGAACTCAAAGACGCGGTCTGGGGTGTAAAAGTGGCCAAGGCGGACGGCACTGTCCTGGCCGAGTACAATTCAAACAAGCGTCTTCTCCCGGCTTCAAATCTGAAGCTCATTACTACTGGCTTGGCTCTCAATGAGTTGGGACCTGATTATAAGTTTACGACCCGCCTTGCCTACTCGGGCAGTGTCGAGGAGGGTGTACTGAAGGGAGACCTGTATATAGTTGGCGGAGGCGACCCTACGATAGGTATGCGTGACAGTGTGGCCTTCCAGCTCCAGAAGACTTTCTCCGAATGGGCGTCTATGCTCCGAAAGGCCGGCATCTCCCATATTGACGGCCGCATAATCGGCGACGGTCGCTATTTTGACGGGGAATACCAGAATCTCTCCTGGCAGCTCGAGGACTCCTATTGCGGTGATGGCAGCGCGATGAGCGCATTGTCCTTCTACGGAAATCTCCTTGATACGAGGGTAGCTCCCGGCAAGTCGGTCGGCTCTCCGGTGCAGGTCGAGCCGCTTTTCCCTGAATTGCCTTGGATGAACTGGCGCAATACCTGCGTCACCGCACCGAAGGGCGAAGGGAACGACCTCTACTTCCTTTGCACCACCCTTGCGCCTGTCGCTTCGATGAGCGGCACTTACGCTCTCGACCAGCCTTCGAAGAGACTGACCTGCGCGAATCCTTTCGGGGCAATGACCTGCGCCTACTATTTTTACCGCTATCTCGAGAATGAGGGCATACTGGCCGCTGAAGGTCCTGCCGACATCGATGCTTCGGGCAATATTCGCGACTTCGAGCAGGAGGCCTTGCAGCCGGCCCGTGCGCTGCGAAGCTTGACCGTAATAGGGGAGAGCCGTTCCCCTGCGCTGAAGGATATAGTGCGCGAGACCAATTATCGGAGTGACAATTTCTACGCGGAGACCCTGCTGCGGACCCTGGCCCGTGAGAAGACGGGTTCAGCGCGTTATGATTCCTGTGCTGTAGCGGAAAGCGCAGCTCTCGGAAATCTTGGGGTCGCTCTTGCCGGCTCTATGCAGATAATGGACGGCAGCGGTCTGGGAAGGAAGAACTATGTTTCACCTGCATTCTTCGTGCAGTTCCTGACAGCAATGCGCGGTACGGCTGTCTTCAAGGACTATCTGAAGTCGCTGCCTCAGCCTGGAAAATACGGAACTCTCTCTACCAGAATGGCTTCATCTTCCCCTGAGGTGAAGAAACGGGTATATATGAAGAGCGGAAGCCTGAACGGAGTGCGCTGTTTCAGCGGCTATATACTCCCGACTTCGGGCAAGGACGGGGATACCATCATATTCTCGGTGATGACCAACAATACCATAGCTGAGACTTCCCGTATCAATTTCATAATGGATAAAATAATAGGCCTTATGGCTGCTGAAAACTGACACTCTCACTATGGCGAACAAGAGCAAATCTGTGTGGTATTGCAGTTCCTGCGGCAATGAAAGCCCCAAGTGGATGGGCCGTTGCCCTGCCTGCGGCGAGTGGAACACAATGATAGAGGAGCCGAAGGAGTCAAGGAAGCGCATTGCCTCTTCCGGACCCGTCTCCGACAGGCGCAAGCCTATGCAACTCGGCTCCATCGAGTCGAGCGGGGAAAGCCGCATTTCCCTCCATAGTACGGAACTTGACAGGATACTTGGCGGAGGCATAGTCCCGGGGTCCCTGGTCCTCATAGGAGGAGAGCCCGGAATAGGAAAGTCAACCCTTTCATTGCAGATACCCCTTCATTGCCACGAACTCAAAACCCTCTATGTGACTGGAGAGGAGAGTGTGAAACAGGTGAAGATGCGTGCGGACCGTCTCGGTGGAAATGCTTCTGACTGTTTCATTTATAGCGAGACTTCAATAGAGAGCGTAATCGCTGAAGCGAGGGAGATGCTGCCCGATCTGATGATTGTGGATTCGGTGCAGACTATGTACACTGAGAGTGTCGAGTCGGCGCCCGGCTCAGTATCGCAGATAAAGGAGGTGTCGGCATTGCTCCTGCGCTTTGCAAAGGAAAGCGGGGTGCCTGTCATCCTGATTGGACACATCACGAAGGACGGTTATATTGCCGGTCCTAAGATTTTGGAGCACATTGTTGACGTGGTCCTGCAGTTCGAGGGCGAGAATCGCGGCTCCTACCGGATATTGCGCAGCATCAAGAACCGTTTCGGTTCCACTTCCGAGCTGGCGGTATTCGAGATGACAGGAAGCGGCCTGAGGGAGGTCAGCAATCCTTCGGAAATGCTCATTCCTATGCACGAGCAGGGCCTCAGCGGCACAGCTGTCTGTGCAATGCTCGATGGCACGAGGTCCTTCCTCTTCGAGGTTCAGGCTCTCGTCAGCTCAGCTGTTTACGGCACGGCCCAACGTTCCGCGACCGGTTTCGATGTGAGAAGGCTCAATATGCTGCTTGCCGTCCTGGAAAAGAGGGCCGGATTTCATCTAAGTGCAAAGGATGTCTTTCTCAATATGGCGGGCGGGCTCAAGGTCAACGATCCGGCCTGTGATCTGGCCGTCATCTGTGCCGTTCTGTCTTCGAACTTCGATTTCGCCATCCCTTCTGACGTCTGTTTCGCCGGTGAGGTGGGCTTAAGCGGAGAAATCCGCCCGGTTGCCCAGGCGGATAGACGAATAAGTGAGGCGGCACGCCTCGGATTCAAGAAGATTTTCGTTTCTTCCTTTGCCTCGACCGAGCAAAAGACGGAGTGCATACAGGTCGTCAAAGTGAGCGACGTGCCATCCCTGGTCAAGGCATTGTTCAAGGCTTAATCAGCCTGGTCGTGGATTAGTTGCTGGCCTTGACCACTTCGCTAAGTTTGGTATAAAGGGCATCCACCTTCTCGAAGGTCTCCTTGCGGAGAGCATTGTAATATGCCTTCTTGCTGCCCTCAATCTTGAGGTTAACCTTGTCCTTGAGTTCGTTGTAAAGGTCAATGGCCTCGTCGAGGAGGTTTGAAAGCTCCTCATCGGAAGCTGCTGGATTATATGTGGCGAAGAAATAGCAATCATCCACGAATGCGCTCAAAACGTATTCAATGTCCTTTTTGATGTCTCTTAAGTTCATATCTCAATATTTTTGTTTGATAGTTGAAAGTGCAAATATAAATTATTTTTCGGATTACTGCGCGAAATAGTAGGGGCTATTTGAAATGCTGACAATCCCGCTGCCGTCATCTACGTGTCCAAGTATTCTTCTGGCCCGTATAGGTTTCCGTCCCCCATAATCTTCATCCTCCTCATTCAGGGAGCTTATTCTCACCACTTGTGAGGAATGAATGTACCGGCCATCCCCCAGATATATGCCGACGTGCGATATTCTCTCTTTTCTGTCTGCGGAGGCCGGGGTGCCGAAGAACAGGAGATCACCCTCCTCGAGCCTGTCCATTGGAACTTCTTCTCCCACCTTCGCCTGCTGTGAGGCATTTCTTGGGAGCAGGATGCCGTTCATAAAGTACACACTGCGACTCAATCCGCTGCAATCGACGTGCTTGATGGAAGTTCCGCCCCACATATAGGGTACTCCCAAAAAACGCATTGCGCATTCGCTAATGTCTTCCGCGCGCATCTTCCTTGATGCTGTCCATTCCGAGAAGTCGCTAACCGTCTTTTTGAGCACCCACCCCTCCTTGCCGGAAGGCAGGCGGACGGCGAGGTACTTGCCGCGTCTGACGGGATTGCCCCTGGAGTCGAGTTCCTTCCTGACGAGACAGCCCATCACGAGGTCGCTGATTCTCTCGCCACTGTCGTCCGGGGTCGCGAAAATATGAGTGAAATCGGCGGTGCAGATGTATTTGGCCGCTGCAATATATGCTTCAGCTTCAGCTCTGTCCATTTCCACGAGGCCCATCTCATTGACCCAGGCGGTATAGGGCTCGGGTGAAACGATGCGCCGCCAATAGCTCTTCTCATCGATAATCTCGACGACGGTGCCCATTAGCGCCTGATCACCGTTCTCCGCCTCATATTCAGGCTCCTCCCTCATGAAATTTGTGGAGAACTCGACTACGGCAAAGCGTCTGTCCCCCTCCGGAAGGCCTTGGGAGAACGCGGAATAGGACCCTAAGGACAGCAGTATAGCTGCCGGAATGCAAAGTCTTCTCTTTTTCATCTTCTTTTTTGTAGCTTCACTCAAGTGCAAATATAGCCAAAATAGCTAACTTTGACACCTGAACAAACTGAACGGCTTTGGAAAAAAGATACAATTCATATGTCGGCTATTTCCGGGAAAAGTATGGCGAGCGCTTGCAGAAACTTGTCATTGATGCCGGATTTACCTGCCCCAACAGGGACGGCAGCGTCGGGGTGGGAGGCTGCACTTATTGCGACAATGATGCATTTCACCCGAATTACAGCACCCCGGGGAAGAGCATACGCCGCCAGCTGGACGAGGGTATAGCCTTCCACAAGGTCAGATACAGGAACACCCGGCATTATCTGGCCTATTTCCAGTCTTATTCGAATACATACGCATCCCTTGACAGATTGGATCAGGTGTATGGAGAGGCCTTGGCTCATCCTGACGTGGTGGGTATAGTCATAGGAACACGTCCCGATTGCATTGACCCGTCCAAGCTGGACTTGTTGGAGAGAATCAGGGACAAGGGCAAGCTCGTAATCGTCGAGTATGGCATCGAATCCTGCTATGATGCGACATTGAAGCACATCAACCGGGGACACGATTTCGAATGCGCACGAAGGGCGGTGGCAATGAGCGCGGAGAGGGGCTTTGATGTAGGTGCTCATTTCATTCTAGGCCTGCCGGGTGAAAGCCGGGAAATGCTGCTCGACCAATGCGCCGTCATCAATTCATTGCCCTTGCACAGCATAAAATTCCATCAGCTGCAACTGGTCAAGGGGACGAGGATGGAGGCGGAGGCGAAGGAGCATCCCGAGCGCTTCCTGAGTTTCACCCTGGATGAGTACCTGGACCTGATTGTGGATATATTGCGCCGTCTCAGACCCGACTTGTATATCGAGAGAGTGGCCGGAGAAGTGCCTCCGCGTTTTGTCGAGGAAAATCGCTGGGGCTTGATAAGGAATTTCGAAATACTGAAGCTTCTCGACCGGCGTATGGAAGAACGCGATGCCCGGCAGGGTGATTTATGTAAATAATTCTTATATTTGTAGGTTCAATCTTTAGTGTATGAGCTATATCCGCAGCATATTGGCCTTTTTTCTGGCGGTCTTCTCCCTGGCTTCCTGCGAGGCCGTCAGGGACATAATACACGATGATGAGGTGGTGGCGAAGGTGGGCAAGCACAAGTTCTATAAAGCCCAGCTCGATGCACTCATCCCTGCCGGAATGATGCCTGAGGACAGTGTGAAGCTGGCTGCGCAGCATATTCAGGCCTGGGCTATGGAGCAACTGTTTGCTGATTTGGCGGACACCCACCTGTCGAAGGAAGAAAAAGATGTAAGCGAAGAACTTGAAGCCTACAGGAAATCGCTGCTGAGATATCGCTATGAGCAGAGATATGTCAATGAACATATCGACACCCTCATCACTCCATCCGAGGTTCAGGCCTATTATGAGGCCCATCAGGACAATTTCGTACTCGATGTGCCCATACTGAAGGTCAGATATGTGGATATGATGCAGAACTCTCCGAACAGGGAGCTCATACGAAAGAATATGGCTTCGGACAATTACTCAGACCTGGCCCTTGTGGACAGTCTCACCTATTCTTCCGCCATCAGATACCTGGATTATTCGAGCCGCTGGGTGGATGCCGTTACTCTGGCCCGTGAGTTCGATGTGGATTATGCCACTATGCTTGCAATGCGGAAGAACAACTACATAGAGATGGAACAGGAGAGGGGAGACGTCAAGCTCGCCTACATCATCGACAGCCGCGCCAAGGGCAGCATCGCTCCGCTCGACTATTGTGAGGCGCGGATACGCAATATTATACTCAGCAACAGAAAAAACGCTATATTGTCCACTTTGGAACAGGACTTGCTTGAAGACGCCCTGGCCAAGAACAAACTGGAAACTATCAAATAATGAAAGCAATCAACAGAATTCTCGCCGTTTCGCTGGCAATGCTTGCCATCAGCGTATCGGCTACAGCGCAGAGATATCAGGAAGGACTCGTTGACAAGACCGTCGCTGTCATCGGAAATGAAGCCATCACCATCTCGGACATAGAGGCTGAAGTGCAGGTGATGAGGGCTCAGGGCTCGGCTTCTGATATGAGGATGAGATGCGATATACTCCAGCAGATGATGGAGTCCAAGCTTTTCCTGATGCAGGCCCGCGTGGACTCCCTTACGGTAAATGCCGATATGGTGGAGACACAACTGTCCCAGCGTATTGACCAGATCCGTGCAGCGCTTGGCGGGGACGAAAACGTCGCTGAGTACTTCGGAAAACCTGTCTATAAACTCCGTCAGGAATGGAAGCAGCAGCTCGAGGATATGAGCCTTACCCAGCAGGAGCAGAACAATATTGCCGATGTTGTGCCGGCCATCACCCCTTATGATGTCAAGAAGTATATCGAAAGTGTTGATGAAAGCCAGCTTCCTATTGTACCGGACAAGTATCAGCTCAGCCAGATCTGTGTCTATCCCGATCGTGAAGCGGCAGCCAGTGCGGTGAAGGAAAAACTCATCGAACTGCGCGAGCGCATCCACAACGGAGACAAATTCGCTACTCTCGCCAGACTGTATTCCGAGGATATTGCCAGCGCCAGAAAGGGCGGCGAGCTTGGAATGACCCCTAAGTCTCAGTTCTGGCCTCAGTTCTCGGATGCCGCTATGGCTCTCAGGCCGGGGGTGATTTCCCAGGTGGTCGAGACCCCTGACGGCTTCCATATCATAGAAATGCTTGAGAAGAAGGGCGACGAATTCAATGCCCGCCACATACTTATGAGGCCTGTATATACCGCTGAAGACCAGGAGAAGGGTTTTGCCCTGCTTGACAGTCTCCGCAGCGAAATTATGAACAAGGCCGTGACTTTCGAGCTTGCTGCCAGATTCTACTCAGAGGATAGTGCCACCAAAACCAACGGCGGCCAGATGGCGGACCCTAATACAGGCTCGGCTTATTTTGAGGTTGACCAGCTGAAGCCTCAGGACTATGAGGCCATCAAGGACCTCAAGGTAGGGGAGATTTCACAGCCATTCGCTTCTCTCGACAATGAAGGCCGGGATGGAAACCTGGTTTACAAAATCGTCCGTCTGGACAAGGTCGTCCCATCTCACGTAGCCACCTTCGAGAATGACTTTACCCAATTGTCTGAAATGGTTATGTATGAAAAACAGCAGGAGGCCATCGACAACTTCATTGATGAAAAGTTGAAGACCACCTACATAGTCATTGACCCGCTTTTCAAGGACTGCCAGTTCGACAGGCCTGCTTGGAACGATAAGATCCGTTCAGAATAAGGGACTGTCCAATGTGCCTCCGTCGCTTTCTTACGACTGTACTATCCGTTCTCGCCCTGGCGGGAACCCTGTCTGCCCAGAATCTTGATGGGCAGACTGACAGCGTCGTGGTGTTGATGAACGCCAAGTCCATCCAGCTTCTGGAAATCGGAGGCGAACCGTATAGAAAAGCCATTGAAGCCCGTTTCCTTCACAACAATACCTATCTGCTCTGCGACACTGCCCTTTGGAATGTGAACCGCAATGTCATTAACGCCAACAGCAATGTCCAGATAATCCAGGACAATACCAGCCTTACCAGCGATGAGCTCGAATATCTCGTCGACCTCGACCTCGCCCGTTTTAGGGGCTCGCTCGTACAGTTGAAGGACAAGGAGGGCAATACATTGAGAACCAATTACTTGGACTATAATACCAAGGACAGTACAGCCTACTTCGATAGAGGCGCTTCGATGAAGGACAAAGACGGTCAGGTCATAGAGAGCGAGGTCGGAGAGTATGACTCCAAAAACGAGGTCTTCACCTTCGACCGAAACGTTAATATGTACACGGACTCGGTCTTCATCAAGACTTCCCGTCTCTATTATTATACTGCTGTTGATTCGGCAGTTTTCACAGGTGGACTGGATGCCTGGAAGGACGACAATATGATTTCCTCCTTCGACGGTCACTATAACCGAAAGAACGACCGCTTCTTTTTTCACAAGGATGTGCATATTATGTCGGACACCCAGGAGGGCTGGTCGGACTCGCTGTATTTCAATCGTTTGACCAATGATATCGAGATGTACGGCAATGTCCAGATGACGGATACTTCCCGCCACGTGTCTGGCCTTTCGAACAAATTGATATATGTTGACGAGCTCTCGCAGCTTACAATGATGGACCAGGCCGTCGTGATAGCCGAGGCCGACGACGGCAAGATGATAGACACAGTCTATTTTGGTGCAGACAAGTTTGTATATTGGACGGTGCCGAAGTGTGACGTACCGCAGGCTTTGGTAAAAGATGCAAACAAGCGTCTCGAAAATCTCAGTGCCGACCCTATTTCCACCTATCGTGCCAAGTCTGCCCAGGAAGCTGCCAAGGCCGCTGAAGATGCCGCTGCCTCTGACCCTAACCGTCCCCCGCAGAGGAACCGTAAGGATACTCAGGGCAATTCTTCATCTTCCGCATCCACCATCTCTCAGAATGCGCGCAAGGCCGATGTTGAAGCTTTGAAAATCAGCAATGAGGAATCATCGGGAGAAGAGAGCCCCCAGACTTCGGATGAAGAGCCTCTCCTCGCGCAGAGCGACAGCCTGACAGTGGCGCCGGATTCAATTGCCTTAGCTATTGCCCGTCAGCAGGCGATTCGCGACTCGTTGGCGAACCGTGATACCAGCGCAGTGGGCTTCCTCCGTGCAATGGGCAATATCAAGGTTTTCAAAAGTGATATGCAGATGAGCTGTGACTCATTGGAATACAGCGACTTGGACTCGTTGGCGCGGCTTTTCATCAGACCTCTGGTCTGGAACGAGGGTAATCGTCAATACAGCTCTGACAGCATCTATCTTTCCGTCAAGGGACAGAAGATGGACAAGGCCAATCTCATGTCCAACGCCTTTATAATCATAGAGGAAGAGCCGGAACTCTGCTATGACCAGATCCGCAGCGCCGAAATTATGGCTTACTTCGATTCTTCGACCGTATTGAAGCGTTTCGATGCTTTGGGAGGGGCAAATGCGCTCTTCTATCTGAAAGAAAACGATGCCTTTGCTACTGTCAACAAAGTCGAGAGCAAGATGCTTACAGCCAATTTCGTAAAGGGTGAACTGGACAGGATTTACTACTTCGACAGCCCAAAGAACGATGCCTATCCTGTGGTCCAATTGCCTGAGAGCGAGAAGAGAATGAAGGGCTTCAATTGGATGCCTGAGCTCAGACCGAAGAGCGGAATGGAGATCTCACCATTGAGACTCAAGCCTTTGGCAATGGACGAATACCGCAGTAGGCCGAACTGCGTTTTTATGCAGACCCACAGGTATTTCCCAGGCTACATCGATTCCGTGCGCCAAATGCTCGCGTCGCGCGACTCACTGAAAGCAGCGCGAAGGATGGAGGAACAGTACAATGAGCAGGCTCTGGAAAACCAAGAAGCGCAGGAGAGCCTCGCCCTGTCCGACAGCCTGAGCTTGACTGACAGCCTCGGACACAAGGCCATGCTTGACAGTCTGGGGACTCTTGGGCATCAGCATCTGCCTGACAGTCTCGCAGCAGGAGAAAAACTCGAGATGGCGGACAGTCTTGCCGTCAACGAACAGCCGCTTGATGTTCCGGAAGAGGAGCGGCTCCTGACACCGGAGGAGCTCAGGGCAAGGAAGGAGGCCGAAAAGAAACTTAAGCTTGAGCAGGCTCAGGCTAAGCGTGAAGCAAGGCGGAAGGCCAAGGAGGCCAGATGGGCCGAGCTGGACAAGCGTGATGCTGAAAAGGCCGCCAGAAAAGCAGAAAAACAACAG
>JAQXOE010000018.1 GCA_029098505.1 Bacteroidales bacterium
CGGTGGGCGCATCAAACGCATTCAACCCTATGTGGGCGATGAGACTTTCCTGATGACCTACGGCGACGCCGTTTGCGATGTGGATATCAACCGCCTCATCGAATATCACTTCTCCCATGGGAAGAAGGCCACTCTTACCGCAGTGAAAATGGCCCAGGATAAGGGGGTGCTGGCCTTGGAAGGTGGGGCCGTTAAGTCTTTCCGTGAGAAAAATCTGGCGGACGGGGCTCCGATTAACGCCGGTTACATGGTGCTTTCCCCTGCAATCTTCGATTACCTGGACGGTGATGAGTGCATCTTCGAGCAGGCTCCCCTTTGCCGCTTGGTTGAGGAGGGTGAGCTGATGTCCTACATTCATCGCGGTTATTGGCAGTGTATGGATAACATCCGAGAACGCGACCTGCTTGAAAAACTCCTTCAATCCGGCTATGCTCCGTGGAAGAAATGGGATGTTGCAACAGAAGAACACCAATCATAACTAACTTTTCAGATATGTCGCGCAAGGAAGAGTTGAAACAGCAGATTTTACAGTTGACCCGCGAGTACTATCACGAGGTACACGCCCCAAAGAAAGATTTTGTCCCGGGTGAGTCGTTTGTACACTATGGTGGTCGCTATTTTGATGAAAACGAGATGGTCAATCTTGTTGATTCATCGCTGGATTTCTGGCTGACGGCCGGTCCATGGGCAACACGCTTCGAGAATCGCCTGGCAAAGTGGTTGGGTGTCAAGCACTGCGCTGTGACCAATTCCGGTTCCTCTGCCAACCTGCTGGCCTTTTATACCCTTACCTCTCCCAAGCTGGGAGAGCGTGCCATTCGGCGCGGTGATGAGGTCATATCCGTTGCAGCGGCTTTCCCCACCACGGTTAATCCGATCATCCAGTTCGGTGCAGTCCCCGTTTTTGTCGATGTCTGCATGCCGGGCTTCAATATCGATGTCACCCGGCTGGAGGAAGCCTATTCTCCCAAATGCAAGGCTGTTATGCTGGCTCACTCCTTGGGTAACCCCTTTAGCTTGGAGGCTGTGCTCGCTTTCTGCAAAAAGCATAACCTCTGGCTCATCGAGGATAATTGCGATGCCCTCGGCTCGGAATACACCTTGTCCGGCGAGACCCGCAAGACCGGGACATGGGGCGATCTCGGGACTTCCTCCTTCTACCCACCCCACCACATCACCATGGGAGAAGGCGGCGCAGTCTATACAAATCATCCCTTGCTGGATAAAATATGCCGTTCCTTCCGCGACTGGGGGCGTGACTGCTGGTGCATCGGCGGAGTGGATAATACCTGCAAGTGTCGCTTTTCCGGGCAATTCGGGGAGCTTCCCCGAGGCTACGATCACAAATACGTTTACAGCCACTTCGGGTTCAATCTTAAAATCACAGACATGCAGGCAGCCATCGGTTGCGCCCAATTGGAGAAACTGGATGCCATTGTCGCTGCTCGGCGAGCGAACTATCAAACCCTTTATGAGGGCCTGCAGGGTGTGCCCGGTATCGTTCTTCCGGAGCCTCAACCGAACTCGAAGCCTTCTTGGTTCGGGTTCCTGATTGCTGTAAAGCCGGATGCCGGGTTCACCCGCAATCAGCTCACTGCCTATCTGGAGCAGAACCGCATTCAAACCAGAAACATGTTTGCGGGTAATTTTATCAAGCATCCTGCCTTCGATGCCATGCGACAATCCGGTCAGGGATACCGCTGTATCGGTTCTTTACCGAACACCGACTTTGTGATGAATCATACATTCTGGATAGGTGTCTACCCGGGCATGACTCCGGAGCAGCTCTCTTGGATGATTGAATGCATTTCTCGCTTCTGTCACGAAAACTTCAGAAAAGGATGAGTCTGTTGCAGATGAAAGATTTCGCCCGTTTTTATACCGGTAAAAAGGTCCTTGTCACCGGGCACACCGGCTTCAAGGGCTCGTGGCTGTGCATCTGGCTGCGGGAGCTCGGATCGGAGGTGTATGGTATCGCTCTGGATCCTTCTACCCCGCGAGATAATTTCGTACTCTCCGGTATAGGGGAGAAGATGGTCGCCGATGTGCGTGCTGATATTCGCGATGGCGCGCGCATGCAAGAGCTCTTTGCTGAGATTCAGCCGGAGATCGTCTTCCATTTGGCTGCCCAACCCCTTGTTCGTCTCTCCTATGAAAAGCCCGTGGAAACGTACGAGACCAATGTCATGGGCACCGTCAACATTCTCGAGGCAATTCGGAGGACGCCCTCCGTTCGTGTTGCCGTGATGATTACAACGGATAAATGCTACGATAACCGAGAAACGACCTGCCCCTATACCGAATCGGATCCCATGGGCGGTTATGATCCCTATTCCTCTTCCAAAGGCGCGTGCGAACTGGCTATTCAATCTTGGCGGCGTTCCTTCTTCAACCCCG
>JAQXOE010000019.1 GCA_029098505.1 Bacteroidales bacterium
AGAGTGTGTCAAAGCTTTGTTGACAGAGTCTTCTTGGTTACCTTGGCTGAATGATAAGAAGAGACGGGATTGTGGGTTAGAATTGCGTCATGCCTCAACGGGGTTAACCGCCATACACTATGCCTGCATTGTGGACAGGGACGGCAGCAGGGATATTCTGCGTCTTCTGCTGGAACATGAAGCGGATGCCGATGCACGCAGTAGCTTTGACGGATACAGCCCGCTGATGGTGGCTGCGCATGTGGGGATGTCGTCTCTGAAGGAGATTTACGAGAAGGGGAGTGACCGAGAAGTGCGAGAAACAGACGCTCATGGGGATACAGCCTTGGATCATGCCGAGTTGACCCAACAGGTAGCAGCCATAGCCTTTCTGAAGGGCAAACAGGGGCCGTCTCCTTGGAATCGTCATCTATTGTATGCGCTCGGTATTTTGATGTCGATATCGATTCTCTGCTGTAAAAATCAGCTTCTTGAGTTATTTATCAAAAAGAAATAATAGCTGTTTGTATGTCGAAAGAGTTTTCCGATTCCCCCATCCCATCGCCCAGACAAGCTCCGAGTGTTGCAGCTATCAGGGGTGGTGCAACCATACCCATGCCCGGCCCCGGGGTTACTTTCGGGGGCGATGATCCTGCGCCTGAGCCGTCGGAGTCGGTCTTAGCACCACCTTTTGAGATTCCCGGGCTTTATTCTGTGGAGAGCGTACTCAGCAAGGGCGGTATGGGGACGACGTACCTCGGCCACAGACTCCGAGATAAGGGGCAGGAGGTTGTCATCAAGGTACCGGACACCCATTCGTCAAGCACGCTGCGGCGCTTTGAAAAAGAATGCCGAACCCTCGAACAGTTGGATCATGATAATGTGGTCAAATGCCTTGGGTATGGCACTTTCATCCATGGTGGGATGAGCTACCCCTACCTTGCTATGTCCTATGTGAAAGGACAGACCCTCCGGCAACGCTTGGAGGGAGGCCGAATGTCTTGGGAAGAGGTCAAAGCCCTATTGGAGAACATGCTGGAAGCCTTGGTTTACATTGCTTCTAAGGGGATTTGCCACCGAGACATCAAACCGGAAAATATCATCTATGATGATGACAGAAAGAAATGGGTGTTGGTGGACTTCGGCATCGCCAAAAGCTCTATAGCTCAAGAAGTACTGAAGACACTGGAGGAGAATGACGGTACCTGGGACTACATGTCTCCGGAGCAAAAGAACGGTGAGCAGGTCGATATACGCAGTGATATCTACTCTCTTGGCAAGGTTGCTTGGGAAGCCCTGCTGGGGGTTCGCCCCGAGGTTGGCACCAAGTTACCCTATGCAGCCGGGGTAAAGGGGTGCACTCCCGATGTCGATACCCTGATTGAAAAGATGGTGGAATTCAGCCCTAAGGATCGCTATCCCACGCCTAAAGTGGTACTGGAGGCTCTGGAGCGCGGTGCTATAGAGGTGAAGATAGAGGTACAGCCTTGGCGTTTTCTGCGCCGTTTATGTTGCTGTCTCGGGGCTCTGGCACTCTTATGGTTTACAGGAGACTTTGTATGCACGGCCAAGTTAAGACAAATTGCAGCAGAGGCAAAATCCCCCACTGTTCAGATACGTGAGATGGAAGCTGCTGTAGGTTCCTATCCCTTGTACTGGGGACGGAGTTACCTTCAATCTGAGGAAGTGGAAGCCATTCGCAAGAAGGCAGATCGAGAGTATGAGAAGATGCTTTCGGAGTTTAATCGTGTCAAAAATATATTCGAGGATAATAACGTAACAATTGAGGTGAAGAGGATTTCTTTCAAGAATTTTTTAGTTAAATGGAAGGAAGACTTTTCTGGAACCTCAGAGTATCAAGAGGTCAAGGGATATTCTAAAACGCTTCCTGATGGGGTGGATGAGTGGATAAAGGACTTGAAACATAGGTTGGAGAACGCGAGTTCATACGAAGCGTGTTGTAGAGTGATAGAAGCAGTGAAGGCCCCGCCGAATCTTCCTTCGGAGGATGCAAAAGACCTGATTGAGGCGGCTGAAGCCAAAAAGACACAGTTTGTACAGGCTGAGTGTGCTGAGATAAAGAAATTGGTGGAGAACAACACCGTTCAGCCGGAAAAGGTCAAGGAAAGGTTGGAACAAGGAAGGCACTCCAACATCCCTGAAGTGTGCGTCTATGTGGATGAGCTCGTTGAAGCTAGGTGGAGCGGGTGTATCGAGCGAGTGAAAGGGTGCTATATTGATAACTTCTCTTGGGCGTTCAGAGAATTGAAGAAAGTGGAAGGGATGTACCCTTCTCCGAAGAATATCAAGATCGACGAGTGGAAAGAGAAATGTGCGGACGCGATGATTGAGCGAGCCAAGAGAGAGTTTAGTTCGTGTAGGAGTGATGATGTGAATCTTCCTGCCGTGTATGAGTTGTATTGTGAATACAGAAGTGCGCTTTCGTCTTGGACTGAGGTTTTCCGCAGAGATGCGATTGGTGACAGATACTGCAAGCGATTGAGGCAATTTATGTGTGGGGTGATTCATGAGCAGATAGATCTTGCTGTTCAGAATGAATTCGGTTCCCCCGGAGAGAGACTGAAGAAGATAGAGAATGTACTTCAGGATATACTGGATAATGATGATTTCCTTGAATATTTATATTACTTGAAGGAATTGCAGACTTCTGCAAAAGGATATATTGTAGCGAATACAAATGATATTAAGGAGGCTCGTTATCATTATCTGTATTGCTGGCAGAAGATGCCGTCGGAATGGCATCCACTGGGAGAGGCTATTCCTCACAAGGTCGCTAGGATTCGGATAAAAAATGTTCGGATTGATTTATCTAAGGCTAATGAGACATACAAAAAGTTTGCCGGTTGGTTTTCGTCAGATCCTTACATTGGTATCATGCGGTTTCGAGCTCATAAAGACGAGCAATCCCAAGCAAAATCAGAGCTTTTGGATAGTCGGTATAAGGCACGTATAGAGGGGAAGGTCTTCAAGGTTGATATCAACAAGGTGTATTATTTTGATGTGAGCGATAAGGAGAAACCGGAGAAACTTAAAGTTTCGCTTCAGGAAAAAGGACCAGATAAGGATGTGAGTTGTTATTGGTTTGTTATTCTTGCGAGAGATCAAGTGGATAATCCCGAACACGAACAGACGAAATCTTTGAAGTCGAAAGATGGATGCGAATTTACAGTAACCTATCAATACGAGTAATCTTATGAAAACCATAACGAAAACAATACTGGGCGCAGTGGCAAGCATTGCGTTGGTGCTGGTTGGAGTTGGAATCGGCGTGTGGGCCTTGCGCGGCTGCGCGGGCACGGACGTCCCCCCCGACAAGGGAGACAAACAGGAAGACAACGGGGGCACGGACGTCCCCCCCGACAAGGGAGGCAAACAGGAAGACAACGGGGGCGCGGACGACACCCCCGTCACGGAAGACACCGCCCCCGTACCGCAGCTTGGGTACACCCCCATTAATGAGCCGCAAAAGCTCCAGATGCTCCGAAAGAAAGGCAAGACCTATGAGAGTGCCGTTGTCGGTAAGCTTTCGGGCACAGCTACAGCATCTAATTGGGGCATTAAGGGCCAAGCTAATTTTGTCTACACCTACAGCGTGCAGAGCACGGGGAAGATCGTAGAAAATAATGGCATCAAAGTCATCGAAGAAAGAACATTCAGCAAGGTCAGTGAGCAATTGTTCTATAGCGAGGGCATGATTAAATTTGATCTACCGCCGGCATTTGTGTGGGCTGCAGAAATTGCTTGGTCGCTCGTGGATCCCTCGTCTGCTACGGTTGTCTCAGAAACGCTGCGAGAGGGAAAATTGGACATCAAATTGTTAAAAATGTTCGGTCTCGATGATTTGGCAACATCGGTTCTGGTGACTGAAAAACTGGATGCCGGGAAACTGCTGCAAGGCAAAAAGGTACGGATTGAGTTTACGGATGGACAAGGGATCACGAACATCACTCCGATCGGTTGTAAGCTAACGCAAGATGAGAGAGACGTCATCAACAGGACAAATTTCGTCATGGACCACTATATCATGCCGGATAGAGAGGTTCGTGTTAACGAGAGTTGGACGGTTGATGCATCTGTCTTCGCCGGTTTGCTTGATCCTCGGATGAAGGGACGAGTCAGAGGGAATGTCACTATTGATCGTAAGGATGATTTACCCTTGGAAGACAAGGTGGCTCGTCGCTTGCGTTTGACCGATGGCACGATTGAGTTCGTCTCTAACTCCACCGATGAGTATGTCAACGGCTGTGTCAAGCAAGTACGCGGTACATGCCAGATTCCGTCGGACGTAGAAGTGGTGACTGAGGCCAATATTACGGGAATTGCCGAATACAAATCCGTTTCGAAGGATCACCTGCTGTTCAAGGCCACTATGTCTACGGCCCCCCGGTTTGAGGTGAAATATGAATGCCGGGTAAAAGACTGACACGACCATGCCCGGATTTCTTCTCTGCCCGAAATGTGAGGCAGCGACACCCTCGCAAGAGCCGCAGAGCCGGTACCGATGCCGGCACTGCGGCCACAAGTGGGTTTCGCCGCAAAACTCCCTGAACGCCGCCTACCTTGGTGGCTTGGAAGACGTGGAGGTGCGCTTGGTGGCTGCCGACGGCACTGGGATGCGGCTGCCCGAGTTTCCTGCTGTGGTAGGGAGGGATACCGAGTTTGCGCCCCTGCAACGCAACCGCTATGTATCGCGCCGGCACTGCTGCATCGAGTATGATGCGGAGCGATGCTGCTTTGCGGTGGTGGCAGAGAAGACACCCGGCGGGACTTGCATCAACGGCACGCCTCTTGCCCCGGGAGAGCGGCGTCCCCTGGGACCGGGGGACGAACTCCTGGTTGCGAATGTACCCCTGCATCTTGAGTGCACCTTCCGCCGTGTGAGGGGCGTGTCGAGCAGCGTACCCGGCCGAGCGGCGTGCCGGTTCCCCGGGATGTCTCCGGCCTACCTATCCGAGGGGGCGGATGGCCGCTTACAGGTGAGCGACAGAGCCGGGGCTTCCGACATAGCCGTCTTATCCAAAGTGGCTAACGGAGGGTGGAAAATCCTTCCCTTGCAGCGCAACAACATTCTGCTGAACGGAGAAGCCTTTGTTGATGCGGAGATAAGCGGCGGAGAAACGCTGTGCATTGCCGGAGCCGTGTATGAATATGATGCCAAGGATCAAGAGCTGGAACCCGGGCGTGTCAGTTTGGGTGTGGATCTTGATCTACGGGCACTTGCCGCAACGTATGGAGAAAAGACCATTTTAGCCGGCCTGAACTGCTGCATTCCCCGAGGAAAATTGACGGCGATAGTTGGTAAGAGCGGATGCGGCAAATCGACCCTGATCCGGCTACTCTCCGGATTGAAAGAACCGGCCTCGGGCAGCATCCTCGTCAATGAAGATCAACCGGAAGATTATGAGCAGTGGGCGGGGAAGCATCTCTCCTTGGTACCGCAAGCGAACACGGTGTACGAAGACCTGACCGTTCTGCAAAATATCGGCTATGCGGCAGATATTCGGATGAGCCGCAACATGTCCCCCGGGTTGAGACAATCCATTATTGACCGCGTGTTAAAAGAGACCGGCTTGGAAGCATATGCGAACCAGGAGGTAGGCAGCTTGAGCGGAGGACAGCAGAAGCGAGTGAGTATCGCCATAGAAGTAGTCGGCAACCCTGATGTGTTGCTGCTGGATGAGCCGACGACGGGACTGGACTATGCCACCGAGATGCGCATCATCGGGATTTTGCAACAAATGGCCAGGCAGGGCCGAACAATCCTGTTTGTCACCCACTCCTTGGCGGCTCTTGAGTCAGCTGATCATGTGCTTGTATTGGATAACAAAGGAAAAGGTACGCGGGTTACCGCCGAAGGGACACCCCCTGCCGTGTTGCAGGATTTGGATGCCCGCTCTTGGGGAGAGCTCTACTGCAAGCTGATGGAGGAAGGTGACGGGGAAAAGTCAAATCCGAAGCCCATCATCCGCATACCGTGGT
>JAQXOE010000020.1 GCA_029098505.1 Bacteroidales bacterium
TCATATAGGTTGAATATACCCCTGCAAACGGCTGATAATAAGAGTCTTCCAGCTTGGATGAAGAGCGTACGGCCAACGGTGACTTGGTGTGGTGAAGGAATACCCTGAGCGCTAGTACCATATCGGCTGGAAGTCTGGAGGCTACGAACTCGGAGAGTATTTCAGCATCCGAAAGGTCTGACTTTATTACATACTGGAGTCCGTTCTCCAGAATGAAGCGGTCAAAATAGTCGGTAGTGATGACAAAGGTCTTAGGGACGAGCACCCTTACATCCTCCCATTTGTCATACAGTTTGTATTTGTCCAGAATATGGTTCAGGAAGGCGAGGCCGCGGCCTTTGCCTCCCAAAGAGCCGTCACCCAAACGGGAGAACCAAATGGTGTCGTTGAAAGAATCCTCGCTATATTTGGCCACGACACCAAGGGCCTGGTTGATGCGGTATTCGTGTATGGTCTTAAGAGTCAGCTCGCGTATCTCGGGAATATCCTCATCCTTGTGGATATGAAGAGGCTTCAGAGTAGCTCCTATCGAGAACAAACCCCTGGCATAGAGCCACTTGGATAGATAATTGTTCTCTGAGATATAGCGGTAGCAGTTGTTCGGGATGATTCCTATTATCTTCTCGAACTCATAAAGGTTGGAAGCTCGGGCAACCACATCCCTGGTCTCTGGGTCGGTCACAACAAAGTCTCCGAATCCGAACTCCCTGCCTATATACTCGCTGACCTCGTGGGTAAGGGTCTTGGACTGCTTCATTACAAAGCCAGCTCCAAGTTTTTCAGCCACAGAACGCATACTTTCCTGGGATGACTGCATAAGGATAGGCATAGTCGGATCAACGGAGCGCACGAGATTGCAGAAATCAATGCCCGCGTCTATTTTCTCCTTTGTGGACTTCTCGCCCTTATGCAGCACGAAGCCGACATCGGAAATGATGCCGAGCATACAGTCCTTGTATTTGTTGAAGATCTCCACCGCTTCGTCGAAACAGGTTGCGAGAAGTATCTTCGGGCGCGAGCGCTTCCTGAGGGTCTGCTGGTCCTCGTTCAGCGCATCCTTCAGGGCAATGATATTCTGCTGCAGCACAAGTTTATAGAGCAGCGGCAGATAGGTGGAGTAATAGCGAATCGAATCTTCGACCAGCAATATTGCCCTGACGCCTGCCTCGAGTATATCGTGATCGGCGTTCATCCTATCCTCGATCAGTTTGATTATGGCAATGATAAGGTCATTGCTTGAGTGCCAGCAGAAAACCTGATCGATGCAGGAGGTATCATTCTCATCTATCTGCCTTCTGATTTCCCTTGAATAGGAAATCAGAAGAACGATAGGTGTATCAGGACAGGAGGCCTTCATACGCTTGGAGAACTCGAAAACATCCAATTCTCCAACATTGTACATCGTTATGACCAAATCAAAGGAAGCACCGGAGTTGATGAGTTCAAGGGCATCCATCGTTGTTTCCACGCGGGAAATGGAAGGCGGGGCGCTAAGGTTCAACTCGGCATATTCGCGAGTAATCTGCTCCTCGATTCTTCCGCTTTCTTCCAGCGAAAAACTGTCGAAATTGTTGCATATCAGGAGTATTCTCCTGATTTTGTTGCTCATCAGACTGATTTCTTCTGTATTCCTGTCCATTTGTTGAAATAAAAACTTATACGAGTCCCTGCTCTACCATAGAGTTGGCCACCTTTATGAAGCCGGCGATATTCGCGCCCTTCACATAGTTTACGTAGCCGTCCTCCTCGGTGCCGTACTTGACACAGGCAGAATGAATATCGGACATAATGCCGTGAAGTTTCTCGTCCACCTCCTCTGCAGTCCATTTGAGACGCATAGAGTTCTGTGACATCTCAAGTCCGGAAGTGGCCACACCACCGGCATTTGACGCCTTGCCCGGAGAATAGAGCAACTTTGCACTCTGGAAAATGGCAATGGCTTCAGGTGTGGTTGGCATATTTGCTCCCTCAGCTACGCAATAGCAACCATTGTCAACGAGTTTGCGGGCATCGTCGGCATTGATCTCATTCTGGGTCGCGCAAGGCATCGCAATATCGCAAGGGATACCCCAAGGACGCTGATGCTCAAAGTATTGCGCTGTAGGATATTCCTTCACATACTCCTTGATACGGCCACGGATGACATTCTTGAGTCTCTTTACATATTCAAGTTTCTCGACTGAAATACCGTCAGGATCGTAAATGAAGCCGTCGCTGTCCGAGAGAGTAACAACCTTGGCTCCGAGCGCTGTAGCCTTTTCTGCAGCATACTGGGCAACATTTCCAGCTCCGGAAATCACAACTGTCTGTCCTTCGAAGCTCTTGCCCCTGGTAGCGAGCATTTCCTGAGCGAAATAGCAAGCGCCGTAACCAGTAGCCTCTGGACGCATAAGGCTGCCGCCCCAATTCTGACCCTTTCCGGTAAGAGTACCAGTAAACTCGTCACGGAGTCTCTTGTACTGACCGAAGAGGTAACCGACCTCGCGTCCTCCCACACCTATATCTCCTGCCGGCACGTCGGTATCAGGACCGATATGACGCTGAAGCTCGGTCATAAAACTCTGGCAGAAGCGCATTACTTCGGCATCAGACTTACCGCGAGGGCTGAAATCGGAACCACCCTTGGCGCCTCCCATAGGGAGAGTAGTAAGACTGTTCTTGAAGGTCTGCTCGAAGGCAAGGAACTTCATTATACTGAGATTGACACTTGAATGGAAGCGTATTCCTCCCTTGTATGGTCCGATGGCGCTGTTCATCTGAACACGATATCCCTTGTTGATATGGATTTCACCGCGGTCGTCCATCCACGGTACACGGAACATAATTACCCTTTCAGGCTCAACCATCCTTTCCAATATCTTGAGATCCATAAGATAAGGATTGGCTGTAACATAAGGTGCGACACTTTCCACTACTTCTCTAACGGCCTGATGGAATTCAGTCTCGCCTGGATTCTTGGCGATGAGTTCGGCCATGAAACCATCTACATAGTTTCTCGTAAACTTGTCCATATTTGTTCTTTAAGGTGAATAATTGGCCCAAATTACTAAAAAAAATTAAAGAAATAAAGAAAAATCGGCCGGAAATCCGGCCGATCCACCATCAACTAACTATATAACAAGCACTTAAACTTGGTTTCAAATTATTACTCATTCCAAAGATCAGGAACACTTCCGTGTCCTCTGGCATTCTTTGGCTGTTCTGAATACGGAGCTTTCTCACCTGAGTGAACTGAATAAAGCACCTTCGAGGTCTCCATTATGGCTTTTACCTGAGCCTCATAAGGCCTGTCGGTAACGTCAATCAAACCGCAGTTATAGTTCTCGCCGTCTCCTCGTCCCGTAATATCCTGGTCGCACCATTGGAAGTAGCCCGTACCGACGATTGCAGGATGAGAATAAGCCTGTTCTGTATAATAACGGTAAGCGACGCCTCTCTGCTCCTGGGACTCGACCTGCCAAAGCGACTGTGCAAGTCCTCTGTCCACAGTTCCGAAATGGTATTCTCCAATTATCATAGGAAGATCCATTATCTCCATTGCCCTGTCAAGCATAGACTGCTTAGGCTCAAGCATATAGCAATTGAAACTGAACACATCGAATACTTTTGAGCAGACCTTCAAGACATCTTCCCCAAGGGTATCCGGATCACCGAAACGTATGCCCATATTCAAATGATTAGGGTCATATTTTTTGAGAACGGCATTGACATCGGCAAGGAAAGTGCCGAAGGTTCCGATAATGAAACTTCTGCGATTCGCATCATTATCACCCTCTTTTTTCAAGTATTTCTGAAGCTCGGCTTTAATAGGGACAAGCTTCGCTCCCGTGAGTGCCTTCCTTCTTTCGAAAACGATGTCCATTACGGTACTCCATCTTGTTTCTCTTCCTATTGTGGGAGATAACACATTGAATATCAATGATTTAAGCGGATGTCTATAGGAAAAATTTCCCATAGACATCCGCTTATCTTACTGAGTATCAAATAGTTAAGCTCCACAGAGGCAAACTGTTTTCCACCGCTGGATTCCCACTACCACTTATCTGCTGCTAAGCTGGGGATCATTAGGGATTACTATCCAAGCGATGAGATATGCAACCAAACCGCCACCAGCCATAAAAAGGAGAGTGACCCAAAATATGCGGATGAGAGTAGGGTCAATGTCAAAATATTCACCGATTCCGCCACATACACCGGCAATCATTCTGTCGGTTCTTGATTTGTAAAGTCTCTTTTCCATAATTTTATATCTATTTTAGTGTATTAGTTTACTATTACACTGCAAAGATATCAACATTTTTCTAATGTGCAAAAAAATTCGACAAAAAATGGGTCCCCAAAAAACAGTATTACTTCTTAGGATACAGAGGGTTAGGATAAACACCGGTTTCAGCAAGTTCCTTGAACTTCGCAACTACGGCCGGTCGGTCCTCCTTGAAAGTAACACCAAACCACTTCGAAGGGGTAGAAAGCACCTCTGTCTTTGCTGAGCCATTCTTTATCATAGTATCTACAGCGAATGGTATGTAGTACTCCTTCTTGAGTTCCTGACTGTTGGCCTCGAGGAAGCTTTTGAATATCTCCATACTGTTCTCGAAATAATCCGGAGTGAAGCCCCACATATTCATAGAGCAGAGTGCCTTTCCGTTGAGTTCCACACGCTCAGAAGTGCTACTGTTGTCTCCCCGGACTATAGAATCGTCCTCCTTCATAATGTTGAGATGCTCAACAATGTCAGTGAGGTGCTGCTTTTCGTCATAAGAGCATATGCCTCGCGATACTCCGCCCGATTCTGAAAGGGTATTGTCCAGTTCAAAGCCGACAATAGAATAAACTCCCTTGGAATCTGCATGCTGGCGGAGCCAGTCACCGAGTATGTGGAAGGAATCCTTGCCATAATAGTCGTCACCGTTGATAACAGCGAAAGGTTCATTGATTACCTCTGCAGCCATAAGCACAGCGTGGGCTGTACCCCAAGGCTTCTGCCTTTCAGGGTTCATTGTAAAGCCTTCAGGAATCTTGTTCAATTCCTGAGTTACGAAAACGAAGTCGAGAGGCTCTCCGTCAATGCATCTGACGTCAGCATACTTCTCCCTTACTGTCTGTTCGAACTGCTCCTTGAAAGCATCCCTAACGATATAGACAACCTTACCGAATCCGGCCTGAACTGCATCGTAGATTGAATAGTCGATAATGGTCTCTCCGGACGGTCCGAGTCCATCCATCTGTTTAAGTCCGCCATAACGGCTGCCCATTCCGGCAGCAAGAACTAAAAGAGTAGGTTTCATTTGAATATGGAAGTGTGATTATTGTTTATAATAGGCAAAAATAGTTATTTTTGCACAAAGAGAGAAAAGAGGATGGGCAAATTCAAGAACATATGGAACCACTCCAAGGACGGGAACAACAAGGAAGAGCGTTCTTTCTTGCGAACAGTCATAATTGCCACCTCCATCTTCCTCGTTTTCATCTGCTTTATCAAAAGGGACAATGTATTCCGCTGGATTGCAGCCGGAGTGACGGTCCACAAGCAGGAAAAGATGATAGAATTCTATCAGCAGGACAATGAGAGACTCGAAAACGAGCTCAAGACTCTCACGACCGACAGGGATTCCCTCGAAAAATTCGCCCGGGAGAAATTTCTATTCGCCGAACCGGGAGAAGACGTCTATATCGAAGAATAATCCACGCCCTTCAAACTTCTGTAAAGTTTGAGTGTTTGCTGGGCCTCCTCGACGTCGTGCACCCTCAAGATATCGGCTCCACGCTCCAGAGCAGCCAGATGCATAGCCTGAGTTGCCGTAAGAGCAGCTTCAGGACCTATACCTAAAGTCTTGTACATAAAGCTTTTGCGTGAAATACCTATGAGCACTTTCCGGCCCAGCTGCTGAAACTCCTCAAGAGAGTCCAGCAATTCAAAATTCTGGGCCACCGTCTTTGCAAAGCCGAAACCGGGATCGAGTATCCAGTCTCTTACACCCGCATCTTCCGCCTTCATTGCGAAATCCTTGAAATATGACAATACATCTTCGCACACATTGCCATACCCGCAAAGGCTCTGCATCGTAGCCGGATTGCCCCTTTTGTGCATCGCAATATATTCGAGTCCGAGACGCGCGACTGTTGGGAGCATCTCCGAATCATCTTCGCCCGCGGAGATGTCATTGACGATGACAGGACGGCCCAGGGTCTCGCAGCACCTCTCCACTACCGAGGCGCGAACTGTATCGATTGAGATAGGTTTTATGCCTGTGTATGAGCGCAATACGGGTTCGAGCCTTCTCCACTCATCCTCCTCCGGAACATCGGCGGCTCCTGGACGGGTCGAGATCGCTCCTATGTCGATTATGTCGGCCTCCGAGTCAAGCATCGCCAAATTATAGCGGCTGGGAGCAAAATATGAATCTTCAGTGAGGTTCAGGATGCCCATTATCAAAATCTGTCTATCAGATCTAACCATATCCAAGCTTTTTGCGGCCCGCAAAATAATTATTAACTTTGAACTTTGCAAAACAGGAAGGAAGAATATGCTCATTGTACTGGAAGGCCTGGACGGAGCCGGAAAATCCACCCAGGTCAAAAGACTTAAGGAATACATCAAGGACAAATGCGGAGAGTTGGAATACATACATTTCCCCCGCTATGATGCTCCCGTTTATGGGGAACTGATCAGCCGTTTCCTGAGAGGGGAATTCGGAGGGAATGATGTGGTTCATCCGCAACTGGCCGCATTGCTTTACGCAGAAGACCGCCACAACGCCGCTCCTGAAATGAAGAAAAGCCTGATGGAAGGCAAGCCTGTGCTTCTCGACAGATATGTCTATTCAAACATTGCCTACCAATGCGCCAAATGCAAAAGTGGGGAGGAGGCCGAGAGGCTGCGAAAATGGATCATTGACACTGAGTACAATGAGTTCGGGCTGCCGAAACCTGACTTGAACATATTCCTCAACGTTCCCATAGGCTTTGTTGAGAGCAATCTTCACTCCAACAGGCAGGGCGAGGACAGAACTTATCTTTCAGGCGCATCCGACATTCACGAGGCTGACATCGAGTTCCAGAAAAGAGTCAAGGCCGTTTATGTGAAACAGGCCTCTCTCGACCCGGACTTCATTTGCGTTGACTGCTCCGCCGAAGACGGGGCAATGCTTCCGGCCGAGCTTATCTTCCAACGTATCAAGGAAATAGTGGACAACAAGTTGAACAATCAGTTATGAGAATCTTTCATATAGGAATCAGACGCTTCTGCTCAATTCTTTTAGGTCTGGTATTCTTTAGCGCCGGAATGCTGAAACTGATGGATCCGGTGGGCGCCGGACTGGTGGTAGAAGAGTATCTCAAATTTTTCCACCTTGCTTGGGCCGCCGGAGCCTCGCGCTTCTTGGGAGTCGCAATGGCATTGCTCGAAACCCTTACCGGAGCGGCTCTGATGGCCGGTGTATGGAGGAAGGCGGTGGCAATACTCACCAGCACGATGATGGCCATCTTCACTCTCATCACTCTTATCTTGCTGATTTTCAATCCCGAGATGGATTGCGGCTGCTTCGGGGAGGCGATTCATCTCTCCCACGCAGCGACTTTCATCAAGAACCTGATACTCTGCGCACTGTGCGCTATTGCCTTCCTTCCGACCAAGGAATACGGAGCTACAGAGAAGAAAAAGATTGTGGCTTTCACCCTCGCGGCAGTGGTTGTTGCGGGCTTCTGTATCTACTCTCTCAATTCATTGCCGCTGGTGGACTACACCGAATTCGCTCCCGGCGCCAGCCTTGCCGACTACGGGGACGATGTCAATATGAGCGAGGCCGGAAACGAAATCAAGGAGGAGCTTTTCGTAATCTATGAGAAGGACGGAAAGGAGGGGGCTTTCACCCTGGATAAGCTTCCGGATTCAACCTGGACCTTCGTCAGGGCTGAGACCAAGAGCCTGTCCATCTCCGACTATGAGGATTCCAGACCTGAATTCTTTATTGCTGACCTGCAGGGAGAATACAGAAATGAGCTGCTGCTGGAAGACAATGTGATGGTCATATCGGTCTATGATAACAAAAACTTCAGCGAAGAGGATCTCGCAGCCGCCGAAGAATTTCTCGCCAGAGCAGAGGCAGCGGGCTTCAAGGCTCTTATGGTATCGAGAGCGCCATTGCATCTTCCTGATCACGAGACCTTTACGTCAGATTACAAGAAACTCATCACACTGAACCGCTCCAACGGAGGAGTCACCTGGCTTTCCGACGGAGAGATTATCAGGAAATGGACAGCATCGGACAGGCCTTCTGCTGAAAAACTGGAATCCCTCCAGGAAAAGAGCAGCATCGAGGCTATGGTCAAATTCGTTTCCGGCAACAGGATGAAATTCCAGGGCCTTCTGCTCTACTCTGCAGCCGTACTGCTGCTGCTCTGAGGAAGGCTTCCGAATTGCACAAAACTCAGATTCTCGAGTTCGATATCCGCAGTCTGCTTGTCAATAGACGTAGCAGCTTTCTTGTAGTAGAAAAGGGATGAAGAGATGCTGATGTCGTGTATGCAGTTCAAGCCGGAAATGCCTTTGGCTTCAATTCCCGTGGCGCATTCGTGGCAGATGACATTCTCCATCGTGATGCAGGAAAAAGAGAACGGAGGGGCATTTCATTTGCAGCGGATTATTTGCTATTTTCGCATAAGAATCCGCGCCGGAACGGAAAGCATCCACCGGAACGGAACCGACGGAAAATACAAGACACACTATATTATGACCAAGAGAACAATCAGGAAAAACTACGATGTCTTTTCCATCTTCAACTATCACGTACCGGATGTAAAGGGTATGTTCATACTGCTGGCCTGGCTGCTCGCGGGTGCCCTGCTCGGCAACCTCGCCAGCGTAGTGGTTGTAGCCCTGTTAGGCAACAGCCCAGAGGCAATGGAATACGCCACCATCATCTCCTACCCGCTGATGTTCATCCCGCCGCTCATCTATGCGAGCTACGTCAGCCGAAACAATTCATTCTTCGAGACGGGCTACAGCATGGACAATGATCACGTCAAGCCACTCGGATGGCC
>JAQXOE010000021.1 GCA_029098505.1 Bacteroidales bacterium
ATCTTCGCAATATGGCGGTATGATAACCCTTCGTTGTAGTGCATGTCAACGGCCTTCTGATAATAGTTGTCTCTTAGTGACGTTTGATAGATAAACATAGTAACTCGTGTTTAACGAGTCAACTTTTTTCAGGGAAAGACACCTGCTCTCCTCTTGCCAATATGGCCGCGAAGCAGTCCGGCAGTCCTGCACCCTGGGTGTAGGCTACGCAATGGCTTGGCCAGATGCCACCCAGATCCTTGAAGGAGCAGTGGTCGCCAGGATGCCAGTCAAGGGTGAAAACCACTGCGTCATATTCCGGAGCGATAGCGGCAATTTTTTCAGGAAGTGCCTCGCTTCCAGATACATACAAAGAACCGGCAGGGTCAAAGAAGTCCCTTTGAACGTCGACAACGACGAGAAGTCTATTGATTTCCATTTCTTTAGTTGAAGTCTTGCAGGATGCGCAGGTCAATGCCGCTGCCATCACCACTAAATATTTAAGCAACTTTTTCATTGCAGTGGTAAAACTACCAATTGCCTTCAGCATTTGCAAATATCTGTGCAATTATCTTATCTTCGTGCTGCTATAGTGCAAAATTTTTCAGGACAATGAAAGTAAGGAGTATCATTGCAGCCTTTGATTCCTTCAAGGGCTGCATCACAGCTGAACAGGCTTGCAGGGCCGCTGCCGAGGGTATTCACGATGCCCTTCCGTCTGCTAAGACGGTGCAATTGCCATTGAGCGACGGTGGCGAGGGTCTGGTCTCCTGCATCAAGCGTTTCCTGCCTATGAAGGATATTGCCCTGAAGGTGCACGGACCGTTGATGGAGTGGGTGGATTGCTCTTATGCTCTTTCGATGGACGGGAGGACAGCCTATATGGAGATGGCTGCCGCGAGCGGATTGCCACTGGTCCCTGAGGATAGGCGAAATCCTTTGCTTACAACCACTTACGGGGTTGGAGAGATGATAGCTGATGCGATAGGCAGAGGCTGCGAGCGTATTGTGATGGGGCTTGGAGGCAGTGCTACCTGTGATGCTGGCGAGGGAATGCTGAAGGCCTTGCGGGACTTGGATTGCCGCACGGAGCTCTGCTCTTTCCTTGTGGCTTGCGATGTGAACAATCCGCTTTACGGTGAGAATGGCGCGGCTTATGTTTTCGGCCCGCAGAAGGGTGCAAGTCCGGAGCAATTGCCGTTTCTCGATAGGCGATTGAGGGATTTTGCGGCAATGACAGAGGGGGAAGGCATTGCCTCAAAAGAACTTGCCCATCATCCAGGGGCCGGCGCTGCAGGTGGTTTGGGCTATGCTTTTCTGGCCTATCTCGATGCTGAATTGCGGCCGGGCATAGACATTCTGCTGGACATTGCGGATTTCGATGGTTTGCTGCGGGATGCGGACCTGGTCATCACGGGAGAGGGAAAGTCGGATGCACAGACCCTGATGGGAAAGCTGCCTTTCGGAGTGCAGCAGCGGTGCAGAAGGGCAGGAGTGCCTGTCTGGCTTCTTTCCGGGGCAATTGACGATGCTGCGCAGGAACTCCAGCGCCATTTTTCATTGGTGCGCAGTATCAATGAAAACGACCCACGGCCCCTGCCAGAGCTGCTCCAACCTGAAAGGGCAATGGAGAACCTGAAAAGGACCGTGTCGAATTGTCTTAATGAATATTCCTGGTAATCAGGGGGTTATCAGAGACCGAGCTTAGCCTTGAGAGCAGCCGGAAGGGCGTCCTTGTGTACCATATAGTAGATGGTTTTCGCACGGACATAGCTCTCTGACATATTGAGATAGCCGCCGAATACATTGCGGTCGGTACCCCAGGAGTTCTTGGTCTTATAGTACTTGGTTCCGTTCTGGTCTTTCACGATGCCGGTGATGTGCATCAGATGGTCGTCGGTGGTTACGAAACTCTCGTAGTCTGACTGGCGAATCTCCTGAGTGACATTGATTTCAGGATATGGTTTGTCGAACTGGTAAACAGCCTCCATACGCTGGGCCTGGCTCAGACCTTCGAAGCGTGCCCTATCAGTAGTTGAATAGTCCTCAAGTACAGCTACCTCAGGATTGATGGCTACACCGTTAGCGTGTGAGAAGCCCTTTTCGCTGACATCTCCGTCCCAAGCCACGGTGTAGCCGTGCTCAAGGGCATAGTCCATAGCCTCCATAAGCTCGTCGAGAGGGACATTGTACTGCTGAGCGTGTTCCCAGTTGTCCGTAACCTCAATTATCATAGGCTCATAGAAAGGCTTGTGGGAGAAGCTGGTCAGTTCTACATAATCATCCATATTCAGGCCGAGGCTTTCTGCGAATGACTGTGGAGTGTACTCCTTCCCCTTGTAGTTGAAGCTCTGTGGTACTTCTCCGAGGTAGATGTCAAGTATAGAATTAGCTATTTTGTAATACTCCGGGCTGCGTTTCTTCAAATTTACGGAAGCATTGGCCACTGCAGCAATGTACTGTGCCATTTCGCTGTGGTTGTGGTTCAGGGAAGCATAGTTGATTCCGTGATACACCTCCTCAGGAACGATGCCGGCAGTCTTGAAAGCGTTCATCCAGGTGTGCGAAAGGCTGCCCTGGCCGACATTGCCCTTTCCGCGACGGAGGAAATTGTCATCCATCTGGTTCAGATATTTCTGGCGGACGATGAACATTTCCGAAAGATCGTATTCGCCCTTGCCCATTCTGAGAAGCTCGGATTCCATAAAAGAAGTCGTGGCAAAACACCAGCAGGTACCGGTAGAAGCCTGATTCTTTACTGAGGTGACAGGGAGTGAGACTACTTCTGTGAACCTGTAGCCTTCCTTCTCAGGTTCGGCTTTTCTTCTCTGAGCATTGCTTGTCAGGGTTATGGTACAGAGAACTGCACTCAAAATTGCTATTTGTTTCTTCATACTATTATAGGGTTTGTACAAATGTAGAAAAACTGCTGTCAAAAAACTAAAAATTTTGATTTGTTTTTTCTGATTTTTTCTAATTTTGCAGAGTTAGTTTGAGTGGTATGATAAGGACACGTATAGCATTTGATTTTGATTATCTGCGTACCGTCACCGGTGCTCCTCAGAGTGTCGTCGCTATTCGTCCCCAAAGATTCATCCCTCCGTTTAAGACTTTTCAAGGCAGCAGACCCTTTATCGGTTGGCTGCCTTTTTTAGTATCCGTCGTTTTCGGAGATCCTCTGAGACAAAGTTGAACAGCCGGGAGCGAAGGCTAATGCCCTCCTGTGCGATTAGAGCAGTCCTATGCCCTGGCACGGTCTGCCCAAGACTTGTGTGTATTTATATAAAACTTTGATTAACAATTAGATACAAAATGGAAACCAAATATGTTTTCGTGACGGGAGGTGTGGCCTCCTCATTGGGAAAAGGCATAATTGCAGCGTCTCTTGCCAAACTCCTTCAAGCCAGGGGATTCAGGGTGACTATCCAGAAGTTCGACCCGTATATTAACATTGACCCGGGTACTCTCAATCCTTACGAGCACGGTGAGTGCTACGTGACTGAGGATGGAGCTGAGACCGATCTTGATCTTGGCCATTACGAGCGCTTTCTGGGCATCCATACCTCGAAGGCGAACAATGTGACTACAGGAAAAATCTATAACACTGTGATTACCAAGGAGAGGGAAGGAGCATACCTTGGCAGGACAGTGCAGATTGTCCCTCATATCACAGATGAAATCAAGCGCAGAATGCTTCTCCTTGGCCAAACCGGTGAATACGACATAGTCATTACCGAGGTGGGCGGAACTGTAGGAGATATGGAGTCGCAGCCCTTCGTTGAGTCCATACGCCAGCTCCAATGGGAGCTTCCTGAAGACAGCATATGCACCATACATCTTACTCTGGTGCCTTATCTTGCTGCTGCCGGAGAACTCAAGACCAAGCCTACCCAGCACTCAGTCCAGATGCTCCAGCAGTCCGGTGTTCATCCCGACATCATAGTTTGCCGCAGCGAGAAGGAGTTGAATGCGGACCTGAGAATGAAGATGGCCCGTTTCTGCAATGTCAAGGCAGGCAATGTCATAGAAAGCATTGATGCGAAATCCATTTACCAGGTTCCTTTAAATATGAAGGAAGAGGGCCTGGACAAGAAGGTACTCAGCAGCCTCGGCATCAACTGGTCCCCTGAACCTGACCTTTCTGCCCTGAAGGCTTTCCTAGACAGGCTTTCGCATCCTGAAACCAGCATTGACATAGCTCTCGTAGGCAAGTATGTGGAGCTTCAGGATGCATACAAGTCCATTCTGGAGTCCTTCGTGCACGCCGGGGCCGCGAATAAGTGCAAGGTCAATGTCCACTACATCCACAGCGAGCATCTGGATGCCGCTAATGTCGAGGAAAAGCTTGGAAAAATGAGAGGAATACTCGTTGCTCCGGGCTTCGGAGAAAGAGGCCTTGAGGGTAAGGTGGAGGCAATCAAATATGCCCGCACTCACGCTGTGCCTTTCTTCGGCATCTGCCTCGGAATGCAGATGGCAGTTGTGGAGTTTGCCCGCAATGTCCTGAACCTCAAGGGTGCAGCCAGCACTGAGGTTAATCCTGACACTCCATATCCGGTTATCTCTATGATGGAGGATCAGAAGAAGACCACACTAAAGGGCGGTACAATGCGCTTGGGAGCCTACGATTGCAAGCTTGAAGAGGGCAGTTTGGCATACAGGATTTACGACAAGGAGACCATCAGGGAGAGACATCGTCATAGATATGAGTTTAACGAGGAGTATTTGTCGAAGATGGAGGCTGCTGGTCTGAAGGCGAGCGGACGCAATCCTCAGACCGGTCTGGTCGAGGTAATCGAGCTTCCCGAGCATCCTTTCTTCATTGCTACACAGTTCCATCCTGAATACAAGAGTACTCCGGAGTCTCCGGCACCTCTTTTCGTTTCATTCGTAGAAGCAGCGTTGAAATGTCAGAAATAATTGAAACAAGAGAGCGTGGACTCCACGAAGAGTGCGGAGTATTCGGAGTTTACGGTGTTCCGAATGCATCTTCATTTATATATTACGGCCTGCATAGTCTCCAGCACCGTGGCCAGGAGGGCTGCGGAATGGTCACTGTCGATGAAGAGCAGAAGTTTCATAGCCATCGCGGTCAGGGCCTCGTCTCGGAAGTCTTCAACCAAGCTGTTCTCGACATTATTCCGGGCAATATGGGAATAGGCCATGTGCGCTATTCGACCTACGGTGGCGGCGGTATCGAGAACGTCCAGCCGTTCTATTTCCATCATAAGAACGGCGACTTCGCCCTGGCTCACAATGGCAATATTGTCAATGCCGCGGAACTGTCGTCAGAGCTTGAGGACAAGGGCTATCTGTTCAGGACCACTTCGGATTCCGAGATTCTTGCCCATCTGATCAGAAAGCCGAAGAACGGGCAGCGCATCACGAGCATTATCAGTGCCTTGAACAAGCTGGAAGGTGCATTCTCATTCCTGATAATGACCAAAAACCGCATCTATGCCTGTAGGGACAAATACGGCCTCAGACCATTGTCCATCGCCACTCTTGCCGGCGGATATGTCGTCAGCAGCGAGACCTGCGCCTTCGATATCATTGGCGCGAAATATCTTCGAGACATCGAACCGGGAGAGATAGTCTGCATAGACAGGCACGGATTGCGCAGCAATTTCTATTGCTCCGACACCAGCTCGAAGATGTGCGCAATGGAGTTTATCTATTTCGCACGTCCCGATTCGAAAATTTGCGGGCGTAATGTGCACTCCTATCGAAAGGAGTCAGGCCGTCTCCTCTACCATCAGTCCCCGTGCAAGGCAGATATCGTCGTCGGAGTGCCTGATTCGAGCTTGAGCGCGGCAATGGGATTCAGCGAGGCCAGCGGGATTCCACTTGAGACCGGTTTGGTCAAGAGCCGTTATATTGGTCGAACCTTTATCCAACCTGTGCAGGCCCTGCGTGAAATGGGTGTGAAGATGAAATTGTCCGCGATACGAGAAGTTGTTGAGGATAAGAGCATTGTGCTGATTGACGACTCTATTGTCAGAGGTACTACTTCCCGCAGGATTGTGAAACTGCTCAGGGATGCCGGAGCCCGCGAGGTGCACGTGAGGATTGCCAGTCCTCCACTTATCAGTCCTTGCTTCTATGGCGTCGACATTTCTGATTACGACCAGTTGATCAGCGCCAATATGGGTGTGCAGGAGGTTTGCGAGGCGATAGGAGCAGATTCGCTGGTCTTCCTCAACGAAGAAAACACACTGAAGGCAGCAAAAGGCATCGCTGACCTCTGTATGGCTTGTTTCACAGGCGATTATCCTACAGCAACATTCGGACACTTAGTAAAAAAGAACAAATGAACAGAGAGAGAAAAAGAGCTGTCTTGAGATTGGAAGGCGGCGCGGAATTCAAGGGCTGGATGCTCGGCTATGACGGACCTTGCGACGGTGAGGCTGTATTCTCCACGGCAATGGTCGGTTATCCCGAAAGCCTTACCGACCCCTCATACAGCGGTCAGATACTTTGCGTATCTTACCCTATAGTAGGCAATTACGGTGTGCCGGAGGAGGGAGTGGACGAGTACGGCATCTCGAAGAATTTCGAGTCGGATAGAATCTGGGCCAGAGGACTGGTCATCAGCGAATACAGTTTTGACTACAGCCATTGGAATGCAGTAAAAAGTCTCGACCAGTGGTTACGTGAACAGCGGGTACCTGCAATCTATGGTGTTGATACAAGGGCTCTTACACAGGAGTTGAGACAGAATGGCTCGCAGTTGGCGATGATAGTGCCAGAGGGTGTTGAGAAATCATTTCCTGTGCCTGATCCGAATAAGGAAAACCAGATCGCGATAGTCAGCTGCAAGGAAGTGATTCATTATGGCCACGGAGAAAAGAAGGTCGTGCTGGTGGATTGTGGTGTGAAACACAATATCCTGCGCTGTTTCGTGGACCGAGGAGTAGAATTGATTCGAGTTCCTTGGGACTACGATTTCAACACTCTTGAGTGGGACGGACTTTTCATTTCCAACGGTCCGGGCAATCCGCAGTACTGCGATGTCACCGTCCGCCACCTCCAGGAGGCGATGAAGGGCAATAAGCCCATTTTCGGCATTTGTATGGGCAATCAACTTCTTGCGCGCGCAGCCGGAGCCAGCACCTTCAAGCTAAAGTACGGACATCGTTCGCACAACCAGCCTGCAAGAATAGTGGGGAGCAATGTCTGTGTGATAACCTCACAGAATCACGGTTTTGCAGTTGATCCTCTCGGGCTCGGCCCGGATTGGGAAGAATGGTTCGTCAATATGAATGACGGCACCAACGAAGGCATACGTCATAAAAGCAAGCCTTTCTGCTCGGTACAATTCCACCCGGAGGCTTCCAGCGGTCCTACCGACACTCAATTTTTGTTTGACGAATTCATCTCGAAATTATGAAAGATACATCAATAAAGAAGGTCCTTGTCCTGGGCTCGGGTGCATTGAAAATCGGCCAGGCGGGAGAGTTTGACTACTCCGGTTCGCAGGCTCTCAAGGCTTTGCGTGAAGAGGGTGTCGAATCAGTGCTCATTAATCCGAATATTGCCACTGTACAGACTTCTGAGGGCGTTGCAGACAAGATTTATTTCCTTCCCGTCACTCCTGAGTATGTGGAACAGGTGATTGCCAAGGAGAGGCCTCAGGGGGTTCTGCTTTCATTCGGAGGACAGACGGCCCTCAATTGCGGAGTCGAAATGTACAAGAGGGGCATGTTCGAGAAGTACGGTGTCCGCGTACTTGGAACTCCAGTGCAGGCTATCATTGACACGGAAGACAGGGATCTTTTCGTTCAGAAACTTGATGAGATTGGGATTAAGACCATCAAGTCTCATCCTGCAGACAATATTGAGCAGGCCAAGGCTGCAGCGGAGGAACTTGGCTTTCCTCTTATTGTCCGTGCCGCCTATGCTCTCGGCGGTTTGGGCTCGGGCTTCGTCGATGACATGGCACAGCTGGAGGAAACCTGTGCAAAGGCTTTCTCCTTCTCGCCTCAGGTGCTTATCGAGAAGTCGCTTAAGGGTTGGAAAGAGATTGAATATGAAGTAGTTAGAGATAGGTTTGACAATTGCATCACTGTTTGCAATATGGAAAATTTCGACCCTCTCGGCATACATACGGGCGAGAGCATCGTTGTCGCTCCATCCCAGACCCTCTCAAACAAGGATTATTACTTCCTGCGTGAACTGGCCATAAAGATAATTCGCCATATCGGAATAGTGGGCGAGTGCAATGTTCAGTATGCCTATGATCCGGATTCGATGGAGTATCGAGTCATCGAAGTGAATGCCAGACTGAGCCGATCATCAGCTCTTGCGTCCAAGGCAACGGGTTATCCCCTTGCCTTTGTTGCGGCAAAACTCGGACTTGGTTATGGCCTCTTTGATATAAAGAATTCTGTAACCAAGACTACTCCTGCCTTTTTCGAGCCTGCTCTTGACTATATCGTATGCAAGATTCCGCGTTGGGACTTGGGCAAATTTCATGGCGTTTCACGAAAGATAGGTTCGTCAATGAAGTCTGTAGGCGAGGTGATGAGCATAGGTCGCAATTTCGAGGAAGCCATCCAGAAGGGCCTGCGTATGATAGGCCAGGGAGCTCACGGTTTCTTAGGCAATAAGTCTCTGGGTATCAGTGATATAGAGCATGCCCTCAAAGAGCCTACTGATAAGCGTATCTTTGTGATTGCCGAGGCTATGCAGGCAGGCTTGAGCATAGACCGTATTCACGATCTTACCAAAATAGACAAGTGGTTCCTTTCCAAGCTTGAAAACCTTGTAAGCACCTGGTCTGACTTGGAGGCTTATTCAGAAATAGAATCAGTGCCGGAGGAACTTCTCGTCCGTTCCAAGAGACAGGGATTCTCCGACCATCAGATACAGAAGGCTGTATATAAGGACAGCATTCCAAGTTCAGAGGCCCAGGCTAAGGTAAGGCAGTTCCGTAAGTCTTTGGGTATCACCCCTGTAGTGAAGCAAATAGATACTTTGGCAGCTGAGTTTCCGGCTATGACCAACTATCTGTATCTCACATACAATGGCTGTAAGAATGATGTTGAGTACAAGAATGACAGGAGTTCCGTCATCGTGCTCGGTTCCGGCGCATACAGAATAGGCAGTTCCGTAGAATTTGACTGGTGCTCCGTTACCTGTCTCAAGGAGATTCAGAAACAGGGCTTTAGGGGAGTGATGATCAATTACAACCCGGAGACAGTTTCTACAGATTACGATATGTGTGACCGCCTCTACTTTGACGAACTGTCATTTGAGAGGGTAATGGACATAATCGAGCTGGAATCTCCTCACGGAGTCGTAGTCTCCGTAGGTGGACAGATTCCGAACAACCTTGCACTGAAGCTTCATAAGGAAGGAGTTCCTATCCTTGGTACAGCAGCTACGGATATTGACAAGGCTGAAGACAGGTACAAGTTTTCAAGCATAGTGGAGAAACTCGGTATTGACCAGCCTGAATGGAAGGAACTTACGACCATGGATGACGTAGATGCCTTCATAGACAAAGTCGGCTTCCCTGTCCTTGTCCGCCCGTCATACGTACTTTCCGGTGCAGCAATGAATGTCTGCTACAATAAGGAAATGCTGGTGAAGTTCCTCAGTCTTGCAGCTGAAGTGTCACGGGAGCATCCTGTTGTCATCAGCAAGTTTATGACCCGTTGCAAGGAAATCGAGTTCGATGCAGTCGCTGATGGCGGTGAAGTCCTGGCTTACGCTATATCCGAGCATATTGAGTACGCAGGAGTCCACTCGGGAGATGCGACCATTCAGTTCCCGCCTCAGAAACTGTACGTCGAGACAGTCAGACGTATCAAGAAAATCGCCAGAAGCATAGCCGGAGCGCTGAATATCACCGGCCCATTTAATATCCAGTTCCTCGCCAAGGAAAACGAGATTAAGGTTATCGAGTGCAATCTTCGTGCTTCCCGCAGCTTTCCTTTCGTGTCCAAGGTGTTGAAAATCAATCTCATTGAGCTCGCAACCAAAGCGATGCTCGGACTTCATCCTGCTGCTCCTCAGAAGAGTGCCTTCGACCTCGATTACGTTGGAGTGAAGTCTTCCCAATTCTCTTTTGCCAGACTTGAGGAGGCTGACCCGATGCTCGGAGTTGATATGTCTTCTACAGGCGAGGTAGCCTGCATCGGCGATGACTTGAATGAGGCCCTGATGAAATCCATCATTTCAATCGGCAATGAAGTACCTCGCAAGGGCATACTCCTCTCAACCGGAGACGCTTTGGAGAAAGCTGACACATTGCGCGCCTGCAAACTGCTCGCAGCTTCGGGCTACAAGCTTTATGCAACCGGTGGCACATTCAGATATCTGAAGGAGAACGGTGTTGAGTCTGAGAAAGTGCTTTGGCCAGGTGATGAAGCTAAGCATCCTGAACTCAAATCCGCTGTCCAGATTATCCGGGATAGGGAGGTGGATATGGTGATCAACATCCCGAAAAACTTCACCAATAATGAGTTGGACAACGGATATATTATCAGGCGTACGGCCATTGATTCAAATGTACCGCTCTTTACCAATGCTCGACTTGCGACGGCATGGATACGTGCTTTCACCTCGAGCGAGAAGCCATCAGTCAAGTCCTGGGACGAGTATTGATTACTTCGCGTACTTCTCTGACTGTTCACGGATGAGTTCGTCCAGAACGCCAGGGTCAAAGTAATTGATCTTCATCGCACGTTTTACATCAGCCAGAGTCTCGGCAGCCTTGGCTCTGGCTATTTCTGTTCCCTTTCTGAGCACCTCATACACATATGGGATGTTCTGTTCCAGTTCGTGACGTCTGTTTCTGATTGGTTCAAGGGTGTCATTGAGAACGCAGTTCAGGAAATTCTTGATCATCATATCGCCAAGACCTCCCTTCCTGTATTGTTCCTTCACCTCATCAAGGCTATTGAACTCGAAGCTTACTTTCTTGCCCACGAAAGCGGACCTGAACTTCTCAAAGTGCTCAGGCTTGCAGAATGCATCCAGATATGTGAAAACCGTGTTTCCCTCTACGTGCCCCGGGTCACTGACCTGCAGATGCAGAGGGTCTGTGTACATACCTTTAACCTTGGCCCAAACCTCTTCGGCTGAATCGGAGAGATAAATGCAGTTTCCGAGCGACTTGCTCATCTTTGCCTTTCCGTCAGTGCCGGGAAGCCTCAGGCAGGCCTCATTGTCCGGAAGCATTATCTCAGGTTCTACAAGAACGGGTCCATAGGTCGAGTTGAATTTTCGAACGATTTCGCGTGTCTGCTCGATCATAGGCTTCTGATCCTCTCCTACAGGGACTACAGTAGCCTTGAAAGCCGTAATGTCGGCAGCTTGGCTGATAGGGTAGCAGAAGAAACCTACCGGTGTCCCAGCCTTGTTATCCTCATCGTTGTCCGAGAAGCCGCGAAGCTGTATCTCCTGCTTGACGGTAGGGTTTCTCTGAAGACGCTGGACAGTTACGAGATTGTTGTAGAAAAAGGTAAGCTCGGTCAGCTCGCTGACCTGTGACTGTATGAAAAGATGCGACTTTTCTGGGTCGAGACCTGCAGAAAGATAGTCGAGTGCTACTTCGATGATGTTCTGACGTACTTTCTCAGGATTGTCGGCATTGTCAGTAAGTGCCTGTGCATCCGCAATCATAATGTATATTTCGTCGAAATTGCCGCTGTTCTGAAGTTCAACCCTGCGGCGGAGAGAGCCAACGTAGTGGCCTATATGCAATCTTCCGGTTGGTCTGTCACCGGTGAGGATAATTTTAGCCATTTTCAATTAGTATCTGTTTGTTAGTCTGCAAGCATAGTCAGCTGCTCGCGAATCTTAGCTTCGATTTCTTCGCAAAGTTCCTGGTTGTCAATAAGAAGCTGCTTAACAGCCTCACGTCCCTGAGCCATTTTTTCGCCGTTGTAGCTGAACCAGGATCCGCTCTTGTGTATGATGTCGAACTCCACAGCGAGGTCGCATACCTCTGAAACGTGGGAGATTCCGACTCCGTAAACTATGTCGAATTCAGCCTTCTTGAAAGGTGGAGCCATTTTGTTCTTTACTACTTTTACGCGTGTACGGTTTCCTGTAGCCTCATCTCCATCCTTAATCTGTGTGGTCTTGCGGACATCCAGACGAACGGAAGCATAGAACTTAAGTGCATTTCCTCCGGTTGTGGTTTCAGGATTACCGAACATTACGCCGATTTTCTCACGGAGCTGGTTGATGAAAATGCAGCAGGTGTTGGTCTTGCTTATGTTTGCTGTGAGCTTACGGAGGGCCTGACTCATCAGACGGGCCTGGAGTCCGACCTTATTGTCGCCCATTTCCCCCTCGATTTCCGCCTTTGGCGTGAGGGCTGCAACTGAGTCGATTACAACTATGTCGATGGCTCCTGAACGGATGAGATTGTCAGCGATTTCAAGAGCCTGCTCGCCGTTGTCCGGCTGAGAGATAAGGAGTGTCTCGAGATTTACTCCCAAAGCCTTCGCATATGTCCTGTCGAATGCGTGTTCAGCATCAATCATAGCGGCTATGCCGCCCTGTTTCTGTGCCTCTGCGATAGCGTGAATCGCCAGAGTGGTCTTACCGCTGGATTCAGGTCCGTAAATCTCGATGATACGTCCCCTTGGATATCCGCCGATTCCGAGAGCGTGGTCAAGCGCTACTGAACCGCTTGGAATGACCTGCACATCCCATTGTGGCTGATCCCCCAGCTTCATAATGGTACCTTTACCATAATCCTTCTCGATCTTGTCGATCGTAGCCTGCAATGCCTTAAGCTTGGCAGCATTGACATCGTTGGCCTGTACTTCTTCCTTAGCCATAATGAATTCTTAATTGATGTTATTTATCTGTATGCCGGTTTACACCGTTCAGGGACAAAGATATTCATTGCTCTTTAATCCCCAAAACTTCTGCAAAGATAAATTGACCTTGTGCCAAAGTAAAGCACAAATCATAAATTATCTACTATTGACAAAAATTTTATGTTTTCTTCATTGTTTTTTATTTTCATCGTTTGCACTTGATTTTGCTTACAAATTGTAAGTATATGAATTTTTTTAAGATAAAACGGGGTGGAACTAGACTAACTATACTTCATAGGACTTCTAAGTCGCTTTGTTTTTAAAATTGTTTTTTATTTTACTTTTTCCTATATTGCAAATATTGTTTGTTAACAGTTGTAATATATAAATTATCTCTATTATGAAGAATAATGTCCTAAGAAGTCTTTCAAAGACTTTAGCTGCGCTTTCAATTTGTACAGCTTTTGTTGCTTGTGAAAAGGACCCGGGTCCTATTGAACTTAATGGTTTTCCGGATAGTACTGAGTTTGATATCAGGCAGGGTTGCACTATGGAAATTGCATTCACTGTCGGGAATATCAAGAGTGATACCTACGAAATCACAGCCGTATCAGACAATGAAGATTTCACGGCAAGTATTAATATTGCTCAAGATGATCCAATCCAATGCGTGCTAGTGGTGACTTCTCCTGAATATATATATCACGAAAGTACTTTCAAAGTGACAATCAACATAACAGATTCATCTACTGAGAGACTATACACTTGCGATTATATCTTCAATGTTAAGCTTTCTGATGATTTCCAGGCTATGACTGAAGCGGCTAACTGCTTCCTTGTTAAGCCGGGTGCTTTGGTCAGCTTCCCTGCATACTCAGGTCCAGGTTCGGAAAAAGTATCTTTCAGCACTGCTGAACTCCTATGGCAGGATGCAAATGGTATGGTCAAGATGGTTGACTCTGAGCCTGAGAACTCTCTTGTATATGTTGATTTGAATGACGAAATCAGCGGCAATGCAGTTATTGCACTCAAGAACAGCACTGGTGAGATCGTTTGGTCATACAATCTTTGGGTTTCCGACTACGATCCTTCTGAACATGCTATGACCTACACCAAGGATGCAGATACCTATGTGTTTATGGACAGATACCTTGGTGCACTTTCTTCTGAGCCAGGCCTTGCCGAAACCAACGGAAACTTCTACCAGTGGGGAAGGAAGGATGCTTTTGTGGGACCTGGAATTGAAGGAAGCTTGAAGCCTATGTATGATATTGAGGGCAATGCCGTTGAAGCCAAAAGGGAGAAATGCAGTGCTGAAGACAATATCCCTAACGGTATAATGAACCCGCTTACCCATTATGAAGGTGTAAGTGCGAGCAATTACGGTTGGCTTACCATATCGAAGGAGAAATTTAATAATGAGATGCTTGACCTTTGGGGTGCTGTTAGCGGAAACAAATCTCAGTATGACCCTTGTCCTGCCGGATGGATGGTTCCTCCTGTTGAGGCCTGGGGCTTCTACAGCAGTTTCAAGGCTGAAAAGGTCTATTCAAATCCTGACGAGCCAGTTAATAAGAATATGATAGGTCGTTATTGGAAGGCGTCTGAGGAAAGTGAGGACAAATATTTCTTCCCGGCTATGGGTGAAGTGGCCCATGCATCCAGCTACGCCAATGGTATCGGTTCGAACTGGCCATGCAACAAGGCTTGGACAGGCACTGCCGACCCTGCAAACTTCAGAGTGTACGCAACCAGTGTTTCACCTTCTTCTGCATCTCCAAAGGGCGGAATTTCATCGGGTTACGAGTTGCCTGTAAGATGTATCAAGGTTAAGTAGTACCACAAAACAAGAAAATCATAAATAGTTTAAGAAATGAATCTAAAATTCAATAATGCGATATTTTCACTTCTGGCTCTTTTCAGCCTGGCGGTAGTGAATGCATGCCAGCCTGAGGAGAAGGATCCGGATTATCCCGCTCTTAAGACCCAGTTCGCTTCCGATGCTTTCGATGTTGAAGCCGGAGGTACCATATCACTTCCATTTGCTGTAACAGGAGTGGAAGGTTCTGAACTCTCACTTGAGGCCAGTGCTTCAAGTGCAGAGGTACAGGTAAGTGTCAAGGCTGATATCTACTATCAGGGTACTGTCGAGCTCATCGCTCCTGCAGTTACTTCGGGAGAGAAGGTGAGTGTAAGCCTGAAGGTCACCGATGCTGCGCATAAACGTGAAGCCAGCGCACAGACAACGGTGAACATTGGCGCTTCGGAGCCTTTGGCCATTGCCCTGAAGGACGAAATCAGGTCTGTTGCCGTGAAACCGTCAGGCTCATTCGAGCTTCGTTTCGTTGTCAGTGGTTCTGACAATGTGAATGTCTCTGATAAGGTCGATTTCGAACTCAGTTCTGGCTATAAGGCCGATTGCACCTGGGACGCTGACAAGAAGGGTGGTGTCATCAAGGTGACTGCTCCTTCTGCTCCGGGTGAGAGCTTCTCAATGAAGATGACCATCACCGACGACCATTCTCGCTCTGCAGAACTTTCTGCGACCATTAAGGTGGTTGCTGTGACCAATACCGCCGGTGCTGCGAATTGCTACGTAGTGAAGCCCGGCTCAACTTTGACTATTCAGGCAGTCGAGGGCAATAGCCAGGATGAGGTTGAGCTTGACAATGCCGTTCTGCTCTGGCAGGATTGCCAATCGTTGGTAAAGTCAGTATCGGCAGGAGACGGTGTCGTGGTTGTCGAATTGAATCCAGGGCTTTCCGGCAATGCTGTAGTCGCAGCGAAGAAGGACGGCAAGATTGGCTGGAGCTGGCACCTTTGGGTGACTGACTGTGATTTGGAGGCTTCTGCCTTTGTTTATACCTCTTCCGCTACCAATATCACCTATACTATGCTGGATAGAAACCTGGGTGCTATGTCGGGCGAGAAATACTCTCCTGATAGCTTCGGACTGCTCTACCAGTGGGGAAGAAAGGATCCTTTCATCGGTGCCAATGGCGTGCTTTCTCTCGCTCCTGTCAAGATATATGACATTGACAACAAGGAAATTTACCACGAGACAGAACAGCGTCCGACCTATGATGACAAGACTTCAACCAATATCCGTGTAGCTGTCGAGAATCCTATGGTATTCTATACTGCACCTCAGAGTGCTTGGCCTGTAGTTGACTGGCTTACCGACAAGGCTGCTCTTCAGGATAACGACCTCTGGGGAGGTGTCTCAAACGTAAAGACCAAGTATGATCCTTGTCCTGAAGGATGGGCTGTACCTGAGTCAGGTGACCTTTGGAGCTTCAGAAAGGAGTACAAAAAGACCGGCAATCTCAATGACAACGGCAAGTACGATCCTTCTAGACCTTGGTATATTGAGTATGACGATGAGTATTGCATAGGCTTCAGATACAAGCAGTCTGACGGAAAAGAGTACTGGTTCCCATTCTCAGGAAACCGTCAGTCGAACTCCGGTGAACTTTATGGTATCGGCGGAAGCGGTGATTGCTGGACCAGAAATGTCAGCGCTACAACTGCATTGATGCAGATTTTCGCTTGGGGCAATCCTGCAAGTGAGTCAACTCTCAACCGTCCTTACGGAGCTTCTATCCGTTGCGTCAAGGAGGCAAAGTAAACTGAATCATCAAACGCCGAAGCTTTGGCCACGGACGGCCATTGCTTCGGCTTATTGTTTATAACACGATGAATTTCAATAGATTATTTACTGCTATCGCACTGTTGCTTGTCACATCGAGCGCGGCTATTGCCCAAAAGATGCTGACGGGCAGGGTCACTTCCTCAGATGATGGCAGCCCTCTTGTAGGGGCGGCGGTTCTCGTCAGGGGCAGTGAACGTTCTGCGATAACGGATCTTGAGGGAAGATACAGCATCAAAGCTTCCAAGGGTGAAACCCTGTTCTTTTCTTGCCTCGGAATGCAGGACAAGGATGTGATTGTCGGGGACGAGACGGTATTGGATGTGGTTATGAAACTTGACTCCAAACTCCTCGATGAGGTTATGGTCGTGGCTTATGGTACTTCAAAAAAAGAATCCTTCACCGGTTCTGCTGAAGTCGTTAAATCGGACAAGTTGAAGGACAGGGCTTCGACTAATATTACAAAGATGCTTGACGGTCAGGTTTCGGGAGTGATGACGACTTCGGGCAGCGGACAGCCGGGTAGTGGCTCTTCCATCAGAATCCGAGGTTTTGGCTCCATAAATGCTTCAAGCTCACCTCTTCTGGTGGTAGATGGTGTACCTTTTGATGGAGAGCTTAACTCTATCAATGCCAATGATATAGAGTCTATATCTGTGCTTAAGGACGCATCTGCAGGAGCTTTGTATGGTGCCAGGGGAGCCAATGGAGTTCTGCTTATCACCACAAGCCGGGCAGCATCCAACGATGACAGAATTGTTGTCCGCTTGAGCGCTAAGACCGGTGTGAGCACGAGAGCTATACCGGCGTATGACACTATGGATGCCAAGGAATATATGGAACATATGTACCAGGCCTTTTACAATGATTTGGTCTATTCCGAGGGCTATCTTCCACAGACCGCCAGGACTATGACAGTGGAAAGATTGGCTTCCAGAATTCTGGGAGAAGACTCCAAGTACAACATCTATAGTGTCCCTATATCTGAATTGTTTGATGAGAATGGTAAGATAATATCTTCAGCAGCAAAGAGATACAATGAAAACTGGATGGACGAAGCTAGCCGTAAGGCAGCGTTCCGGCAGGAGTATAACCTTTCTGCAAGCGGTTCAGGAGACAAGAGCAGGTACAATATGTCCCTGAGTTATTTGGATGAAGACGGTACTCTCAGAACCACTGGCTTCAAGCGCTATTCAGAGAGGGCGGGTCTGGAACTGACACCGAAGGAGTGGTTGGAACTTGGAGCTAATACAAGCATTTCATATACTGACAGCAGATACCTTGGTGCAAGTGGAACTGAGGGCAACAATGTATGGTATTCGGCTATGATGATGGCTCCAATCTATCCCGTTTACGAGAAGAATCCAGATGGCTCGGACGTTTTAATAGATGGATCCAAGGTCTTTGATTACGGAGTTTCAAGGCCGGCCGGTGCTCAGAACAACAGAAATTCCGTAGCGACTCTGTTTGAAGATGATTACTACAGTCAGTCCTACAATGTGAGTGCCAGGACCTATGCTTCCCTCAAGTGGAAAGGTTTCAAGCTGTCTACCAACTTCGGAACAGATATTGAGAGCACCTACCAGTCTACAAAATATAATAGGAATTCTGGCAATGCCGCTGGTACGGGACGCTTGACAAAGGAGAATGGAAGGATGATGAGCTATACTTGGAACCAGCTACTTACTTTCAACCGGGACTTTGGTGAAAAGCATAATCTGGATATTCTGGCCGGACACGAATTCTACAGATACTCAATGAGATATAACGTAGGTTCACGCACGGGCTTTCCTTTCGATGAGTTCGATGATTTGGGTATGGGATCCACTCTCTCAGATGCGAACTCTATCTCTGACTTTTACTCTATCAATTCCTGGCTTAGCCGTGTGAATTACAGTTTTGCCGACAGGTACTATCTCTCTGCAAGTTTCAGAATGGATGCATCTTCAAGATTTGAAAAAGACCACAGATGGGGCTCTTTCTGGTCACTTGGTGCATCCTGGAGAATATCAGAAGAAGCATTCCTTAACGATGTCTCCTGGATTGACAATGTGACATTGAAGGCAAGTTACGGTGTTCAGGGCAATGACAATCTCGGCTCTTACTATGCTTGGCAATCATTGTACGATATGAATTATCCGAATGCCAACAACTCCGGCGCCATTATCGCATCAGTCGAGAGTCGCGACATCAGCTGGGAGAAGAATGGCAATATGAATCTCGGAATCGAGTTCAGGCTGTTCAATAGAATGAGTGGCTCGATTGAGGCATACAGCAGAAGGACAGATGACCTTTTGCTGGAGAGCCCTATGGCTATTTCACTAGGTTTTCCTGGCTTTTATGACAATGTCGGCAGTCTTGTCAACAGGGGTCTTGATATGACTCTGGGCTATGACCTCATTTCAAGACCTGAATTCAGATGGAATTTGACCTTGATAGGTTCGACCCTGAAGAACAAGGTGCTGAAACTCACGGACAATGGAGCGGATATAGTAAGCGGTATCTTCCTTATCAGGGAGGGTGAACCAGTCAATACTTTCTATCTGGCCAAGTCTGCGGGTGTGGATCCTACTACAGGCCAACAGCTGTATTATGCTTACGAAAAGGATGCTGATGGAAAGATGATTGATGGCAGTGAGTACATCACCAACGACCAGACTTTGGCTTCTGGATGCAAATATTTGATGGGCAGCAGGATACCTGCATTGTACGGCTCTGTTTCATCGTCTCTTAACTATAAGGGCTTTGATCTTTCCCTTCTTTTCACCTATTCTTTCGGGGGCAGGGTTTACGACAGTATCTACGACTCCTTGATGGAGCCTTCGTTTGTCGGACAAACCTATCACAAGAATGCACTCCGCAGTTGGTCAGGGCCGGGCGACAGGACTGATGTTCCGAAGGCTATGACCGGACTCAGCAGCCTTTCATCTGACAGATTCCTTGTGGATGCATCTTATTTTGCAGTAAAGAACATTACCGTAGGATACTCCTTCCCGTCGGGATTGATGAAGAAATGCGGACTTGAGTCGTTGCGAGTATTCGCAGCCTGCGATAGTCCTCTTCTTTTCACTCATTTGAAGGGTATGGACCCTCAGGCAAGTTTCTCGGGTACTACTTCATATCAGTATACACCTAACCGAACCCTCAATCTGGGCATAGACTTAACTTTCTAAGGATGATGAAGAATATAATTTATAAATTCCTGATAGTATTCTCAGCTGCTGTTCTGCTGTCCTCCTGTGAGGATTTGATGAATACGCATCCTAGTACGGATGTGGACAAAAGCGTCATACTGAAAGATGCCGAATCTGTGAAAGTGGCAATGAACGGAGTCTATTCCACTATGTACAATCGTATCGACTTCGTGACTGCCAATGCCCACCAGTGTTTTGGCAATATGGCGGTAATCCTTGCCGCAGAATTGATGGGAGAGGATATGGTTCAGACTGCAGAGGGTGCAGGTTGGTTTTGGCACGACTACAATTATGAAGTCAGGGAAAGATATACAAGCAAGATACAGCGTTGTTACTTTACCTGGAAGTACTTCTACGAGCTAATTAATAACGTGAACTATATTCTCTCAGTTGAGGATAGCGCTTCTGGAGACAAGGATGAACTCGCGTATTTGATGGCTCAGGCCTATTCTGTCAGAGCCTACTCATATTTTATGCTCATACAATCATTCCAGCAGACTTACAAGGGACACGAGGACTTTCCCGGTGTTCCCGTTTATACAGAACCTACTCTCAGTACTTCCAAAGGAAAGGGCAGGGGAACTGTTCAAGATGTATATGAGCGGATAATCGAAGATCTGGACAAAGCGTTTGAACTTTATAAGTCCTGTGGAAAGAGCCAGGAACACATTACTGAGCTGGACTATTATGCAGCTTGTATGCTCAGGGCCAGGGTCGCTTTGGTTATGAATGATTGGGAAACAGCCGCTGAGGCTGCTCGTGAAGTTCAGAAAAAACCGGGCAGGACCCTGCTCAGTATGTCGGATGCTACAGTCGTAAAGGGTCGCTTCAATGATGCTGACAAAAGCTGGACTACAGGCAAGACTCCTTTTAACTCAGTGGCTTCATCATCAGTGATTTGGGGTGCAGAAGTCCTCACGGAGCAGTCAACTGTATATGCTTCCTTCTATTCCCAGATGGATGCTTGTACGGATTTGTACTATGCTGCCGAATCGCCAAAGTGCATCAGCAACTGGCTTTATGCCCAGATCCCTGTGACTGATGTGCGGAAGGGCTGGTGGAATGGCAATATAGGCATTCCTGCCAGCAGTTGGAAGTACGGTGCAAACATTAATTATAACCAGCATAAGTTTCAGTGGGCCGACCAGAAGTCCTTCAAGGGAGACTATATCTTTATGCGACTGGAGGAGGCTTATCTGATTGAGGCTGAGGCTGAATGCAGACTTGGTAATTATGATAAGTCAAAGGCTGCCCTTATGGAAGTGGGTAGCAGACGTGATACCAAATATGCAGCTCGTATTGCCAGCCTGACAGGCTCGGAACAAACTTTCGGCTCTACCGGAACTGTCACAAGCTTGCTCGATGAAATATTGCTCCAGAGGAGGATCGAGCTTTGGGGCGAGACCGGACGTATTTATGACATATTGCGTCAGGGCAAGGGCTGGACAAGGTATTGGGAAGTAAAAGGCGAGAAGACCAATCATAGCAATTGGCTCAGTAAGTATTCCGAGTATCTGAATTTCCCTCCGGATTTCTTGGAATGCATTTTAATGATTCCGCAGAATGAAATCGACAATAATCCGAATATTTCAAATGCGGACCAAAATCCTTATATCCAAAGATAACGATATGGTACACAATAGATTAAAAGTATTGGCATTACTTTCTGTCTTCGCCTTGTGGTCCTGTGACCAGCAAGTTATGAAAACCGTCTATGAGGGTGATTCAGGATTCTCTTTCGCAGCGTCGGTGATGAATGTTGAGGCTGAAGCCGGGGACAACGGTCAGATAATCGTGCCTGTATTCCGTGGCGCGCTTGATGATTTGGATATAGCAATAGTCCAATGCGAGTATGATGTTTCGGAGGAAGGCTCATCTGAACCGCAGTGGTCGGATACCTGCCCCGATGGAATGTTTTCGCTGCTTTCGCCCCGTATCCTCTTTGCTGACGGTCAGTACAGCTCGAATGCCTATATCAGGTATGGCGATATTGACAAACTCGGTATAGGAAAGAAATACAGACTGAAGCTGACCTTGATAGGTCTGCTAAGTCCTTCCAATATCTCGTCCGTTGTGGTCACTATCAGCCGGAAGCTCACTTTCGAGAGCCTCGGAGAATGTGAGTACTTCGACGAGTGTATATTCGAAAAAGCCTATAGAACAACCATTTATAAAGCTAAAGAGGCTGATATCTATAGGGTGATGGAGCCTTACACTACAGGCCTTATCGCAGAAGAATATGCTAATGCAGGCTGGCTCGGTTCCCCTGACCCTTACATACAGTTCAGCGTCGACAAGGATGAACACATCAGTTATGAACCGTTTAATACCGGTCTGCTTGTAAACGGTAAGTATGCCGCATATTGCTACTATCCTTCTGAATACTTGTGGGGTAAAGATTTCTCCGATTATGACAAGGAGAACATTCGTATCTCGGACAAGGAGTTCCAGTTATATGCAGTCTATTGCCTGCCTTCGTTCCAATACGGATTCCTCAATGAAGGCGCTTATAAGATTAGCATCAAAGTAGTCGAATAGAAACAAAGCTACCACGCGTGGACGCGACAAATTCCCCACGCGTGGCGAGCTTGTTATTCCGTAACACTTTCAGTAACGGCCTCTTCTGGCTCAAGAAGAGCTTGTGTTTCGCCTGTTGCCGCCTCTTCACTGACAGCCTCAACGCATTCTTTGTCTGCTTTCTTGTTCCTGTCAGAACTGATCTTCCACCAGATGCCAGCTCCGGCTGCTGCTGCCAAGAGTATGATTATCAGGGTGTTCCTGAATCTCTTCCAGCTTTTCTTTGAAGCTGCCTTAGGGTCAACTGACTCCAGCGCCGGAAATTCTGCGAGGTCTGTAAGTTTGGCTCCGAACATTATTCCTACGAGAATGCTGGCATTGATTGCCCAGCCGTTGGCGTTCAGGACAGGTGCAAGATTGCGTTTGCGCAATTTCTGCCAGGCTATGAACATAGATGGTCCGGAGATGAGCACTACGAGTACGAAGAGCACGATAATAGGTGTGTACCAAGGTCTTACGAGCTTCGCGAGCGCAGATGCCAGGAAGGCTGCTGCCATACCGAAGGCTGCGAAGATACCTGCTATTTTGGCAATGTCGAAAGGCGCTTTCGGTGCAGCTGCCTGTGCTGCAGCCTTGCCCTCTTCCGTAGTCGGAATCTGTGCGGTAGCTGCTTTTTTTGTGAGTTCAGAGCTTACCTTGCTCTCTTTTTCGGCAGCGCTCTTATTTATTCTGTCGGTAATGGTACGCGCGAATTTCTTGTACGGTGACCAGAAAGCCTGGCGTATTGATACCGGATTCTCTACAATCTTGGTTATGGTGGCATTGTAATCCACTCCATCGCGGTCATAGAAAATACCGTTGGTCCCGACACGGAGATGGTCTACATCGCCGTCTGTAAGCACTGCTGCGATGTCCATACTCTTGCCCTTGGCCTTGGATTCGCACTTGCAATACAGGATGTACATCCCGCTGAGTCCGGCCATATCTCCGTGCTTGCTCATATCGCTAACCCTGACACAGAGTTTGAGGCATCTCTGGTCAAGGAAGAGAGAGCCTGCCTGGAAGATGGCGAGCTTGTCCTTCGCGAAGAAATCCTCCATCGTGATGTAGTTCCTGAGGAAGCTGTAGAAGTATCTGTAGAGGTGGAGCAATTTATCCACGTCCTCGATGCTGTTTGCCTCCGCTTCAAGGGCCTTGTCCTGCTCGACCAGAGCGAGCAGCGCTGCCTTCCCGTCGCCATTCAGGATTTCTGCAACTCTGTCAGTGCCAAGGGCTTCGACACTCTCTCCTTTTTTTGAGCCCTTCCAGGCTGTGTATGCCTCGAACTTCCCGCAGATTGCCAGCCATTCAGTTTCATCCAGACTGTCTTTCCCAGGGCAATCAAGGTCAAGCACCAGCTCTTTGAAACGGGCGAAAGCTGCCTGCCAAGCCGGGTTGATGCCGTCGTATGGCAATGATGATGAGCCTGCGCTGATTCTCGCGAGCGGATAGGCTGCGATTTCGTCAACGCATTGCGCGAGATTATGCGCGCTGATTTCACTGATTCTTGCCACCTGGACATCGAGAGCGGCAGCAGAATCGCTGTCGAAAGTGGCGAGCTTGCACCTCATAAAGTAGTCATTTACCTTGTCGGCAATGGCATTGACAGCAGCGAGGGCCGCTTCGGTATTGTCACCGTATGGGAGTTTGGCACTGTCCTTTCCGCTTTCAGTCCAGGCAGACCATTCGTTGCAGGCGGTGTAAAAAGCCTCAATCTGCTCAGCTGTCACCCCTTGTTCTCCGCTTCTGTCAGGAGCTCCTCCAGTGCAGCTTATGATATTGCCAATCACTGACTTAAGGGTTTCGTTATCCGTTGAAGCAGGGGTGATGACTCCGTCTCCGTTGAACTTGGTTTTGGCGAAGATGGCTATGGAGTCAGCGGTGTCGGCAAGGGAAATGCTGTCCTTCTGCAGTCCCAGATTTTCGAGTATCTGTTTGGCTGAATCGTGGAGCCTCTTGCCGTCGGGATTGTCCAGAATAAGTTCGTCAAGGGCGAGACTGTCTTCCATCAGGAGAATCTTGTCCGCATCCTTGATGACCGAGGTCAGATAATCGGCAGCCGCAACTACCTCGCCGACATTGATGCGCCCGTCCTTGTTGCTGTCAAGGATGTCGAGTGTTTTCTGGTCGAATTCGAGTCCCGAACTCGGGCAACTCAGTACTGTCCAAAGCTTCTGGTCAAGTTCTCCAAGATGCTTGAGGTCTTCACCTGAGCTGATTGCGATGCGGCTTGTACCGCCGATTGGCTTGAATTGCCAGTTGTAAGTGCTTGTCTTTTCCATATTTATCTTTGTTATTGGCGTATTAGGTCACAATCGCGAATATAGACAATTTTTTTTGTAATTTTGTAGTTGTATTTTGAAGCAGTTATGGTGAAGACGAAATTGTTGGGAAAGACTCCGGATGAACTGAAGCAAATCGCTGTCGGTCTCGGACTTCCTGCCTATACGGGGAAGCAGATTGCCCAGTGGATGTATGTAAAGAGGGTAAGGAGCATCGATGAGATGACGAATATCTCGAAGGCGGGAAGGGAGCTACTCTCCGAGCATTATGAACTCGGAGTCAGTGCGCCCGTTGGTCTGGCCGAATCGTCTGACGGTACGAAGAAGTATCTTTTTCCGGTGAGCTGTACCCGCGCAGGCGGTCTGAATGCCTATGAGGAGTGCTTGGAATCAGAGCTGGAAAGTGCTGCTATAGAAGCTGTTATGATACCCGATGCGGACCGCAGGACGCTATGTGTCTCTTCCCAGTCCGGCTGCAGGATGGGCTGCCGTTTCTGTATGACAGGCCGCCAGGGTTTCCACGGCCATCTCTCTGCAGCTGACATATTGTCCCAGTTCATTGCGATTGACGAGCGCCACGAACTCACCAACTGCGTCTTTATGGGTATGGGCGAGCCTTTGGACAATTATGAAAATGTCCGCAGGGCAATAGAGGTCCTTACCGCTGATTGGGGTTTCGGCTGGAGCCCGAAGCGCATCACTCTTTCGTCCATCGGCGTCCTCCCCAAGCTGAAAATGTACCTCGACGAGTGCAAGTGCCATCTGGCAATCAGTCTGCACAATCCTTTCCCGGATGAAAGACTCGAGTTTATGCCTGTCCAGGGAGGTTTCCCGTTAGAGGAAGTGATCAGACTCATCCGCCAGTACGATTTCAGCGGACAGCGTAGGGTCAGTTTCGAATATACTATGTTCGCGGGGTACAATGATACCAAGAGGCACGAAGATGCCTTGATAAGGCTGCTTTCCGGGCTGGAGTGCCGCGTGAACCTCATACGTTTCCACAAGATTCCGGATTTTCCGTACATCAGCTCTTCCGAAAGGATAATGGAAGCCTTCAGGGACCGCCTGAATGCCCACGGGATTACCTGTACCATACGTGCTTCCAGGGGAGAGGATATTCTGGCCGCCTGCGGAATGCTGGCCGGCAGGCACGGAAAGGAATAACAAAATTATTGTATTATGAAGGCTGTCAAGAAATTATTGCTCGCTTTGGCGCTGATGGCCGCTCCGCTTCTTTCAGCAGCGGCTCAATCAGTATCTGAACTGAATACCTTAGACCCTGTCGGGGACTCCCTCGCTATCAACAAGATGAGGGCAAAGATGGATGCAATACGGAAACACAGGCCCACGGTGGCTCTTGTGCTCAGCGGAGGCGGCGCCAAAGGAGCTGCACACATAGGCGCGATAGATTTCATCGAGAGACTGGGCATCCCGGTGGATATGGTACTCGGAACCAGTATGGGTGGTCTTATTGGAAGCCTTTACGCTTTGGGTTACAATTCGCACCAGATGGACAGTTTGATCCGTTCCCTGGATTGGGGAGAACTTCTCAGTGACAATATCCCGTCCTCATTCAGAACCTATCAGCAGAAACGCTACAGGGAGACCTATCTCTTCTCTGTCCCTTTCTATTACTCCCAGCACGCAATTTTCACTGAAGAGAAGAATAAAAGCGCCAAGGATGAAGGCAATCAGCTTCTCGATGCTGTCCTGAATACGAATACCGACCCCGGATATATCCATATAGGAGCCAATGACGAGATGGCCGAGAAAACCCTAAAGGACAATCTCTTCGGAAGTCTTCCATCCGGTTTCATTTACGGACAGAACGTGAACAATCTCATCAGTTCACTTACTGTAGGCTATCAGGATGAGATAGACTTCAGCGAGCTTCCAGTGCCTTTCTTCTGCATTGCGGGCGATATGGTTACAGGCAAGGCCAAGCTCTGGCATTCCGGCAAGCTTACTACGGCATTGCGCTCCACTATGTCCATTCCGGGCATTTTTGCTCCTGTGAGAGTTGACGGTATGGTGCTTGTGGACGGAGGAGTCAGGAACAACTATCCTACCGATGTGGCCAAGGCAATGGGAGCGGATATCGTAATCGGTGTTGAGCTCTCGGATGCGGAGATGACCTATTCGGACATCAACAATATCGCCGATATAGTCTGGAAATTCATTGACATACTCGGAATGGACTCTTTCAAGAAAAACGTCACTGTCCCTGATGTCACCATCAAGCCCGACCTGGCCGAGTACAATATGCTCAGTTTCGACCCCAAGAGCATAGATATAATTATCCAGCGAGGTTATCTGGCCGCCCTGAACAAGTCTGATGAGCTTATGGCCCTGAAGAAGAAGGTTGAGAACGCTGCTCTTATAAAGTCTCCTGTGGAGCCGGCGCTTGATCTGAATATGCAGAAAGTAAGAATTTCGGAAATAACTTTCGAAGGACTCAATCTGCAGGAGGAGCGCTATCTGCGTGAAAAAGTGGAGATTAAGCCAGGTGATGCAGTCAGTGCAGTGGAGATGAAGGCTGCCGTGGCCAAACTCTATGCCACACAGTCATTTGACTATGTTACCTACGAGCTCCTGGGCGAAAGGCAGCCTTTCAGACTGAATTTCAGTTGCCGCAAAAGGCCTGTGCATCAGGTGGGGGTCGGAGCCCGTTTCGATTCGGAAACCAGCATCTCAGCTATCGTCAATCTGGGTTTCAATGTGCATAAGGTAGAGGGTTCTTCGGGTGAGATATCAGCCAAAATAGGTGCGAATCCTTATGTTGACCTTCACTATATGTACAAGGTCCCGAAACTTCCTGTCCTGAACTTCGATATGAAGTTCTCCGACAATGACATTATGATTATTGGCAATAAGAGAGTGTCCGATATCAGTCTGTCTCTTTTCGATACATATCAGAGGCTGTACCTTTCAGATATGAACTGGAAGTCGTCGGATGTGAAACTTGGGGTCAAGAATAATTTTTTCAGGATTTCGAACTTCCTGTCCGCTGAGCATATTGAAGGCTCCTATGACATCAAGCAGGCAAAGAATGACTTCGTTTCTGTCTTCCTCGATACAAGGAATAATACCTACGACGACGGATATTTCCCGTCCAAGGGTCACAATATGGGACTTTCGGCAGAGTATGTGTTCGGCGGTCTTCTATCCCATACAGATCCTTTGTTTACGCTTCAGACTGATGTGTCAGTAGTTGCGCGCCTATGCAGCTTCATTGATTTCATCCCGTCCTTTACCACGCGTATGCTTTTTGGAAAGACCATTCCGGTAAACTATCTGAATCTGGTAGGTGGTACGGTCCCGGGACGATATATTGAACAGCAGGTTCCGTTTATGGGCATCAACTATGCTACTCCACTCAAGAACCATTATCTCCTTTACCGTGCTGATTTTAGAGTCCATATTACCGAGAACAACTATCTCAGCGCTGTTTTCAATATGGTCAAGGATTCGAACGAGTTTGATACGGATCTCCTATGGACAGGTGATATGTTTCTCGGGGCCGGTCTTGAATATGCTTATGACTCAATAGTCGGACCGATAAAATTCAATGTCCATTGGTCCAACTTGACCAACAAAGTGGGAGCATATTTTTCTCTGGGCTTCGATTTCTGATATGGGAAAGATTGACAATATGCTATCATTGGAGGAATTGTATGATTCCAGGACGGAGGAATTGTCACCCGAACGCATTCAGTCTGTTCTCATTTCCTTGCAGGCCCAATGCGTCAAACGGGAATATTGCGTCAGCGACATAAGAAAAAAGGCTTTGAAGGCCGTTCAAGGCCAATCATCAGTCGCGGACGAACTGGTCGAGGCTTTGGTCCGGGAGCGCTTTGTTGACAATCTTCGATATGCGACAGCCTTCTCCAGGGAGAAGTCCTCTCTCAGCGCCTGGGGTCCTTCAAAGATACGCAATGCCCTGCTGCTGAAGGGAATTGACCGCTCTACCATTGCCCAGGCTCTCACTGAAATCGACGAGGACGCTGCATCCGAGAGGATGATGAGAGCGCTCGCAACGAAGTGGCGCAGCTTGAAGGAAGACCCTTACGGCAAGTTCAAACTCATCCGTTTCGGTCTTTCGCGAGGCTATGAATATGATGCCGTTTCAGCCTGTGTAGAGGAACTTCTGCGTGAGGAGAATGAGGACTGAACTGAAAAATGCCTTTGATTATTGTCAAAGGAAATCCTATTTTTGCAAAAACCACATATTGATATGACAGCGACAGAATATATAAGCAAGATTGAAGAGGCGGCGGCATTCATTGCGGCGCAGGATAAAAGACATCCGGAAATCGCCATCATCCTGGGCAGTGGACTCGGTAAGCTGGCTGACAGGATTGAGCATCCTACCATTATTCCTTATTCCGATATCCCAGGCTTCCCTCAAAGCACGGCCATAGGACACAAGGGTAATCTCATCATTGGCGAACTTGGTGGAAAATCTGTACTCGCGATGCAGGGCCGTTTCCATTACTATGAAGGCTATGATATGAGTCAAGTCACTCTGCCTGAGCGTGTTATGAGTGTGCTTGGCATCAAGAAACTCTTCGTGTCCAATGCTGCGGGTGGATTGAATCCTTCTTTCAGCATAGGTGATCTTATGCTTATTCAGGACCATATCAATTTTGCCCCCAACCCTCTTGTCGGTCCTAATCTGGATAAATTCGGTCCCCGTTTTCCTGATATGACCAGGCCATATGACCCTGAACTGACGGATCTGGCTGAGAAATGTGCGGACGAACTCGGCATCAAGGTGCAGAAGGGAGTTTATGTCGTAGTGACCGGACCTTGCTATGAGACTCCGGCAGAACTACGCTTTTTCGGCAAGATAGGCGGTGACGCCATAGGTATGAGCACTGTTCCCGAGGTGATTGTAGCGCGTCATTGCGGTATGGACGTGATGGGAGTATCGGTGATTACCGATATTGCTACGGGTTATCCTGTTGAAGGATATATTACTGACGGAGAGGAGATAGTCAAGGCGGCAGACGCTGCTGCAGACAGAATGACAGCCCTCTTTACTGAGCTGATAGCCAAGCTTTAGCAGCCCTGTTCTTTCTCGAATTTCTCAATTCGTAACATACACTCCTTGAGAGAGGTGAACCAGTGAGGGATGATGATACCGAAGTCTTCCTTCACTTTTGTTTTGTCCAGGACCGAATAGTGTGGACGTCTGGCTTTGGTAGGATAATCCTCTGTCCTACAAGGTGTTATCTGGCATTTGTGCGCGCTGAGTTCATTGACGGCGACAGCCAGGTCATACCAGGAAGTACAGCCCTCGTCGGTGAAATGCCAGATACCGCATTTATCAGTGAGCTTTTCCTGTAAAATCTTCATAATAAGACCGGCGAGGTCGGCCGCATTGGTCGGAGTACCCACCTGGTCGGACACCACTCTTATGTTTGGATTGACCTCGGTGAGATTCCTCATAGTCTTGACGAAGTTCTTGCCGTAAGGTGAGTACAGCCAGGCTGTTCTGAATATCATATATCGGCAGCCGCTGCGCTGAACCGCCAGCTCACCCGAATACTTCGTGGCTCCGTAAACACCTATTGGAGCTGGCTGGTCATCTTCGCGATATGGCTTGCAGCCGTTTCCGCTGAATACATAGTCGGTGGAGATGTGGATGAGGAGAGCTTTTCTCTCCTTGGCAATGACGGCCAGATTCTCCGGCGCTTTCGCATTGAGCAGCTCGGCGAAGCCTATGTCGCTCTCGGCCTTGTCGACGTTGGTGTATGCGGCGCAATTGACAAAGACATCCACCTTTTCCGATTCAGCCACTATTCTTATGGCGTCGATGTTGGTGATGTCCAGATAGACAGTGTCACAACCGGGGATGTCGGACACGTCGCTGAAGATGAAATTGTGTCCGCTGCCCTTGGAGGCATTTCTGAGTTCATTGCCAAGCTGTCCGTTGGCTCCTGTCACGAGTATGTTCATTTGACTATCAGATTATGCAGTGACACTGCGGTTTTTTCCTTCAATTCCCGGGCTTCAAGCAGTCTGGCGATGGCAGTCATTCTGTGGCAGTCCGAGCCTGTCATTGAATACAAGCCCTCTTTAAGAAGCCTTTCCGCCTTCTTTTTCGCGTTCTCTCCGAAATAGCCGAGCAGTGACGGATAGTTCAACTGCAGCCTGACTCCCATAGAGTTCAGTCTTCTGTAGTCCTTCATTTCCATATACTCATATCTTTCAGGGTGGGCGAGTATAGGCCTGTATCCTGCCCTTTTAGTTTCTTCGAGAGTTTCCCAGAATCTGTACGGAGCCGACCAGGCAGAGGTCTCAAGCAATACGGACGCTTGTTCCTTGTGCGTCAGCAAGTCCCTGTCCCTCAGGTGCTTGAGGAAGAGTTCGTCCATCATATACTCTGATGCGAGATGCAGTTCTATACTGCCATTGTAGAGGCTGCAAAGTTCTTCGAAGCGGGCTTTGAGGGCTTCTCCCGTATTGGGTACATCTTCCATAGTATGGGGCGTGAGCCACAATTCCCTGAGACCTTCCTTCTCCAACAGCGCCAGTATATTGAGTGATTCCTCTGCGGTTTTGACACCGTCATCCACTCCGAAGAGTATGTGTGAATGGGCATCGCTTCCTCCTCTGAGAATCTGTTTTTCTGTAAGCGCTATTTTTTTCTCGAACAATCTAAACATTCTGACCTTGGCCTTTTTGATTATACAAATTTACTCAAATTTTACGAGGACTATGGAAAAATGTGTAAATTTGTGGTAATCCGCAGCGGCGGAAAGTGTATTTCTGTAAGAATTGATGACTTGTGATGGAGGAAGCGAAGGTAGGGCAGCGTCCGGTGATTTACCTTTACACCGACGGGGCGTCCAGTGGAAATCCGGGGCCGGGAGGTTTCGGTGTCGTTTTGAAATGCGGAGCTCATACCAAGGAGCTGTCCGGCGGTTTCAATTGCACTACGAATAACCGTATGGAACTGCTGGCAGTCATTCGCGGCCTGGAGGCAATACGTTGGGAAAATGCTGAGGTCGAGGTGTTCAGCGATTCCTCCTATGTGGTCAAAGCCATTAATGAAGGCTGGCTTCAAGGCTGGGAGGCCAAGGGCTGGAAGAAGGTCAAGAATGTTGATCTTTGGCAGCAGTTCCTTACCATATACAGAAAGCACAGGGTGCATTTTAATTGGATAAAAGGCCACGCCGGCCATCCGGAAAATGAGAGATGCGACCGTTTGGCCGTCAATGCGGGTGCCGGAGCCATTGCCAGAGGAGAGACACTTCCCGACGACATCGGCTTTACTCAGGACAATAATGACAATACAAACCTATTTTGAATATGCAGAACAGAAAACCGGTGGTAGGAATCACCCAGGGAGATGGAAACGGAATCGGGTATGAGGTGATAATCAAGGCTTTGGCCGATGCCAGAGTCTTGGATCAGTTCACTCCAGTCGTTTACGGATCTTCGAAAATCTTCGGCTTCTACAAGAAGACCATACATAATCTGGAACATATCGATACCAATGTCATACTGAGCGCCAAGGATGCCCACAACAAGAGGGTGAATATAGTCAACTGCTTGCAGGACAATGCCTATGTTGAGCCGGGACAACCAAATCCAGAGGCTGGAAAATATGCCATCAAATCCCTTGAAACTGCTGTTCAGGAGTTGAAGGAAGGTTATATTGACGTTCTTGTCACGGGACCTATCAACAAGAAGGTGATGTCCACCCAGGGTTTCGGCTTCACCGGTCATACCGAGTTTCTGGAGGATGCCTTCGGAGTAAAGGATGTGACTATGTTTATGGTTAGCGATAATCTGAAGATAGGTGTGGTTACCGGTCATATTCCTCTGAAGGAAGTTCCTGGCAGCATCACTCAAGAGAAAATCCTCAGCAAGCTCCGCTTGATGGATGCTTCGCTGAAGAGGGATTTTGGTGTGGACCAGCCGAAGATAGCCGTGTTGAGCCTGAATCCTCATAGTGGTGACGGCGGATTGCTCGGAGATGAGGAGCAGACTATCATTGCCCCGGCTGTACAGGCTGCCCAGGCTGAGGGCATTAACGCCTTCGGCCCTTATTCTCCTGACGGATTCTTCGGTTTGGGCAATTACAGCCGCTTCGATGCCACTCTGGCGATGTATCACGACCAGGGACTGGCGCCGTTCAAGGCCATTGCCTTCGAGGAGGGTGTCAATTTCACTGCGGGCCTCCCTGTAGTCCGCACCTCTCCGGATCACGGCACTGCTTACGAAATGGCCGGCAGGGATGAGGCCAATCCTCGTTCGATGATGTCGGCGATATATACCGCCATCGACATATTCAGAAACCGTCAGGCTTATGACGAGCTGCTCGAGGGGAAGATGAAGGAAAGGGTTCTCGAAGACTCGAAACCGAATAAGCCGGGCCGCCCTCAAATAGCCTAAATCCCTGATTGTATGGATTATAGAAGGACAATACTCATTACCGGGGGCGCCGGATTCATAGGCAGTCACGTCGTCAGGCTCTTTGTGGAAAAGTATCCTGATTACAGAATAATCAATCTTGACAAACTGACCTACGCAGGCAATCTGGCCAATCTCCGGGATATTGAGGACAAGCCGAACTACAGCTTTGTCAAGTCCGACATCTGCGATTTCGACAGCATCCTGGCCCTGATGCGCGAGGAGAAGGTTGACGGCATCATACATCTGGCCGCGGAGAGTCACGTGGACCGCTCCATCAAAGACCCGTTCACCTTTGCCCGCACCAATGTGATGGGTACCTTGTCCCTTCTTCAAGCCGCGAGACTGTATTGGGAGTCCCTCCCTTGCCCATATCATTTTGGCAATGATGCTGCAGCGCAGGGGGAATGCCGCTTCTACCATATTTCCACTGATGAGGTTTACGGAGCTCTCGAGATGAGTGCGCCAGAAGGAGTGAAGCCTCCATTCTCCACCAAGGCTTCTTCCGGAGCCCATCATCTGGCTTATGGCAATGATTTCTTCACAGAAGATATGAAGTATCAGCCGCATAGCCCGTACAGTGCATCAAAGGCCGGTTCTGACCACTTTGTTCGTGCTTTCCACGACACCTACGGAATGCCCGTGATAGTCACCAATTGCTCCAACAATTATGGCCCATACCAGTTTCCGGAGAAACTTATTCCATTGTTCATCAACAATATAAGACATCGCAAGCCTCTGCCTGTCTATGGCCGTGGGGAGAATGTAAGGGACTGGCTCTTCGTTGAGGATCACGCCCGTGCCATTGATTTGATTTTCCATAAGGGCAAAGTCGCTGAGACCTATAACATAGGCGGTTTCAATGAGTGGAAGAATATTGACATAGTCAAGGTACTGGTCAATACAGTTGACCGTCTCCTCGGCAGGAAGGACGGAGAAGATATGGACCTCATCACCTATGTCACTGACAGGGCAGGACACGACTTGCGCTATGCCATTGATTCACGCAAACTCCAGTCTGAGCTCGGCTGGGAGCCTTCATTGCAGTTCGAAGAGGGCATAGAAAAAACTGTGCGCTGGTATCTTGACCATCAGGATTGGCTGGACAATGTGACCAGCGGAGACTATCAGCGTTATTACGAAGAAATGTACAAGGGCCGCTGATCCCCTATAGACCATAAAATTTGCCAAGTATCCAAGCGAAAAGCCGTCGTGGTAGCAGGGTTTTCAGAATTACGGCAAGTTTCTGTAAAGGACTGGATATAATATAGTTATATGCCGGTCTTTTTTTCTTTACCAGTTTCGCTACCTTCTTTCCAAGGTACTCCGGTTTGAGCCCCGTCATTTCGTCCTTTTCTATTCCTTTCAGCGATGCAGTGTAGCGGGGATAGGCTTCTTCCGCCAGTTCCACCGGAATACTTTTTCTATTTGTGGTGAAGGCCGTGGCGAAGTCTCCCGGTTCTATGACGCTTACCTTGATTCCAAACTCCTTCAATTCAAGCCTGAGAGCTTCGCAATAACCTTCTACCGCGAATTTGGAGGCAGAGTACAGACCTTGGAAAGGAAGCCCTATAAGGCCTCCTATGGAACTGATACATAATATTTTACCACTTCTCTGAGCCCTCATTTGAGGGACGACGTGATGGAGGAATCTGACCATAGCCATCCAGTTTACATCCATCTGCCTTTGTGCGTCCTCCAAAGTGCATAACTCAAGCGGTCCGGCTATACCCATCCCTGCATTGTTTATGAATACATCTATTCGTCCGCATTCTTCGATTACCCTTTTTACGACCTGCTCGACTTGTTCATTGTCAGTAGCTTCGCATCTGAGGTAACTTACATTAGGAAGCGGATGCTCCAATTCTCTCCTATGAGTTCCATAAACTGTATGTCTATCTTCTGAGAGGCATTTTGCCATTGCTCTTCCGAAACCGGAGCTGATGCCTGTAATCAGTATTACCATAAGTCCTTTTTTTAGCAAATTTATCTATTTTTCTTATTTTTGTATTGACTACACACAATAATGAAAGCCATGAATTTTCTAAAAAAGTCAATCATCTTTGCCTCAGTCCTTTCAATTCTCTGCGGCTGTAATTCCCGCGAGTCAGGGCAATGCCTAAAGCCGCGCACAATCGTGACTTGCGACCCTGAGTTGGACGACAATAACTCGATGATAAGGTTCCTGCTTCATGCTACTGATTATCAGATAGATGGCCTTGTCTATACGAGCAGCCGCTTCCATTGGAAGAATGACGGCTCGGGGAGAACCCAGTTCATTGCCAATTCAGAATATGACCAGATGGGTCTCGGGCCTCAGACTTCGTGGCGCTTTGTCGATGATGAGCGCTTCATTGACGATATCATTGACGCTTATGAGCAGTGCTATCCTAATCTCATCGTCCACGACCCTTCCTATCCGACTCCGGAGTACTTGCGTTCCGTGACTGTCTATGGCAATTGCGCTTTCGAAGGGGATTACTCCTATGACAGCAATGGCTCGGAGCTCATCAGGAAGAATATACTCGATGATGGACCGGAACCTCTCTTCATTCAAGCCTGGGGAGGCTGCTCGAGCATTGCGGCAGCTCTCCGTTCCATTGCCGAAGATTATCGCGGCACTGATGAATGGGATGCCTTGCTCGAAAAAATCAACAGGAAAGTGATACTTTGTCTTTCGGGTGACCAGGACAACGTCTATAACAGCTACATTGCCCTTGAGTGGCCTGACATCTATGTTCAGAACCTTGGAGGCAGTATGGGCAGATACGACAACAGCAAGTGGAACTATCTGACCTCGCCGGAATGGACGGCAGAGTGGATGAGAACAGGTCCGCTTGGCGGGCTCGTGAGATGCTGGGGTGACGGAAAACAGATGGTCCCGGGCGACCTCACAGACTTCCCCGGCCCTTCGAAAGGCAAGACAAGGGAGGAGATGATAAAGGAGGGCTATGTAGTCTGGTGTGAGATACAGCCTGAAGGCACTTTGTATAGCGACGGCGATAGCGGATGCTTCTATCAATTGATTGACAATGGTTTACGTGCTTGGGAAGATCCTACTTGGGGAGGATGGTCAGGCAGGTGGGATATTAGAAAGGGTGAGCCTCAGTCCGGTCATCCAGCATATTTGATGACTGATCTCAGGGCCATTATGAATGGTACCAGGACTTCCATTTCAAATCTTCCTGCCTTATTGAAGCGTGGCCCGGTTGAGGAGGACCATAGCTTCCCTGATATGTACGGTGAAAGGAATCTTTCTGAGAGTGCAAGAATGAGGTGGTCCGTGACTCCGGAATACAAAGATGCAAACCATTATCCTGTGCTTGAAGGCCCTATGGAGCTTAAGGCCAGGGCAGGAGAGAGCATTGCCATAAAGGCAAGATGCTCGGATCCTGACGGCGACCGGGTTCAGCTCAAGTGGTGGTACTTCCCGGTCGGCAGCTATGTGCTGACCAATGAGCAGACCCTCTCCGTTGACAGTCCTGAGACTGCGAAGACCACTTTCAAGGTTCCGGAGGATGCGAAGAGCGGTGACACCATCCACCTTGTCCTTCAGGCAATCGATGATGGAACTCCTTCATTGACAAGATATTTGAGAACAGTAATCACCGTTGAATGATGCGCCAGGACGCTTATGCAATTGTGACCGGGGGCAATTCCGGTATCGGCCTCGAGTATACCCGCCAATTGGCAGCAATGGGGTATAACATCCTCATTGCGAGCAATGACGAAGCAGCGCTCCAAGTTGCAGATGAGCTTTCGGCTGAGTTTCCGGGCCGGCAGCTGCGGGCGCGGGTGATGAATCTTGCCAGGGTCGAAGCAGCCGGAGAACTCCATTCGTATTGCCGCGAACAGGGGCTGGATGTGGAAGTGCTTGTCAATAATGCCGGAGTTTATCACAATTGCGATTTTCTGGACGACAGCGAGGCATACAACTCCACGATAATGCTCCTGCACGTATATACTCCTACTATGCTGATTTACCGTTTTGCCAAGGATATGGAAGCGGCTGGAGGCGGGTATGTACTGAATATGGGCTCGGTCACTTCTTCTTTCCCTGTACAGCGTATAGGTATATATTGTTCCACCAAGGCTTATCTGAAAGGGATTTCGAGATCATTGCACGTAGAACTCAAGGCCAGAAATGTCTCAGTGACCTGCGTCCGCCCCGGAGCGGTGGCAACATCATTGTACAATCTCAGCCCTTTTGTCCGCAAGCTCGGCTTGACTCTCGGTTTCATTATGACAACGGAAAGACTTGCACGAAAGGGACTTAGGGCAATGTTCAGAAAGCGTTCCTGTGTGACTCCGGGCTTTTATGCGAAGCTGCTCAATATACTCGTTCCTCTGATTCCGGTCGGCGGATTGAAACTGATAAGAAAATGGAGAATTTACTGATTATGCTTTCACTGTTGACTTCGGTGTCTTGCTCGTTTCCCGCACCCAAAAACGGGGATTTGGTCTTCGTTGTTGGCAGTGAGTCCGAAATGAGCGAAGCGATTTATTGCTCCGAGCTGGTGTGGTATTCTTTTATTGACAATGATGGCGAGGCTCTTTTTGATGCCGCTCCGATGAATTTCAAAGGCGCAGACGGCAGCTTCCCTGATTTCTGGATTGAACTCTTCGCCGAAATGGGACAGCCGATTCCACAGGGTGAACCCGGCACCAACCCCAACCATATGGCCCAAGAAAGCATACTCACTGAGGTTTGTAGGATTTATTAATCCCATTTAATATGAAAAATACAAAAACCATAAGACAATATCTCGGTATTCTAGCCGCAATTGTCGCATATTTCCTTGTACACGAAGGGGCACATATGATCTATGCCCTTTGCATCGGTGTATTTAAGAATGTCAGATTTATGGGCATAGGTATGCAGATAGAGGTGATGTCTGAGCTGATGTCTGATACTCAAATCGGCGTGTTCTGCTTGGTAGGAGCATTGGCTACCCTTATCGTTGGGTGGGCTTTGATTCCGCTCAGCAAGCATATATGCAAGTCCGAGTCGAAGATTTTCAAGTCCTGTATGTATTATGTGAGTATTGCAATGCTGCTGATTGACCCTCTTTATCTTTCAGTCCTTTACAGCTTGTTCGGTGGCGGTGATATGAATGGAATCAGCCTTATCATTCCTGAGCTTGCTGCACGAATTTCTTTCGCGCTTCTTCTCGTGCTTAATGCTGTCCTTTTCTGGAAATTGCTCTTGCCAGTATATAAGAAGGCTTTTGAGTCAGAACAGTGACAACCCTGTTTACCTATTAATACGCACAAATATTCAGGATTCATGAAAAAATTAAAACTGACCCTGGCATTGATTCTGGTACTCTTGCCGTCAATGCTCTTAGCAGGAAACTACAAGAGCTTCAAAGTAGCGATTTATGTCCGTTACTATGAGGTAGCAAAAATGGCTGATTCGGAATATCTCGAATCTACCTGGAATTCCATTTCATCCCAAATGAAGGTGGACCGTGTATATCTTGAGACGCACAGGGATACTCTGATTGTACCTCAAAAAACACTTGACAAGGTAAAGAAGTTCTTCAAGGACCGTGGCGTAGAGATCTGTGGAGGAATTACATATACTCTCATGGAATGGAATAACTTTGAGACATATTGTTATTCCAACCCTGAATACAGAAAGAAGGCGCAGGAGGTAATAGAGTATACAGCAAGGAACTTTGACCGAATCATATTGGATGACTTCTTCTTCACTGACTGCAAATGCGACCTTTGCATTGAAGCAAAAGGAGATATGAGTTGGACTGAATTCCGTCTTAAACAGATGAATGAAGCCGGAAGAAACCTCATTGTAGGACCTGCTCATAAGGTTAATCCTAAATGTGAAGTGATCATTAAATATCCTAACTGGTATGATGATTTCCAGGGACTCGGTTTCAATCTTGAGGATGGCCCGAAGATTTTTGATGGTGTGTGGAGCGGAACTGAGACCAGGGACCCGGCCGGTGCACAGCATCTGCAGAATTACGAGAGCTACAACATAATTAACTACTTCCAGAGAATCAGCAATGGACGTAACGGAGGTGGTTGGGTTGATGCCGGTGGTATCAACATGAGTGCTGACCGCTATGCAGAGCAGCTCTGGCTTACAATGTTTGCCAAAGCTCCGGAAATCGCATTGTTTGAGTGGAGTTCACTTGCAACCAATACCATCAAACCTGAGTGGAAGGCTCCTTGGCAGGGCACAGGTACCAGCTTTGATTGGGACGAGATGATGGTTCCTTTCAAGAAGGATGTTACTCCTACCACTTTAGCGGGAATTGCCGGCTATACTCTGGAAAAGACGGACAAGGTGGTATCTCAGCTTGGAAATCCTCTTGGAATCAAATCATATAAATGTTATCACACACAGGGTGATGATTTTCTGCAGAACTATCTTGGAATGATAGGTCTCCCTATGGATATGGTTTCCGAGTTTCCGACTGACCAAAAGGTGGTCCTTCTGACAGAACAAGCCAAGAGCGACCCTGATCTTGTTAAGAAGATTGATGCTCAGCTTCGCAGAGGTGGAGACGTCGTCATTACTTCGGGCCTCCTTGAAGCGATACCTGACAAGATTGCACAGTTTGCAGAACTGACCATTGACGGTAAGGCTCTTGTCAATGACTTCGGACGCTATGGCAAATCCGACAAGGACATCCTTATCAACCAGATTGGATACTACACCAATGACACCTGGGAGATTGTTTCCGCAGGCAATCCTCTTACAGGAGGTACCTCAGGCTGGCCGATTCTTCACAGAGGAAAATATTCCAAGGGCAATATTTATGTTCTTACAGTTCCTGATGATTATTCTGATTTGTACCACTTCCCTGAAGGAGCGCTCAACCAAATCAGAACAGTTCTTGGCCGTGACCTTAAGGCAAGACTTGAGGGCCCTGCAAAAGTTTCTCTCTTCGTGTATGACAATGATAAGGTAATTGTAGAATCCTTCCTTGATGAACCTGTTTCAGTAAAGGTCGTTGTCGGCGACAGAAAGATTCCTGTTCTTTTAAAGCCACACAGCTACGAACTTATCGATATCAAGTAAGAGCCGGTAACGGTAACAGTGGAGTCTACTTCCTGACAAATATCATTTAAAGCAAAGGTCTATAAGCAAAAATGCCTATAGACCTTTATTTTATTGAATATAAGGCGTATAGGAAACTACGCACTTTGTGGTATGCATCAACCCGTTAAGAATTCATTCGGTCAGAATGTGCTTTGCGGCACCCCGAAGTGGGATAGTGTCTGTGGGGGATAACTGCCTGAATCACAGTAAATTAAGCAAGTCTCTATGGGGAAAATTACCCATAGAGACTTGCTTAAAACATTGAATATCAACGAGTAAGGCCCCACGGCGACCACTCTCGGCCAGACGCCCCACTGGGGCCTCACCCCACGGGCTCATATTAATAACTGAGCCCGAATCCGAATGGGAATGAAGGGTTAACCGAGTCGCAAGGCTTATCCTCCAACTGAGCCCTTACAGCGTCCATTGAAGATGGAATCTCAAACGGAAGCTTGCCAACAGGGTTGAACTTGCCGAAGATTATCTCCATAACTGCCTTGTCCGTAGGGTCGAATGAAAGAAGTATGGCTGCAGGAAGATTCTTAAGTTCTTCTGTAATCACGCAGCTCGAACCTGTTGGGTTAAGATCTGCTACTACTGGTTTGCCGCTTGCTACCAATGATTTGAGTACCTCAAGTTTGCTCTCCGGGAAGTCAATATTTACCTCCGAAGCAGCCCCGAAACCGAAGCCTCTGCCTCTGTCCGCAGATGTAGTGGTACGGTAGATGATAAGGTCTGCATCCTCAGGCTTTTCTACAAGCTCTGCGTATTCAGCTGCTACATCTGTAGCTATTCCATTGACATAGAGCTTGATACCTTCTTTTGCAGGAAGTACACCGTTGTTTGTAAGAAGGACATTGGACTCAAGCTGGCACTGCATTCCTATAGCTTCGTTCTTTTCCGATTGGAGGATAGCATCTGCCTTTTCAGGGTCAACATAAGGATTCTCGAAGAGTCCGAGCTTGAAATGCCAAAGGAGGATTCTGCTGACTGCATCATTCACTCTTTCTTCAGGAAGTCTGCCCTCATTTACGAGTTCAACCACGTATTCTGGATGTGTTTCGCTTCCTATCTGGTCAACTCCGGCATTGAAGATCATACAGTAGTTATCCTTTACGCTGGTAGTACCCTGGAGGCGTGGATTGAGCGGACCTCTGGTGGCTACACCCCAGTCGGTGCAGATGGCTCCCTGGAATCCAAGCTCCTCTTTCAGAACTTCAGTGGAAAGGTGGTATGAGTAGTTCACGTTGAGAGTATCGTAGTAAGTTCCACTGTAATAGCCCATTGCGGCGAGAGCACCCTTCTTGATTCCTGCTCTCCAAGGCTTGTAGTGGTATTCCTGGTTGTCCGATGGATAAACGAGCCAATTGCCCTGACCATCATCGTGAGGGCCCGAACCCGGCCAGTGCTTGAGGTGAACGAGTATCTTGTCCGGTCCGACATTCTCGCCTTGTGCACCATCTATCAATGCTTCGGTCATTTCAGCAGTGAGATCGGCATCTTCTGAGAAGCAACCCATATTCCTGCTCCATCTCGGTTCGGTCATCACATCAATCTGCGGGCCAAGGAACATATGCAGACCGACTGCTCTGTACTCTTCTGCCATCACTTCACCGAAGGCTTTCATCATCTCTGCATCCCTTCCTGCGGTAATGCCGACCTGACCTTCACCGTTGGTTACGTGCGAGAAGTACTGGGTTCCGCTGACGTGGCCGCCGAGCTTCGCAGAGTGACGCGGGTCTGATGAGAAAACAATAGGTATTCCGAGTCTTGAGGCTTCAGCGATTTCCTGCATACCATTGGACCATTTGGCAAAAAGTGAAGGAGCGGCGACTCCATTGTTGAGGATGCAGCGGAAGCCTTTCTCCTCGATGTAGCTCTTTGCTGTCGCGGTCCTGCGCATCTGGCCCAAGGCCATTGCCCCGGCGTTCTGTCCTCCTGGGCCGATTGGTCCTGCATAGCCTTCCTCCTCAGCCTTTGCGAGCATTTCCTTCTCTTCTGCTGTGAAATCGTATTTGATTTCACCGCTTTCGTTTACGGCAATGTTCGGGTGGAACATAAGACCGGCTTTCTCTTCGAGTGTCATCAGGCTCACGAGGTCTGCGATACGCTCCTCAATCGGGAGACGCCAATCTTCGTATTTGTCGAGCGAGCCGTTCTTGTTGAGGTCCTTGAACTGGAGCTTGTCAACGGTGATGATTTCAACCTTTCTTGCTCCCAACTCCGGCTGAACCGGGGTCTTGGCGCATCCTGCTGCAAGAACGCCAAGGCAAATGATGCCGAAAATGTGCTGTTTCATAGTGTATTTGGTTGTGTGTTAGTTATTTGCATACCATAATGTCGAGAATGATGTCGTCAGTGCTCTTCATTCCGATTGAACCGACCTTCCCGAGATTGGCAATGGTTTTTTCAATGTCCTTGTCGATTATGCCGTCGTGTTCGCTTACGCAATGGCTGTCGATGGCCATCATTGAGGATTGGATGGCGGTATAGACCCCAGAAGCGACTTTCATTGCGCAGCCGACCTTGGCGCCGTCGCAGACCATTCCGGTGATATTGCCTATCATATTCTTGATAGTGGCGCAAATCTGCCCGTAGTCACCGCCCTTGAGCCAGGTGATGCCGCTCGCAGCTCCGGTCGATGCCACAACGCAGCCGCAAAGGGCCGAGAGCTTGCCCAGGCCGGTCTTTATATGTATGGCAATAAGGTTTGCGAGTATCAGTGCCCTTGCGAGCTTCTCGTCGCTGACACCGTAGTGCTTCGCATATGCGATGACTGGCATACTGACGGTGATGCCCTGATTGCCGCTGCCCGAATTTGACATTGCCGGCAGGGTGCAGCCTGCCATTCTCGCATCGGAGGCAGCTGCTGTCATTGCCATAGCGTAGGTGAGGAAGCTCTTTCCGAAATTGCCCTCATTGTCCTTCATAATCGTCTGTCCGACGCAGAGGCCGTAGTTGCCGTTCATTCCTTCCTCGGCGAGCCTGCCGTTCATCTCCCTGTCTGCGAGTATGAAGTCTATGTCCTTGATATCCACAGTGTTGGCGAAATCGATAATCTCGCGGACGCTGATCCCGTAGTCACCCTCATCTTCATCGTTTCCGCCATCTTTGCTGTCCTGTGAGAGTATATGGCCATCGAGAAGCGTCTTGACAATATGGTCGTGTACATTCTCGATGATTGCTGTCGCTGAACGACCGTTCGCGCAGACCTCAGCTTCTACATAAAGCTTTAACTCAGTGTCAGCCAAGGTGATGCTGACTGAGGGGAGTATCTCCTTGGCTCTCGCAATGGATGCTTCGCTGAGGTCGTGAAGCACCTCGAGACCGTATTCCGATTTGCCGCAGACAGCTCCAAGCGCTGCTGCAATATGCAAGCCGAGCATACCTGTCCCCGGAACTCCTACGCCCATTCCGTTCTTGAGTATGTTGCCGCTGACAGCAGCCTTTATCTGAAGCTCGTGAGTCATCCTGTCGAAAGGCTCGCTTTCTATCAAAATCTCCACGGCCTTTGCTACTGCGAGGGCGACTGCAATCGGTTCCGTGCAGCCCAAAGCGGGCTTTACTTCCCTGTGAACCAGTCCGATAATCTGTTTCTCTCTTTCGGTCATACTTATTCAGGTATTAAGAATTTCATACTTTGGCTGATAACAGCTTCAAGTTTTTTTCTGTCCGTGAGCGTTTCGAGCGGGAATCCGAAACATACGGTTTTGTAAGTACCTTTGTCACAGGCTGTTGCTGCGGAGATACCCTCTCTTCCATATCTAAGTATAGATATTCCTTTGGAGTCAGAAGGCTTGATTCCGTCCGGGGTTTCGACCCTGTATATGCCAGCATCGGAGCCAGTGTTGAAATCAAGCTCTCCAAGTCCGCTCAGGTCAATTCTGCCGTTCGCCAGCCCAATGCAGCTGCCTTTTCGACTGCCTCTGTTTGTAACCCATTCGTAGCCAAGAACTTCCTTTACAAAGTCCATATCCTCTTCCATTTTGAGGCTGTCCTTGACCATAGGATAAATCTGATCCCAGACATCTGTGGCAATATATTCTCCGGAGACGATTATACCCTTTCCGCTTGCGGTGCTCGTCCTGATAGCCTGCTGCAAGTCTTTCGGGAATACTTCATAGCGTGCAGGGACATTGCCCGCACCGATTTTTGTCGTCACCTGCTTGCCGCAAATCAGGTCTATGGCATCGCAGCCACAGTCTCCTCCGCTGGTGTAAGCATCACGCGAAGCCGAGCAGATGCTGTAACCCGATTTCATCAGGGCCTCTGCGTGTATGCTGATGAAATCAAAGGTATTGCCTGGAATGATACTGCCGGCCTCGTCAGTGTAGCTGGCACCGAAGCCCGACTCGTCATCATCCACATATTCCTTGCTCCTTCTGAATTCGTAATTGTCACCGATGAAATTGAAATCCCTTATGTATGGGACCCCGGCATCTGTCGAGGCGTCGAAGCCGGCATAGTCGGGACTGTCAATCCAGGTGGGCGCGGATACTCTATCGAAGTTATTCACTACCAACACTTTGGCTTTGGAATGGCCGAGCCTTCCCGCACATATGCTTTCAGATGGGAAACTAAGACCACCCTCGTTCTCAGCCACTATCCTGAAACTGTAGAGTTCGCCCTCATCTATACCTACCGTAGTGTAGTACCAGTCTCCGTCCCTTCTGAAATCCACCAGTTTGCCTTCGCTGAATTCACCGTCACCTACGCGAGTTTGCAGATAGAAGCGTTTAGGCGCAGCTGTCGGTTCTTTGTTGTCTCTGGTTTCCTTCCAAGAGATTTTTACATCCCCGGAGTCACACAATATAGCTGATACTGAATTTACAGGAAGCGGTTGGACTGCATATGGCTGTCCGTATTCATCGCTGAGAAACTTCAGTATGCCTTTATAGACTGCCCTGCAGGCCACAAACCTGAAGGCAGGGTCTAGCCCGTATTTCTGGTCGGCAAAATTCTGGTGAGAAAGCAGTTCGAGCAGCATGCCCGGAACTGAGGTCGTTCTGGATTCGCTGTAGTTTCTGTTCCAGAGGAAGCGGCGGCTCCATTGAGGGTCAAAGTCTTCGCGTAGGTCCGCAACTACCTGGTCCTGAACTACTCCTGCCAGATGACGCCCGAGCTGTCTGCTCCTCCCGTCAGGCAGTTTGTCCTTCCCGTCAGCCATAAGGGTATAGATGGAGAGGGTTCCCACAATGCTGTCATTCGGTGTATAGCCCGCATCGCTGTGAAAGCCGAGCGAAAGATCGACAGGTATCCTTTTACCTTCGCCCTCGTATTTAGGATTGACAGAAGAGCCTCCTGTAAGCTGGCTCACCCAGGCTCCTCTGCTGGCATAATCCTGAGTGTAGTCGCCCTCCCAATTACGTGTAACTGTGCTGTCAACACCTGCAAACTGCTCCCAATAGAGCGCCCCTTCGAGGTAGCAGGGCAGGCCAGAAGTTCTGTAGCTTGAAGGGTCCGCATCCTTTGGCCCACGCGCTATCTTTCCCATACCGCCCCCGATTTTTACTCCGTCAGCAGTAATAATACTTCCTTTCTGATTCTCGGGGGCAATATTGTCGAGTCTCACAGAACCCTTGGAGTTACGATTGAAATGATGCGTTCCCAGATATATCCAGGTTCCGCCTCCAAGCTTCTGATTTACAAGGTATTCACTCTTGCCATTGGAATGGGTGACTGCATAGTGTACGCTTTCGCAACTGTTTTCCAGACTTTTGTAGGAGATATATACCGCATAATCGCCGCTTTCCGGCACTTCGAAAGTCCATATGGCTTCGGATTTATGTCCCTTTTCCTCCGTGACGGCTTCTGTTTTCCTTACCGTTCCCATACGGAAAGGATTGTCATTCAGGGTATAGGATTTTTTTGCGTCTGCGAAGCCTGTGCCTCCGTCCGACCATCTTCCTCTCTCAGAGTAGAGGCCGGCGCGCCGCAGAGGATGCTCACGATGCCCGTCAAACGAAGGGTCATTGTCAATGATGACTTCATTGCTCTGAACATCCCTTTCCCTCGGTGTCAATACATAAGCGCCTGCGTTCTCAAGCATAGGGATGAGGAAGGGGAGTACATAGCTTTGCGTGTATATGTCTTCGACCGTGCGGTGCAGGGGAGCGCGCTGCCATTCCCACCTGTCTGTACTTTCTTCGTAGTAACGGCCGTGACTCTGCCATAGGGCAATGTATCTGCCGCTGAGACCTTTGTTATATTTCTCGGCACCGATTCTGGCAACGAGAGGGCGTGTCCTGCCCCGGGGGTCCGCGGTCCTGTATTTATAGTCTGCAGGCACTCCTGAGTTGTGCAGTTCAGGAGTGACCAAAGTCTTGATATTCACGTTTTTGGCGAAAATATCGCCTACACTTTGGCCTCTGTAATCTTCAGGGATGAGACTATCTATCTCCTGCCTGAACCATTCCAGGTCCCGTTCATTCCAGTTGAAGTCACTGAGTTCCTGACTGAAACGGAAATCAAGTTTTGATCCCCTTTTTATCACGCTTTCCAGTTTCAAGTCTGTGCTGACTGTCGTTCTCTCCTTAAGCCTTAGACGGAGCGAGTCGATAACGCCCGGAAAATCCTTCTTGAGATTCTGGGCGTGTCCCGTTCCCGCTGTCATCAATAGCAGGAAGCATACGATGAAAAGCCTGATTATTCCTGTCGGCATTGCCTGTGATGCTTTATGAGTTCAAGTATGAAGACAAGGAATGATGATATGCTTACAGAAATCATATCCGCCAGAAAGTCCATATTGTCTCTGCTGCGGTAGTTGGTAAGTCCTTGTCCCAATTCTGTCAATGCGCCTATGCACAGACCGAGCAGAAGTAATCCGAGGCAGAGCAGTATGCTCTTCCAAGGCTTGTCGGTTTTCCAGTTGAAGGACCAGTAAATCAGCATGGACAGAGGGAAGAACATTGCGAAGTGCACCAGTTTGTCTGTTGGAATGCCAAGTATGGTACGACTCACACTTGGCAGGTTGTCGAATCTGCCAAAACACAAATATATCAAAGCTCCCAGGTAAAGCAGCAGGAGCAATTTCTGTAACAATCTTTTATTTTTCCTCATAAGTTCTTAATAATTAGGTAATTGCGTAATTATGCAAGTGACTGCATATCATTCAGTTTCTTGTAATATCCGTTTTTCGCAATGAGCTCGGCGTGCTTGCCTCTCTCCACGATGCGGCCCTCGTCCATCACGATAATCTCATCTGCGTTCCTGATGGTTGAAAGTCGGTGGGCAATGGCAATGGTTGTGCGGGATGACATCAGCCTTTCGAGGGCCTCCTGCACGATGCGCTCGGATTCGGTGTCCAATGCCGCCGTAGCCTCATCGAGGATGAGGATAGGCGGATTCTTGAGTATTGCCCTGGCAATACTGATGCGCTGCCTTTGACCTCCGGAAAGCTTCACGCCGCGGTCTCCGATATTGGTGTCGTAGCCCTCCTCCTTTTCGACGATGAACTCGTGTGCGTTCGCGATTTTTGCAGCTTCTATGACCTGCTCCATCGTGGCATTCTCCACTCCGAAGGCAATATTGTTGAAGATGCTGTCATTGAAGAGGATAGGGTCCTGGTTGACATTGCCCATAAGGCTGCGGAGGTCGTGGATGCTGACTTCCCTGATGTCCTTGCCATCGATGGTGATGCTGCCTTCATTGACGTCGAAGAAGCGCGGGATAAGGTCGACGAGGGTGGATTTTCCGGCACCGGAAGCGCCTACAATCGCTATGGTCTGGCCTTTGTGAATTTTCAGATTGACATTGTCGACAACGGTCTTGCAGCCGTCCTCGTAGTGGAAGCTGACGTCCTTGAACTCGATGCAGTCGTTGAAACTGTCAAGTGGCTCTGGTTCAGCGCATTCCTTTATATTGTTCTCTGTTTCGAGGATTCTGTTGATTCTCTCCATAGATGCCATACCCTTAGGTATGCCGTAGGCGGCCTTGGAGAGGTCCTTGATAGGCTGGATAACGCTGTAGAGTATCACCAGATAGTAGATGAAGGTAGGCGCATCGATGGGAGCGTGCTCGTTGAGTATCAGTATGCCTCCGAACCAGAGCACTATGGCTATCATCATTGTTCCGAGGAATTCGCTTACCGGGTGCGCCAGAGCCTGGCGGGTGGCGACCTTGATGTTCTTGTCCCTCATCCTGCCGGTTACCCGGTCAAAACGCTCGCTCATCTTTTTCTCTGCGAGGAAGGCCTTGATGACACGCAGACCTCCGAGGGTTTCCTCGACCTGACTCATTGTGTCGCTCCAGAGAGCCTGGGCTTCAAGTGAGCGCTCCTTTAGCCTGCGCCCTATTCTTCCCATAATCCAGAGCATAATCGGGGCGAAGAGTATGGTGAAGAGGGTCAACTGCCAGGAAATGAAAATCAGGGTGCCGAAATAGAATACGATAAGTATCGGATTCTTGATGAGCATATCCAGTGTGCTGGTGATGGAGTTTTCCACCTCGGAAACGTCTCCGCTGATACGAGCAATAATGTCTCCCTTCTTTTCCTGAGAGAAGAAACCGAGAGGGAGGGTGAGGACCTTGTCATATACCTGCATTCTCAAGTCCTTGACTATTCCTGTCCTGAGAGGTATCATTACGGCTGAAGAACCGAAATAGCAGGCGGTTTTCAACAGGGTCATAAACGAAAGAATGAGACAGAGTATGAGCAGCACAGTGCCAGCCCCTAAATCGATAATGCTCTGACTGACAAACCAATAGAGGTTGTTGAGGACCTTGTCCTTGAAGGATGCGGAAGCGTCGTTCCAGGCTATGAAACTGTAAATGGAGCTGTCGAGATTGAACAATATCTTCAGGATTGGGATGATGAGAGTGAACGAGAAGATATTGAACACTGCTGAAAGCACGTTCATCAGGACAGATTCTCCAAGATATTTTCTGTAAGGCGCTACATAGCGCTTGATCATTTTCCAAAAATCTTTCATAAAGTGCTAAAGAAGGAATAGGGTGGAGGTTTCGCGTCTAGGCAGGACGTGAAGTTTCACAATATGTTCCTTGCCTTCCCCGTCGGTCTTGGTAAAGACGGCTGAGCCTGGTTCGGAAGCTGTGAATCCTATGCTTTCCAAGCCCTGCCTTGAACAGTCGTAAGCCAGTTGGCGGGTATTGTTGTTGTCGCTTCTGTGACAGAGGAATATATCTCTGAGTCCAACGTGCCAGAAGCGTGAAATGGCTTCAGCGCATTCTTTATTGCTCAAGTGACCGTGGCCTCCGCAGACACGTGCCTTCAAATCATACGGGTAGGGTCCTTTTAGGAGCATTTCCTTGTCATAGTTGGATTCAATAACGACGGTATCAGCATAGGATGCGAAGGCCAGAGCTTCTTCGGTCATCCGTCCTATGTCGGTCATTATCACGAACTTATGTGTCCCGATAACAAGACCGTAGCCTACAGTTTCAGGCCTGGCATCGTGAGGTACCGGGAAATGACGGGCCTGCACCTTGCCGGGCACGACCTGATTCCAAATACCCTTTTCCAACACTCTCTTGCAGGCAGGGACCCAATCACGGGTGAGGTAATATGAAGCCAGTTCAGAGTGTATTCTGTCGGATGTGAATACGGGGACGCTGTAATGCTTGCAGAGTGAGCCCAGACCCTTTACGTGGTCCATATGGGTATGGGTGACAAGGACAGCGTCGATATCGTCCATTCCGTAGCCCTTGGCTGCCAGTTCTTTCTTCATATGTCTGGGACTGACCCCGGCATCTATGATGATGCCGGCGCTGTGGACTCCATCTTCTTCCAGGGAGATGAAGTAGCAGTTTCCGCAGCTGCCGCTGGACAGGCTCATGAACTTGACACTATTTCTCATCCTCGCAGTATTTTGAGATTACACTGTAGGCGTCCGAGACGCCGAGCTCGCCGGCGCGAGATAGGTCTATGCAGCCCTTCTCCTTGTCTTTCAAGTAGATAAGCACCAAGCCTCTGTTGAAATATGCATCTCCCATATAAGGGTAGAGCGTGATGGCCCTGTCGTAGTCCTCAATGGCTGTAATCAGCTGTGAGGACAGGGTGTGGAGGTTTCCGAGATTGTAGTGAACATACGGAATATCCGGAACGATCTGAGCTGCCTCCTCCAGGTCTGCTATGGCTTCGGAATAGTCGTAAGTATAAGTAGCCCTGTCGTTTACACGGGCTCTTGTGCTGCCCTGGTCATCCATAGTCAGGGTCTGGACATTGCTCTGGATAGAGGCGATGAAGTCAATCATCTCCGCGCGGAGTACTCCTCTGTTCATCAGGTAGAAGGCTCTGTAGTATTCGGCATAACTGTCAATGGCCAGGTCTTCCTCTCCAATATCAGCGGCATTGTCAAATGCATCAAGAGCGGCATTGTATTGCTTCCTGTAGAGGGCATACAAGCCCTTGATGAAGTTTTTTTGTGAAGGACTCATCACGACAGTTCCGGCTCCGGAACTGCTGTCTCCGTAAAGGGCATTTTCAATGTCTCCGTCGAGGGCAATGATGTCATCACGGTTGGTGTTCGAAATCGTGACTGGCACCGGGGAATTGCCAATGAAACGCTCAATCAGATTGTTCTCATACCTGTTTTTCAGGATGGAAGCGCCCTGGTCGCGGCTCGAAGCCAGATTGAACTTGTAAAGTTTCTTAAGCTTGATGTCGATGTCCCTGTGCTGGAGCAGTTCGTCGTCGAAGTCCTTTTTCGCGAAATCCGCATCCAGGGCAATGAGGGAGCTGTATTTCTTGGTTGTATCCGCGAAAGAGCCCTCATTGAGGGAGTTGGCATCGCGGTAGTCCTTGACCTTCTTTTGTGCTGTCTCGTAATCCTCTTTCGACTGCCTGTTCCTTCCGAGCATACTGTTGACGTATGAGCGGTTCAAGTAGGCCTTGGCGAAATCCGGATAGAGTTCAATGGCTGTATCATAGTCATCAAGCGCGTCCCTCCAGCGCCCCATTTCTATGAAGAAGGAGGCGCGGTTATAGTAGGCAAGGACATTGCGCGGATTGATATTGATGACCCTGTCCATATCTTCGAGGGCTTTCTCATAATTTCCTACCTGGGCATTAATGAGGCTCCTGTTGTAGAGGGTGAGCGCATTGCCCGGCTCATCTTTCAGTACCCGGTTCAAGTCCCGCATAGCTTCGTTGTAATTCATTCTGTCATAGTGCATTAGAGCACGGTTGAAGTATGCGAAGGTGTTGGTGCTGTCTATCTGTATTGCGTGGTCGAGGTCGGCTATTGCGAGTTCGTATTCCTTCATATCCGCATAGAGCCTGCCTCTTCTTATGTATCCTTCCGGCTCGAAACGGTCCAGTTCAATGGCCCTGTTGTAGTCGTTTATGGCCTTGAGCGTATCTTTCAGATACAGATGAGAGGCGCCCCTGTTGAGGAAGGCAGCCGGATCTTCAGGTTCGACCTTGATATATCTGTCGAAATCCTTCACGGCCTCATCGAACTGCTGGGCGAGGAAATGGGTCACTCCGCGGCTGAAGTATAGGCCTATATTGCCAGGCCTCAGTGACAGAGCCTTGTCGAAGTCCCTGAAGGCCTCCTCGTAACGCCCGAAGCGACTTTCGGTAATAGCTCTATAGTGGTATCCGTTCGTGAAGACAGGATTTATGCGTACGGAAGTGTCGAAATCCTGCTGTGCTCCGCGTATGTCCCCGAGGTTGTATTTGGCAATGCCTCTGTAGAAGAAGGTCCAGTAGTCCGAGCTGTCCAACTGGGCAAGTATGTTGAAATTCTCTATGGCCTGGGCATATTTCCCGTCCGAGAGAGCCGTCCTCCCCCTGAAGTAGAAGACATCCCTGTCGTATTGTGCGCTTAGGCTTTGAATAGCGCAAAAAATGGATAATATGGCTAAGAGAATTCTCTTCATTTTTTAGTCTGATTTCCGAATGTGGCCTTTTATTGCTAACTTTGGCCCCATATTTTGCAAAGATAATCAATAATTGCACCTAAATCTTGGGATTGAATCAAAAATTGATATATATATCGCTGCTTTTCTGCCTGTTTCTGACTGTTTCAGCCGGCGCACAGGCCATTCCATCCGGTAAAGATGGGGAGAGGCTGATCTCGCAGGCGGTAAATGAGCACTTGCTCCGCAGTCAGGTTGGCTTCCTGACTGACCCTTTTTGTGAAGGAAGGGCTACGGGCAGCAGAGGCGCTGTCGAGGCAGGCGCCTGGATTGCCCGCCAGTTCAGCTTATATGGGCTGCTGCCTCTCGCTCAGGAGCATTTCAGCTCTTTCATTGCCGAAGGCAAGATAGGCCGCAATATCCTGGGCTTTTCGCCATCATCTTACCCAAGTGGAAAATACATTGTCATTGCCGCACATTATGACAATATCGGTGTGCTAAACGGCAATATTTATCCCGGTGCGGACAGCAATGCTTCGGGCGTTGCTGCTCTTCTCGCGCTTGCGAGGCTGAACCGCGGCTCGATGGCGCTGGGGCAATTGTCCACCTGCAACATCATTTTCGCTGCATTGGATGCGAAGCAATTGAGCTATGCCGGTGCTGAATCCCTCTATGCCAGTATCGCTGAAGGCCGTTTGCGCGATCCGAGAACCGGTGTCGTTATCACTCCGGACCGTGTTTCGCTGATGGTCAATCTGGACACCATTGGAAGCTCGCTGGAGCCTGTTCACAAGGCCAGAAAGGATTTCATAATTATGCTCGGTGGCAATGAGGCAGAGAATAATGCCTTGAATCTGGCTAATTACAGCTCGGGGGCAATGCTCGATTTGTGCTATGATTATTACGGCAGCAAGGACTTTACCGACCTCTTCTTGAACCGGCTTGGCGATCAGAAGATCTTCCTGGCCCATAAGGTCCATTCCATACTCTTTACCTCCGGAATCACTATGAATACCAATAAGATTGAAGATACGGAAGACAGTCTGGACTATCCTGTTCTTCGACGCCGTATTTTATTGATTTATAATTGGTTGAATAGAATATTATCCTGACTTTCCCCTTAGGCGTTATGCCGCTTCTGGTTTAGGCTTATTTGTCGTACTGGTAGGCCAATCTCTCGCTCCCGTTCCAACATCTGATGGTCCCGCAATGGATGAAGCCATAGTTGAGAACGAGCCTCTGCATTACTTTATTGTCAGCGTGAGTGTCAATTCTGATAGAGTCGTGCTTTTCGAGGGCGAATTCCATCACTCTATTGAAAATCCCGCCTTTCTCGCCGGTGGAGGCGATTCTATGGATGGTCGCATATGGGCGGTCGCTGAGCCATTGCCCTCCCTCTATGACGGCATAAGTGGGGTCATTGCCTTCCCGAAGGACGAAGCTGGCAATGATTTTGCCCTCACTGGTGCAGACATAGCTGTCTCCAGCAGCGATATCATCTTCGAGCAGTTGCCGGCCAGGATAGGAGCTGTCCCATTGCCCCGGATTCCCATTGGCGGCCATATAGTTTCTCGCGGCGGCGAAAATCTCCTCAAGGCGGGGGATGTCCTCGACTTCTGTCTTCCTTATGTCAATATTTGAATGCATACTGGTGTAAAGGGAAAAATCCCGGGTTTATGCCCCGGGATATTGTGTATCAGGCCTTTCGGCCTTGTGTGCTCCGAAATATTACTCGCCGAGTCTCTTGAGAATAGCTGCTGTCTGCTCCTCGTATCCTGGCTTGTGGAGAAGAGCGAACATATTCTTCTTGTAAGCCTCTACGCCTGGCTGGTTGAAAGGATTGACACCGAGAACATAAGCGCTGATACCGCAAGAAAGCTCGAAGAAGTAGAAGAGGCTTCCGAGATTGTACTCGTTGATTCTCTCGATTTTTACTTCCATCTGAGGAACGCCGCCGTCGATGTGAGCGAGCTTGGTTCCGAGCTGTGCCATCGCGTTGCAGTGCTCTACATTCTTGCCTGCGAGGAAGTTAAGCTGGTCGAGGTTCTGCTCGTCAAAGTTGATGACCATAGTCCTGTTGGCGTTTTCAATGGTCACAACGGTCTCGAACATAGTGCGTGAACCCTCTTGGATGAACTGACCCATTGAGTGGAGGTCGGCTGTATTGGTCACTGATGCTGGGAAGATGCCCTTGAAATCCTTGCCCTCTGACTCTCCGTAGAGCTGTTTCCACCACTCTGCGAGGTAAACGAACTTAGGATTGTAGGTGACGAGAATCTCGATAGCCTTGTTCTTTTCGCTGTGGAGAAAGTTCCTCATAGCAGCGTACTTGATGGCTGCATTGTCCTCAGACTTCTTGATGAGCTCCTCACGCTCGTCTGCGGCGCCCTTAAGAAGTGCGCGAATGTCAAAACCGGCAACTGCAATAGGAAGCAAACCGACCGGAGTGAGAACTGAGAAACGGCCACCGACATTGTCAGGGACAATGAAAGTGCGGTATCCTTCCTGAGTCGAGAGGGTCTTGAGAGCACCCTTCTTGGCGTCTGTAACTGCGACAATGCGTCTTGAAGACTCCTGGCCATAGGTCTTGTCAAGATATTCCTTGACAATGCGGAATGCTACTGCTGGCTCAGTGGTGGTGCCTGATTTGGAGATGACGATGCAAGCGGTGTTTCTTGTCTGTGCCAGGTCCATAAGCTCCGAGAGGTATTCCTCTGAAAGGTTATTGCCTGCAAATACTACCTGAGGAACGCCCTCAGGTCGGATGAATGAGTGTGAGAGGGCCTCGATGGTGCAACGTGCACCGAGGTATGAACCTCCGATTCCTATTGTTATTACGAGGTCAATACCCATAGACTTCCAGTCGTCACGAACTGCCTCGCAAGCAGAGATGAGTGATTCCGGTGTCTCGTTTGGAAGAACCTTCCAGCCGAGGAAATCATTGCCTGCTCCATTTTCGCTGTCGAGAACGTCGAAAGCGTCAAGAGCCTTGTTCAAATACTCTTTGTACTCTGCATCATTTACGAAGGAATTGCATCCTCCCAAATCAATTTTTACCATATATCCTAATAGAATTTGTTAATCTTAAAGGTAAGCGGTCTCTATAGACTCAATGTTGCAAAGTTAACTAAAAAAATCATTTCTTAAATATTCTTATCAATATAATAGGTATGGCTTTATGAGTGCTTGCTTCTTTAGGGGACTTGTTATGAATGGTTTTCCCTGCCTGGTGGCTGTGGTTAGATTATCCCTGCCTGGTGGCTGTGGTAGATTATCCCTGCCGGGTGGCCGTGGAGGATAACTTATTAATAATCAGACATTTAGATGTTTGTCTATGGGCTATTTTCCCCATAGACAAGTGCTTAACTTGTTGAGTATCAGGCTGTTATACCCCACGCTTCTTATGCCCCGACAAATCAGGAAAGCAAAAATGCCAGTAGGGAGCATATATCAACAGTTTCATTGAAAACAAATATTGAAAAAGTAATCAAAAGATTTGGAAAATAGGAAAAATAAGCCTACCTTTGCAATCCTTTCCAATTGGTGCGGTAGTTCAGTTGGTTAGAATGCCGGCCTGTCACGCCGGAGGTCGCGAGTTCGAATCTCGTCCGCACCGCAGAGAAGCTCAGTCGAAGGACTGGGCTTTTTTTGTTGCTGATGGTCAAGGCGGAGAAGAAGATTCGGGCTCGCGACCTCAGTCCCCCGAGGGGATGGCACGAAGTGCCAGGGGGTAACGTGGATGTGGAAAACTCGCGCTCCAGCGCGAGTTCGAATCTCGTCCGCACCGCAGAGAAGCTCAGTCGAAGGACTGGGCTTTTTTTGTTGTTGATGGTCGAGGCGGAGAAGAAGGTGATCGTGGGGGATAACTCATTGAGTGTCAATGATATAAGCATTTATCTATGGGAAATTTTTCCTATAGACAAATGCTTAACTTGCTGTGTGTCAGGCAGATATTCTCCACGACCAGAAGCGAAAGGTGGTGGCGGTATAGGCAAACAACCACAAAGGAAGGCGCAGCATCTTCTATTGGGGAGGAAGGTAATCAGCGCCGTCACAGTTTTAAGAGACCAGCCTCGTATTGTGAGCTTGTGGTGCCTTATCAATTAAGTTGGCTTTAGGATCAATCTGCGCATGGCGGCAGCAACGGGGTCCACGCCAGAATTGCCGTAAAGCCGTGTGCTCATATCGCTTCGAATACCGACATGATGGCTGTGGGGCAATACTCACACTAAGCTGGGGTTGCCAAGAGTTGTTTGTTCATCTTTTTTTTACTATATTGCAATTTGTGCTCAATTGACTTCTCAATGCTGGGCTTTCTGAAATGAAAGGCATACAGGAAAAACGGACAGGATGCTCTGGCCGATAGTTTGTGTGTAATCAGTTGAACTTTGCTAATAAAGAATCATTATCTTTAAAGGTTTGATTTTGTTATATGGCAGACATTAATATCAAAGTCAATTTTTGTTTGGATATCAGCTGAAATGATAGATATGAATACAGAAATCAAAGATATGAAACCTAAGCGCAGGGCGCTATTCATCGGCGGCACAGGAACCATCAGTTCAGCTGTGACTGAGCTTGTTGCGAAGGATGACAGTTGGGAGCTTTGGTTGCTCAACAGGGGCAATCGTCTTTGCGAGCTTCCAGATAACGTGCATTGCATCATTGCCGACATCAATGATGAGCAGGCGGTGCTCAGCGGCATCGAAGGTCTTCACTTTGATTGCGTTTGCGATTTCATTGCCTTTAAACCTGAGCAGGTGGAGCGCGACTTTCGTCTTTTTTTCGCTCGTACCGGGCAATATATTTTCATCAGTTCCGCTTCTGCTTATCAGAAGCCCGTACGTGATTTCCGTATTACGGAAGAGACTCCTCTCGAGAATCCTTTCTGGCAATATTCGCGCGACAAGAAGGCTTGTGAGGAATATTTATTTGGCAAGTGGCGCGAGGAGGCTTTCCCTGTGACTATTGTCCGCCCCAGCCACACTTATGGAGACCGTTCGGTTCCTGTCGGAATACACGGAAAGAACGGGTCCTGGCAGGTTCTCCAGCGTATGCTCGATGGAAAGGAGGTCATTGTTCACGGAGACGGCCAGTCCCTTTGGACGATGACCCGCAATAGTGACTTCGCCAGGGGCTTTGTGCCTTTGATGGGCTGCAGTGCTGCGATAGGCGAGGCTTTCCATATCACTTCTGATGAGTCATTGACCTGGGACAATATTTATGCTACGGTGGCGAAGATTCTTGGAGTGGAGCTGAAAATCAAGCATATAGCTTCTGACTTTTTGGCTGAAGCTGGTAAAGAATATGACCTTAGGGGTAGTTTGCTGGGGGATAAGGCGAATACTGTTGTATTTGACAATTCGAAGCTAAGAAGACTTGCCGCTCCTGATTTCAAAGCGGAATACAGTTATGAGCGGGGTGTCAGGAAGACCATCGACTATATTATGAAGCATCCTGAGCTTCAGAAGCCTGATCCTGACTTCGACAGCTGGTGCGACAGGGTTATTGCCAGATACGATGGCTTATTGATGGAGAATGAGTGATTTTATTTGATATTGACTTTATGGCTAATGTTATCATAAGGAATGCAAGCATTGAGGATGCTCCGCTGGTGGCGAGATGCACAATGGCGGCAATAGGAATATATGATTTTTCTTTTCTCGTGCCCGAGAATGAGGAATTCTATAGGAAATTGGTAGAGGTCTGCAGCCGCACAGATACGCTTTATTCGTATGCCAATTCGAGAGTTGTCTTCATAGGGGAGACAGCGATAGGCTGTCTCATTTCTTACCCCGGTGACAATTATATCGCGGCCCGGGAACTAACCTTCGGACTCCTCGACTTTGATGGCTCCGATACGGAAATAGAAACTGAGCCGGGTGAATACTATCTCGATTCAATGGCTATATTGCCTTCTTTCAGGGGAAATTCTATAGGAAAAGTTCTGCTGACAGATGGAATTGACCGAGGTTTGGCGCAGGGATACAAGAAAGTAACGCTTATAGTCAGCAAGGATAAGCCGCGTCTTCACGATTATTATCTGTCCATAGGCTTTAAGGATGTAAAAGAGCTGAAAGCCTTTGGTGAGGACTATATAAAAATGGCATTTTCGTGATTTTTGTGAAATTTTGAATACTTTTTCACTTTTTTATCGAAAAGTTGATGCTCTTTGTGAAAGCTATAACTGTTTTGTTTTGTCAGTCTTAATAAGTATTTTTATTTTTGCGTTGGGAATTCGACGGTAGTGTCGCCGATGTTCCGGAATGAAATAAGTAAAACCAAATATTATTGTTATTATGCGTAAGTATGGTACTATCCTATTGCTGGCAGCAGCTCTTGTCGCTGCATCGTGTTCGACTGAAAAGGTTGGTGAGGATCAGTTGAATCAGCCAGAGGCACAGAACGTAGTAAGCGCTACTGTCAGTGAAGGTGTCCTTACCAATGGTTATCAGCTCGGCGGTGATATCACTGTTGATCTTTCAACTTTGCCTAAGACTCGTGGCGGTCTTAAGCTTGAGCTCAAGCTTATTGGTACAAACTCTTCATCTTTCGACCTCCTTTTCAAGGGTGAGGTTGTAATCGACGGAGAGGTGATTGAGATCAGCAACGCTATTCCTGCATTCGCAGATAGAGCTGTGATGAGTGTCGATGACAGTAGGGTAGATACTCTTCTTGAGGAGGATCCCGATAAGATTGTCATCAGGAATATTATCATCACTGGCAGGGGTGACAAGGATGGCGGTGAAGGCAATGGCGAGGGTGTTGATAATATCTTCATCAGCCTCGAGGGCATTGTAACAGTCCCTATGGTCTAATTGCCATTAAATGATTTTTGACAACTAAAGTGTTTGTTTAATAGATTGTTTCAGGCGAAAGATACTATCATGCTAGTAAGTATCATTCGTTTGGGATAGCCTGAGTCGTGACGATTCGGGCTATCCTCCATTCAGTTCAAACACTATTTGAAGATTTTCTGGACGTAGGAGCTCAGGCTCCTACGCCAGACTTTCCATTCGTGTTCACCCTCGAAAGTCTCCCATACTACTCCTTTGTAGCCCTTCGATCTGAGGGTGTCATTGAAATCCTTCATACCGTCTATTCTTCCATCCTGTTCTCCGCAAGAGAGATAGATAACATCGAAACGGTTGAATTCTGCAGGCTTTGAAAGCATACCTGGTATCTGCTCTTCTGCATTGAAAGGAGCGCCGCCGATTGCCGAAGAACCTATGAGACCTGATGAAAAAATTCCAACAGAAGAGAACAGATCAACATTCCTGAAAGCGATATAGAATGACTGGCCGCCACCCATTGAGAGTCCGGCAACGGACCTGTGCTCGCGGTCGGCTATTACATTGTAGTTTTTCTCAATAAATGGAATGATGTCGCTGGTTAGCGAGGTGTAATTATCAAAATTGCTATTATACTTTGTCTTGATGGTCTTTTCCGGTATCATCAGGGTCTGTGCGGCATGCTGTGAAGGATTGCCATTAGGCATTACTACAAGCATTGGTTCAGCCTTGCCTGCTGCTATCAGATTGTCCATTATCTGACAGGTACGACCGAGTGTTGACCAAGCGTCTTCGTCACCGCCGCCACCGTGGAGAAGATAGAGGACAGGATATTTCTTGCTTGTGTCCTTCTTGTCATATCCGAATGGGGTGTAAACATAGAGACGTCTGGTCATATCATTCTCAGCTGAATAGTACCAGGCATGCTCAAGGTTTCCCGGCTTATCGGATTCTTTGTACTCGTCAGCTACACCGCCGCTGATAAGCAAGCCGTTTGAGTAACGTGAGCCATCCCTTGATACAAATACATTTGAAGGGTCGAGGGTGCTTACTCCATCCACAATGAACGTGTAGGTGTACAGTTCGGGACTTGGAAGAGGGAGAGTGATGCTCCATATTCCGGATTCATCCTTGGACATTGTTCCCTTTGATGGGTCGTGCCCAAGCCAGGATGCTGCAATGTTGACTTTCTGAGCCTGAGGGGCATTAAGTCTGAAGGTGATAGCATCCTTTCCGATTTCAGGAGAGACGACAGTGCGTCTCATTGACAGGGAGATTGACTCCTGTGCGTTGAGATTTGCTCCGATGAGCAATCCTAGGGTGGCGATAAGCGCCAGTTTTCTTTTGTTTGTCATAATAATGATTATAGGTTAGTAATCCATTTTCTTCTTTTAATTCGAAACCGCTGGGGTCTTGTTGGCGTTGAGCCTGCCAAAATGGAATGAGAAGCCGAATAGAATGGTCCGCCCCATAAAGTTCCTGCTCGCCATAACCCGTGGCACCCAAATCCAGGTCCCAGCCAGGAGCCCGGTTGATATCGTAAGCCTTGGTAAAAGTCTTGTAACCCAATAGTTCTGCGTTCAGCTCGTATTGCCCTGCCGCTGCCTTTTCCGGCACCTTCGCTACCACCCTGGTATTGTGGTATCGGTATGTTGGGTTGATACTCTTGTTCCCTTGGGCGTGAGTGGATACTGCAAAGGCCATAAAGAGCAAAACGTCAAGGCTATTCTTCATAAAAGGACTAGGTTTTGAACAAAGATAAGCAAAATCTAACTATATTTGTATGTTAATTCAGTTTCAGTATGAATAGAAAATCATTGACCCTCATAGCAACGATGCTGCTTGTCTGCATCACTTCTATTTATGCTCCACTTGCCGGAGCCCAGAAGAACCAGAAAAAAGCCGAGACTGATACTACGAAGACGGCTCCTGTCCTTGAATTCAGCCGTGGTCTCTTCGCTGTAAGCCAGCAGGATAAGGACTGGTATTTCGAAATTCCCGACAGCCTTCTGGGCCGCCGCATACTTGCAGTCACCAGATATGTGACCAACACCCCTGGCGCATCGGAATACGGTGGAGAGGAAATCAATGAGTCTATGGTGTATTGGGAGAAGGCGATAAATGGCAATCTTCTCCTTCGCGCTGATGTTCTCACCATCAAATCAGACGAGGACCAGGCTATCAGCAAGGCCGTTGAGGTAAGTTCCGAGAACCCGATAATAGCCTCATTCAAGCCGGAAAAGGACGCGAGTGCGGGCAATACCAGAGTCAAGGTAAGCTCCCTTTTCGAGGATGACACCCAGATTTTCTCGTTTACTCCCGGCGGCAAGCGTTCAATGGGACTCGGTTCGTTGAAGAAAGATGCTACCTTCATCAGCAGCATACGCACCTATCCTATCAATACAGAGGTAACTGTTACCAAGACTTACAGCTACAGTTCGCAGAGTGGCAATGGCTCATCGTCATATCTTCCGGCGGGCGCTCAAACCGGCTTGGTGACTCTCCAGATGAACACATCCTTTGTGCTCCTTCCAGAGACTCCGATGCAGCCACGTATGTTTGACCCGAGAGTCGGCTTCTTTGCAGACAGTTACACTGAGTTCTCCGATGACCAGCAGAGTGTAGAGGACCTCAGTTTCATTACCCGTTACCGTCTTGAGGCTAAACCCGAAGACGTGGAGAAACAGAAGAGGGGAGAACTGGTAGAACCTGTGAAGCCTATCATATATTATATAGATCCTGCAACGCCAAAGCAGTGGGTACCTTATCTCATTGCCGGAGTCAATGACTGGAACGTGGCATTTGAAGCTGCAGGCTGGAAGAACGCTATACGCGGTGAGGAATGGCCGGTGGACGATCCTACAATGAGTCTTGAGGATGCCCGTTTCAGCGTTATCAGGTATTTGGCATCACCAACCCAGAACGCTTATGGCCCGAATGTTCACGACCCGCGTTCCGGAGAAATTATTGAAAGTCACGTTGGCTGGTATCATAATGTGATGTCTCTCGTTCACGACTGGTATCAGATTCAGGCCGGTCCAGTTGATTCGCGTGCCCGCAGCATAAAATATGATGAGGAACTTATGGGTGATCTCATCCGTTTCGTTTCGTCGCACGAGGTGGGACATACTCTTGGCTTGCGTCACAATATGGGCGCCAGCGCCCAGACTCCGGTAGAGAAGCTCCGCGACAAGGAATGGCTTGAGGAGAACGGCCACACTATCTCGATAATGGACTATGCCCGATTCAATTATGTCGCTCAGCCTGAGGACAATATCGGTAAGTCTGGCCTTTATCCGCGCATAGGCGAGTATGATAAGTGGGCAATTGAGTTCGGATACAGACCAAGCTATATCGATGATGTCAAGGAAGACCATTTGTATTGGAACAAGGTCATCATCGACCGTCTTGAGAAGAATCCTCGCCTCTGGTTCGGTGGTGAGGGAGGCAATTCCGATCCACGTTCCCAGACTGAGGACCTTGGAGACGACTCCGTCAAGGCAAGTGATTACGGCATAATGAACCTCAAGCGTGTGGTGGCCGCCATTCCTGAATGGAACGCTGAAGAGGCTGATATGTACAAGAATGTAAAGAGAATGTATGAGGGTGTAATCAGCCAGTTCAACCGTTATTCAGGACATGTAGGTACAAATATCGGAGGCAGATATGTTACACAGAAGAGTATAGAGCAGCCAGGCCCTGTATATGCTCCTGTTCCGAAGGAAAAACAGAAAGCTGCACTCGACTATTTCAACAGGAACGTTTTCACCAAACCATCCTGGTTGGTAGATCTGCCATACATATACAATATCACCGACCAACCGGACAATTATCTCCGCTCAGTTGTGAACAATGTCGTCAGTACCTCAAATCTCCTGAATATTGCCAAACTCACAAGAATGGGTCAATTTGCTCAGGCTGATTCTTCGAACTATAGGCCAGAAGAGTATATCTCAGATCTTACTTCTATGATATTCAGTGAGTTGGGGAAGGGAAAGGCTGTTGATAGCTACCGCAGATATCTGCAGCGCCGTTTCGTTTCAGTCGCCCTTACCGTTGTGAACAATAAGGACAATGCACTTACGGACGGTCGTGCCCTGATACTTGCCGAACTCAAGACTATTGAAACTCGAGCAAGGAAAGCGAAGTCATCGGATGCTGTGACCAAAGCACACTGGCAGTCTATTGCCCAGCAGATTGAAGAGGGACTTCATCCTTCTGCGAGTACCGAAAGCTCAAACAGATAAACAATGATTAATTTACTATTGGTATATCTATTCCTGGCATTGGGCGTATCCTTCTTATGCTCAATATTGGAAGCGACTTTGATGTCCACTCCCATTTCATACATCACAATGAAAGAAGAGGAGGGGTACAAACCGGCCACCCAATTCAAGCAGTATAAACAGGATAGCTCTAGGCCTATTGCCGCCATTCTCAGTCTCAATACGATAGCGAACACTATCGGAGCCGCCGGAGTAGGTCAGCAGGCTACCATTATCTTCGGCTCTGAATGGTTCGGTCTGGTCAGTGCAATAACGACAATCCTGATTCTGATTTTTTCTGAGATTATCCCGAAGACTATAGGCACCTGTTACTGGAAGTCGTTGATGGGTTTTTGTACCAAAACCTTGAACGTGCTGGTTTTCATAATGTATCCTCTGGTTGTACTGGTGGAATACCTTACCCGTCTCATTACTCCTAAGGAACTGGAAACAGGAGTGTCGCGTGAGGAAGTCAGTGCTATGGCGAATGTAGCTGAGGAAGACGGTGAGATAGAGGAGGACGAGAATACCATCATTCAGAATCTTATCAATATGGATGAGATTACAGCTGCGGATGCAATGACACCGAGAGTAGTTTGCGCTATTGCCCCCGAGTCAATGCCGCTTAAAGTCTTCTATAAGGACAAACGCTATATGCACCACAGCCGCATTCCTGTTTATGCTGAGAATGATGAATATATCACAGGCTATGTGCTCAGGATGGAGGCTCTCCAGCTGATGGCCGAGGATAAGTATGAGGTGACTTTAGGCTCGATACGCAGGGACATCCCAAGCTTTCCTGAGGATGCACAGTTGGACGATATCAAGGACGAGATGCTTAGCAAGGATGAGCAAATAGCGGCAATTATCAATGAGTACGGCAGTTTCCAGGGTATTCTGACGCTTGAGGACGTTATTGAAACCCTTCTTGGCAGTGAAATAGTCGATGAGCAGGATACCGTTCGCGATATGCAGCAGCTTGCGCGTGAAAGGTGGGAGAGAATCAATGCTCGAAATGCTGCATCAGTTCAGAAATGATACCTTTTTTCGGAGAGATACTCTCATTGACAGTGGCAATATCGTGGACCGCCACCGCGCTTGCCGCAGATGAAGCCAGCAAGAGACTGGGATCGCTGACTGTCAATGTGATAAGGATGCTGCTGTCATTGCTCCTGCTTGCATTGACTTTATGGATATTCAGCGGAAGTCCCTATCCCCTTTACGCAGACGGAAAGACTTGGTTTTGGCTTGCCTTGTCTGGCTTTGTCGGTTATGTCTTCGGTGATTATTGCCTTTTCAATTCATATGTGGTCATAGGTTCGCGCTCTGGGCAACTGTTTATGACCCTTTCGCCTCTGGTGGCTGCCGTTGCTGGTTGGGCCTTCCTTGGCGAAGCGCTTGGACTTAAGTCGATCGCCGCAATTGTTGTAACTCTCAGCGGTATTGCCATATCTGTAATTACAAGAAACTCAGGTTCAGGCAAGTTTACTCTCAAACTTCCTCTCAAGGGCATACTCTTTGGTATCGGTGCCGGCATTGGTCAGGGTGGAGGTCTGGTATTGAGCAAGATTGGCCTCAATGCTTATGAGGCTTGTGTGCCGGCAGATGCTCCTGCTTCATTCCAGACTCTGATGCCCTTCGCTTCGACCTTCATCCGCGCGGTAATCGGAGCAATTGGCTTCATTGCCCTTATGGCAATGACGAAATCTTTCGGAAGGCTGAGGGAGGGCCTCAAGGACAGGAGGGCAATGTCTCTCGTCACTCTTGCGACCATCACCGGTCCTTTCATCGGCGTTTCCCTTTCTTTGATGGCTGTGCAGTACACTCAAGCCGGCATCGCATCCACTTTGATGGCGCTGACACCGGCTTTCATAATATTGCCTTACTCGTTGATTTACAAGCAGAAAATCAGTTTCAAAGATGTGATAGGAACTGCCATCTCCCTTGTTGGTGTGGCAATGTTCTTCCTTTAGCGCTTCTTTACAGGGTCGCAGGTCAGTCCAACTCCCAGTTTCTTGAAAATCTTCTGGTCGACTTCGCTCAACATTACAGTTGAGTGCATCTGGCAACCGTTCAATGCCGGGAGCATTGCAAGGGCTTTCTCGCAATTCTCGTCATAGGTGCTGGCCATCGAGAGCGCAACAAGGACTTCATCTGTGTGAAGACGCGGATTTTTTCCGTGCAGATACTCCACCTTGGTCTTCTGTATAGGCTCAATCATCTTCTGAGGGATGAGCTTGGTAGCGTGAGGAATGCCTGCAAGATGCTTGGTGGCGTTGAGGATGAGTGCTGCGCTTGGTCCGAGCAACTCGCTGGTCTCAGAACTGATGATGGTACCGTCTTCCAACTCGATTGCCGCACAGGCCTTGCCGGAACGCTCTTTTCTCTCTTTTGCGGCAATGGTCGTTTTTCTGTCTTCGGTCGAAATGTGAGCCTGCTTGAGTAGCAATGCGCATTTGTTGACTTCGTTCTCGTCGCAATCACCGTTGGCGAAGCGACAGAGGGAAGTGTAGTAGCGGCGAATAATCTCATCCTTAGAAGCCTTGCAGCAGATTTCGTCATCCTCAATGCAGAAACCTATCATATTCACACCCATATCGGTAGGTGATTTGTATGGGTTTTCTCCGTAAATTCCCTCGAAGAGTGCGTTCAGTACAGGAAAAATCTCAATATCGCGGTTGTAATTGACTGCAACCTGGTCGTAGGCATCAAGGTGGAAGGGGTCAATCATATTAATGTCATTGAGGTCGGCAGTAGCAGCCTCGTAGGCGATATTGACCGGATGTTTCAATGGAAGATTCCATACAGGGAAAGTCTCGAATTTGGCGTATCCTGCCTCTATACCCCTCTTGTGTTCCTGATAGAGCTGACTGAGGCAGACCGCCATCTTGCCTGAGCCGGGTCCGGGTGCTGTCACAATGACGAGAGGACGTGTGGTTTCCACGTAATCGTTCTTTCCGAAACCTTCATCGGAATCAATGAGGGACACATTGTTAGGGTAGCCTTCGATGGTGTAGTGGTAGTATGCACGGATGCCGAGCCTTTCGAGCTTTTGCCTGTAGGAGTCAGCGCTGCCCTGACCATTGTAATGTGTTATGACAACTGAGTTTACGAGGAAGCCTCTTTTCATAAACTCGGTGCGAAGACGGAGTACGTCTTCATCGTAAGTAATGCCGAGGTCCTGGCGCACCTTGTTCCTTTCAATGTCAAGCGCGCTTATTACTATCACGATTTCTGCGTGCTCACTGAGCTGCTGAAGCATTGCCAGTTTACTGTCAGGCTGGAAACCTGGCAGAACCCTGCTTGCGTGATGGTCATCGAAAAGTTTTCCTCCGAGCTCAAGATAGAGCTTGTTTCCGAACTGGGCAATACGCTCCTTGATGTGTTCAGACTGTATCTTAAGATACTTGTTATTATCAAATCCGTGTTTCATACGGACTGCAAATTTATAAAGAATACTTCTATTGTCAACTACTTAATTGACTTGCAAATCCTCTTTTTTTGATTAGTGCTCACGATGCTTTGTTTTATTACTGCATCTTGGCGTTTGCCGCGGAAAGCAGGCGGTGTTCCATGGGGGATAAGTGCTTGATACTCAGTGAGATAAGCATTTGTCTATAGGTAAATTTTCCCATAGGCAATGGCGTAAAATGTTGATGCACAATAGGTTAAGCTCCACGGCCTACCTTACAGAGTAAAAGGCTGACCTTTTGGGCCAGCCTTTTGATTCTAAATCCGGATTAGAAAAGCTTCTGTGCGAAGTAATCGAGATACTTTCTCCAGTTTCTCCAGATGTGTCCGCCGTCAGTTTCCATATACTCATACTTGTATCCTGCAGCATCAAGCTTCTTGCGATACTCTGTATTCGCAGCATAGAGGAAGTCTGAGTCGCCAATTGCAATGAAATAGTAAGGATCCTTTGCGAACTGCTTTGCAAGCTTAGCATCCATATCCTGATAGATAGGAGAAGGGTTCTTCTCACTGCCTGTTCCTATTGCCGCAGAGAAGAGGCCGACATACTTGAACATATCAGGGTTGTTCAGAGAGATGTAGAGACTGTGGAAACCACCCATTGAGAGACCGCAGATTGCACGGCTGTCCCTCTTGGCGATAGTACGGAAATTGCTGTCGATGAACTTCACAACCTCTGGGAAAGAGGTCTCGAAGCTTCCTTCCATAGTCTTTGGAAGACTCATAGTAGGATTCACGTAACCTGTTGAGTTCTCGAGAGGTGCAGCCTCCTGTGAAATATTGCCATTGGTGAAGACAACGATCATAGGCTTAGCCTTGCCCTCTGCGATGAGATTGTCAAGAATCTGAGCGGCACGGCCTTGGGTCACCCAGGCATCCTCGTCACCACCGATTCCGTGGAGAACGTAAAGCACTGGATATTTGGTCTTTATGTTCTTCTCATAACCTGCAGGGGTATAGACGGTCAATCTGCGGTCGAAGCCTGCAGAAGGGCTGTCATACCAAACCTTGGATACTGTTCCGTGAGGCACGTCCTTGATAAGATAGTCTTCAGCGTGTCCGCCACCGATGAGGAGAACGCTGGCGAGTGTTGATACGTCACGGTTCACCCACATATTGTTCTGGTCGATAAGGCCGCTCTTTCCGTCCACTGTGAAAGTGTATGTGTACATCTCAGGTGCTACAGGGTTTGGAGTGGTGTACTCCCAAACGCCTTTGTTTTCCTTGAGGTCGGCTACACCCGGCATTTCCTGGGTCATCTCCCTGTCACCCATTTTCATAGTAATCTTCTGTGTTGGAAGGAAATCTCCGGTAACCTGGACTTTAACTGCCTTAGGAGCAACGTAACGGAAAGTAACTGTACCGTCAGCATTAATTTCAGGGGAAACAACACCCTGACCGCCCCAAAGAGCCTGCTGTGCGGAAGCTGAGAGGCTGAAAAGCATTGCAGCTGCAATAAGAATTGTCTTTTTCATTGTAAATATTATTGGTTTTGTTTTTGCCCAAATATAAGAAAAATCCTTTAACTTCGCGGCCCCTTATCAATAATAAGATTTATGACAATAGAACTTTCAGGACATTACGGATACGGACGACTGATCAAGGCCACTCTGCCTATGGCCTTGATGATGATAGTTGTTTCTGTTTACAGTATAGTGGACGGCTATTTCATTTCAAACTGGGCCGGCAGCGATGCTTTCGCCGGAATGAACCTCATTTGGCCTCCAATAGCGGTCGTAGGAGCTATCGGCCTGATGGTAGGAACGGGTGGCAGTGCCTTGGTTTCCAAGACTTTCGGAGAGGGCCAGCCGGAAGAAGCCCGACGTATATTCACAATGATGATACGTCTGACTGTTATCTCAGGCATAATTCTGGGTATCATATGCTTCATTCTTATGCCCTGGCTTGCCAAAGTGCTTGGTGCCGATGAGGCAATGATGCCGCACGCCATTCTGTATGGACGCATCCTTATCTGTGTTCTGCCTGCATATATGCTCCAAATGGCATTCCAGCCTTTCTTTATGGTCGCAGAAAGACCTCATTTCGGTACGGTCCTGAGCATACTCAGCGGTGTGACCAATATCATATTGGATGCACTGTTCGTCGCTGTCTTCTCTTGGGGACTTACCGGAGCGGCACTCGCAAGCTGTGCTGGAATACTGCTCAATGCAGGTATTCCCATTTGGTTTTTCTCCTCTAAGAGGAACAAAACTCAGCTATGCTTCGTACCTGCCCGTTTCGATTGGAAGAAGATACTGAAATCCTGCTCCAATGGTCTTTCGGAGTTCGTCGGAAGCATTGCCTTAAGTGTGGTCAGTATGTGTTACAATTGGCAGCTGATGCGCTATATTGGCGCCAACGGAGTCTCTGCTTACGGCATCATTATGTATCTTGGTTTCATCTTCGCCGCCATTTTCATCGGATACAATATGGGGGTTTCCCAGATTATTGCCTACAATTACGGGGCTGGAAACAAGCCTGAACTCCGCAGTCTTTTGAAGAAGAGTCTGGTCATCATAGGCATAGTCGGGGTGACCATTACCGCCATTGCTGAGTTGAGCGCAGATGTCGTGGCTGACATTTTTGTAGGCTATGATGCTGAACTGAGGGATCTGACTTCCTATGCAACGCGCATCTATATGCTCAGTTTTCTTATTTGCGGTTTCAATATGTTCTGCTCAGCCTGGTTCACTTCGCTCAATAACGGCATAGTCTCGGCCATCGGGGCCTTTGTGAGAACCCTGGTTTTCGAGTTTGCTTGCGTGTTTATTCTGCCTTTGCTCTTCGGCATTGAGGGCATTTGGGTGGCAGTCAATGTAGCAGAGCTTCTTTCATTATTCCTAACTATCTCATTGATAATCGGTTTCAGGAAAAGATACGGCTATTGAAACAGCCACATTGGTACCAAATGTGGTGCGATTATTCCTTTGGTGTGGCGAAATTCTGTGCTCTATGTGGTGAAATCAGAAATGAAAATTCCGCCACAGAAAGATTTATCACACCACAGAAAAGCATTTTCTACCACAAAGCGAGGGTCTGTTCGGCACAAAGGTCCATTCCTTCGCTTTTTCTTTGAAAATAATAGGGAACTTTGCCAGCGAAAACAAATCCGAATCTATTTATTTTATGAATTCATTCATCAATTTATTTCATTCGTCTGTCGCAGAGTGCTGGGACAACAAGGCTATTTCACAGTTTAAGGTAAAAGAGCTTAAGTACTCCGACTTCGCCAAGGAAATAGCTGTATTGCAGGATATGTGGGCTAAGGCTGGCCTCAAGCCAGGCGATAAGATTTCCATCAATGCAAAAAGCAGCGTGAACTGGATGACACTGTTCATGGCTTCAGTTACAGGAGGCTATGTCAGCGTGCAGTTGTTCAACGGCTTCCTTCCGGCAGATACGATGAAGCTCGTATGCCACTCGGACAGCCGCATACTATATACGGAAAAGGCAATATTCTCACAGATGAATTTCGATGAGATGCCTGAACTCCTTGCTGTCATCGATACCGATTCCTTCGAGCTTCTCGCTTCAAGAAACGGTTTCGAGGCCATTTATAATGACAGATATGCCGCTTTTGACGCCAAGTATCCGAACTCATATTCCAAGTCCGATTTCGAGGCACGCATCCCTCAGGCACATAAGGTCGGAATCGACGATATGTGCGCGATAATGTACACCTCAGGCTCGACTGGAAACCCGAAAGGTGTGATGCTCAGCGTACGCAATTTCAGCGCAAATGTCCATTTCATCGTAAGTCACATCCCTATGCGTCGCGGTGAGAATCATCTCAGCGTGCTCCCATATGCGCACATCTTCGGCCTTACCGTCGATGCCGTCACAGCGCTGAGCATAGGTATGCATCTCTGTATTCTCGGCACAATTCCGCTTCCGCGCACACTTCACGAGGCTTTCCAGGAGCTCAAGCCTGCAGTCTTCTTCGCAGTGCCGCTCATCCTCAGCAAGTTCGTCGACTATGTTTTGAGTGATGTGCTCAAATCAGAGGAAAACCGTCTCAAGCTCGACGATTACGAGAACAACCAGGAGTTCTGTGATGAACTCAGGGCAATGGTAATAGATGCAATGGGAGGACGTCTGGAGCTCTTCGCGACCGGTGGAGCCGCTATCCCGTCTGAGATCGAGTCTATGCTCGCATTCAAGCTCAAGACACCATTCATCACCGGCTATGGAATGACCGAGACCGCACCGGTAATCTCTCTTGGACCGGTAGGCCATTACAAGGCCAAATCTTGCGGAATGGTTTACAAGGACTACATCGACGTGAAGATCAACTCAAGCAAACCTTCGCGTATCCCCGGCGAGGTTATGGTAAAGGGTGACATTGTCTTCCTTGGATATTACAAGAACCCTGAAGCTACGAAGGAAGTGCTTTCTGAGGACGGTTGGCTCAGAACAGGCGACATTGGTATTCTCGATGAGGAAAACATACTCTTCCTCTCCGGTCGTTGCAAGAATATGCTGCTCTCAACCAACGGACAGAATATCTTCCCTGAGGAAATAGAGGCTGTCCTTAATGAATTGCAGTATGTCGCAGAATCGCTTGTCGTGATGAGGAATGGCAATCTTCACGCCATCATCGTACCTGACGGCAATGCAATGGCTGAGAACGGCATCGATGCCAATACGATGAATGCGATAATGGAGGAGAATATCTCCTACCTTAACTCGCAGATTCCAAAGTATTCGGCTGTAAGTTCTTTTGAACTACGCTTCGAGCCTTTTGCCAAGACTCCTAAGGGTAGCATCAAGCGTTTTATGTACGTTTAACTATTTTGTCCTGGGAAGGATTAAGTTCGAGCAGACGTTCACGCGTCTGCTTGTAATAGCTCTTTGAAACGGAAATTTCCTTTTTATCTGCATTGTCAAGAACAATGGTTGCGCAGTTATGACCGCGTCTGAACTCCCAAAGATGGGACAGATTGACTATGTAGGACCTGTGGCACCTGACCAAATGGGTTCCCTGCAACATTGCCTCCAACTTCTGGGTAGGGCAGCGCAGCATATACTTGTGGAACTTTCCATCGGATGCGTAATAAATCTGGACGTAATTGTCCTGAGACTCAATGTAATAAATGTCAGTAGGGTCAAGGGCGATCGAAGGGTCGCCCTTGTAGTCCAGGAAAAGAATCTTACCGGCTGTGCCGTTTGAATCAATGCTCGCTTTGAGAGCCTCATACTCTTCCTTGAGGGCCCTGTTGGCCGCAATGAGGCACAAATAGCCATATGGTATGGCGAGTATCAAACCTACACAGAGCGAGGACTTAAGCACGAGTTGCGGATGGATATAGAGGGCATCACCTGTCGCGCTTGGGGTAAGGCTCAGATAAATGAGGGCAACCAAAATATACTCACTCAAGGCCCAAAGCAAAAAACGTCCCGCAGACAGTTCCCTTTTCATCTGGTAGTGGTACATCGCCACCTTGCTTAATGACATAGCAAAAAGCGCAAGGGCATAAAATATGCAGGTAAAAACAAAATTCCTTAAAGGCTGAAAGCCAAGCCAAATAGTGGCGGAAAAAGGCTTGTATATCAGGAGGAAAGGTATGGAGAAAAGGAAGATAATCACGACCGAGAGGGTCAGGAATCTCTTCGATAACAGGTATTTAGGCATTTCCATCATTTCGGGCAGTACACATTTATCCCCGAAAGATACAAAATAATAATTGATATGTACGAGAACAGACGGGTAGTAATAACGGGAATGGGGGTTATCTCCCCTATAGGAAACAGCATCAGTACCTTTCGGGATGCGCTTCTGTCAGGCATCTGTGGCATCACTGAACTGGAGTTGGGTGAAGGAAAGGAATACGAAGGCATCAATGTCAGGGTCGCCGGCCAGGTCAAGGATTTCAAACCGGCCGAACACGGACTGACTCCTCAAGAAGCACGCAGGAGTGACAGGTTCAGTCAATTTGCACTTGCCGCTTCATTACAAGCTTTGGAGGACAGTGGTCTTAAACTGGATGAAAACATTGATTCAGAAAGGATTGGAGTTTATATAGGTTCCGGAATCGGAGGTCTCAACACACTTATCCAGCAGTCGAAGATTATGTTCGAAAATGGTGGAGGAATGGTATCACCACTCTTCATCCCGATGATGATTTCTAATATCGGAGGAGCGAATGTGGCGATTAGAATAGGTGCTAAAGGCCCTTGCCTTACTCAGGTATCTGCTTGTGCTACAGGCACAAATGCGATAGGTGAGGCTTTTCTGGCTGTACAAAGAGGTGATGCTGATGCTATACTCGCAGGCGGCAGCGAAGCGGCCATCAACCCTATTGCCCTCGGAGGATTCCAGAATGCAAGGGCTCTTTCGACCGAGACCGATCCTTCCAAGGCTTGCCTTCCTTTCGATTCGCGCAGGGGCGGATTCGTAATGGGTGAGGGCGCCGGCATTATTGTCCTTGAGGAATATGAACACGCGATAGCGAGAAATGCGCACATCATAGCCGAACTTGCAGGCTATGGCAATACCTGCGATGCGCACCACGTCACAGCTCCGGCTCCGGAAGGCAAGCAGGCGGCACGGGCTATGAGTATTGCCCTTGAACAGGCCGGATACGAAGCGGGGGAGTCCCTTTATATCAATGCTCACGGCACTGGAACTCATCTCAATGATTCGAGTGAAACGCAAGCCATCAAAATAGCTCTTGGAGAGGATGATGCGCGCAAGGCGGCCATCAGCTCGACAAAGTCAATGACCGGCCATATGCTTGGAGCTGCGGGTGCTGTGGAGGCAATAGCCTGTGCCCTCGCCATTGAGGACGGAATGATACCTCCTACTATCGGTCTTGAAGAAAGGGACCCTGAATGCGACCTTGATTACACTCCGCTGAAAGCGCGCAAAATGGACGTCAGCTTCGCTATGTCGAATTCGTTGGGCTTCGGAGGCCACAATGCCGCTATTGTTTTGAAGAAAATCAAGTAAATTTACAAAACCTGAACTGAGTATGAACAAAGAAGAAATAAAAAAAGTGTTGCCTCACAGGGAGCCTATGCTTCTTGTGGACGAAATGCATTTGGAAGACGATGAATGCGTATCCAGATATGAAGTGAAAGGAGACGAATTTTTCCTTCAGGGGCACTTTCCGTCCTTGCCTATTGTACCTGGTGTTGTACTTTGTGAGATGATGGGTCAGGGCGCGGCACTTCTTCTTGTTGACCAGCTTGACGGTGAATCCGTACCTATGTTCGTGGGTATGGAGAACGTGCGTTTCAAGCACACTGTCCACCCGGGCGACATCGTTGAGACCCGCTCAAAGCTGCTTTGTGTAAAGGCGAATCTCAGCTTTATTGAATCCAAGGCCACTGTTCGCGGACAGCTCTGTTGTTCAGCTAAACTCTCTGTGGCTCTGACTAAAAAATCAGTATAAGTATTTGATTATGAGTTATAACGAAATGCTTAAAGGCAAGAAAGCCATTATTACCGGAGGCGTCAGGGGAATTGGCTATGCCATCGCCGAGGCTTTTGCCCAGGCAGGCGCAGACCTGCTTCTGACCACTACCCGCGAACCTGAATCGTCAAGCGCAGAGTTAGAGCATCTGCGTTCATTTGGGGGTAAGGTCATTGCCCTTAAATTGAATGTCTCTGACAATGCCGAAGTCAGCGCACTGCTTCCTAAGGCTGTAGAGGAGCTCGGAGGCGCTGATATCCTCGTCAACAATGCCGGAATCACCCGCGACGGCTTGCTTCTCAGAATGAGCGAGGCTGATTGGGATGATGTGCTCAGGGTCGATTTGAAATCGGCCTTCAACACTGTCCAGGCTGTTTTGCCAAAGATGTTCCGTCAGAAGAGCGGCAGCATCATCAATATCTCGAGTGTCGTAGGTGTCAGAGGCAATGCAGGACAGTGCAATTATGCCGCTGCGAAGGCCGGTCTCATTGGCTTCTCCAATTCTCTTTCGAAGGAAATGGGGCCGAGGGGTATAAGATGCAACTGCATTGCCCCGGGCTTCATTATGACTCAGATGACAGAGAAGATTCCGGAGAATATAGTCGAGGAGTGGAAGGGCAGGATTTCCCTCCGCCGTCCAGGACAGCCTGAGGATGTGGCGAAGGTGGCTCTCTTCCTTGCTTCCGACCTCTCTTCTTATGTAACGGGCCAGGTTATCAACTGCTGCGGCGGTATGATTGGCTGATGAATTGATTAACAGTAATTTAATATGGGAATACTTGAAGGAAAGAAGGGCATTGTTTTCGGTGCCCTCAATGATAAATCCATAGCTTGGAAGGCAGCTGAGGCGGCTGTCAGGGAAGGTGCATCCATAGTGTTGACAAATACAGCTATGGCTATGCGCTTCGGAACTGTAAATGAACTCGCTGAAAAGTGCAATGCTCCTGTAATCGTAGCGGATGCAACCAGTGTTGAGGATTTGAGCAATCTGGTCGATGGCGCAATGGAGCATTTCGGAGGCAAATTCGATTTTGTACTTCATTCTGTGGGAATGTCTCCGAATATCAGAAAGAACGTGCCATATGAGGAATTGAACTACGATTTCCTCTCAAAGACTCTTGACATATCAGCGATTTCCTTCCATAAGCTCATCAAGATTCTTTATGCCAAGGATGCTCTTAATGATGCTGGCTCGATTGTGGCCTTGACATACATTGCCGCTGACCGTACCGTAGCCGGATATTCAGATATGGCTGACGCAAAAGCCCTCCTGCAGTCGATAACCCGCAGTTTCGGAAATATTTACGGAAGACGCAATGGCGTGAGAATCAATACCGTATCCCAGTCTCCTACTATGACTTCGGCAGGCCAGGGAATAGCCGGAATGGACAGGATGTTCGAGTACGCCGATAAGCTTTCTCCTCTGGGCAATGCTGACGCCGCTGATTGTGCTAACTTCCTTGTGATGCTCTTCAGTGACTACACCAGGAAGGTCACAATGCAGAACCTCTATCACGATGGAGGCTTCTCAAGTATGGCGGCCAGTCAGGAAGTCCTCTAATCTTCGCCTTCCGGATGAACGTGCCTGTCGTAGGCTCCTACGGAGTCGAGATAGTCGGCAAGCACTTTGCAACAGGTTTTAGGGTCCAAGGTAAATTTGCCGAGGACCCTATCTCCGTCCAATAGGCCTATGCCGAGTTTGCCTAGTTCCTTATTGTACTTGAAAACTATCATTTTTTCAGCGAAATCATCATCTGTAAAGCCCACTGATAGGCCGTCCTGAGTTGAAAAAATCTGATTCATCTTATCGAGTCAATGCTTTGGCTATAGTATTGTAATCTATTGAGCTATAGTCTGTTATGATATAGTCGCACCTGTCCTTAAGCTCTTCCGGGCTATGGCCGCTTGCCATTCCTACAGTAAATATTCCCGAGGCCATTCCTGCCTCGAGTCCATTGTAGGCATCCTCGAACACTACACAATCCTCCAGTCTCGCGTTGAATGCGGAGGCTGCGTGGAGGTAGCAGTCCGGTGCAGGTTTTGACGCCGTGAAATCTTCTGCTGTAAATACTCTGTCGAAGAGTGCGAAAAACTCAGGAATGCTTTGGCGGGCACTGGCCATTTTGATGAGGTTGGAAGATGTGACGATTGCGCACTTCACACCCTGGCTTTTTATATTGGCGATAAAATTCTCTACTCCAGGGAAGAGATTGTAGTTCATATTGCCTTCAAAATCATCGAGCGCTTCCTTGATCTTTTTCTGCAACTCCTCGTCCGGGATATATCTTTCGAAAATCTGCTTTAGTGTAGTTCCTTTTATAATGTGTTCAAAATCAGGAACTTCCTGAAGGTATTTCCTTCCAATTTCTCCCCAGAACAGGGTATATTGACCTTCTGTGTCACAAACGGTACCGTCGAAGTCAAAGAATGCATATTTGAATGAGCCTTTCATTTCTCTTTTTTTTGTGCAAATATAATATATTCTTAACTTTGACTTTAATGTTTTGGACAATGGCTACGGAAAAGAAGATATTTAAGTATAGCCTTATAGGCATACTTGCACTTTACTTGCTCGCCCTGCTGGTAGGACCGCTTGTAACGCTCAATCTTCTCAGCAACAAACACGTAAACTACAGCCGCGTTTTCACTTCAGAAGAAGCCGGTCTGCCTGATTCCGACACGCTTTGGCTGAAGTCGGATGACGGCTACCGCATTCACGTTCTTGAAACTAAGCCTGAAGTACGAGGACACGGTCTCAGTAACGGTGACAGAATCTGTCTGGCCTATCGCGAAAGCTCTGATGATGCATAGCCGTCAGGACAGCCAGGTCCCTTACACTTGCTTCGAGTGCTTAAGTGCTGCTGCGGGCTGCAGTGTCGAATTTTTAGAAATAGTAAAAAATAACAATAACGATGGAAGAGTTGAAAACTAAACAGTATGATTTCGACCGACTGGTGGAGCGGCGAGGAACAGGGGCGCTGAAGACTGACGCCCTCAAGAAGGTATTCGGAAAGGACGGGCTGCTGCCTATGTGGGTGGCAGATATGGACTTCGAGACGCCTCCTTTCATAGTTGAGGCTCTTCGCCAGAGGCTGGAACATCCGGTCTTTGGCTATACGATAGAACCGCTCGAGTATTGGCCTGTGGTTAAGAACTGGATTTGGGAGCACCACGGCTGGGAAGTGGAGACGGAATGGCTGACCTACATACCAGGTATCGTTAAAGGTATCGCTATGGCTATCAATGCGTTGCTCGCTGCTGACGAGAAAGTGGTCATTCAACCGCCTGTATATCATCCTTTCAGGCTCGTGCCTCAGGGCAATAATCGTGAAATTGTCTATAATCCTCTGATATGCAATGCCGACGGGAGCTATTCGATGGACTTCGATCAGCTTGCAGAGGTCTGCGACCCGAAATGCAAGATGCTCATTCTCTCCAATCCCCACAATCCTGCCGGAATCGTTTGGGACAGGGAAACACTTCAGAAGCTCGCAAGTTTCTGCCACGAAAGGGGAATAGTCGTTATCAGTGACGAAATCCACTGCGATATGGCCCTTTTCGGCAATAAGCACATACCTTTTGCCAGCGTCAGCGAAGAAGCTGCCAGCTGCAGCATCACCTTCGGCTCTCCGTCCAAGACTTTCAACATCGCTGGCATTGTGAGTTCTTACGCAATTGTTCCGGACAAATCGCTCAGAGACAGGTTTTTCGGCTATCTGAAGGCAAACGAGTATAACCACGCGCCCATCTTCTCTCCGATAGCGACTATTGCAGCCTTCACCCAGGGCGAGGAGTGGCGACAGCAGCTCGTCCATTATATTGAAGGCAATGTCGAGCTTGTGGAAGATTTCTGCCGTACTACTCTGCCTGGCATTAAGGTTATCAGGCCGCAGGCCTCCTTTCTCGTTTGGCTCGACTGCCGCGGACTTTCAGTGCCCGACAAAGCGCGGACGGAAGGCGGAGTCCTTTCGTGTGAAGGGGAAAGGGGCTGCAAGACCTTGAATCACGATGAGCTCATTGACCTGTTTGTCAACAAAGCAGGCCTCGCATTGAATGACGGTGCAATGTTTGGAAAAGAGGGTAGCGGCTTTATGAGAATGAACATAGGCTGTCCACGAAGTACCATCCAAGAAGCTCTCAACAGGCTTGCTACAGCCGTGAACGGCTAGAATTCGCAGAAAGAACAATCTATTTGATGTGGTGGAGCCGAATCAGGCCAGTTATACCAAAGAAAAGGCATTCAGTAGGGATCTGAATGCCTTCTAAACATTATTTGTTTTCTGAATCAGGAAGCTTAAATATTACAGGGAATGTATATTTAACGGGGACAACTTCGCCGTTCTCATCTCGTCCTGGAGTCCAGAGAGGTGACTGTGCTACAACGCGTACAGCTTCTCTGTCAAGATCATCATTTACACTTCTAAGGATCTTAATGTCAGCGACCTTTCCGGTTTCGGTTACTGTAAACTCTAATGTGACCCTTCCCTCAATCTTCGACTGACGGCAACTTTCTGGATATACAACGTTTTGGGCCACATACTTTGAGAACTCGTTGGCATCGCCGCCATTGAATCCCGGCTTCTGAGCGACCTGCTGGAATGGAATTGCCTTCTTGCCCTCATTTTTCTTCGGCTGATCGGTTGTAATGACTATCACACCTTTGTCAGTGCCATATTCTTGCAATGCCTTTTCTTCAGCTTCCTTGATGACGAGAGTGTTGATTGGCTTTGAACAATCGATGGTGCCAGTCACAAATTTACCATAATCTGCAGAAATAATTGCTCTGACCTTGTTGCCGTTCTTCAGGGATGTAGAAAGCAGGACAGCATCCGGGTCTTTTTCCAGTGCTATATCTGCAGCTCCTTTAGTTGCAAATGAACCATTGATGAAATATGATTCCTTGCCAAGAGGCAACCCTGTAATCTGTGATTTGCGTTCCTTGCCGTCAAGGCCGTAATATATAATTGTCACGACGTCGTTTTCTTCATCGACAGTGATACGTCCGTTTTTTAGATTCTTTTCTTTGAAAGATTTTTTCGTATCTTTGTCTACTGGAGTGCTGTACTTCTCGACCAGTTCGGTATTGTCGGGAGTCTGGTCTTCATACTGGTAATCTACCTTTGTCTCGGCAGTCGCCGCGAGAGAGATTCCTACGAGAGGAATGACGTAGAGAGCCTTCCAGGCACTCATACGGGATGATTTTTTGTTCAACATCATAGTAATACGAGCTTTAAGTGTACTGTGATTAAAGCTGTTAGCAACTGAGTAGCCGCTCTTGCTGACAGCTTTTCTTATTAGTAAATATTGGTATTCCTTGATATTCGCTCCGCTTCTCAGGACAGCGTCATCCGCCTCGAACTCATGGAGGGCGCGAAGGTCTGCCTTGAGCATCCAGATCGCCGGGTTGAACCACTGGAGAGCAGTGATCATGTCGACGAAGAGGATGTCCCACGAATGTCTGAGTGCGATATGTGCCTTTTCGTGAGTCAGAATCTGAGAGTAGCCGCTCTCGTAGTCCTCACGGGAAATCACGATGTATTTCATCCAGCTGAATGGAGCTGTATCAGTTTCTGTAATTATTAGGATCTCGCCGCTTTCAAGAGCCTGACGGCTTCCGCTGCAGATCATTCTTCTGATTCCGATGATCGAAATGACGACATGTATAAGCACCGCCAGTGCGCCGAGGGCGAATAATGAGCAGAGGATGACCGGCCATATAGGTTCTGATACTTCAGGAACCATTGCGGCAGTCCCGGCCACTTCACCGGTGAAGGTCTCAGATGATGCTGTCATTGCCGGAACAACCACAACCTCCTTGAGAGTGATCACGCAAAGGGGGAGTACGAACGAGAGGGCAGCCGTGCCGAGGAGCACGATGCGGTTGAAACGATGGAATGTCTCCTTGCTGAGCAGAAGGCGGTAGAACATATAGAACACCGCCAATGCGATAGCAGCCTTACCTTGGTATATGAGGAATTCAGTCATAGCCTATTTGTTTTGTCCGTTTTCAATCTGTTCGATAAGCTCCTTCAGCTCTTCTACAGTGATTTTCTCTTCCTTTACAAGGGTAGATACTGCACTGAGATATGAATTGTTGAAGTAACTGCTGATGACACCCTTGAATGTCCTTCCTGCGTAGTCCTCGCGAGTAACGATAGGGTAGTACTGATACGAATTGCCGTATGCCTTGTGGCTCATATATCCGTTCGCCTCAAGATTGCGTACCATAGTGGAAAGAGTGTTGAAATGCGGCTTCGGCTCATCATAAAGCTCCAGAAGTTCACGCACAAACATCGCCCCCTTATCCCAAAAGAGATTCATGATCTCTTCCTCTTTTTTAGTCAGTTTCTTCATGTTGAAATATCTTTACGACACAAAGGTAACTAAATTTTCTTTTAATGCAACTGTTTTACATAGTTTTATAACTAAAAACTTTAGTTTTAGATGTCTCAACTACGCCCGACATGAAAAAAATGCCAGCACTTTGGGGGGGAGTGCTGGCGTCGTTGTAATGCTGACTTGATTCTGTTATTTTCTTGCCGGAACATCGTGTGGCTCCATTTCAGATACATTCATCGGTACAGCCCGATAAATCACCTGCATCTCCGTGTCTGAAAGCTCTGCAAGTGGTTTACCAAAGACTTCTGCCGACACTTCCTCGCGTAGTTCCTTATAGGCTGTAGTGATAAGCTTCATTGCCTTGGTGTAGTCCTCGTATGAAGTGGCTCTGTCATTCTGGAATGATATAATACCTTTCTCATCTTTGCTTTTGGCAACATGGATACGGAAGGTAAGCGGTTCTTGTCGGTCTGAAGTCAAGTTCGTTGCAGTTTTCTCTGCTTTTGCTTCACTTTTCACTCCGCAGCCGAAGGCTAAAAATACAGCTGCGATT
>JAQXOE010000022.1 GCA_029098505.1 Bacteroidales bacterium
TAATCGTGCGCGGGATGAGACTCGAACTCACACGCCTTTTACAGCACTAGCTCCTGAAACTAGCGCGTCTACCATTTCGCCACCCGCGCAAGTGGACTGCAAATATATGATTATTTTTTCATTTGACAAAAAACAAGAGTCCAAACTGCTCCCAATCCACTAAAATTTCAAGTCAAAGTTCAGGGTTTTCTTCCATTTGGATGTTGACACCTTTACACTTGAACTTGCAAAATCAAGGGTAACACTGATATCCTCCAAATCCTCGGCAGCCCAATCATACCCGCTTTCGATAATGTAGGTTCCGAGAGGAAAAGCCTTAAGTTCCTCCAAATCACGGGAGTACAGTCTGAGCCTGAGACTGTCGTCACTCTGTCTCGGAACTTTTATCCTGCAGATTCCGTCCGAATTCATCCTTGAAAGGCAGTAAAATGGGCCGTCAATCAAAGAACCGTCAAACTCATATCCACAGATACTGCCCTCAAGTGAGAGCATCTGCATCCCTGGAACGCCAAGTTCCGGATGTACCATATTCAACTCAATATTGCACCAATTCTTGTGGAGGCTGACTGTCCTTCTCACTCCATCAGACGCCGTGTCCATCCATTCCGTCTGCATATAGACCTTAGGGCAGTCCATCCCCTCTGGAATCTGCAGTTTCCGATCCATATAAGCGTATCCTTCTTCAGCACAAAGCACGCCCACCTGTACGCCCGTTTTTGGAACGGAAACGCAGTATTCCTGTACATACGAGTCAAGAGCAAAGCATTCGCTCATATCGAAACCGTTTCCGTCAGAAAGCTCCAGTCTGAGTGAATCGAAGCCCTGATATATCAAGCTTGAACTTTCAAGAGCAGAAAAGTCCAATACCAGGAAACAGGGACACTCGCTTCGGTCTTCAGAGATGGAACAGGATGGAAGCAACGTACAACTCACCACACATAACGCAGCCCCCACAAGAATCCTTGCAACATAATCAGAAAACATATACCAAGCCCAAGAGGATATCATCAGGGAGGAAAAAGGTTTTCTTCCCATTATCAGTAATTTTACCGCAAACAGGGCATTCATAAACAGTGAACCATTCCCTTCCGGCCCACATTCCCAAGCCGGCCTCAATATTGAAATGAGGAGACAGCATATAGGTATATCCTGCAGTCAGCCCGACTCCGACCCTGTCACCCTCCCGGGTCATTGCTTCAGTCAATCCACCAATATTGAATTCCTGGTATTGGGCCTTACCGTGCAGCCACCAACCCGAATGTATATGCCAGGGCCAGAAGCGCATACCCAATGATGCAGCCCTCTGTTTAGACTGCATCTGGTCTGCCACCCCCTCCCTGCCCTTGAAAACAAAGGGATTGTAACGGAAGGCAGCTTCAGCAGACAGATGCCTTGAAAAGCCCCAGGAAATATTTCCGCTCATAGTTCCTAAATTCAAATAAGACAGCATATTGGTGGAAAGCGCCAGGTCCTGAGCCCTCAGGCTTCCTTCTGAGCCAAGTGTCATCAGAGAACATAGTATGGTGCCCACAAAAAATCTTTTGATGTATTTCTTCATATCAGTCAGCATATCTTTCAAAGGCTTGGTCAATCATTGTTGAGTATTCAGGATATAATTGATCGAGTTTTTCCCTAAGGCTATCCCTATCATTTACTTCAGGGCAGAGGGCCTTGCAAATTCTGGCAGCATCCAAGCCTCTCTCTTCCAAATAAAGAAAGATGTGAGGTTTGAACCAGTAATCTGTTCCGAACAGGCGGCTTTCCTCTCCGTAGCGCTTCCAATAAAGGCGATTCTGGAGGTAATATGCCCACATCTCCCCTACTTCGCAATAACCGGCATATTCACCCTCTCCAATGCCGTACATACGGCCTCCTGTATCTACAAAAGATCTGAGTATGTAAGACACATACTTGTTCCAATAAGCCTTTCCAACCTGTGAAAAATGACTTGCATGAGCCAGTTCGTGTATAGCACTTGCATATATGGTACTATAGGTGGCTGCATCCTTGAGGCCCAGAGTGATATCCGGCAGGAACATCTTCACAATCGACTTATAATCCCCCATTAATTCTCCCAGCTTGGTATCATCCACCAATACGCCGTGCTGGAGCATAGGAGCACTGCTTGCGCCCGTCATCTGGAAGAGCCACAGCCTGGTGTTGGCAGGAGGTGGGCTGATTCTGCAGTCGGCGTCATTGCAAATCTCATAATAATCGTAGCAGGCATTGTTCACGACACTACGGCAATACAGGTTCCTGTCCGATGCAGGTTCAATGGTCAAGCTGACACCTTCGGGACCCTTCAGGCCAAGGGCCGAAGTGGATGCAGGCACAAGAATCTTGTTGAAACCTATTGCGAAGCCCTTTTCATTCTGGAAGATGATGCGATAGCGAAGCTTTGAAGAGAACTGTCTGTCGATTGTATAGTAGCCCTCCGCATCGGTGTAGGTGGATGAAAACTTGACGAAAGTATGACAAAGCAGCTTTACACCTGCCACTCCCACAATGCCTCCATCATTGCCGTCCTCGTCATAGACAGTAATACGCCCCGAAGGCCTGGCAACTGCGCTCAAGGCCTTTGGATCCGGGAGGATGAGTTCCTCATTTCCGCTGATTCTGTATGCCTCCCTTTCGACCAGGTCCCAATCTATGTCCCCTCCGGAACGGACGGCAGGATCATTGTCCGCAATGTAGCATTGGTCAAGGATTTCATACCTTATCCTCGACGGGAAATCGAAATCCGGCCTGACAACGGCATATTGCCAGGTTATCTTATCTTCGGGGAGCTCGGGGTCGTGGTAGTAGTCTCCATCCTTTATTATCTGATAATCAATGGGGTGATCAAAGAGAACAAGTCCGGAATTGAGAAGCATCCTGTATTCTTCCTGATCCTTGGGCAGGAAGCGGACATAAATGTCGGTAGCCTGCAAATCCACACGTCCGGCCTTGGTGGGATAGACTGAGGCAAGTGCTGCGTTCATATTCTCGAGGGAGTATGGGTCCTCCATCCTATCGCCCAGAACTATCATTTCGTGAGTGAGCTCATACGGGCCGGTCTGTGCATCCTTCTCTCCCAAGTCCCGCTCAGAGCAGGAGAGAAGTGCGATTGCCACAAAAGGCAGAAGTAAAATCTTGTTCTTCATAGTCTTGTCGGTTTTCTCCTGCAAAGTGACAAAGAATCATCCGTTTTCCGAAAAAGAAAACGGATAAAAACAAAACAGGCTCCACAGCTATCTGCAGGGCCTGAATTTTATCCTCTTATAAAAAATTATGTACTAAAAAACCGTGACTGTCTTCTGCTCTATCGATGACATCAGCTGATTGGCAAGACGGCTAACTCCCAAGCGGAAAAGAGACTTGTCGAGCCATTCCTTTCCAAGGATTGAGGAGACGATGGAATAGTAGCACACTGCATCCATTGAGTTGGAGATACCGCCAGCAGCCTTGAAGCCCACCTTTCTTCCAGTATGCTTGTAATATGCAGCTATTGCTTCGCACATCACATAAGCCGCCATTGGGGTAGCGTTCACGCTGACCTTGCCGGTCGAGGTCTTGATGAAGTCCGCACCGGCTTCCATTGCCAGGAAAGAGGCTTCCGCGATTGCCCCCGGAGTTACGAGCAAACCTGTCTCGAGTATCACCTTCAGCACGACTTTCTTGCCCATTGCCTCAGCCTTGGAGTCTATCGCTTTTCGCATTGCACTAATTTCCTCCGCTGCCCTGCTCTCATCTCCCGCCAGGAAGGCATTGAGAGCCAGGACTATGTCAATCTCGTCAGCGCCCGCCTCGACTGCCAGTTCGCATTCCCTAACCTTGACTTCAAGGAAGCTCTGGGCTGAAGGGAAGCAGCTTGACACCGTGGTCACGTGGAGTTCTGGGTCGTTTCTTTCCTCTGCCACTATGGCTGCGAAATTAGGATATACGCAAACCGAAGCAGGTAGAGGATACTGCGGATAGTCTTTCCTCAGGCCATTGACCTTGCCTACCAGCTTACGGACCGAAACCTCGGTATCATTGGTATTGAGAGTCGTAAGATCCATTATCCCGAAACAGTCCATAAGAACTTTCGGTGAGATCATCTCATCAAGATTTGAAGCAATCATTCCGATGCTTTTATCAATGGCTTCCTGATTTGGAGTATAGCCATATTTGTCGCAAAGTGTATTCATATTATGCAGTTTATCCTCTGATTTGTATATTGAAGCCCTCGTCCGTCAAGGGTTTTACAAGCTCACGCATATGCTCTGGAGTAAACTTGACGAGATCCTTGCGGGGAGTTTCTCTATCTATGGTATAGACCTGGATTTCCCTTGGTCTGAGCTCACGCACGATATCCATCCAGGCATTCAGGGACCCGGGGGCAGCCGAATCGAAATCATCGCTCTTCAGGAACATAGTCTGAAGGACAAAATTACCTTCAAACTTCTTCATATCCGAAACCACATCCCTTACCGAATAATCCCCTTCCGGCTGATTGATGAGTCTTACAAGTTCATCGCTTGGGGCATCGAGTTTCAAAATCGGATTATCGACCTTGCGAAGCGCTTCAAATACCGGCTCCCGGGAGAGTCTGGTCGCATTCGTAAGGACCGACACAAGGGCTTTGGGATAATATTTATCCCTCAGTTCCAGGGTTATGTCAATGATTTCAGGAAAATCAGGATTGAGGGTAGGTTCACCATCTCCGGAAAAGGTAATAGAATCAATGCCGACTCCTTCTTCCCTGCAGCGCAAGAGCTTGTTTTCAAGAGCTTTGCGCAGGTCCGATGCACTTGGAAGCTTTTTGTCATCCCTGCCGTCACGGTTCCATCCAATTTCGCAGTAGATGCAATCGAAATTGCACAGCTTTCCTTTTTCAGGCAGGAGATTGATGCCCAAAGACGAGCCCAGCCTCCTGCTGTGTATAGGACCGAAAACCAGTTCTTCTCTCATCATAACCTATTCACTTTTTCTTCTGGTACTCATAATTCTGGTTGCAGGAGTACCTGACTGCTCTCTCTGGAAAAGTTCCAGACTGTCCTGAACGGGTACTCCCTGAACCTCGTTCATTCTCTGCTCGTATTCTTCCTTGCGGTCAATGATAATGTTCTTGGCCTTAAGGACTATTTTTGAAAAGCGCAAAGGGTCATTCAGATAATGGTCCACCGAATGCAGATAATCGTCAATGCTGTATCCGTACTTATTGAAGATAGGCTCATAGAATGAAGAACTGTCTGCAGCTGACTTGAGTTCAGGAGACTGACTCTCAAGCCAGGCATCAGCCATAATCATATCTGCACAAATCTTCGACATATCCTTGCGCGGAATGACCTTCGCCTTCCTTCCGCAGGACACAAGTGCCAGCGCAAGAGAAAGGGCTACGAAAGTATTGCGTACAACAGTCTTCATCATTATCTGCAATGCAGTTTTCAAAATTATCTGAGGACAGCGCCATATTCATTGGTGAATACAGAGAGCAGTTTCGACATCACTCTCTCCACATCCGCATCGGTAAGTGTCTTCTCCAAATCCTGGAGGACAAAGCTCAAAGCATACTGTTTCTTGCCGGCAGGTATCTTATCACCTCTGTAAACGTCAAAGAGAGCTACCTGCTTAAGCAGTTTCTTGGCAGCACGTTGTGCACTGGCCTGAAGGTCAGCATATTTGACATTTTCATCAAGAAGCAATGCAAGGTCACGCCTTACCTCAGGGAACTTAGGAAGCTCCTTGAAAGCCACCTTGTTTCTCTTGATAAGGGTAAAGAGGGTGTTCCAATTGATTTCAGCCACGAATACAGGCTGCTTGATACCGAACTTTCTGGCAAGAGCAGGGTTCACTGTGCCCATAGTCAGAAGCTTAGGGCCACGGCCAGGAAGGCTGTAAGACATACCCTCAGAGAAAATATCCTCCGGTGCAGCCTCTCCAATCATTTGGTTCAAATCTGCGCCATACCTTCTGAGAAGAAGCTCGACATAGCCCTTCAAAATGAAATAATTGCCCTTTCTCACCTCGTTTCTCCAAGATTTCTCTGCTGTTCCGCTAAGGCAGATAGTGAAGCAAGGATGCTCCTCATATCCCGCAAGGACAGTGCTGTCAGCATCAGGGATACGCTGATAAACGGAGCCATACTCGAAGGTCTTGACAGAAGAAATCTGACGGTTGAGATTGTATGCGACAGTCTCAAGGGCGCCGAGAATAAGGGTCTGCCTCATCACATTGAGGTCTGAACTGAGAGGGTTCACGATGCAGGCCGATCTTTCTGCAGGGAAGGTTTTTAGCTCATTGTAATACGCTCCCTTGGTAAGGGAATTGTTCATAATCTCCACGAAACCATTGGCTGCTAAGAAGTTGGAAATGCCGTTTCTTACAGCCTCAGGCTCAGGTGAAGGAGTAGCATTGACCGACATCTTCATATGCTGAGGCAGGTCAATATTGTTGTAACCGTAGATTCTGAGTATTTCCTCCACAACATCGCACTCGCGGTAAACATCCACCATATATGAAGGGGCTGCCACCAGCGCTCCGTTTTCGCTCTTCTCAATGAATTCATATGAGAGGTTGGCAAGTATGCTCTCGATGACATCAGCACCGATTCTCTTGCCTATGAAATTCTGAATTCTGTCATAATCAAGGGCAATGCGCTTCCTCTCGATCTTCTCCGGATAAACCTCCTCAATCTTTCCGACAATCTCACCGCCCGCCAGTTCCTGAATGAGAAGAGCGGCACGCTTGAGAGCATAAGGAACTATTTCAGGGTCGGCTCCACGCTCGAAACGGAATGAAGCATCTGTCTGCAGGCCATGCACCTTGGAGGTCTTTCTGACAGAACCCGGGTCGAAGTATGCACTCTCGAGGAATACATTGACAGTCGAATCGGTCACACCAGAATCCTCGCCGCCGAAAACTCCTGCAATGCACATAGGCCTCTTGTCATCGGCAATCACCATATCGTTGGCATTGAGCTTGCGCTCCACACCGTCGAGAGTCTTGATAGGTTCATCCTGAACGGCACGGCGCACAATCACCTTGCCTCCGCTTATCTTGTCTGCATCAAAAGTATGGAGGGGCTGTCCCAGCTCGAAAAGCACGAAGTTCGAAATATCGACGATATTGTTGATAGGATGCGAACCGATTGACATAAGTTTCTTCTGAAGCCATTCCGGTGATGGTCCTACCTTGACATTCTTGATGGTGAGGCCCGAATAGCGAGGAGCTCCCTTGCTGTCGAGAAGCTCGATAGGATAGCCTGAACCCTCTCCTTCCTTGAAGGCAGAAACGTCAGGCATATTGAAACGGCAAGGGATACCGTTGAGCTTGAGATATGCGTAGATGTCGCGGGCAACTCCGATATGGGAAGCAGCATCGACCCTGTTGGCAGTGATTTCATACTCGATAACGGCCTCAGTCTTGAGCTTGAGATATTCCTTTGCAGGAGTTCCTACTATGGCCTCAGGCTCGAGCACCATAATGCCGGAATGGTCCTCACCTATGCCGAGTTCATCCTTGGCGCAAATCATTCCGAGAGACTCGACTCCGCGTATCTTGGACTTCTTGATCTTGAAATCACCCGGAAGCACTGTACCTATGGTCGCAAAGAGAACCTTCTGTCCAGCTGCAACATTCGGTGCGCCACAAACTACCTGGAGCAATTCACCTGTTCCTGCATCCACCTTGGTGATGTGCAGATGGTCAGAATCGGGGTGCGATACGCACTCCACAACCTCTGCCACTACCACTCCTGCGAGGCCGCCAGGAATCTCTTCCTGCTCCTCCACAGAATCAACTTCAATTCCAATGGATGTCATTGCCTCAGCCACCTGTACCGGTGTGAGATCGAACTCAAGATAATCCTTGAGCCAATTGTAAGAAAGCTTCATATCTATTATTTATCTGATTATCAATTATTTTTTGAGGTCGTCAATGGTGAAGAGAGAAGAAACGAACTCACGTTTGTCAAAGATTTTCAAATCATCCTTTCCCTCACCGATACCGATAAACTTGATAGGGATCTTGAACTGGTCGACTATGCCAATGACAACGCCTCCCTTGGCGCTGCCGTCCAGTTTGGTGACCGCAAGCGATGTGACGTCGGTAGCGCGTGAGAACTCCTTGGCCTGCTGGAAAGCATTCTGACCGGTAGAGCCGTCGAGGACGAGCAACACGTCGTGAGGGGCATCAGGGACGACCTTGCGCATCACATTGCGTATCTTGGTCAGTTCATTCATCAAGTCAATCCTGTTATGGAGACGGCCGGCAGTATCAATTATCGCCACGTCAGCACCTCTGGCAACTGCAGCCTTTACCGTATCGAAAGCCACTGAAGCGGGATCGGAACCCATATCCTGCTTGACAATGTCAACGCCCGCCCTGTCGGCCCATATCTGGAGCTGATCGACCGCCGCAGCTCTGAAGGTATCGGCAGCTCCGAGAATGACTTTCTTCCCCTGAGCCTTGAGCATAGTCGCCAGTTTTCCAATGGTAGTGGTCTTTCCCACTCCATTGACTCCGACAACCATTATGACATAAGGCTTCTTGGAGAAATCGAAGGCCACGGGGTCTTCCTTGCCATCAAGGTCAATGAGTTTGAATATTTCGTCACGAAGTATGCCAACAAGCTCTTCGAAGGACATATACTTGTCCCTTTCAACCCTTTCCTCCAGATTCTCAATAATCTTCAAGGTGGTGTCTACTCCCATATCCGACGATACGAGAGCCTCCTCGATGGCATCCAGTACATCATCATCGACTTTGGACTTGCCGACTATAGCTCTGGAAAGCTTCTGGAAGAAGTTCTGCTTTGTTTTCTGTACTCCCTTGTCAAATAATCCCATAGTACAAATCTTTAACCCACAAATATAATCAATTTCACAATGTAAAAAAAGGGAGGCAAGGTCGTAATTGACCTTGTCTCCCTCAATCTATATATGTCAGGAACTTACTTCTTCTCGAAGAACTCCTTTACCTTTGCCTCCTCAACGAGCTGCTCTGTGAAAACATAAGCACCTGTCTTTGGTGACTTCTCCATACGGATGCACTTGACCATGCTCTTAGCACCGGCCTTTGCTGCGAATGTAGCGACGGCTTTCTTTGCCATAGTTAATTACTCCTAAAATTATTTGATTTCACGATGAACAGTCACTTTCTTGAGGAAAGGATTGTATTTTCTACGCTCGAGACGCTCAGGGGTATTCTTCTTATTCTTAGTGGTGATGTATCTTGACATTCCTGGAACACCGCTCTCTTTCTGCTCTGTACATTCAAGGATGACCTGCACCCTGTTACCTTTTGATTTCTTTGCCATAATCGATGAAATTAAACAAGGTTAACCAATCCTTTCTTCTTAGCCTCTCTGATAGTAGCGTCGAGGCCATTCTTCTCGATGATTCTCATACCCTTGCAAGAGACCTTAAGTGTGATGAATCTCTGCTCCTCTTCTGACCAGAATCTCTTGGTCTTGAGGTTGAGGGAGAAATCGCGCTTGGTGCGCAACTTAGAGTGAGCAACATTGTTGCCCTTCATTCTCTTTCTTCCTGTTACTTGACAAACCTTTGCCATAATATCTTTACTTTTTAATTGATTCTTAATTAATTGCGCAGGCTACAAATTTCGTTACAAAAATTGTGAATCGCAAACGGACTACACAAATTTGAAGAATCTGTTCCACCTGATGTTTTTCGGGAACTTCCCGTTCCTATTGGTTGAGAGCCAAACCAGAGTCGGTGTTCCGACTACATGGTCTTCAGGAACAAAACCCCAATATCTTGAGTCCAAGGAGTTGTGCCTGTTGTCTCCCATCATAAAGTAGTAATTCTGTTTGAAAGTATAGCTGTCAGCTATCTCCCCGTTTATGAGTATTTCTCCAGACGGCTTGACAATCAACTCATTATGCTCATAATCCCTTATGATTCTCTCATAGAGAGGCAGGTTCTCGAGATTAAGTTCTACACTCGCACCTTTTTCCGGAATCCAAAGCGGACCATAAAAATCCCGAGTCCAGTTGTAATTTTCCGAGAACGGGAAAATTCCATAATCGTCATATGAGGTATCGCGAATGAGATTGTCCTCAATACTTACAACTCCCTGTATCTTCTTCATTTCTTCGAGCATCGATGTCGTCAATGCGACAGCAGGATAGCCCGGAAGATTTGGGTCATAATAGGTCTCGGCAATATTGAGTCCGAGTTTTTCAAGCGTCTTGGAGTTTATCCTCTGCCCGTTGGTAATCACTCTGTAAGTAAACTGTACACCCGGATAAACCGTCTGCTGTTCCGAATTCACATATACAAGTCCATCCCTGACTTCAAGAGTATCGCCAGCAATGGCAACACATCTCTTTACATAGTGGTCCTTTTTGTCCGAAGGACGGACTATAACGGGACCGAAATGCTTGATAGTGTTCTCACGGCCATACCATCTGACATAAGCATAATAGTCATCAGCTGGTCTTTTAGACATTACGGTATCTCCGTTTGGAAAACAGAAAACGACCTTGTCACCTGCTTCTACGTTTCTGAATCCTTTCAAGCGCTTGTAGTCAGACTGAATCAGTGTCGAGTATGACTCCTTGCCCATAAACACATTATGTGTGAAAGGGATGGTCAGAGGTGTCTGAGGCATCTTCGGACCGTATGTCAATTTACTTACGAAGAGATGGTCACCCGTATACAGAGTGCTCTCCATCGAAGAGGAAGGAATCTTGAAGGCCTGGAAGAAAAATATGTTGATAAAGGTAACGACTACGACAGCGAAGATGATGGCATCCAGCCAGTCAAGCAAGGCGTTCCTCTTTTCTCCCTCCTTATAGTCCTTTTTCCAGAATTCCCACTTCACCTTCTTGGTAATGTGGAAGTCGAAGATGACAATAAGACCAAGGAGCCACCAATAATTTCCGAGCCAAATAACCCATAACAGATAGAGCAAAGCCCAGAAAGTGAACTTGGTCCAGCGGTTACGGATCAATTCCTTCAAGCTCACGGCAAACTATTTTACAGAATTGATAATAGCCTCAAAAGCCTGAGGATTATTCATAGCAAGGTCTGCAAGTACTTTGCGGTTGAGACCGATGTTCTGCTTAGAAAGCTTGCCCATGAACTGAGAGTAGGTCATACCGTACTGACGTGCAGCGGCATTGATTCTCTGAATCCAAAGAGCGCGGAAATTGCGCTTCTTGGCTCTACGATCACGGTAAGCATAGGTGAGACCCTTCTCGTAGGTGTTCTTTGCAACAGTCCAAACGTTTTTCCTTGACAGGAAGTTACCGCGGGTTCTCTTAAGAATCTTCTTGCGGCGTGCCCTTGAAGCAACTGAATTTACTGATCTTGGCATAATTCTTTTTTTGTGGAGGCAGTGACCTGTTACGGTTCTTTCCATACTGCTCATCCAATTAAACAATAATTGATGATTAGAGAACCAAAAGCTCTTTGATACGTGCCTCGTCTACGTGCTCGACGATAGCGAAATGATCAAGATTTCTCTTCTGCTTCTTGGTCTTCTTTGTGAGAATGTGGCTGTGATAAGCGTGCTTTCTCTTGATTTTTCCCGATCCGGTAAGTGTAAAACGCTTTTTGGCACCGGAGTTGGTCTTAAGCTTTGCCATTCTTTTGATTTTTAATTAGTTAATAATATTGTGATCTGCCACGCAGATTACTTTTTCTTGACTGGAGCAAGCATCATAATCATTCTCTTTCCCTCAAGTACAGGCATATTCTCAGCCCTTCCGTATTCCTCAAGTTCAACGGCAAAGCGAAGAAGCTGCTTCTCGCCCTGGTCGGCAAACTGTATCGAACGTCCCCTGAAGAAAATCGATGCCTTCACCTTGGAGCCCTCCTGAAGAAACTCCTTGGCATGCTTCAGTTTGAACTGGAAATCGTGCTCATCGGTATTGGGACCGAAACGGATTTCCTTGATTACTACCTTGGCCGCATTGGCCTTCATCTCCTTAGCTTTCTTCTTCTGCTGGTAGATATACTTCTGGTAGTCAAGTATCTTGCATACCGGAGGATCAGCCTTCGCGCTAATCTCTACAAGATCAAGGCCAAGTTCATCCGCAAGGGCCATAGCCTTGCCAATGGAATATATACCCGGCTCGGGTATGTTCTCTCCTACGAGGCGCACCTGTGTAGCGGTGATCTCCTCATTGATATTGAGCTCATTCTCATCTTTCTTGTTCTGGAATGAGCGATTGCCCGATCTCTGACCGTTGTTCGGTCTAGGACCCATAGGCCTTGGGCCCGGTTTGAAAGGTGCTGCGATAGTTCTTCCTCCTATAATTATGTTAATACCTATATATTACTTGGACAGTTCTTCAGCGACTGCTGCCTTGAAGAAGTCCTTGAATTCATCTATGGTCATAGCGCCCTTGTCAACTCCACCCTGCCTTACTGAAACGGTGGATTCAGCTACTTCTTTCTCGCCTACAATGACAAGAATCGGGACCCTGAGCAATGCAACCTCGCGGATTCTCTTGCCAAGCGTCTCATTCCGGCTATCAACCGAAGCGCGAATTTCGGAATTTTTCAGCAAACTACAAACTTTTTCAGCATATTCCGCATATTTTTCGCTGACTGGCAGTACCTTAACCTGATCAGGAGACAACCAGAGAGGCAGATGACCGGCAGTATGCTCAAGAACTACGGCGGTGAATCTCTCGATTGAACCGAATGGAGCCCTGTGAATCATTACAGGACGCTTTTTCGATCCGTCAGCGTCGGTATACTCAAGCTGGAATCTCTCAGGAAGGTTGTAATCCACCTGAATGGTTCCGAGCTGCCACTTTCTTCCGATGGCATCCTTGACCATAAAGTCGAGTTTCGGACCATAGAAAGCAGCCTCGCCAAGTTCAACAACAGTCTTCAGGCCCTTCTTTTCAGCTGCGTCAATGATGGCGCGCTCAGCCTTCTCCCAATTCTCATCACTGCCGATATACTTCTCCTTGTTCTTAGGATCGCGAAGGGATACCTGAGCCATATAGTCTGTCATCTTGAGAGTCTTGAACACATACAGGATGAGGTCGATCACCTTCTCGAATTCCTCCTGGAGCTGGTCCTGGCGGCAGAAAAGATGTGCATCGTCCTGGGTGAATCCGCGTACTCTCGTAAGACCGTGAAGCTCACCGCTCTGCTCATAACGATATACGGTTCCGAACTCGGCATATCTGAGAGGGAGATCCCTATAAGAATGAGGAGATGAGCGGAAGATTTCGCAGTGATGAGGGCAGTTCATTGGCTTGAGCATATACTCCTCACCCTCCTGCGGGGTATGGATCGGCTGGAATGAATCCTTGCCGTATTTTGCATAATGACCTGAAGTCACATAAAGGTCCTTGGCACCGATGTGCGGAGTGACGACAGGAAGATATCCGAGCTCAGCCTGCTTCTGGCGGAGGAAGTTCTCGAGGATATTGCGCATCACAGCACCGCGAGGCAGCCACAATGGCAATCCGAGGCCCACACGCTGTGAGAAGGTGAAGAGCTCCATTTCCTTGCCGATCTTGCGATGATCTCTCTTCTTGGCTTCCTCCATAAGGACGAGATACTCGTCGAGGAGCGATTTCTTAGGGAAGGTGATACCGTAGATACGGGTAAGCTGCTGGCGCTTGTCGTCCCCCCTCCAATATGCTCCCGCAATTGCCGTAAGCTTCACAGCCTTGATGAGCTCGGTGCTCATAAGGTGAGGTCCGCGACAAAGGTCGGTAAAGGCACCGTTCTTATAATAGGTGATCGTTCCATCTTCAAGCTCGCTGATGAGCTCGCACTTGTACTGGTCGCCCTTTTCGGTGAAATATTGCATTGCCTCAGCCTTGGATACATCGATTCTCTGGAAGTTTTCCTTGGTTCTGGCGAGCTCGAGGATTTTCTTTTCAATCTTTGGAAGGTCGGCCTCGGAAATCTGATTGCCATTGAGGTCCACATCATAGTAGAAACCGTTTTCAACGGCAGGACCTATACCGAACTTCACACCCGGATAGAGAGACTCGAGAGCCTCTGCCATAAGGTGCGATGATGAATGCCAGAAGACCTTCTTAG
>JAQXOE010000023.1 GCA_029098505.1 Bacteroidales bacterium
CCCATCTGGAGGCTGCCAAAGGGCTTGATGAACGGCATGGCCAAACTTGGCGGCTGGCTCCATCTTCCGCTCAACCCGCTCCGTATGCAGAAACTCACCGAGAACTATGTCGTCAGCAACTCCAAGATCAAGGCCGCGCTGGGCATTGAGCAGATGCCGGTGAGGGCTCGCGACGGGCTGGCGGAGACGATAAGGAGTTTTGAAGAATAATCAAATGAATATGAATGCATACCTGACTTACGGAATCATTGCCGTGGTTCTTTTCGTTTTGGAATTGGTTTACTTCCGCATAGCGGACAAGTTCAACATCATCGACAAACCCAACGAGAGGTCGTCGCACTCAAGCATTGTGCTCCGTGGCGGTGGCGTCATCTTTCTGATCGGGGTGCTAGTCTGGGCTCTGGCAGCACTGTGCGGCGGTTTCGGCGTGGGACAGGCTGTCTATCCGTGGTTTCTGTTGGCTGTGCTGCTGGCTGCGGGGATTTCGTTTGTGGACGATGTCCGGTCGCTGCCGGATTCGGTGCGGCTGGTGGTGCAGTTCGTGGCTATGGGACTTCTGATCCTGCAGCTATTCCTGTCGGCAAGGGGATCGGGACTTTTTGCTGACAGTAATCTGCTGCTGAATGCGGTGATTGTCATCATTGCCCTGATCGTCTGTGTCGGCGCAACCAACATCTACAATTTCATGGATGGGATCAACGGGATCACGGCGGGATATTCGATTGCTGTTCTCGTGCCTCTTCTTCTGATGAACCGCACCGAGCTTTTTGTTGCGGATTCATTCCTCATTGTCGCTTTGCTGAGCGTGCTTGTCTTTTCGTTCTTCAATTTCCGTCCGCGTGGCAAGGCGAAGTGTTTCGCGGGGGATGTGGGGAGTGTCGGACTTGCATTCATCCTGCTGTTTGCCATCGGGATGCTGATTGTCAGGACCGGGGACATCACCTGGCTGATTTTCCTGCTGGTCTACGGCGTTGACGGCTGCTGCACGATTGCCCATCGCATCCTGCTTCACGAGAATCTCGGCGAGGCGCACCGCAAGCATGCGTACCAGCTGATGGCGAATGAGTTGAAGATGTCGCATCCGCTTGTGAGCGTGATTTACATGGCCCTGCAGCTTGTCGTGTCGCTCGGCTTCATATTCATTTGCCCTCTTCTTGCGACCTCTTGCGGCTTGTCGCTTGAAGCCTGGCATTGGATTTACCTTGCCGTGGCTTTTGTGCTGCTGGTCGTGGCTTATGTCCTGTTCAAGAAAAAGTATTACCACCTGCACGAGGCGTATCTCGCCTCGCTTAAGAAATAGTCGCTATGATTGCAATCGACAAAACCCTGATTTCCAATCTGTTGGCCCAGGCTGCTGAGAATCCGCGGCTGAGGCAGAACTATGACCTGCGTTCTTCGGCGGAGGACGGGAGCCAGCGCATGCTGAATGCGATGCTGCCGGGGACGGTGGTGCCGGTCCACAGGCATCCGCGCAGCAACGAGAGTGTAGTGCTGCTCTGCGGGAAGGTCGTCGAGGTGACCTATGACGACTGCGGCATTGAGCTGGAGCGGGTGAGCATGGATGCTTCTGCCGGCATATTCGGTTGTGTCGTCCTTGCAGGCGCTTGGCACACAGTCGAAGTCCTGGAGCCGTCCGTCATCATGGAGGTCAAGGATGGCCGCTACGGCGAGGACGGGAGCGAGAGCTTCTTCAATGATCGGTGAGCTAGAATATATAGGGACGGAATTCAAAGTAATATCGGCTCGCCGCCGCCTCTATGACTACGAACGCACCATCAGCGAAGTGCTGCACGGGTTTTATGAAAGGTGATTGACGCGTGTCGCCTCTCTCGACCTCGTCTTCGACAGGCACTGGGACGTTGCGTTATAATGATATAATACTTTTCCGGTTATTTGGATTATCATTGACAAAACGGTATCTTTGAAAAAAGGTTTTTCGTATGCCTCAACAGACAACACAGCATTTGTTCATCTATCGGATGACTCATATAGACAATGTGCCTTTTATTGTCCAGAATGGCTTGTGGTCAAAGTTGAGCTCGGTTCAGGATCCGAATTTCATTCCCATCGGCAATCCGGACATCATTGACAAGAGGACAAATAAGACGGTGGTGGTTATTCCACCCGGGGGCGTGTTGGGTGAATATGTGCCGTTTTATTTCTCCGGACATTCTCCGATGCTGTTCAATATTGCTACGGGTTATGGAGTCAAGAAGGTTCCCCAGAAAGACATAGTGTTTCTTGTATGTGATGCCTTGGAGATTGTGAATGCCGGTATTCCATATTGCTTTACAGATGGTAATGCGACCAAGGCTATAAGCAAGTTCTATAATACACTGTACGGGTTACGTGAACTGGATTGGCCTTGCATTCGAGCGACATATTGGAAGAATACCGAGGATGATTATGACAGGGTCCGTAAAAAGATGTCTGAATTCCTGGTCAAGGAGCATGTGCCGGGTGAACTGATACGGGGAATAATCGTCAAGAATCCAGAGGCATTACAAAGAGTAACAGCCATGTTGGGTGGATCCTTGCCCGGCTGCAAGATAAAAGTGGATACGAAATACGAATACTATTACAGGGGATATGATTAGTTATACAAAAGGTGATTTGCTTTCCTCCAAGGCGCAAGCTCTAGTCAACACCGTGAACACGGTCGGTGTGATGGGGAAGGGGATTGCTTTGCACTTTAAAGAATTGTTCCCATACAATTTCACCGTGTATGCGGAGGCATGTAAAAAAGGCGAGCTGGCTCCAGGCAAAATGCTAGTTGTCAAAGATTCTAACTTGGTACTTGGCGAGAGGCTCATCATTAATTTCCCCACCAAAGTCCATTGGCGTCAGCCCTCCCAATACGAGTACATTGAAGATGGACTCCGTGCTCTTGTCCGTGTTATCGGGGAATATGGGATCACTAGCATTGCGATTCCGCCGCTTGGTTGTGGTAACGGTGGGCTGGACTGGGCTGTGGTTAAGGAGATGATTGCTCAGGCGCTGTCTTCTATAGATGGCGTTGAAATTACTGTGTATGAACCATCCGCAGAAGTCTCGGCACTACTTTCCAAACAATCCCGTAATGTTCAGGCTCATTTGACACCGGCCAGGGCGATGCTGCTATATGCTCTGTTCTGCTATGAAGTTCATGATGAGCGCTGTAGTTTGTTTGTCGCCAACAAATTGAGTTATTTCTATCAAATTTTGGGAGAGAAGGAGTTTGCGAAAATGCCATTCAAGGCTCATTATTATGGGCCCTACAGCGTGAGTGTCGGACATATGTTGAATGCCGTCAATGGAAAGTACATTCATGGACTTGAGCAGATGGATGCAAAACCGTTTGAGCCTTTAATGTTAGACTACGATCGCAAAGCAGAGGTGGGCGATTATGTTCACAATCGTTTATTTCCAGAGCAAATTGAGCACATCAAGCAACTACTGAAATTGATAGATGGTTATGAGTCTGCGTACTCACTGGAAGTCCTGGCATCTGTCGCCTATGTAAGGCGAGAGCATCCAGGTATAAGCATAGATGAAACCATCAATGAAATTCAGAATTGGTCTGCCCGTAAGAAGAATCTCTTCAAGCAGGAGCACATCAAGGCTGCGTATGACCGCCTGAATGCTTGGATGGTGTAGCGCTTAATGCGATTGAGAATCAGAACAAAAGGCTTGTTGATACTATTGTTGAGCATATTAAGACAGATGCTCTGGTAAAAGAGTTCTTGAGACGGTTATGCTATCTTAGGATAGAGGCAGATAAGGAATCAGAAAAAGCGCGGCTCGGTGCATTGAAAATCAAATTGAATTAGTTCCCCCACTATGTCAAAACAACAATCCAAAGACGAACTGATGGCGGAGTTCTTCCGTATGCTTATGGCCGATGCGCAGCAGGCGCAGAAAGCGTCCAGTCCGCACGAAGAGTATACGATGGACAGTTTCCCGCGTTACAGGGAAGCGGACCATGTCCGGAAATACACGGTCCGCGTTGCGCTGAGGGGTATCAAGCCGCCCATCTGGCGGAAGGTGATCGTGCCCTCGAACATCAGT
>JAQXOE010000024.1 GCA_029098505.1 Bacteroidales bacterium
GGAAGGAGTCGAGGGAGTGTTTGTGCTCGAGCTGAAACTGCTCGCAGATGTGGGTCTTGTGGGCTTCCCGAATGCTGGAAAATCGACGCTTCTAGCGACCATTACGGCTGCAAAGCCGAAGATTGCCAATTATGCGTTCACCACACTCGAGCCTAATTTGGGCATAGTCAAGTATTATGACGATCAATCCTTTGTAATGGCCGACATTCCGGGCATCATCGAAGGAGCTCATCAGGGACGCGGTATCGGAATCAGATTCCTTAGACACATTGAGAGAAATTCCGTTCTGCTCTTTATGGTTTCAGCCGAAGAAGACGATATCACTGCGGGATATCAGACACTTTTGAACGAGCTCAAGGAGTACAATCCAGAGCTGCTCGTTAAGGACAGAGTACTGGCCATCACAAAATGCGACTTAATTGACAAGGACATTGAGAAAGAAATTGAGCCGAGCCTCCCTAAGGATCTGCCTCACGTGTTCATCTCATCGATGAACCAGCAGGGTCTGAAGGAGCTCAAGGAGTTGCTCTGGAAAGCACTTCACAAGTAATGCTGACTGATTGGCTTGACAGTCTGGACCGGAGCGTCACTCTGGCCATCAACGGTCTCCACTTCAAATATGGAGACCAGCTTTGGCAGCTCTTTTCCGATATCAAGCTTTGGATTCCCCTCTATCTGGCCATCATTGCCTTTCTTTACCTGCGTTTGGGTTGGAAACGTGCTACAGTGGTGCTGGCTTCGCTTCTTTTGACTTTTGCAGCTTGCGACCAATTCTCAAATCTGGTGAAGGACTTGAGCGAGAGATTGCGTCCCTGCTACGACAGTGATATGATTTCAAGAGGCCTTCATACCCTGGAGAACCGCGGGGGCTTCTACGGTTTTTTCTCTGCCCACGCTGCAAACGCCTTCGGGGTGGCCGTCTGCTCTTTCATAGGCTTCAGAAATGACAAGAGCCACCGATACACAAAGTACAGGTGGTTCATCTTCATTTGGGCGCTGCTCGTAGCATTGAGCCGCGTCTTTGCCGGAAAGCATTATTTCGGAGACGTGCTCGTCGGTACAGTCACAGGACTTTGCGCAGGTTTTCTTTTCGCCCAGCTGGCAAAGTTGATAATCAATAAATTAGGTCTATCATAAGCAAGGCACGGTCTTCTCCATACGGATTCCGCGCGAGCCCTTGACCAGAATGCAGGCGCCTTCAGGAACTTCTTTCTCCAAATGCGAAGCCAAGGCATCGGAAGACTCAAACCAACCCAGGACATTATCCACAGGACCAAATTCATCAAGGGCCTTCCTGAATTCGGAGCCCACCAGATAAGCCTTGAAATCAGCTGAGGCAATCCTGCCGACCAGAGCCAGATGCTCCTTGAGAGAGTCTGCTCCGAGTTCACGCATATCCCCCAGAAGGGCAATTTTCTTCTCCGCCTGAACAGCGGCAAAATTGTCAAGAGCGGCAGCCATACTGGACGGATTAGCATTGTAAGCATCAAGTATGAGGACATTGCGTTCCGTTCTCGACATCTGCGAGCGGCTGTTGGCTGGAACATATGCTTCAATCGCGGCAATGGCAGCATCTGCATCCACCTCGAAATAGCGGCCAATGCAAAGGGCTGCAAGAACGTTCATCGCATTGTATGATCCTACCAGATGGGTATTTACCGTTTTTCCTCCGATTTCAAGCCTGAGGAAAGGCTGTTGCGGTGTTGAAGGGAGCAGGCTGACGCCATCGAAGCCAAGACCATATGGAATGATGCTCAGGCCGTCGCGGGCTTCCGCCATTGCCACCAGATCGGAATCATCGGCATTGAGGAAGACTGAGCCGCCGTGTGCGGCAATGAAGTCATAAAGCTGTCCTTTAGCGCGCTTCACACCATCGAAGCTTCCGAAGCCCAGCAGATGCGCCTTGCCCACATTGGTAATGAGGCCGAAGTCGGGCTCACAAACCTCAACGAGATGCTCGATATCGTCCGGGTGATTCGCGCCCATCTCAATCACAGCGATGCGGGTCGAGTCCTTGATTCTGAGCAATGAGAGAGGCACCCCGATGTCATTGTTCAGATTGCCCTCGGTCGCAGTAATTTCGTATTTGGCAGAGAGCACTGAACGTATGAGCTCCTTGGTCGTTGTCTTCCCGTTCGTTCCCGTCAATCCAATGACCGTCAATCTCTTACCGTCAACGAAGCAGTGATTCCTATGATAATTGGCAAGCCTTCTTAGGGCAATGAAACTGTCCTCAACGGCCAGAATGCCGGGATGACCGGACGAAGCCGCGACGCTGTCAGAGTTGACCAAAGCATACTTCGCACCCGCCTCGAGAGCCTTCAGCGCGAAATCATTGCCATCAAAATTCTCTCCTTTCAGGGCAATGAAAAGCTCTCCGCCCTTGATGCTGCGGCTGTCTGTTGTGACGCACGCGCCGCATTCGAGATATTTCCCGTAAAGTTCCTCAATCGTCATATTCATTCGTGTCCTGTGCTGCCGAAGCCTCCGGCTCCCCTTTCCGATGATTCAAGCGTCTCTGTTTCAACCCATTCAACCTGCTCACAACGAGCAAAAACCATCTGGGCTATTCTTTCTCCAGGTACAATTGTGAAGGCCTCCTGCGAGAGATTCACCAGGATTACTCCTACCTCGCCCCTGTAATCGGCATCGATAGTACCGGGAGAATTGAGCACAGTCACTCCCTTTTTAGCTGCAAGACCGCTGCGTGGACGCACCTGGGCCTCATAGCCGGCAGGTATCTCCAAGAAAAGTCCGGTCGGAACTATAGTGCGGCAGAGGGGTTCGAGTATGATTTCGCTGGTGATGTTGGCCCGAAGGTCCACACCGGCGCTTTGTGCTGTGGCATACTGGGGCAGGGGCCACTGCGATTTGTTGATTATCTTAACTTTCATATCTTGTTTCTATTTAGGAGCCATTCTGTAAAGGACGGCAGCAATGATTGCAAAGAGCAGATTTGGAATCCATATGGCTATGAAAGGAGGCAGTACATCCGTCATCACAAACATCTGCGAGAAGCGTTGGAAGAGGATGTATGAAAAGGCCAGGGCAATGCCTATTGCCAAATTCCAGCCTATGCCTCCCCTCCTTTTCCTTGACGACAGAGCCACTCCGATAATGGTAAGGATAATCGCGGAGAAAGGCATCGCGAACCTGTTGTGAGCCTCTATCTGGGCATATATGATATTGGAGTCTCCCCTCATCTTCTGCGTCTTGATCAGGGCGCCGAGATCATCGAAGCCGAGTTTCTGGACGGTCTGCGAGTTACGATAGAAATCATCGACTGTCAAGGCTATGGTAGTGTCGATGGAGGCACCTGAAACCACCTTGTCCTCAAGACCTTCCGAATAATTGCGGAGGAAATATTTCCTCAGCTTCCAAGAGCCGCTGGTAGAGTCCCAGGCTGCTGATTCTGCGGAGAGTTTGCTCACGATTCTATTGTCCTCGATGGTCTCGAGGGTGAACTTGTATGCGGTATTGTTCCAGCTGCTGAAGCTTTCCACGAAGACGAATTGACCCGGAGCTATCTGATAATGGACATTGCGCACCGATGTATTCTTGGATTTTACGTACTGGTTCTCGAAAGCCAGTCGTTTGACATTCGATGCGGGAATTACATATAGATTGAGGCCCAGAGAGAAAAGGGCAATCATCAAGGAGGCCACCAGATAAGGGACCATCATTCTGTGGAAACTGACTCCTCCGGACAGTATCGCGATAATCTCCGAGTTCGCCGCCATTCTGGATGTAAAGAAAATGACGGTTATGAACACGAACATAGGGCTGTACATATTGATGAAGTACGGAATGAAATTCAGATAGTAATCGAAGATGATGGCCTTCAGGGGTGCTTCCTTTTCAACGAAATCGTCTATCTTCTCATTTATGTCAAAGACTATCACCAGAAGAATGATAAGCAACAAGGCCATCACGAAGGTCGTGATGAACTTCTTGAATATGTACCAGTCTATTTTCTTAGGTTTGAGTGTCATAGAAACTAGAGTCTACTTGTGATTCTCTTGACAGTCGCCTCCTTCCATGCTGCAAAGTCCCCGGCTTCTATATGAGTGCGGGCCGTGCGTACAAGGTCGAGGTAGAAAGCCAGATTATGCTCGGTAGCAATCATCGCCGCAAACATTTCCTTGGCAATGAATAGATGCCTTAGATATGCCTTTGAATAGCAATGGTCAACGAAAGAAGTGCCGGTAGGGTCGAGTTCAGAGAAATCTTTCTCCCATTTGGCATTGCGCATATTCATTATGCCGTTCCAGGTGAAGAGCATTCCGTTGCGGCCGTTTCTGGTCGGCATCACGCAATCGAACATATCCACTCCCCTCGCAATGGCCTCGAGTATATTGGCGGGAGTGCCGACGCCCATCAGGTATCTGGCCTTGTCCTCAGGAATGACCGGATGGAGGACCTCAAGCATTTCGTACATCTTATCAGTAGGCTCGCCGACTGCAAGTCCGCCTATGGCAATGCCGGCATCGGCAAATCTGAGCGCATGTTCTGCAGCACGGATGCGGAGCTCGGGATAGATGCAGCCCTGGATAATGGGGAAGAAAGTCTGGTCATAGCCATAAAGCGCTTCGGTTTCATTGAACCTCTTTGAATAGCGCTCCAACCAGTCCTGAGTCAGGGAGAGGGATTTCTCAGCATAGCGGAAATCAGCGTCACCCGGACAGCATTCGTCAAGGGCCATCATGATATCTGCGCCTATAATACGCTGAGTATCAACATTGTTTTCCGGAGTAAAGCAATGCCTGGAGCCATCTATATGTGAAGAGAAAGTACAGCCTTCCTTTGTAAGTTTGCGTATGCCTGTGAGGGAGAAGACCTGAAAACCGCCACTGTCAGTAAGTATGGGTCTGTCCCATGATTCGAACTTATGAAGACCTCCTGCCGCCTTGAGTGTATCAAGGCCGGGGCGTAGGTAAAGATGATAAGTGTTACCAAGAATGATTTCCGCCTTTATGTCCTCCTTCAGGTCTTTATGGAAAACACCCTTCACTGCTCCGAGTGTTCCGACGGGCATAAAGATGGGAGTATGTATGTCACCGTGGTCCGTCGAAACGATGCCACATCTGGCATTGGAGTTCGGATCCTTGGCTAATAACTTGAATTTCATTGATAGTATTGATATTTTAACTTCCAAAGATACAAATTATTGGACTAATTCTTTTATTTTTGCAATCTACCTGAGTTGAAATAAACAAAAACCACATCAGTTATGAACAATAAAAGCATCAGTCTGAGGCTGATTATTATGAACTTTCTGGAGTACGCCGTATGGGGCGCGTATCTCACTTCTATGGGAAGTTTCCTCGCCGGAGCCGGAATGGGCTCGAAAATAGGTCTTTTCTTTGCCACCCAGGGCTTTGTTTCCATTTTTATGCCTGCATTGATGGGCATAGTCGCCGACAAATGGATTCCTGCACAGAAAGTATTGTCTCTCTGCCACGGTCTGGCGGGCATCTTTATGCTCGGAGCCGGTCTTTATGCCACCACCTCCGGTTCAGCAATAGCCTTTGGACCATTCTACACCCTTTACCTTCTCAGTGTAGCTTTCTTTATGCCTACTATTGCCATTGCCAATTCTGTGGCCTACAACGCCCTTGAGGTAAGCGCTAAGGATCCAGTCAAGGACTTCCCTCCTATCCGCGTATTCGGTACAGTTGGCTTCATCTGCAGTATGCTCTTCGTGAATTTCGTAAAGGATGCCAACGGCATACAGTTCCAGCACTCCAGCTACCAGTTTATCGTTTCCGGCATACTCAGCCTCGTTCTCTGCGGATACGCCCTGACTATGCCAAACTGTCCTTGCAAGCCAAGCAGCGCTGAAAAGCAGTCGTTTATGGAGGCTTCCGGCCTCTCTGCCTTCAAGCTCTTCAAGGAGAAGAAATTCGCCATTTTCTTCATCTTCTCAATGCTTCTGGGAGCTTCTCTTCAGATTACCAACGGTTATGCCAATACCTTCATCTCGTCATTCGCCGGCCAGCCGGGCTACGAGAACGCTTGGGGCGCGAACAATGCAAATGCCCTGATCTCACTCTCGCAGATATCCGAGACCCTCTGCATACTTCTTATTCCGTTTGCAATGAAAAAGCTCGGCATCAAAGGAGTGATGCTTACCGCAATGTTCGCCTGGGTGCTCCGTTTCGGCTTCTTCGGCCTCGGCAATCCTGGCTCGGGTGTTTGGCTTTTCGTTCTCTCCTGCATTGTATACGGAGTCGCATTCGACTTCTTCAACATTTCAGGTTCTCTCTATGTCAATGAGAATACGGACACCAGCATACGCTCCAGCGCTCAGGGCCTGTTTATGATTATGACCAATGGTCTTGGAGCATCCATAGGCACCCTTGCTGCCGGTAAGGTAGTCAATGCTCTCGTCTATATCCCTCAAGCTGCCGGTGAAGCGGGCAATTGGGCTGCTGCCTGGTATATATTTGCTGGATATGCCCTTGTAGTGGCAGTACTCTTCGCTCTTCTCTTCAAGAGTCCTCAGAAGGCTGAAGCATAAGTTCTGCAGACACACGCCCGAGCTTCATAATACGGCTCGGAGTACATTGATATCTGATATCGAAACAACGGTATTCGCTGCGACCTCTTATCTTACGATATGAGGTCGCATATTTCATATTGTAACCCATATCCTCCAACTTGTCTATGTCTATGCTCTCTATTCCGGCCGCGAGCAGTCGCTCGAGTATTTCATAGTTCCGGTCCAATTGACCGAGGACCTTAAGTCTGACGCTTTTTCTCGAATTATGGATACGGTTGTTGTGCTTACGCCTGCAAGAGTCGGAGCAATATACCTTGTCCGTCCTTCCATACACGATTTCATCTCCGCATTCCAGGCAGATATGAGGAGTTTCCGTTTGAATCTTGTATCCCATAACTTCAGTTTTTGCTAATTTCAAGGCTCTTATTCCAATAAGCAAGCTTTAATAAAAAAACAAGCAGGGTTTCCTATGAATTTTTAAAAGGACTCGAATGATAAAAAAAGCAGTCTTTATAAAAAACAATAAGCCTTTACAAAATACCTGAATACCTGACTCAGCTTTTTTATTGTTCCTTTCATCTTGAGCTTGTTCTATCTTTCTTTGCACAGGCCGTGAGACTGAAGCGCGCAAGTCCCGGCAGGACAATATAAACTATCAGTACTATGGAACAATTGAACCGAATCGAGTTAAGAGGGAATGTAGGAAGTGTGAGATTGCAGGCTGTCGGAGACAAGCAAGTAGCCAAGCTGACTGTAGCGACCAACTACATCTACAAGGGTAAGGATGGTGAACCGGTCATTGAGACCACCTGGCACAATGTGACGGCTTGGGAGGGCAAGAACATAGCGAACCTGAGCAAAGTTGAAAAAGGAGACAAAGTCCATATTCTTGGCAGATTGCGCAATCAGAAATTCATCGGTAACGATGGAGTGGAGCGAACAGCATATGACGTGCTGGCGAGCAAATTGGAGATACTGGATGAAGATGAATATCTTCAGTATGAGTCTTGAGAAGAAGCTGCCAGCCCTGATATTGGTGTCGGCTCTCATACTGGCTTCTTGCTCCACTCAAAGAAAGATAGACAGGATACAGAAAAAGTCCATCGCAGCCCTTTTGTCGCTGGCTGACGACAAGGACTATTCGGACCTGCCTCCTGTGGGGACTGAACCTCACAGGGACACCTTGAAGGTGGAAGCTCCGGACGGGAACGAGGTCATAATTATGAGGGCGGTGCGGGATGAGAACGGAGAGATGGTTGCCAACGATGTCATAACCGCTTCTTATGTTGTTGCCCGCTTCAGGAATGTAGCGGAAAGGCACGGAAAGGTTGATCTCAGATTCCTGGTAACCGTGCCTGCTTCTCTGCAGGATAGCAAGTGGCAGCTCAGATTCAAACCGCGTATGTACGTACTCGGAGACACATTGGAGCTGGACCCTGTAATCATTACGGGTAAGGAATACAGACGTGCCCAGCTGAGAGGATACCAGCAGTACGAACGTTTTCTGCAGTCAATCGTATCGGATACTTCAAGGTTCATACGTTTGAAGGAGCTGGAGATTTTTCTCAAGAGGAACCTCCCCAAAGTATACGAGTTGAAGACGGATACCACCTTCTATTCTGACGAAAGATTTGCATCCATTTATGGAGTTACCGAACAGGAAGCAGTTGAACACTATACTAACCAGTTCGTTGTTAATGCCAACAGGAAGAAGCTTGCCAGGAAGGACAAGATGTTTGCAAAATATGTGAAGGTGCCTATAGTCAAAGACGGACTACGGCTTGACACTGTGCTGACAGACATCAATGGAGACTTCATTTACGAATATACCCAGACTATCAACACTCAGCCCAAACTGAAGAAGGCTGAAATTGCGATGTCCGGGCAGATATTCGAAGAGGACAGGCAATTGTACAGGATACCGGTTGAGAATCCTCTCACCTTCTACATCAGTTCTCTGAGCAGTTTCGTCAAGGATGAAGAGAAGTATCTGACTCAGGTTATCGAGCGTTCGGTTACCGCCAACTCGAGCTACTGGATTGAATTCGAGAGCGGAAAATCGGACGTCCTACCTGAACTTGGAGAAAACGCTGGGGAGATAAGCCGGATAAAGAAGAATATAGGGGAACTGCTTTCCAATAAGGACTTCGACCTGGATTCCATTACTGTCAGCGCATCATGCTCTCCTGAAGGAAGTTACGAGTTCAACCGCCGCCTTTCAAGCAAACGCAGCGCTTCCGTTTCAGAGTTTTTCGGGAAATACATCAAGCATTATCGGGATTCAGTCAAAAGGGATAAATCTTTCACTTTCAATTTGGATGACAGTTACTCTGCCAAGGAAGAAGAAGTTATCAACCTAAGGTTTATTCCACACTCGATTCCAGAAAATTGGGAAAGACTCGAAGCCATAGTCAAAAATGATTCCCACCTGAGCGATATCCAGAAAAGCGAGATTGCAGAAGTAATGCTTATCGACGATCCTGATTCAAGGGAAAAAAGACTTAAGGAGAAGAACAGTTACAGCTATCTCAGGGAAAAGGTATATCCACAGCTCCGGACTGTACGCTTCGACTTTTTCCTCCACCGAAAAGGTATGGTTAAGGACACAGTTCATACGACTGTGCTTGACAGTGCATATATGAGGGGCGTAGAAGCAATCAAGGACAGGGACTACAAGACAGCGGTGACTTTGTTGAGACCTTATCACGATTTCAATACTGCCATAGCCTATTGTTCACTCGACTACAATCAGAGTGCATTGGAAATACTTCTGGAACTGAAAAAGGATGCAGATGTGAATTATATGCTGGCCATCCTGTACAGCAGGCTCGGTGATGAGAGCAAGGCTGTGGGTCACTATATGGAAGCCTGCAAGCAGAACTCTTCCTATGTGCACAGGGGCAATCTTGACCCGGAAATATCTTCACTGATGAACAAATATGAATTGAACGTTATCGAAGAAACGCTAAACAACAACTTAAATTATTGAAAAGAATGAAAAACAGAATGATGATTCTTGCTGCAGCACTTTTGGCAGCAATATCCTGCAACAAGGAATTCGGTGAAAGCTGCAAAACAGCCGATGATGAAAAAGTAGAGGTGGGAGTACTCTTGGATATTCCCGAAACAAAGGCGATCGACATAGTCGACGGAAACGAGAAGAAGGTAAACAGCGTTCAAATCTATGTCTTCAGAGACAATGGCGAACTGGAATCCTACGACCGGAGCAACGACGGAAACATCACACTCAGTGTAACCAAAGGGAATAAGGACTTTTATGCCTTGGTCAATGCACCTGCACACAAGTACGACACCAAGGAAGCTTTGCTGGCCGACACCAGTTATCTAAAGAACAATAAATTAAGCAGTTTTGAAATGGTAGGTTCGAAACACATAACTATTACTGAGAATCAGGACATAGAGATAGTAGTCAAGAGATTGGTAGCCAAGGTCGAACTCCAGAAAATCAGCAGGAAATTCATCTCGGCATCCCAGGGAGCAGTCGAGATGAGCATAGATGCCATCTATCTTACCAATGTGGCAGGAGATACGAAATATGAGGAAGACACTTCAAAAATCAAATCAAGCCCATCAATATGGCTGAACAAGATGCGTTATGAAAGTTCAGAAGCAGATGCACTGCTTTATGACGGTTCAATTGCACATACTCTTGCGGACAAGGCCGAATATAGTGTTAAACATAGCTTTTATCCTTACAGGAATCCAACTGAAGCTAACGCAGACGGTGGAGAATGGTCACCAAGACATACCAAACTGGTTATCAGGACCACCTATGGAGGCAAGGTCAAATACTACCCTATCGTACTGCCGAAAATTGAAAGAAACAAAAAATATGTAATTACTGATCTCATCCTTACCAGGCCGGGATCCGACAGTGAGGACATACCTGTTAGCGCAGCTGACTGCCAGTTCTCCATCAAGGTCGATGAATGGGAGGATGGTAAAACATATACAGAAACCATATAGCAATGATGAATGAAAGACGTATCTCAATTGCAGTGCTGCTGGTCTTTCTAATCATTTCACCGGGATGCACTGTCAAAGAAGATAGAGAGCTTTGCCCTTGTTGGCTCCTGGAGGATCTGTCCGAATGTTACGGTTCGGACAGTCCCTTATATATTTCCGCTTGGAAGAATGGCAGGCTGTTTCTGGAAGCTATCAATGTCAGGTACTTCCCTGCAGGTTTTGAAACAACAGTAGCGCGAAATGTAGTTGAAGTCAGTGCTTATCAGGGACTGAAAGAGATGTTCCAAGACGGGCACAGACTGCTTATTCCTTCCGGCAATGAAGCTGACAGTATATATGCTCACTGCAGTACTGTCAATGCGACGGGAGAAAACGCTTATGACTTAATCTCTCTCCACAAACAGTTCGCCACAGTCACTGTGGTCATATCCGATTGCCCTGACTATGTTTCACACGAACTTGTGCTTAAGGGCAATGTTTGCGGGATGGACATACTGGATTTCTCACCGATAGAAGGTTCATTCCATTGCCGGGCAAGGGAAATGGGCAAAGGAGTGTGGAGCTTCCGCCTACCGAGGCAGAAGGACGCATCCCTGACTCTCGAACTGATTGAAGATGGAGAATTTCTGAAAGAATACAGAGTCGGCGAAGCCATCCTATCAGGGGGTTATTCCTGGAACAAGGAGGATCTTGACGATATACATTTGGAACTTGAATACAACAAATCAAGCGTATCCGTGACAGTAAAAGACTGGGAAGAGGAAAAGGACAGACAATACAACTACTGATATGAGCAGAATTTGGAAAAAGCTGATACTTCTGACTTTGATGGCCTTTTGCGGATGTGTCAACAAGGAAGGAACCCAAGTTCTTCCTTCACCATCTGACAATAAAAAGGCCATAGTCAGTTTCACGATGGTTACAGACACTTATATTGAAGCTGATACCAAATCGAGCTTCACTTGGGATGATAAAGAGATCAATGACATCGAGATCCTTGTCTTCGATGAAGAAGCTGGAATTTATGACATCATTTATTCTAAAACCTGGCCGGTCAATCTGAGCTTTATTGCTGAAGTAGGCTCTACATACAGTTTCTACGCCATAGCCAATCTCGGAGAAAAGATCAGTGTTCAAACATTGGACGAACTCATGGCCATAAAAAGGAGCATCTCTTTTTCCGAGATAAACAAGTGCGGCATTCCAATGGCAGCGGTCGAGGGAGTAAGTTGCACCATAAAAGAAAGTGACAATGAAGTAGTAATTCCCCTTACAAGGCTGCTTGCCCGTATAGACTTCAGCATTGATAAGTCAGCATTGACCCACGCTGACGAGGAAGGTTTCAGAGTCAATTCAGTCTCTTTGTACAATGCCATCAATACTTTCAGCCCTTTCAGCAAGGAACAGCGGCAGGAAAGAAAAGGACAGATAGACTATAATTTCGACAAGTGCAGTCCAGAGGATATTGCCGTACTCAATTCTGGAGGCGGCATCAGTCTTTATGCCTTCGAGAACCTTCAAGGCACTCTCTTGCCTTTCAACTCCGACCCTTGGCTAAAAGTGCCGGAAATGGTGGAGGCCTCCGATTATTGCACTTATCTGGAAGTAAAGGCTTCATACTCGGCAGGTGGTCTGTCCTATGGCGAGCTAACTTACAGAATGTACCTGGGTTCCGACAATATTGGCAATTTCGACTTGCATAGGAACAGGATATACAAGCTGAAGCTCATCCCGAGCGAAGAAGAGATGGACGGGAACAGGGGGTCCTGGAAAATTTCCTCAAAGGATTGGAATGACAGCAGAAGCTTGAGTTTCGTTCCGAAAGAAGTCAGGATTCCGCCTTTGGGCAGCGCAGAAGTTAAGATTGAGACTGAACCCGGAAAGTTCGATATCACTCTCTCCGGCTATGAATGGTTGGCCGATGCGGGCTGCAGCCTCAATTTTGACAAGGAGGCATCGACCATTACCATCAGCAACACCCTGGGGCAGGAAGAGGAGGCTGAAGGCACCATCATTGCGGAATCCTGGGACAAGGCAATCTTCGACATCTGCAATGTTACCGTGGAGTCCTACATACGTCCCGAAAGTATCAGATTCAAGGAAAAGGAAGCCGAGCTCTATGTCAATGGCCCCAATGCCGGAGACAAGGGCTGCTGGCATCCTGTCCTCATTGTAAGCTATTCTGACGGAAGTGAAAGAGAAGTATACGCCACTCTCTCGTCTTCCGATTCTTCCATTGCGATAGCAGAAGGAAGCAGCATACTGGGTGCTGGTATTGGCACTGCTGAAATCAGCGCATCCTACACAGAAAAGGGCATAAGGATTGAAAGTCAGGAGCCTGCCACTGTCAGGGTATCTGATCCTCTTCTGGGCATCGACGCCGAACCGGAGCAGCTAAGAATAGACATATACGCAGAAAAGAGATACAATGTCAAGAAGAATATGAACAACGGCAACATCAGAATCGTCGCTCATAGACCGAGCGGTGACACGCTGCTCAGCTGGTCCGACATAACTTGGACCTTCGGCGGGAAACTCCCTCACGGTTTCAAAATGGGCTCTTATCTCTCAGATGGAGAACTCCTTGTATATCAAGCATATAACGGCTCATCTACAGATATGATTGCATCCTACACCCTTGATGGCATCACGAAGAGCGACTCAATAGAACTGCTCGCCTACACGGGTGATCTTGTACAGTTCTACATCCTGCCGCAAGAGAAAACTATTGAAATAGGAGAGACCATTCAATTGACCGGACGCGCCGTCTACAGCACAGGTTCAAAGATTAACGTATATAGTCTTTACTGCAAGACAGACAGTGATTGCGTTACGCTGGATAACAGCTACTATTCCTGTGACGTCACCGGGATCAGCAAAGGAACTGCAATAATAAGAGCAAGCTATAAGGGAGTAGAAGCTCAATCAATAATAACTGTTACTGCCGATGATGTCATCAGCTATGAACTTATCCTCTCCGACGAATCTTTAAATCTGGAGGCTGGATACGGCAAGCAAGTCACAGCCATATGGAAAACATTCAGGAACTCTGTACTCGAAGAAAGCAAAGATGTGAGTTCCAGCGCATCCTGGACAGTAAAAGACAATACAATCGCTTCTGCAAGTTTGGGTTACATCAAGGGTTTATCGGCAGGAAGCACCACCGTAAATGTCCAATACGGAGAAAAAAGCGAGACCATCTATGTAAGTGTATGGGAGCCCGAACCGGAGCCAGAACCAGATCCTGAGCCGGAGCCGGAGCCTGAGATAGTATCCATATCAGTCCAGCCTGATCCGCTCAATTTGGAACTGAATGGGCAACAGACTATGCAGCTGACAGCAAGATGGTCTGACGGCAGCGAAAGCGTCATCGAGAATGAACTGTGCGACTGGTCAATTACATCAGGCCAAAACAGTTTCAGCATTTCCTCGGATGGTACAGTGAAATGCATTGCCGCCGGAGAGAACGGAACAGGCAAGGCCAGCCTTAAGGGAAATGCCTCAATCAGCGACAGTTTCGCCATCAATTGCAGCACCGTCCTCAAACTTACCTCCAGCGTAAGCAGACTTGACACCTGGGGAGGAAACAGCTATAGCCTGAGCTTCCGTTACGGAGGGACAAGCGTCTCCCCTAAGCTTAAGAGTCTCAGCATTTCCGGCAATGCCCCAGATGATTTGCTCAGCTACAAGGACTGTGTTCTGACAGCAGCAGACTGGTGGGGACGCAGCAGCAGCTGGATGACAGCGAAACCTGAGTACAGAGCAGTTTTCGAATATGAAGGCAGTGAAGTGACTATCAGTGGAGAAATGCACGGAACCAGCGGATTCAAGGATGTTGTTATTTCAGACTCATATTTCCGTGAAATTCTTACTACTCCTTCTGTCAGCAAGGCAATGCTTACAGGAAGCGAAGATCTTGATTGCAAGGAAAAGCTGATACTTAACGCTGTGTATAGTGATGCAGATTTGAGCAAGGGCCACCTCAAGGTCGGGCAGTATGAAGTTGAGTACAGTCTGGTGGATCCTACAAACGGCATAAGCAGAAGCGGCAAGGGCAGTTTCTCGGTCATAACCAATGTAATCAACATATGCGGTGAAGTCACAGTTTACGACTGTGTCTATGCCCCGGATGCAAACAAAACATACGAGGTCAAGAGCGAGATTAATGGAGGAACTGCCGTATCGATAGGCATACCTACAGACGGTCAGGATGATACCCTGTTCAAGGTATATTATGACTTGAAATATACCGATATTCATGGTAATGTTCATCTCGCACGTGAGGAACTGGATGTTCCGGACTATGGAGAAGTACCGCCACTGAATTCAGGTGGAGGAGTAGTCCCTCAAGAACAAACCTTCGATGAATATGTCGTGAACGGATTCAAGTTCATTATTCACTGGTATGCTATGTAGTGGCGGTATGGTAAGTTTGGATGGCGTGGCCGCCATTGGCCTCGTGAACGGGAGAGCCCGCGACGCAGTCGTGGGAGGGATGAAGTCGGAACTTGTTCCGACGGAACCATGCCAAACTTACCCTGGCACCACTGTCGTCATATCCATATAAATTACGAAAGAAGGTGACTAAAATCACATATCAGTCACCTTCTTTATTTAATATCTTGCAAGCCCCTGGGGATTGTGTCAGAACACTATGCGGGCACAGAATGACTGTGTGTCTTCCACCTTCCCCTCAATAATGAAGATATGGTCCTCTCCGGCTTGTTCTTCGTGTCTATACAGAGACACTGTCTCTCCCAGATGGGTTTCCCTGTTGAAATTAATCGCCACTTCCTTAAGCGGACAATTGTCAGTCACCTCTGCGTCTATGCAATCCATAGCCCAATCCATATATCTGACATTGTTCGTATGCTTGTTCAAGTCAATGTCAGAGTACGAGACTATGTGATCGTGTACAAACTCTGCCTGTACCTTCCTTGGAATCATCACCTTGGGAGCAAGAGCCTCAATCGCATCTTCTTCCAGCATCGGTTCCGGTGAAATTACAGGCGGGAGCTCGTTCATACGGACCAAAGTCCTTTCCTTGAGGTTCAGAACCACCCAGGAACTGGTTCCTATCATCGACAGTTCACCGTCCTCCCCGAGAAGTTCAAAATCCCTGACATAGAACACGCTGCGCACTCCCTTGTGCCAGGTCCTGATTCTCACGAACTCCCTCCACATCACAGGACGGAGAAACTTGAAATGGAAACGTGAAAGCACCCAGGCCATCCCGTAGTTAGGGAACAGGTCATCATAGCCGAAACCCAGTATCTCAGCACTGTTCATTGCCATTTCCTGAGCCTGAGTCATAAAGGCAGAAGCCTTGAGCCTGCAGTTTCCATCAGTCATATAACACGGGACAAAAAAGTCCATCACGTGTTTTCCTGAAGCTTCAACAATTACTCTTGGGTCCTTTTTCATATCAGCTAAATTGACAGAATGGCCAAACAATCAATCAGTTCTTTGTCTACTGGCTTGTCGAGTTTAATAGCTTTGGAAATAGGAACATACACTATCTGGTCGTTCTTCACGCCTATCATCACATTACGCTGGCCCTCATTGAGAGCCTCAATTGCTGCCACTCCCAAACGGCTGGCAAGGATACGGTCACATGCAGTAGGAGTACCTCCGCGCTGAAGGTGTCCGAGTATAGTCACGCGCACGTCATACTGAGGGTACTCATTGCGCACACGCTCGGCATAATGCATTGCACCGCCGTCTTTCTTGCTTTCCGAAACGATGACGATACTGCTGTTCTTGCTCTTGCGGAATCCGCGTCCGATGAACTGAGCGAGCTGGTCGATATTAGTCTGCTCTTCAGGGATGATGGCAGCCTCTGCACCGCTGGCAATGGCGCTGTTCTGGGCAAGGAAGCCGGCGTCGCGTCCCATCACCTCGACGAAGAAGATGCGGTCGTGCGAAGTGGCGGTATCCCTGATTCGGTCAACGCACTCCACAATTGTATTGAGAGCGGTATCGTAGCCTATGGTCGAGTCTGTGCCATAAAGGTCATTGTCAATGGTTCCAGGGAGTCCGATTACAGGAACATCATACTCGCGCGCAAGCGCCTGGGCTCCAGCCAGCGATCCATTGCCGCCAATCACCACAAGGGCGTCGATGCCGAACTTGATCATATTGTCATAAGCCTTCTTTCGTCCTTCCGGGGTACGGAATTCCTCGCTGCGGGCAGTTTTTAGTATGGTACCGCCACGCTGGATGGTATTGCTGACACTGCTGGATGTGAACTCCTTGATATCTCCATTGATAAGGCCTTCCCAGCCTCTATAGATTCCGAAAACCTTCCAGCCCTGATAAATGGCTGAACGTGTCACGGCCCTTATTGCTGCATTCATTCCCGGAGCATCTCCACCCGAAGTGAGCACTCCGATACTTTTGATTTCTTTCATAATATTGTCCGGTTTGTATACTTTCTAACTGCAAAAATCATACTTCAAAATATGTAGCATCACCCGAGGAGCAATGCTGCCAAGCCATCAACATTGTCGGCAATCGCATCAGGGCCCGCCTGTTCAAGACTCTCCCTCGGCCTGAAGCCCCAGGACACGGCAACAGTCTCCACCCCGGCATTGTGTCCAGTGGCAATGTCCGTAGCTGAATCCCCTATCATTGCCACTCGGGCTGACGCTGAAAGACCTGCCGCCGCCATTGCAGAATGTATAATCTGCGGATCCGGCTTGAGCGGAGAGCCCTCCCTGTTGCCCATAACGGAAACAAAAGGAATCTCAGGGAAGAACTCGGAAATCAGCGCCTCTGTCCCTTCCTGGAACTTATTGGAAGCCACTGCGATAGCGCTTCCTTGCCGCGTCAACGCCTCCAATAGGGCACTTATCCCGGGATAGGGTTTGGTGTGGGCATCTATATGCTCCGTGTAATACTTTTTGAAGCGTGCCAGATGCAGATCGACATTCGACTCGTCACGCATTTCCTCCGGCAAGGCACTGCGGACCAGATTTCTGACCCCGTGCCCGACCATTTTCCGATACTCATCCAGGCTGTGAAGAGGCAACGAAGAGCAGTCAAGTGCATAATTGACTGCTTCAGCCAAATCCTCCAAAGTCTCCAGCAAAGTGCCGTCAAGGTCGAAAACCAACAGATTATACTTCATCTTCAGCAAAAATTCATTCTACAAATTTATAAAAAAATTTACCTAACCTTTGTTTTTTCGGATAACTATACCTAAATTGCTCCCCGAAATGAAGAACAGTTTTATCGTCACTACCATTACCACTACAGGGCAGATTTCCGGTCTGGCTAGGTGATGTTGACGCATAAAACATTGAAAGAGAGTTAATAAGCCTGCCAGACTAACTGACAGGCTTTTATGTTTTACCTTACAAGCGATAATTATGAAAAAAGTCAGAGTATTTGCTCCGGCATCCATTGCCAACATGGGTTGCGGATTTGACGTTATCGGTCTGGCTCTCGACGAGGTCGGCGATATTCTCGAGATTACCCAAAGCGAAGGAGACGGCCTCACCATCACGAACAAGAGCAATGTTCCGCTGCCGGATGACATCGAAAAGAATGTCATCACCCCTGTTGTACGAAGCTTCCTGCGAAAAATAGGAAAGACTGCACAGATAGATGTGTGCATTTGCGAGAAGATTTTCCCAGGGTCCGGCATAGGTTCGAGCGCAGCTTCGTCTGTAGCCGCAGCATATGGAATGAACGAGCTGTTCGGATGTCCATTGTCAGAAGAGGAGCTGGTAATATGTGCGATGGAGGGAGAAAATCTCGCCAGCGGCGGTTATCACGCTGACAATGCGGCCCCGGCATTACTTGGAGGCATAGTGCTCATCAGAGGATATGAGCCTCTCGACATAGTGAGTCTGCCGGTTCCGGGCAATTTCTATTGCGCCGTAGTACACCCTGACATCGTAGTAGCCACCAAGGAGGCCAGGGAGATATTGCCGAAGGCCGTTCCTATGCATGATGCTGTGCGCCAATGGGGCAATGTCGGAGGCCTTGTTGCCGGTCTCTATTCGGGCAATATCGGCCTCGTAGGACGCTCTATGCAGGATTTTGTTGCTGAACCTTATAGAAAGCAGTTCATTCCAGGCTTCGACGAACTCAGAAAGAAGGTGCTGGATTCAGGAGCATTGGCAATGAATATCTCCGGCTCCGGCCCGTCCGTCTTCGCACTCTGCGACCATAAGAACAAGGCGAATGCAGCAGGCTGGGTACTGAAGCAGCATTTCGAGAGTCTTGGCATACATAGCAACGTGTATGTAGTCAAGGTTTCCAATAAAGGAGCCAAGCTAACAGGCATCACCATTTAATAACTTTCAGGAAAACTATTCAATGAAATATTACAGTACCAGAGACAAGGAGCGTAAGAACGCCTACTCCCTAAAAGAAGCGGCTTTTCTCGGGCTGGCGCCTGATGGAGGCCTGTTTATGCCGGAAAGCATACCGCAAGTAGATCTTGATGAAGTCCGAAGGCTTGCTGCACTTTCATATGCTGATCTGGCAATATACCTGGCCGGGCTCTTCTTCGGAAACGACATACCTGCAGAAAGCCTGGAGTCAATGATAAGGAATGCGTATGACTTCAACTGTCCCCTCCGCAAGCTTGAAGACGGGAAATACGTACTTGAACTGTTTCACGGTCCTACTGCAGCCTTCAAGGACTTCGGAGCCAGATTTATGGGCGGTATGCTCGGCCTGCTGTCCGAAAAAGACAGGAAACTTACCGTACTCACAGCCACCTCTGGGGATACAGGCAGCGCAGTCGCTGCAGGTTTTCATAAAGTAAGGAGTATCAATGTGGTCGTTCTCTATCCTCAGGGCAAGGTCAGTCCTCTTCAAGAAGCCCAGATGACCACTTTGGGAGACAATATCCACCCAGTTTGCGTCAAAGGCAGCTTCGATGATTGCCAGGCCTTGGTCAAGGCAGTTTTCAATGATTATTCCTTCCGTCAGAATATTGACGTGACTTCCGCAAACTCCATCAACGTTCTCAGGTGGATACCCCAATCCTTCTACTATTTCTACGCTTGGGCTCAGTGGTACAATGAAACGGGAAGAAAACGCCCTGACATCGTAGTACCAAGCGGAAATTACGGAAATCTCACAGCAGGAATGCTGGCCGAGGCAATGGGCCTTCCTGTTCACAGATTCGTTGCCGGAGCTAATGCCAATTCAGTTATTCCTGACTATTTGGAAAGCGGAGTCTATGCTCCGAGGCCTTCAATCAGAACCGTAGCCAATGCAATGGATGTCGGTGCTCCGAGCAATTATGAAAGGATGATGTACCTGTATGACAATGATTTCTACAAACTGAACGGCAAACTCAGCGCATACTCTTACTCTGACGAATGGATTAAGGAAGCTATTAGGAAGATTCACAAGAAGTACGGCTTCATCTCCGACCCTCATGCTGCGGTGGGCTATTTGAGTCTGGAGGCTTCAAATGCCGAGGGTTTCTATCTCGCGACTGCACATTGTGCCAAATTCTCTGAAGTGATAAAGGAGGCAATAGGTCTTGAAGTCGAGCTTCCGGAGCAGCTTGCCCAATTGACCGGAAAAGAAAAGAGCTACATTATTATGGACAATGATTGCAAGGCCCTCGAGCAGTACATCAGTAAGCTTGTAAAGAAGAAGGTTTGACCGTCCTCCACCATTGACAGCCATCATTGTTTCAGCAGATTCCTTACCTTTGCAGTATTATGACAATATCGGAAAGAGCACAAAATATGCCCAGTTCTCCTATCAGGAAACTGGCGAAATATGCGGATGCCGCGAAGCGCAACGGCATTAAGGTTTATCACTTGAATATTGGACAGCCTGATATTAAAACCCCTGAGTGCGCATTGGAGGCTATCAGAACCATTGACAGAGATATATTGGAGTACAGTCCTTCTCAAGGCTACAAAAGCCTGAGAACCAAGCTGGTAGCCTATTATGCCGAATACGGCATTGACCTGAGTCCAGATGAGATAATCATTACCGCCGGAGGCTCAGAGGCCGTACAGTTCGCCTATATGGCCTGTCTCAACCCAGGAGACGAGATTATCGTTACCGACCCTTCCTATGCCAATTATATGGCCTTTGCCATCAGTGCCGGAGCTGTTGTAAAGTCAGTAAAGACCAATATAGAAGACGGATTCAGGCTACCTCCAGTCGAGGAATTCGAGAAGCAGATAACGGAAAAAACCAAGGCTATTCTGATTTGCAACCCGAACAACCCTACCGGCTATCTCTATACAAAGAATGAGATGGCCCAGATAAGGGATATCGTAAAGAAACACGACTTGTACCTGTTTTCGGATGAGGTATACCGTGAATTCATTTATACAAAGCAACCCTACATCTCGGCATGCCATTTGGAGGGAATAGAAAACAACGTCATTCTGATTGATTCAGTATCAAAGAGATACTCGGAATGCGGCATCAGAATAGGTGCTCTCATCACCAAGAACAAAGAAGTCAGAAATGCCGTAATGAAATTCTGCCAGGCGCGACTTAGTCCGCCTCTTGTCGGGCAGTTGATTGCCGAGGCCTCATTGAGTACGCCGCAGGAATATATGGATCAGGTATATGACGAGTATCTTGAGCGCAGAAATTTCTTAATCAACGAGCTCAATAAGATAGACGGTGTATTCTCACCCACACCAATGGGGGCCTTCTACACTATGGTCCAACTGCCTGTGGATGATGCCGAAAAGTTCTGTCAATGGTGCTTGACTGACTTTTCATACGAAGGGCAGACCGTTATGATGGCTCCGGGAGCCGGTTTTTATACCGATCCGGAGGAGGGCAAGAACCAAGTCAGAATGGCCTATGTCCTGAATAAGGAAGATTTGGGAAATGCAATGAAGGTGCTGAAAAAGGCACTTGAAGAATACAACAAAGCATTATGAAGAAGTTTTTGAGAATCCTCGCCATTGTGGCAGCCGTATTGGCCGCAGCCTGTGTCTTTGTAGGCATATATATGTGCAATTATGCCCTGCTCCCGGAAGAGCACGGCAATGAGATTGAGGCAGACCGCGCCAAAATCGACCAGAAGTATCCCGGCCTTATCGCCTGGTATGACGATCTTCACGAAAACGGATACTTCCGTGATACTACCATCATTGGAGAGAACGGATACAAACTACACGCAGTCTATTCAGCCGCAGCCCAGCCGGAAACAGCCAATGGTACAGCTGTTGTCGTTCACGGTTACACGGACAACCACCTGTGTTTCCTGAACCTTGTCCGAATGTACAGGGATGAACTGAACTACAATGTAATGGTCCCTGATCTCCATTACCACGGCTATTCTGAAGGCCGGGCAATACAGATGGGATGGCTGGACAGACTTGATGTGAAAAGGTGGACAGAGCTTGCCCACGAGATATGGGATGACGACTTTATGCTTGTCCACGGAGTGTCAATGGGTGCTGCTACGACTATGATGCTCAGTGGGGAGGAACTTCCAGACTATATCAAGGCCTTTGTTGAGGATTGCGGATACAGTTCCGTTTGGAACCAGTTCGCCCATAATCTCAAGGATATCTTCAATCTCCCTCCATTCCCCGTCCTCCACAGCGCCAGCCTGATTTGCCGCATCAAGTACGGCTGGGGATTCAAGGAAGCATCGGCAGTGAAACAGCTTGCAAAGTGCGAACGTCCAATGCTCTTTATTCACGGTGGCAATGACGATTTCGTCCCGACTGATGACATATATGACAATTACGAAGCCAAAGTCAAGGGCTACAAGGAGATGTGGATTGCTCCGGGTTCCGAGCACGCAGAATCATACAGGGACTACCCGGAAGAGTACACTGCGCATGTACGTGATTTCCTTGCCAGGGTCAAGGCAATGTAACTGCAATGCAAATACGTCGTATTGTCGTTTATGACTAATTAGGTCAAGTGGCTGGAATTGTGGTTGTTAAGAGTCTGGCTAATGAAAAAAGCCTTGCAGAAAAATCTACAAGGCTTTTGGAGTGGAGATAAGGAGATTCGAACTCCTGACCCCCTGCTTGCAAAGCAGGTGCTCTACCAACTGAGCTATACCCCCGATTGCGAGTGCAAATATATGAAGTTTTTTTGGATTCACACATTTTTTTTGAACAAAATCGTTTTTTATCCTTTTTTCGTAAATTTGCAAGGTTATGGAATACGATTTACAGAGATTCAAAGCTGCGCAGAACGAGGGCAACGCCTACAAGAACGCGCTTAAGGAAATAGGAAACGGTCAGAAGGAAGGTCACTGGATGTGGTATATTTTTCCCCAACTCAGAGGATTGGGAAAATCGGACAGGGCGATGTACTATGGCATAATAGGCAAGGGCGAGGCCAAGGCCTATCTAGCAGACAGGCAGTTGGGCAGCAGGCTGAGGGAGATTTGTAACTCAGTGCTTCAAGTCAGGGGCAAGTCTGCAGTTGAAATTTTCGGTCCAGCGGATGCAGTGAAACTGAGGTCTTCTATGACTCTGTTCTATATTGTTTCCGGAAAAGAAGAAATATTCAGAAAGGTTTTGGCCAAGTACTTCGATGAGAAACTTGACAAGAAAACCATTGAAATGCTATAAAAAGAGAAACGGAATTATGAGATACTCCACCGCACTGACGGTTCTCATCCTTTCCCTTTCATTGCTGCTTATCGGTTCCTGCAGGAGCAGGGGGCACAATCAGGAGGAAGCGCAGACTGTCAACGATTCTATACCTCCACTCGGATTTTGGGAAGAGGACTACGATATTACTGAGGGCAATGTTAAGAATGGGGACACTTTTTCCGGACTTATGGGCCGTTTGGGAATGGAGACGTCCCGAGCCATTGCCTTGGCAAATGCCTGCGATTCCTGTTTCGATGTCAGGAAACTGAGGGCCGGCAACAGCATCAAAGCATATTCCGACAGCGTCAGCGGCAAGCTGGAATATGCAGTATATTCAGTTGACAAGACTCATCAGATAATTTTCAGTTGTGGAGATTCGCTTGGTGTCTGGACTTATACGAAACCGATAGAGACTCACAGGAAGTACACAGATGTGACAATCAGTTCATCTCTATGGAACGATATGAGCGCATCAGGCTCCTCTCCCCTGCTGATTCTCAGCCTCTCCGATGTTTATGCCTGGACTGTGGATTTCTTCGGGCTCCAGAAGGATGACAGATTCCGCGTCATTTATCAGGAGAAGAGCTGTGAAGGCGAACTCATAGGCATAGACACCATTTACTTCGCAGCCTTCACAAGGGAAGGCAAGGACCTTTATGCGATTATGTACGACCAGGGAGACGGAGGCAATATTTACTGGGACGAGAAGGGAGGAAGTATGAGAAGGGCCTTCCTCAAGGCTCCACTTGAATTCAAGCGCATCTCATCCGGTTTCTCATATAAGAGAAAGCATCCTGTAACGGGCCAGATCAAGGCCCACACCGCCGTGGACTATGCAGCCCCGACAGGTACGCCGGTGGTTTCAATCGGTGACGGCACCGTCATCAGCGTCGGTTGGGCCGGAGGCGGTGGCAATACCGTCAAAATTCGCCACAACAGCGAATATGTCACCAGCTATATGCATCTTTCCAAGTATGCTTCGGGTATAAAGAACGGTGTCAGGGTGAGTCAGGGTCAGGTTATTGGCTATGTCGGAGCAACAGGTACTGCAACAGGCCCACATCTGGATTTCAGGGTTTACAAGAATGGAACTGCCATCAATCCTCTAACGATGGATTCTCCTTCCGCCGAACCAATCAAGGAAGAGAATCTTGCAGCCCTTGACTCGGTTTTCGTCATCTACAAGGCTGAACTTGACAGCCTTACGGCTCTTGGAGACAATGTACAGAGTAATACCGTTCTATGATGAACATTGAGCCTATAGCCTTTTTCAAATCTCCGTTCAAAACAAAGTTCGGCATCCCGCGCCAAAGCGGTGTCGTTGAGACGCTGCGCGGGGAAATCCGATTTACTGAGAAGTACAGGAGGACGGAGGCTGTTAAGGGATTGGAAAGTTTTGACTATCTTTGGTTGATTTGGGGCTTTTCTGCCAATGCCAGGAGCAAGGGAGATTGGAAGCCGGTAGTCAGGCCACCCCGCCTCGGGGGCAATGCCACTATGGGAGTATTTGCCACGCGCTCCCCTTTCAGGCCGAATCCACTGGGCTTGTCCAGCGTCCGGATTGAAAAGATATGTATGGAAGGAAGCGATGCACCTCTGATTCAAGTCAGTGGAGCGGACTTGATGGACGGCACCCCAATCTATGATATCAAACCTTATATCCCCTATAGTGATGCCCATCCGGAAGCCTCTGGCGGCTTTACCGACAGCTCTGAATGGACTGAAAAAGAGCTTTATATTGAAGCAGGAGTGATGGATGAATTGCAGAAGAGCCTCAATGCAGAAGACATTGAGACTCTAAAAAAGATTCTTGCACAGGATCCCCGGCCTCATTATCAGAAAGCCGGAGACAGGGTTTATGGTATGGAATTCAAGGAGTATGATATTCACTTCTGCGCAGAAGGAAAAGGCATCAGGCTTCTTGATATCACAGTATCCAACAAGTAGGGACTAAAGCAGTACTGCAGTGAGTTCCGCGAGAGCCATATTGTAGTCTTTTTCGGCCTCCAATGTCTCCAACAGATTCTCATAGTATAGATCAAGCTCACTTATGTACTCAATCAAGGAGATTTCGCCCTGTTGTCTGGCTTTCTTAAGCAGTTCCCTGTTATCCGAGGTATCAAGTGCGGCTCTGTAACCCTCTGCAATAGACTTGAGAGCAGAAGCCTCATCATACAGCGACAGCAATTGGAAGTAGAAAGCCTGAATGGTCTCATCCTTGCGCATCTTCGCAGCAGTATATTTGGCCTTGGATTGCTTGACCTTGTTCGAATTGCTCCATAGAGGGATGGATACGCTGAAGGTCAAACCCCTATATGCTTCAGGCTTAGCGACTTCAGCCATATACCCTATTGAGAGTCCAGGGACCCAGGCACTCCTGTTTATCTTCAGCTCCGCCTCGCTTACATCAATATTGCTCTTTGCATAATTGACAGCAGGACTTTCGGCAGAGGCATAATCAAAAAAGGAATCAAAATCCGGAGAAAGAGGGCTCATCCCAAGCGAATCGAAACCAGTCAGGCTAAGGCTTGGTTCCTGTCCTCCATTCAGGCTTTTGAGCAGTGTCTGAGCCTTTTTCTTGCCCAAACGGGCCTTTTCCAATTGCCCTTTGATATCAGTATGGTGAAGCATAGCATTGTTCATCTCCAAGGCTGAGGATTCACCTAATTCCAGAGCTCTCTCGTACGCATCCACAAGGGTCCGGGCATTTGAAAGATGAAACGAAAGTTCCTGTTCCAGGGCATTGTAATAGACGAGTTCTATGCAGGCCTTCTCCGCCTCGAGCAGTACATCCTGACGCATTGCCTTATATTCCAGCGATGCAAGGGCATTCTTGCCGGAGCTAAGGTTTGAGCGTTGACCGCTGAGCAAAGCGAAATCAATGCTTTGGGAAATGGCGAAATCGTGGCGGCGAGCGTTGTCATTGCCCCAAAGATAGTTGAATTCAATCTCGGGATCGGGAAGGAGGGCTGCCTCTTTGTTTTCGAGGAACATCGCTTCCTGCTCGAGTCTTGCACTCTTGAGAGTCGGATTATTCCTCTCAATCTCGCCGAGCACCCTCTCCAGAGGAGTCTGCGCTGCCAGCGCAATGCCGCAAAATGCGAGTGCGGCCGTCAATATTGTCCTAAGCATCTTTGTTCCTGGTGATTAGTATATACATTATTGGGATGATGTAAGCGTTCAATATCGTAGAAGTCACAAGGCCTCCGAGTATTACCTTGGCCATTGGCGACTGGATTTCATTGCCCGGAAGCGAGCCTCCGAGGGCAAGAGGAAGCAGTGCGAGTGCAGATGTGATGGCGGTCATCAGTATAGGATTGAGGCGGTCGAGTGAGCCTGCGCGTACGCTGTCCATCAGGTTGCAACCATCGGCACGGAGAGCATTGTACCTGTCAATCAGCAGCATACCATTTCTGGTGGCAATGCCGAAAAGGGAGATGAAACCTATGATGGCCGGAATACTCAAAAGGCTGTCCGTCAGATAGATACCGAAAACACCTCCGATGAGGGCAAGAGGGAGGTTCAAGAGGACTACCAAGGTTTGCTTCGTATTATTGAATTCTCCGAAAAGCAGGATGAAAATCAGGATAATCGAAATAATTGTAAGGAGGAAGATGGTGCGTGATGCACTCTCTTCGGATTCAAACTGTCCGCCGTATTCGATGTGATAGCCTTCGGGCAGTTCGATGTTCTCGTCAATGAGCTTTTCTATGGCATTAACAGCGTGTCTGAGTTCACCGCCCACCACATTGCAGGAAATCACCAGTTTTCTGGAAACATTCTCCCTGTTGATGGTATTCGGTCCTGAAGCAGATCTGACATCAGCAAGATAGGAAAGAGGCACCATACCATTCTCACCTTTGATATTGACATCCACCAAAAGGTCTTCTATGGCCTCTTTCGAAGTTCTTTCAGCGTCCTCGACCTTCAGTGTCAGGTCAAAAGCCCTGTTGCCCTCATAGACCTGGGATACCACCTGTCCTTGGAGCAGGACCTCCACCATTTCGCGGAACTCGCTGAGTGTCACTCCGTAGCGGGCAAGCATTTCCCTTCGCGGCTCGATGACCAGTTCAGGTCTCTCGACCTGCTGCTCCACATTGAGGTCTGTAATGCCCTCAACCCCTGCGATTACGGTCTTTATCTGATTGCCAAGGGCATACATCTTATTGAGATCTGTGCCGAAGAGCTTTATGGCAATATTGGCCTGGGTGCCGGAGAGCATTGCATCAATCCTATGGGCAATCGGGCCTCCGATTTCAATATTGACTCCCGGAAGGATTGAGAGCTTTTCACGGACCTCGGCCATAAAGTCTGCACGGGAGCGCTTTCCAAGCTCGAAAGGACAGTCAAACTCGGAAGTATTGACCCCGAAAGAATGTTCCGCCAGTTCGGCGCGGCCCGTACGTCTGCACACATTCTTGATTTCAGGCACACTTAGCAGCAATATCTCCGCTTCGTGACCTATCCTGTCCGACTCTTCGAGGGATATGCCTGGAACGGTGCTGACAGAAACCGTGAGCGAGCCTTCATTGAAGGCAGGAAGGAAGCTGCGGCCGAGGGAGAAGAACATCACCAGGGCAACTGCCAGAAGAACAACAGTGCCTGAAAGAATTATCGCTTTGTGCCTCAATGCCCATTCGAGCGAGCGTTCATAGAGTTTTTTAAGTTTCAGTACGAGCCAAGCTTCCTTGTTTTCCTTTTCACCGTCCTTGGAGCCCTTCAGGAGATATGAGCACAACACAGGAGTCAAGGTAAGGGCAACAAGGGTGGAAGTAAAGAGCGAAATGACGAAGGAAATGCCAAGAGGTATCAGCATTCTGCCCTCAATTCCCGAGAGGAAAAAGAGAGGAAGGAAGCAGGCTACAATAATCAGGGTGGAATTCAGCATAGGCATACGTACCTCCTTCGATGCTTCGAAGACGGTTTCTATCACCGTTCTGCGCTTTTCCTTCGGTAAGAGCCTGTTCTGCCTCAGACGCTTGAACACATTCTCCACATCAACTATGGAGTCATCCACCAGGGATCCTATCGCTATGGCTATTCCTCCCAGAGTCATAGTATTCACGGACAGCCCGAGAAGTTTAATCACTATCAAGGTGATAATCACGGACATAGGTATGGATATCAAGGAAATGACCGTAGTCCTCCAGTTCATAAGGAAGATGAAGAGGACAATTATGACGAAGAAACTACCCTCAAGCAGGGATTTCTTTACATTGCTGATGGAATTTTGGATGAAATCAGCCTGTCGGAAGACCTGAGTATTGATGGAAACATCAGAAGGGATGGTCTTCTTGAGGTCATCAAGTGCCGATTCAATATTCTCTGTCAGCTCAATTGTGCTGGCATTAGGCTGCTTGGTAATGGCAAGGGTAACAGCCGCTTTTCCGTTTACCGATGCAACACCGAGTTTTGGAGTCTTGCTGCCTGTCTTGACTTCGGCAATATCATCAAGAGTTATAGGATAGCCCGATTCGGTCTGCTTGACCAGGGCCTTGCGCATCTCATCCAGACTGTCAGTAGATAGAAGGCCTCTGACTATATACTCATTGCCGTGCTGATATATTGTACCGCCGGGGGCATTGAGATTCATATCGTTGACGGCAGCGATTACCTCATCCATTGAGACGCCGTAATGCTTCATCCTGGATGTCTTCAACTGGATTTGATACTCCTTGATATCACCGCCCATTACTGTAACCTGGGCCACACCACCTATTGACAAGAGGCGCTGCCTTATGTTCCAATCGGCTATGGTCCTGAGATCGGCCATAGAGGTACTCTCCGCCGTGAGTCCGACTATGAACATCTCACCAAGTATCGATGATTGAGGGCCAAGGGTCGGAGAGCCCACGGTTTCCGGCAATTCTTCGCTGATGACGGCCAATTTTTCGGAGACAATCTGTCTGGCCCTGTATATGTCCGTTCCCCAGTCAAACTCAACCCAAACTGTGCAATAACCCGGGTTCGATGATGATCTCACCCTGCGCACGTCAGTCGCCCCGTTCAGGGCAGTCTCGATAGGAAAGGTGACCAGGCGTTCAACCTCTTCAGGAGCCATTCCTTCCGCCTCTGTCATCACTACTACAGTAGGGGCATTCAAATCGGGGAATACATCCACGTCCATAGTGGATGTGGAGTAGAATCCGGCTATCATTAGCAGCACTGCACAGACCAGGACAACTATCCTGTTGTCCAAGGCAAATCTGATTATTCTGTTGAGCATAGCATCAATGTGAATGGTTATGACCTGATGGAACTGCACTTACAGAGGCGAGCTTGATCTGCATCGCTCCCTTGGTCACCAGTTCGTCTCCTTCGTCCAAACCGCTGAGTATCTGAACATTGACCCCGTCTGACATACCCAATTCAACATCCTTCTTCACGAAGGCATCAGGTTCGATTTTCACAAAGACACTGTACACGCCCTGGCTTTCGACTATGGCTTCGAGAGGCACTGCTATGCAGTCCTCACTTTTTCTCGTCTTCAGATATATCTCAACATATGAGCCCGGGATAAGATCTGAATTGTTATCAAGCTCAAAAGATACTGGTAAAAAATGGTCCGATGCATTTCTGCCGTAGCTCAAGAGACGTCCATTGTGGTCCTCGAGACAAACTGTCTTGCCCTCAGGGGTAACGATATTAGCTGTCACAATATCCTTTGCTGCGCTGCTATACTTTTCACTTAGTTCCGCACGAATCTGCAGTCTTCTGTTCTGGCTTACAACAGCAAGGACCTCACCCGTATTGACATATTGTCCTTCAGACACATAGATGGTCTTGATATAGCCCGACATAGGCGAAGATACACTCAGTCCGCTATCTCCGTAACCGTTTCTGGTGAGGGCTTCATATGCACTCTTTGCCTGGCTGTACTCAAGCTTGCTCTGCTCATAATGGCTGAGCGAGATGATATTGTCCTTAAGCAGTTCAGTGTCGCGCAGATACTCCTTCTCGGCTGTTTCGAGCGCAGCCTTCGCCTTTGACACCGGATCACCGCCATCGACGCTTTGGGTATTGATTACGGCAATAAGCGCATTCTTGGCGACATAGCTGCCCTCGCTGAGCAACTTGCCTTTGAAGTGGAATACACCGGAAGTCGTAGCCGACAGCGTTATCTCATCTCCACTGGCAGGAAGAATCTCTCCTCCGGTACGAATAATGGATGAGAAAACCTGTTTTCTGACTTCACTTGTTTCGATGCCGAAGCGTTCCTGTTTGTGCTCGTCGAAGATAATCTCATCAGCGTGGGCTTCATCCTCGTGGTGATGCTCCATTTCACTTTCGCTGTGTTCGTGGTCCTCACCTTCGTGATTATGGCCGCTATGGCAAGCCGGGAATGTTATACAGGCTGCAGCTGCCAGCAGAATAGCTATTGTTTTCTTCATAACTCGAATATGTTACTTCTTTTGTTTCAAGTTACAAAGATACCCTTGTGTGGATGCAAAGGCAATCACAAATTATAGGGATTTTTTACGCCGGAACAGCTATTCGGCGCAAAGTCGAGAAAAATAGGTCATCACCTCATTCCAGTCCTTGAAGCCGTCCGAACCAAAGTGGATGAGTGTTCCCATAAAGTCATTGCCTCCGCATTCCCCGGGATGGGCATCCACCAGGAAGTCCCCGAGAAGCAGCTCCTTATGCGTAGTCAAACTGACTCTGTTCCAGGCAGGTACGGCAATATGCTCCTCTACCCAGTTTCTCTTGAGAAGCATCTCCTCCCATCCATCGGCAGCACCACTGACCACGAAGTGCAAATCATATCGTGGAGCAAGGTACTGAACCGCTTTCGAGGCAGCAGCCACCATTTCGGAATTGTGCCTGTAGCGCAGTACATCATCAAAGGCAATGAGCAGGGACGGTCGCGAAACTGCATTCTGAATATCGTCTATCCATTGGATTACCGGAAGGACGGAGTGTAGCAATGCCGCATCATTAAGATAATGTGTGCCATCGAAACGTATGCACTGACTGTAATGTTCCCTGGTCAGGTCCCAGGTATCCACCATTGTGTCGTGCGTGCCAAACAAGGCAAAAACTTTCGCATCCTCTTCAGCATCAATATTTTCAAAACAATGCGAGGACATCTCCCTGAAAGCTTCCAGCAGGCCCTTGGTCACAATGAAGCTTTTCTGGCCATCCTGGCGCGGGTTATGATATTCCCTGAGTCCGAGACCGTTGTTTTTCAGAATCGTGTCAGCAAGACAGAAGGCAGGATTGACCAATATTCTGTAACTGCCGTGCAGGAGTTCAGCATACATTGCCCCCATCGAGGTGCCGATAATCAACTCAGGTTTGAGTTCCTCGACCAAGGATTCCAACAACGCAAGTGCCTCGGAAGGCTCAACAGGAAGGTCCGGGGCAATTATTTCTGCCTGTGGCAGAAGCAGCCGCAGGGTTTTGACACTGCCATTCTGGCCGCTTGATGCAAAACCGTGCACATACAATATCCTCTTTCCGGACATCAGCTTCGGCCGTGCATATTCATACAATTCCATATATCTTTTTTTTCGCAAAAATAAGAAGAAAAGATTAACTTTGTTTCTTCGGGTTATGAATACGGATTTGCATCAATATTTCAATTACTACAGGAAGTCGGAACTTGAGTTCCTACTTCGGTTTTTCAACGTTGATTACGTCGGGAAGCCGAAAAAGGAAGAACTTGTCAGGATGGCTGTGGAATTGATTGGGAATGACCCGGTTTCCTGGCTTTTCAAACTACCAGAAAGGGATTTGCGTCTTCTTGCTTCATTGATCGAGAAAGGAGACTCCGTATGGCATGAGCTGGAAGCACCTGACTTTCCTTGTTTTCTGGACAGCCTTGGGCTCATTATCGTCGATGACATCAACCCCTTGCTTACAAGGGTGATGCTCCCCTTTCCAATAGCGGTCCTTACATCACCTTTTGTTCTGGACGTCATCGAAGATAAAGAGAGAATGGGTCTTTTCGAAGAGGAAAGAATAAGCGTGGGCATTCTGAATATATATGGTGCCATTCCTCTTGATGACTTCATCCAGATTTTGTTGGAAGTCTTGGATTATGATGAAGAAAGATTATTGAGAGCAATAAGGAACCCGATACTGACACATTTGCAAGGAGAATACAAGGAAAAATGGTACACCCACTCCCCTTATGTTGACGATGTGGGTCTTATAGTGGAAAACAGGAAACCGTTCTCCCGAAAGATAAGGAAGTATCTCCCTTGCAGCCTGGAACAAGCCAAGGCAGCAGGCGCGAACATCCCGTATTGCGCTTATGGCAGCGGAAGCGGAGAGGCCGCCGAAGTTCTGAAAGTGCTGGAGGAGCTCGGATACTCCGAGGCGGAAGCCATCAAGGAATTGAACAGGATTTGGTTCAATGCCCAATTCGCTTCTGATGAAGCATATGCCGAGGCTATGTTCAATTGCGTCAATGAAAGAATGGACGATATACCTTCATTCGCACTCTACAGGCAGTATATCGACACCATTGCCGCTTATTCCAACTCCATCCCTAAATGGCTGCTGAAGGGCAGAAGCTCCAATGAAAGCAATATGCTCAAGTTGCTTATCAAGGTAGAGGAAAGCGACGATTTCGAGCCTTTGTCATTAGACCAATCCGAGCTTTCCATCCCTGAATCAGGAACACTCGAACAGTTCTACAGAATGGGAATAGGGGTTCGTCACGTGCTTCCTGAGGACCCTTGTCCTTGCGGCAGCGGCCTCTCTTACAAGAATTGCCACGGGCGCAAGCTCAATTAAGCCCCCAATAGAGACTCCAGAATGGCCTTTATGGCGAGATTGGTCTTCAGATTCAGTTCGAGTTCCGCTGCTTCGGCTCCTTTTTCGCGTGTCAGCTCACCGCAAATGTCCACTCCTATGATTCTGTGCTTTGATGCCACTTCGCCCAGAAGCAGTTCCAATTGGCGCAGGCTCATATTGCCCTGATCCCAATCAGTAGCAGCATAAGACGGAGAAAGTGCATCCTTGTCAATGGAGATATAGACTGGGATGCGGGCTTCAAGCAGTGACAGCATTTCCCGCACATCCTCCGAAAGAGCAGAATCATTGCGCCCCAAATCCTCCTTCGTTGCAGCCAGCACGCCGTCGAACATAAGGTCGAGGAACTCCAACTCCAAATCAGGATTAATGCCGACCATCAGCAATTGCGAGAATCTCTCCAATGAAGTGAAGGCATCCCTCGCCCAGGAGCCGCAGGAAAGTGCTCCAAAGGCGGATTCGTGCATATCAGGATGATGGTCAACAAGGAGGAGGGCGAAGGGTTCGTCTATCCTCTCAAGCCAGAATCGGCTGATATAGTGATAGTCGCCGCTGTCAATCCAATGTACGGCCTCAAGCGGAAGATTAGCGATGGCGCCGCGTATCTTTGCAGCGCTCTCATCGTCACAAAAGCAATTTGTACCATCAAGGGCAGAAAGGTCAATGACCCTGCTGCCCTCAATAGCTTTGTCAAGTCCTTCGTCGGTATAGACTCCGGACAAGTTCATTATTATATGTTCTGAGTATCCCATACCTTGGTTTCGGTGCAATCCAGCATTATTCCGAGGCCTCCGACTCCGAAGCGGAACGCTCCCTTCTCCAGGGTCCAGCGACCGTCAGCATTTACGAATGCAAGGCTTGTAGCAGGGACCTTGAGAGTAACGGTCTTGCTTTCGCCCGGCTGCAGTTCAATCTTGTCGAATGCACGGAGACGCTTTACATCAGGGATTATGGAAGCCACGACATCGCTTGAGTAGAGAAGCACGCTCTCCTTTCCTGCAACTTTTCCGGTATTGGTTACCGTCACCTCGAATACCAGTTCGTCATCGGCTCCAAACTCGTTTACGGAAGCTTTCAAGTCGCTATAAGCAAAACTCGTATAGCTGAGACCATAGCCGAAAGGCCACTGAATATCCATAATCGCGTCATAATTGTATGAGCCGGACATAGTTTCCACTGCCTCAGATACCTTGTAATCATAAGTATGGAGGGAGTTCGTGTACTTAGGATAGGTGAAAGGAAGCTTTCCGCTGAAATTCTCGTCTCCTGAAAGCAGGAGGGCAAGGGCATCTGCTCCATAGTTGCTCGGGAGCATAATATCCACCACAGCTGAAGCAAGAGCTTCAATATCATTAATTACACGAGGACGGCCCTCGTTGAGGACAAGGACTATAGGTTTTCCGGTAGTGGCAAGCTGCTTGACGAGTTCAAGCTGATTTGCCGAAAGGGTAATATCCTCGATATTGCCCGGGGTTTCGCAATACGAATTCTCTCCTATGCAGGCCACTATGACATCAGCGTTTCGTGCAGCGGCAACGGCAGCAGGGATATTCACATTCACTTCATTCTGCCACATATTGTTGCGCTCATCATACTCAAGGCCTGGAACATAAGTGACATTGGCAGCACCGAACCTGTTCCTGAGGGCTGCATAAATAGTATTGAAACCCTTAACGAAATCACCGCCCATACCCTGCCAAGTATAGCTCCATCCCCCATTGAGAGCGCGGACTGTATTGGCATTAGGGCCGGTTACGAGTATTTTTTTGCCTTCGGCAATAGGAAGGATACCATCATTCTTGAGCAATACTTCGGACTCGAGCGCAGCTGCAAGAGAGGCCTCTTTCCATTCCTCTGAAGCGAAACGATCATAATTGTCCGTATTCCAAACCGGTTCGTCGAAAAGACCGAGCCTGTACTTGAGACGAAGTATGCGGGCCACGGCATCGTCAATGCGTTCCATCGGAATTGCACCCTCATTTGCAAGCTCTATGATAAGATCGCAGGCTGTTGGGTCATAGGTTTCCATTACCATATCTATGCCGGCATTGATACCGATGCGTAGAGCATCCTTCTTGTCAACTGCTATGTGCTCACGGGTGTAAAGGTTATTGATATCTGCCCAGTCGGTGATTATCATACCGTCCCAATTGAGGCCTTCCTTGAGCCAGCCGGTAAGAAGCTTGTGGTTGGCGTGCGTAGGAACACCGTTGATGGATGCAGAATTGACCATAACGGTGAGAGCACCAGCCTCGATGCACTCCTTGAATGGAGCGAAGTACTTCTCTCTCAGATCATTTGGGGCAATGTACGCAGGTGTGCGGTCCTTGCCCGAACGGGTAGCTCCGTAACCAAGGTAATGCTTGATGCTGACTGCAGTATGCTCCTTGTCAATATGGTTGGGGTCCGGTCCCTGAATAGCCTCCGTTTCAGCTCTGGCCATAACTGACTGGAGATATGGATCCTCTCCCCAGCTCTCCCAATTCCTCGACCAAACAGGATTCCGGGTGAGGTCCATTACAGGCGAGAAAACCCAAGGAATCTGGGCTGCTCTGGTTTCGTAACCTATTGCTTCTCCCATTATCCTGGCATATTCAGGATTGAAAGTAGCAGCGAGGTTGATTTCCTGTGGGAAGAAGCTTCCGTCAGTAAGGTAACTGGCTCCGTGTATCATATCCATTCCGTAAATGGTCGGAATACCAATGAGTTCCATAGACCTTTCCTGGAGATGGGATATCATCTCAGATGTATAAGCGCGGCTTGCAGCCTTGTCCTGGAAAGTGTTCAGTATGGAGCCAACCTTGTATTTTCCAAATATATTCTCGATAGCCTCCTCATTCCAGCTTCCATCAGGGTTCAAGAGCACCCCTACTGTAAGCTGCATCATCTGGCCGGCTTTCTCTTCTATGCTCATACCCTTCAGAGTCTTCTGAACTCTGGACTCAAGCTCCTTGTCGACAGGGATAGCCGGTTTTACATTAGGAGTTGGACAAGCATTATCGCAGACATTTTGACAAGCAGATAACAAGCTTGCTGCCATTGCAATAGATAAAAATACTCTCAGTGTTCTTCTCATATGTTTTTGTGATTGGAATTAGGGCATAAAGTTAACACTTTTTCAATGTATTAGAGTACAAGTTGTTAGATTTGTTGTAAATTTGTATGTTTTGAATTTATTTTATGGAACTGCAACAGACATACCCGCTCGATCCTGAGAAAGTGTATCTTTCTACAGACGAACTTACATTGGAAACCGAAGAAGGAGAGAAAACATTGAGAGTTGGCGCATGGCTGAACTATGACCCTGTACGTATCCATAAGATGATTATCAAGGAGAAGGTACTTCAGGTAGACACCCTTGAAGTACTCAATCCCCTTATCAGCAAGCTCAGAAGAGCAGATCCTGAATATTACAAGAGGTTTATGGGTTTGAACCTGATTATTGACTATCCGGGATACAGCAACGGAATCAAGGCCAGCATCCCTTTTGACAATGATCCTGTAGGTTTCTATAAATGGTGGAGAAAGGGCAAGCACGAAAACAAGGTTCACCTTTCCCTTGGAAACCAGATTCGCCTTTTCCAGAAGGTGGCCCTGATGGACCGGAAAGTTATACTGAAAAAGGATCTCGAAATTCTCAGATAGAAATGGCACAAATATTCAGAATCAATAACGACTCCACCCTTCTCAACTGTCTCTATGAGCTGTTCCCAGGCCAGAGCCGCACGGGAGTGAAGGCATACCTCAAGGACGGGCGTGTCATTGTCAACAGGCAGAATATCAGCGCCTTTGACCACCCTGTTAAAAAAGGAGATACCATCGAAATCCTCTCCAAAGGTGCTTCCATAGGACGCGATATGAAGCTCGAGGCCAAGGATATCCTCGCCAGAAACGGAGTGAGAATCATCTATGAAGATGAGCATCTCATCGTAATCGACAAGAATGCAGGCCTGCCTTCCATTGCCCCTAAAAGCAAAAGCGACCGCAGGGCAAAATCCGCATACTCACTGCTGACCGACTATATGCATACAGAGAAGCGCGCCAACATCAAGTCGGGCGAAGGCGATTACAAGGCTTCTTCGCGTGTATTCGTCGTACACAGGCTGGACCGCGACACCTCCGGTCTCCTGCTGTTTGCCAAGGATGAGTACACCAAGCAGCTGATGCAGAGCAAGTGGGATGAAATGATGCTCGAAAGAAAATATGTAGCCGTTCTGGAAGGCAAACCGGACAAGGATTCAGGCAGAATCGAGTCCTGGTTGAGCGAGAATGAAAAATCATTGAAAGTCAGCTCGAGCCCTGTTCCCGTTGAAGGAGGCCAGCATGCAGTGAGCTATTTCAAGGTCCTGGAGTCTAGGAAACGCTGCTGTGTAGTGGAATTTGAACTTGAAACAGGCAGAAAAAACCAAATCAGAGTCCACGCTTCAAAGGTCTTGGGTAAACCTATCATAGGAGACAAAAAGTATGATGCTTCCACAGGCTTCAGGGGCAGGATAGCCCTGCACGCAAAGACTCTGGTTTTCAGAAATCCCTACGGAGGTATGATTATGAGCTTCGAAAGCCCGGTACCTAAAGAATTCGACTACCTGAAATAGAACATTATCAATATAATATCGATATGGAACTTGAAAAACAGATTCAGGAGGACATCAAGTCCGCAATGAAAGAAAAGAACAACGTCAAACTCAATGCCGTAAGATCCATCAAATCAGCCATTCTGCTGGCTAAAACGGCAGAAGGAGGGCCGAAAGAACTCGAAGATAGCGATATCATCAAATTGATTGAGAAGCTCTCGAAGCAGCGTAAGGAAGCTGCGGAGCAATATATTGCTGCGGGACGTAAGGAACTGGCGGACAATGAGTTGGCTGAGGCTGTCATTCTCGATGCATATCTACCGAAAAAGCTTGACGAAGCTGAAGTGGAAGAAAGGCTGAAAGCCATCATTGCACAGCTTGGAGCATCTGGCCCTCAGGATATGGGCAAGGTTATGGGAACTGCGACCAAAGCTCTCGCCGGTCTCTCTGACGGAAAGACCATTTCAAGCATAGTAAAAAGGCTGCTTTCTTAGAAAAAGCAGCCGGTAGCCTACTCAGTGAATTCCTTGATGCGCTGTTCTTCAGAAAGACGGCACACAAGCAAAGACCCATCCTTCTCGGCGACGATGTATCCATCGAGACCCTGAAGGATTACTTTTTTCAATGATGAGGTACGAACAACGCAACCTTCGCATTCAAACATATGTACATCGGAACCTATGGTAGCATTGCCCTTATCGTCCATCTCACTATTGATTCTCAAAGAACCCCAACTCCCGAGATCACTCCATCCGAAGGTGCCCGGAATGGTGTAGATGTGTTCCGCCTTCTCCATAACGGCATAGTCGATGCTGATTTTCTCACAGGTCGGGAACAGCAGGGTTACAGTGGCAGCCTCCATCGGAGTGTCGAAGTCCTTGGACATCTCATCCATTATCGATGCAATCTGGGGAGCATATTGCTCCATTGCGGCTGTGATAGTCTTTACATTCCAAACGAAAATTCCGGCATTCCAGAGGTAGTTTCCATCTGCAACATATTTTTCAGCAGTCTGATAGTCAGGCTTTTCCTTGAATGAGCTTACTTTTCTCAACTCCTGTCCCGCTTCTGCGGCCCCAGCATAGATATAGCCGTATCCTGTCTCTGGACGGGACGGTTTAATGCCTACGGTCACTATCGAGTCGCTGTTTTCTGTGAAGTCCAAGGCCAGATTGATGACACGCCGGTATTCAGTCTCATTGAGTACAAGAGCATCGGAAGGGCTGACAACGATATTGGCATTTGCATCCTTGGTCTTTATCTTCCAACAGGCATAAGCTATGCAGGGGGCCGTATTGCGTGCTGCAGGTTCGGAAAGAATATTTTCAGCAGGAAGCTGCGGAAGCTGATTCTTGACTATATCCACATAAAGTGCTGAAGTAACCACCCACATATTCTCATATGAACATATAGGGGCGAATCTCTCAACTGTCATCTGAATAAGTGTCTTGCCGCATCCAAGGACATCTATGAACTGCTTTGGATATTCCGGTGTACTCATAGGCCAGAAACGGCTACCTATGCCGCCCGCCATAATTACGACGTGGTTGCTCATAATAGAAATTGAATTATATCAGATATTTGACGGGGTCTGTTGGCCTTCCGTACATTTCCACACGAACAGCGGGAAAGCTCTCCATCACAATATCCTTTATCAGTTCTTGTGTATATTGTTCACTATGGTAATGACCGAGCGCAGCAATAAGCATACCATCATTTTCGAAGAAGCGGTGATATGAGATTTCGCCCGTGATAAAGCAATCCGCCCCAAGTTCCCTGGCCTTTGGCATAAGGAAAGAGCCTGAACCTCCACAAAGGGCTACCCTGCGTATAGGGAAAGCAGGAAGCTCGCTATGAAAAAGGCAAGGAACCTTGAATACAGTTTTCACCCTTCTCAAAAAAGAGCACGCTTCTTCTGCCTGAGGCAAGGTTCCGATCAAGCCACTGCCGCAGTTCCTTCCGTCTATGGGCTGCATCGCTTCTATCCAGTCAAGATCTGCAAGACCAAGCTTTTCGGCCATGCGATGATTCACCCCGCCTTCGACATTGTCAAGATTCGTATGCATAGAGTAGAGAAGCACATCGTTCTTCAAGGCCTTGATTACACATCGCTGCTGATAGCTGAAATCAGACACAGTTTTCAAGGGCTGGAAGATTAGGGGGTGATGGGTCACGACCATATTGCAGCCGCGCCTGACAGCCTCATCAACAACGTCTTCAGTAAGGTCCAGAGCTATCATAACACCCTTAAGCTCTTGAACGGCAATTCCGACCTGAAGGCCGGAATTGTCATAATCCTCCTGAAGTCGCAGAGGTGCGAACTCTTCAAGGCTGCTTATTAAATCTTTAATGGTCATTTCAATGCTACAAATCAGGACTTCTACTCATCATTGGTATAATACGAGCCGTAACCATATGAATAATAGCCGCGTCTGCATCCATCAATGCTTATTTTTGACAGTTCGGTTCCATTGAGGATAATGGTAAGTTTGTGGAATCTCGAATCTCTGTAGAAGCCTTGAAGATCAGGCAGCAGGGTCTTGTCACAACGACCGGCGCGTATTACGAAGAGAGTTCTGTCGACATACTGGTTGATAATCTGAGCATCCGCTACTATATCTACAGGAGGGCAGTCAAGGAAAACATAATCATAATCCTTCTTGAGATCCTCCAGGGTCCTCTCGAATTTTGGATCGGAGATGAGCTCAGTCGGATTCAGCGGGATGGAGCCTACAGGGAGGATAGCCATACCCTTGTACTCTTCAACAGGCTTTATCAATTCACGGATATCAGATTCATAACCACTCAGATAATCTGCAAAGCCTTTTTCCGGATGTCCCACATAGTGCGACAGTGAACCGTGACGGAAGTCACAATCGACAGCCAGAACTTTCTTGCCCTTGATGGACAGCACAGATGAGAGGTTGGCAGAAATAAAGGATTTACCCGATCCAGGATTAAAGGAGGTGAGTGCAATCACCTTCTCATTATCTCCCCTCAACATAAATTCAACATTGGTTCTGAGAACTCGGAAGGCTTCATTGATTACGTTTCGGTTACCCGGCTTGACAACGAATGAAGAAGGTTCCTTGTCCATGCTTCTGAGCTTGGCAAGAGATTTCTTGATTCTTCTTGCAGTAGTATCCTTGCCGGAAGCCAGAGGAATCTCTCCTGCGAAAGGCATAGTAAGACGAGAGAGATCGGACTTCGCACAAACCTTTCCGTTCATCACCTCAAGAATATATATTATACCGAAAGGAATGGCAATACCAAGGACCAAAGCCAGTAACAATACCATTCTGGTACGTGGTGATGTAGGGATAGAACTGCCGTGAGGAGGATCAATCATTCGCGTATTGTATGCAGTGAAGGCCTGAGAAAGCTCATTTTCCTCACGCTTCTGGAGGAGGAAGAGATAGAGAGCCTCCTTTACTGTCTGCTGACGTTCAACCGAGAGGAGGTATTTGGCCTGGGTTGGACTCGCCGCAATTCTGGCAGTGGCCTGACGGCCACGGGCTGACAGGGAACTGATCTGATTGTTCAGGGCAAGTATCTGATTATCAACGGAAGTAATGATGGCCTGACGCATTCCCTCCAGGGCTCTGTCAAGGTCTATTACGAGAGGATTTGACTCAGAACTGCTCTCCACGAGATTGTTTCTCTGAATAAGGGAGCGGTTGTACTCCGTAATCTGGCTCTCGATATTCGAATTGGAGATACCGGAATTTACCGGGAGCAGATTGTTGGTATTTGAAGAGTTGGACAAGTACTCGCGGATATACTTGGTCATATAGAGCTGGTTGTTCAGGTTGGTCACCTCGGCATTGATTTCATTGCTCTGGGACATATAGAGGCTCGAAGCAGCCTGAACATCAGGAATAAGGTTCTCACTCTTGAATGAAGATATATCGCTATCCACTCCAGCGAGTTCATTTTCAATTACTGACAGACGCTCATTAATGAATGCAGAGGTACTAACCGCCATCTGGTTCTTGTCGGCAACCCAGTTCTCGTTATACACTGAGATGAGGGTATTCAGAATGTCGTCAGCGCGTTCGATTGAGATGTCATTAATGCTGAGCTTGATGACCTGGGCCTGCTTGTCGCTGAGGCTGACGCTTAGAGCATTGCCATATCTGTTTACAGCGGAGGCAAGCAAGGTCTTATGAACGTGGATGGTTGGATAATCGTTCTCAATGAAGTGAACCGTAGGAGTAACCACCATCCTGCCAAGTGGAGTCTGCAGGGTATCGGCAAAGACACCGGACACAGGCTCGGCGTCAAGTTTGACTTTATTATCAATGAAATCAGAGATTCTGTAGCCTCCGTTCTTGCTGAGATTAAGATCAAACTGCACTGAGCGGTTTTCATCAACATCGAGGAGATCTACGCTAACAGGAAGGCTCTTACCGTAGAGGGTTTCGTCGTGGAATGATCCGTCAGTGGTATAGTTCAAGTCCAGATGGAGCCTCTTGACGCTCTCCACCATATTCATATTTGAACTGAAAGCAAGCACTTCATTGTAAACAGATGCGCTGGTCGAGAACAGACCGAGATCAGTGAACTGTGAAAGATCGGCAGATGTATTACCGTTCTTGTCTGATTTGATCTGAACTTCTGCTGTACGAGTATACACTGAGGGGGTCCTCAGTAAAAAGAAGATGGCTCCGGCGAGACAAAGGACGACGGAAATTATGAACCAATACCATTTCGCAAGGCAAAGATTCACGATTTCCTTAATATTGAGCATCTCAAGATCCTGAGACTGGGTCTGATTCATTAAATTGTTATCCTGATACTGTTCCATTATCTAGATGCTGGTACGGTTCTTATTAAAAGGGTAGCTATGCTGGCTGCGAGCGAAGATAACGAAATCCAGAATGAAGTGCTCCTGACATTGTTTCCGTTGACGGTTGACTGGCGAGCACGCACATCATTAGGTTCCACATAAATCTGATCATCCTGCTGGATGTAATAGACCGGTGAAGTCACGACATCCTGGGCGCGGCACAGATTAACTTTGTATGACTTTTGCACACCGTTTTCAATCCTTAGCACCTTGACATTGTCCCTCTTTCCATAAATTGTCAGGTCTCCCGCCATAGCCAAAGCCTCAGGAAGGGTGAGTTTATCCTTTTCAATGGCATAGCGGCCCGGTTTGGTCACTTCTCCCAGGACGGAAACACTAAGGTTCATAAACTCGACAGTGACGACCACATCCTTGGCAAGATTGTTATCGACCAGGAGTCTCTTCATATGTGTCGCCACCTCATCTCTGGTCATTCCCCCTACGTGCACCTTACCAAGTATCGGAAAATCGATGTCTCCGTTTGCATCGAGAGTGTAACCAGATATGCCCTGAGAATTGGAGTATGCAACAGACTGGCTGATCTGACCTATCCTCGTGGAAACATAAGGCAGATTGTAAAGGTTAGTAAGCTGATCATTGGAGGTATTGACAATGATGGAAATCTTGTCTTCAGGTCTGAGCTTTATGTGATTGACAGTAACGGGAACCGAAAGGTCGAATCTGTCTATGTCCTGATAATAGGAAATCTGAGCAGGGGTTCCGCAGGAAGCAAGCAGCAGGACCGCAGCTAACAGATAGATAGTTTTTTTCATTTTTCTGATTTTTTCCTTAGTCCGGCAAAGATAATACATTCCAAGATTAAAATCATAAAAAGTAATTCATATTCTGCTAAAAATGGTCTAATTGCTGGAAATAATACTTACATTTGCCTTATCGAAATCAAAAACCTAATGTTATGAAGAGATTCTTTGCAACAATTTTTGCCGTTCTGGCCATCTCTGCATTGGCCAGTGCAGCCGACTATTCAATCAATGACGATGCAGTAGATGCACTCATCGAAGCTGCCGTCGAAGTATCACCTTCAATGTCTGACCTTATGGCTTCCGCCCCGGCATCTCTTCCTTCTGCTACCGTTTCAAGCGCAAGCCCTGTCGCGTCATTCATCCTCTGTACCTTCCTCGGCGGATTCGGAATCCATCGCCACTATATGGGTACCAGGCCTTATATGTGGGTACTCTACACCTTCACCTTCGGAGGACTCTTCGGAGTGGTTCCTATGGTAGACTGGGTATTCCTCCTTATCGGCGTTGTAGAGGACAATATCAGCCAGTACTGCGGAAACACCAAATTCTTCATGTGGGCTTAAGCCGTGAAGGACAGAATAACATTTCTGCTACTTACCATCTTGATATTCAGCGCTTCGAACGCATTTGCACAAAAAAAGGTCAGTGCTGACGTTGAGGTCAAACAGGTGGCTAAGGGCAAGGTGACGACCATTACGAAAAGCGTCTATTGTGCGAACAATGGACGCTTGGTCGTTCATTTCCACAAGCCAGAGGATTATTTCGTCCTGACTAATTCAAAGGGAGAGACCAGGATTTATATGCCTAAGACCAACGAGGTCTTCTCGGACAACAGTAATGCCTTGAGTTCCAAGGATGAACTCCTTTCCATCTTTATGAGCGGCAGGGTTGACGATCTGGCACTGGGACTCTACGGCTACAGGCTGCAGTCAAGCAGCAATGAGGAGGGAAAGTTGAAAAAACTGTTCGTATCAAGCGACCCTTCGGCCCCGAAGGTGGAAGTGGTTTTCGAGAACTTCCTCCCAATTTATATGGCCTATCTGGATGCTTCCGGCAAAATCACCGCCAAGACCTACTTCAGCAAATACACCACAACGGGGAGATTCACTTTCCCTACCCGCAGCACCAGCATCAATTACGTAGCCAAGGACTCCACAGTTACCAGGACCATCTACTCCAACATCCAGGTAGACAAAGATGCGCCTGAATTCAATTTCGAAATACCTGCAGGAGCAAAGGCGGTGGCAATCCCTACGAAATGAGAAAGCTCTTTTTGACCTTAGCGCTGATTGTGGCGGCAATCAGCCTCAATGCCCAGGGACGTTTCGGTTCCAGCCGTTTCGAGCCTGACAACAGGACATTCTTCAAACAGGCCAGAGAAGAGTTCGGCCTGTTTCCTGCCATCATATTCACAAGTGACAGGTTGACGCGCGGTGGGCGTATAGGCACCGCTGGAGTCAATATGGCCGGAGAAGACGGGCTCATACACGAAGGCATTGACGCATACCGGTTCAGATGGAAAGATGCATCAGTCTATAAGATGGTTCCCAAAGGGAAAGGAGGCACAAAGGCATTGCCCCTCCCAGCTGACGGGAGCGGCATCGGCAAATACGCAAGCAAGGATTTTGACTTCGTCGATTATCTTTTGGGCAATGATATGGGCGATGAGGCTCTCAAACTCCTGTCCGACGGAAGTTACCATCCCTCTGACAGTCTAAGCTATCTGAGAGCTTGGACCGATTACTCGCTCAAGCTCCTCCCGGAGGCAGCCGCCGAATTCTCACAGGTGCCCTTCGGCTCCCCTTTTTATGACAAATCCCTCTTCTTCAATGTGATTTCCAATGCTCATCTGGGCAATTGGAGCAGGTGCGAAGAGCTGCTTGACTCGTATTCAGGTCCGTATAAAGAACTGGAAGCCCTGGAAAGAGCCGGTATGGCAATGATTTGCAATGACAGGCAGGCGTTTCTGGAAGCATCCCGCAGTTTCAGCTTCTCCCATTACCTCCTGTCCGAGAGCGAGAGGGAAATGCAGCAGCTGTACACCCGCAAATTTGAACGTAAGGAGAAGAATCCCTGGCTGGCTGCAGGAGCATCCGCCATTGTCCCAGGTCTTGGAAAAATCTATGCCGGAGAACTGGGAGAAGGAGTAGCATCCTTTCTGGCTGTTGCTGCGCTTTCTGCTATCACTGCGGAGAACTGGAAGAAAAATGGAGCTACAAACTGGAAAACCATATTATTCGGTACCGCAGGAACCATTTTCCATCTTGGAAACATTTATGGGAGCTACATCTCAGTAGGCATACATAATGACTTTATAAACAATGAATTGGACACGGCTATTCTTTACAATATGCATATTCCTCTCCGCAGTTTCTTCGATTGACGCACAGGATTGGGCTATGGAAGCCGTGGAATGCGAACGCCAGGTTTTCGAAGCTGACAATCCTCAGTCTGCAAACGAAGCACTGATACGGAAAGCCCTGTGTTACAGGAAGATGAACGACTATTCCAAGGCAAGTGAAAGCTTGGGAAGGGTCAGGATGTACTTGATGGAGCCTGAAGAAAGGAACGAATTGCTCCTGAACAAGGCCTTATGTTCAGCAAAGGCGCAGAACACCGAAGATGCACTTTCCTGTCTGGAGCAGATTATTGCCTCCGGAACAGAAGCGGGTGCAGAGATCAAAAGCCAACTGGATGAGCTCCAGAACTCACGCCCAGCCCCGAAAAGCGAAGACAGGGCGATGCTGCTTGCTATGCTTCCTCCTCTGGGGCATTGCTATACAGAAAATTACAAAGAAGGGGCAGTTTCCCTGGCATTGAACGCACTGGCTGCCGGATGGACGCTCTGGCAATGTCTGGAAGGATGCTGGATCAGCGGCTTGCTGGGCGGCGGCATTGCCCTTGATTATACTTATATGGGAGGCATCGGTGAGTCGATTGCCCTTGTCGGAAAATACAATGACGAGCAGAAACTCCGTTTCAATGAAGCCCTGCTCGCCCTCATTTGCGCTCACATCCCTGCGGAATAGAAGCTCCTATTCTGTCAAGAGACGTTCCAGTTCTGCCCTGTCAATCACTCCGTCCATACAGATGAAAGTACACTCGCCCTCATCATAAGCGGACATCACGAATGAATTGATAACTTCATCATTGCCAATGGTATAGAATCTCGTAGCCATACCATCATCCTTCGCTTCCATCATCAGCTCGAATTTTCCGTTGCCGATGAACTTCTTCACATCAGCCTTGATGCTCTCGACAATTTTCGGATTCTCGGTGCTGATGAGGTAAAAGCCATTCAGGTTGCGGACTACCCCGCTGATATCCTGTGAACCGTTTCCCATATCAATCTCAGGAATACGGCCTATCATCTTGAACATCGCCGGTGAAATATAGACGGCCGAGACTCCTTTCTCATCAGAGTACTTGTTGTAAATGTATTTGCTGTCCTGGGCAAAGGCATTTACTGTCATTATCAAGAAAGTTAAGAAAACCAAAGCCTTTTTCATCACTTTTGTATTTTGGTCATTATTTGTTTTGTCTGTTCTATGATTGAAGAATTGGCATTATGTGCCATGCTGGCGCCTGTTTCGATTTTATCGGACATCAGCGAGAATGCGCGCTCCAGTTCAGCATAGGCAAGAGCCGGATCCGTGAAGGTATCCTGAGGAGTTGTATTCAGGCTCATCATACGAAGCCCTACCCCAAGAATCAGGGCAATGGACGCAGCCGCGCTGAGGCCGTACAAGAAACGCCTTCTCGTAGCGCTTCGCGCCTTCTCCACCTTTGATTCTTCCTGAAGCTCAAGAATGGCAATGCTTGCTCGAATTTCAGTATCAAGGGACTCGGGGACCTTTACGCTTTCATCAGAAGCAATTCGTTCGAGCTCTTCCAGGGAAATATTATCAAACTCTCTCATATTCCTGCAGTTTTTGTTTCAAAGTCTTCCTTGCTATACTTAACTGGACCCTGGCGTTTATTTGGGACAAACCCATCCTGTTGGCTATCTCTTCATATTCCAGGTTCTCAAACACCCTCAATCTCAGAATCTCCTTCTGTTTTGGAGGAAGTTGTTCCATCAGCATCAAGGTCCTCCTGAGGGTTTCACGGGAATAGACTGAGTTTTCCGGTGGCTCGTCAATTTTTTCAGGCATATACCCGTTTACCTGCTTGCTCCGTTTCCTTATCCTGTCAATACATAGATTCTTGATAAGGGTAAAGGAATAGGCCTGAAGGTTTGAAATCACGTCTAAATGTCCCCGCTGGTTCCAAAGCTTTATCAGAAGGTCCTGAACCGCATCCTTTGCTTCAGCATCGTCCTCAAGAAAGCGGTAAGCAATCCTGTACAAGCCACTGCTGAGTGAGCTGATGCGCTCTTTGAATACTTCTGAAGTCATATAAAGGACAATATTAGCGGATTTCCATCAATTTGTCCAATGAAATGGTTCCGAAAAGACAGATCAAGGAGTTATCGCTTGATGAGTGTAGGACAAAATCCTTGACGGTAGAGCCGTCTTCGGTAACAAAGCCATAGATTTTCATACTGTCACTATCATCCTTGACATCTACAAGAAGATTGTCGGCGTCAAGTACCTTTTCAATCTTCCTGTTGAATTTTGAACTGAGCGACTCATTGCAGGAACTATAGTCGATAACGGCTATCTTCTTGATGCCCATAAGAGCATTGAGCATTTCCTTCTCCTGAGGGTCAGTGACATCATTCATTCCGGCCTTGATGGCCTTTCTTAATAGACCGGTACCCAACGAACCGAGTTTGACGACCTCGACTCCCGGTGTTCGGCTAATCTGATTGACCAGGCTTTCAAGTTCCGTGTTCCTGGTTCGCTGCTGCCCGCCAGCCATTCCGATCAATGGCATCATAACAAGCAACAATAGTATTGCAGTTCTTTTCATACTTGATTGTGATTTTTCGTTTAGCACCTTGAAGACGCAACACCCGGGGGTCTGTTAAGAAAAAAAATAAAAAAAAGAGGATGACCCAACTGTCAAATCTGACGTCAAATCATCCTCTCTAAAAGTGGTGCTGGCAGGAGTTGAACCGGCGACACATGGATTTTCAGTCCATTGCTCTACCACCTGAGCTACAGCACCATTGTTTATGTCCTCAGGAACTTAACTTGAATACCGTTCCGTTTGGGATTACAAAGGTAGGCATTTTTTCCGAACTTCCAAACATATTCTTAAATTTTTTGAAGAAAAATAGAAATAGCACGCTTGGGACGGCAAGGCGCAGTCCGATACAATATTATATATTGGATTCCGTAACAAAATTTGGAAATATTGAAATCCGTAGCTAACTTGCGTAGGTGAAATTATTGGAAAAAAGTATATAATCATGAAAAAGTACATCGCAATGTTCCTTTGCGGAACAATGATTTTCTCAGGATGCTCTTCACTCTCGAAGATGGCGCAGGCTTCTCTTATTGGCACAGGTTCAGGCGCTGCAGTAGGTGCCGGAATCGGTGCTGCAATCAGCAAGGACGGTAAAGGAGCAGCCATCGGAGCTGCTATCGGTTCAGCAGTAGGAGCTACAGCTGGTGCGATAATCGGAAAGAAGATGGACCAGAAGGCTGAGCAGCTCGCAGCAATCGAGAATGCTCAGGTAGAGACCATCGAGGACGCTAACGGCCTGACTTCCATCAAGGTCACCTTTGACAGCGGTATTCTCTTCGCCACCAACAAGGCTGATCTCAGCACCGCATCGAAGAATTCCCTCTCCAAGTTCGCGGAGCAGATGGTGGATCTTCCTGATACCGACATTACTATCTACGGTCACACAGACAGCACAGGTTCTGACGCTATCAACGAGAAGCTTTCCCTTCAGAGAGCAGAGTCCGTGGCAGATTATCTTAAGAACTGCGGCATTTCAAGAAAGCGTATGACAGTTGAAGGCAAGTCATACAGTATGCCTGTAGCTTCCAACGAGACCCTCGAGGGTCGTGCCCAGAACCGTCGCGTAGAGGTTTACATCTATGCAAACGAGGATATGATCAAGAAGGCCGAGAACGGAGATCTCCAGTAAAAGCCCTTGAGCAGAAACAGAAAAGAGGATGACTAAGCGGTCAAAAGACTTTTTAGTCACCCTCTTTTTCGTTATCTTAGCAGTCCCCGTAGAGAAGACAGATTAGTGGAAGAGAAGGAAAGATATATCAAGGTTATGCTCCCTATTCACTTGAGCTGGGAGCCATATTACCGTTGCTTCGAAGAACTCAGCATAGGTGAAAGGGTCCGGGTTTCCTTCGCCGGCAGGCGCTACATAGCTGTGGTCAGCGCCGTTGACCTTGTTCCAGACATAAACACAAGCAGAATCCAGAATATTGAAGGTGTCGAAAGACGCTTGGAAACCATTAGCGCCGGGGAAATTGCATTATGGAAGTTCATTTCCTCTTACTATCTCTGCAGCCCCGGAGAGGTTTACAGACTCGCCTACCCTGCCGTCAGGACATCAGGCGAAGAATCCCAGGCGCACTCCGAAGAAAAACGTGAAGCGAAAGAAGCGAAGCAGCGCAATGTCCTGCTCGCCAGAATATCCAGAATACAGGAAAGGCTGAAAAAAAAAGAAGTGGCACTCCAAGGAAGGCACGGAAGCAAGATTGCGGAACAACTTAAGGAGCAGAGGGACAGTATTGCCGGAGAGCTGGAAGAAGCAAGGAAGGAACTGCAAATGCTCGAAAGCGGAAAGGGATGGGGCAATTGCCAACGCCACGAACCACTTCCATTGCCAGAATTCAAGCATTGCCCCGAAAACGATGAAATCAAGAGGGCGTTCAATGACGGAAAAACGGTGTTGCTGAACGGAGGGCCTGCGAGGATTGACCTGATCATCGAAGCCGCTGCTGAAAGCATTGCATCCGGAAAGGATGTGTTACTGCTCGTGCCCGATCTCGCCCTCTCGAAGAATCTTCAAGAGAAGCTGGGGAGCGTTTTCGGACAGAGGCTTAGACTCTACCATTCTGATGCTACGTCCGCCGAACGGAGGGAAACGGCCAGTTTACTCCGGGATAAGGAATCCGAGGCCAGTCTCGTCCTTGGAACCAAAAATGCTATCTTTCTTCCATTCAGCAAATTAGGCCTTGTGATAGTTGAGGAAGAACACGATGTCAATTATAAGGAACAGGACAGAATCCCACATTTCAATGGACGGGATTGTGCCATAATCCTTGGTACCATCCATAAAGCTGCCATCCTTCTATCCTCCCCTTCCCCATCGTTGGAGTCAATACTTAACAGCATTAACGGAAGGTACTCATCCATTAGCATTGCACCTTCCGCAGTCAAGATGGAACTTATAGACACAAGTGAGGAATACAAAAAAAGAGGAATGGTAGGAAGTCTCTCAAGGCTTCTGATCAAAAGCATGGACGAGGCTCTGAAAAATCATGGCAAGATATTGATACTTAGGCCTTGGGGACCTGTTGATGATCTGAAAGAAGAACTCAAGAATCTATGGCCGGAAGAAAGTGCCAAGGGTGGTCTTGATTGCCTCACAGTATTTGAGGCGAAGCGTTTGGACCTGTCTTCCTATGCACTGCTCTCAATTATCCAAGCTGAACTCCTGCTCGAGAAAAGCGATTTCAGGGCAGACGAGCGCGCAATTCAGACTCTGGAACAAATCAGAGGACGTATGAAGGGCAGAATGATCATCCAGGTCAAGCAGAGCACACATCAAGTTTTCAGCCTGGGGCCGAATCTTATCCCAAGTCTGCTCTCTGAGCGCCGGGAATTCGCTTTTCCTCCCTATACGCGCCTGCTGGACATCGTAATCAAGGACAATAACAGCTCCCGATTGGATAAACTTTCATATGAGTTGACCAAGCAGCTCGGCGACTTCAATCCCCTCGGGCCTTTCACCCCAATGGAAGGCAGGAAGAGCCTTGATGAGCGCAGATGCATCAGAATCAGTCTCTCCAGAAATGCTGCTCTGAAGGACAATAAGGAAAGAATAGCTGCGGCGGTCGATAGTTTCGGGAAAGAGCGCAACTACAGTACCCACATTTCCTTGGATGTGGACCCAATCTAGCCTACTCTTCTGCCTCTTCCGTATCAACGCCCTTCACAAGTTCGAGATAGCCGTCAATCACCACACCCATATTCTTATGGAGGTCATCCTGTTTCGAAGCGATGCCAAGGAGCTTTCCATCAGGTGTCAGGGCAGCATAGGACTCCTTGAAAAGCGTCTTTCCTCCCTCTGATACGGCCTCGGCATTGAACCTGTATTCATAGTAGGCGACATCATCCAAACGCTCTGAAATCGACATTTTGATACTGTCGAGTCCGGCAAGAATAGCGATATCCCGCTTCAGGCTTTCCTGCTTCAGTGCAGCATTTTTCTTTTTCTTTTCAGCCGTATATTTGAGAAGGAACTGCTCGTCGCTCTTCTTCTTGGACTCGAAGATGCGGCTTCTGCGCTCGATTTCCTGCCCGAAAGTAGTGGAATCAAGCTTCACCAGTTCAAGAAGTTTGACCTTGGTAAAATTAGGGTCATAGGACATAATTTCAGAAATTACAGCCTCGGATACAGGGTCTGGAGTTCTGTCCGTACATCCTGAAAGAAGCAAGAGAATAGCAAAAGGAATGATTTTCTTCATATGGAGCGGGTATAAAACACAAAAGAGGATGACTTCAATCATCCTCTCATTTGGTACTGGATAGGAGAATCGAACTCCTATTGCAAGATTGAGAATCTTGAGTACTAACCGTTATACGAATCCAGCATTTGTTGGTGACAAGCGTCATTCAACGATGCAAAGGTACAACTTTTTTTTGAATCCGCAATACTTTCACCTCAAAAATGACCGATTTACTTCAAAAAAGCGAAGAAAACGGCCAAAACGAGGCAGAAAAAGGAAAGCAGATGATTCCAATGCAGGCTCTCGCCCTTAAAGAAGAGGGCCACAATGACCGTAAATACAGTCAACGAAATCACTTCCTGAATAATCTTCAGCTGTATGAGCGAAAAAGGACCTCCGTTGATGTTGGAGCCCAACCTGTTTGCAGGTACCTGAAGGCAATATTCGAAGAATGCTATACCCCAGGAGAAAAGGATTACGAGTATCAGAGGCCAGCCATCGGATATATGCATATCCTGGAGTTTGAGATGACCGTACCAGGCGAAGGTCATACAGATATTGGAACCTATCAAAAGCAGTATTGCCCAGAAACCCTGTGTCATATATAAAATCTTATTTGTTCAAGGGCGGCAAATTTACACATTATTATTAAATTTGTGTTTTCAAATAACGCATTTATTGTATGACGCTCATTAAATCTATATCTGGCATCAGAGGCACCATAGGAGGTGCGGCGGGAGAAGGTCTTACCCCGGTTGACATAGTCAAGTTCACATATGCATATTGCGCTAAGTTGCGTGAACGCAAACCCTGCCCCAACGGCGGGAGATACAAGGTCGTTGTCGGAAAGGATGCACGTCTCAGCGGCGCGATGGTGGAACAGCTCGTCTGCGGTACACTCATATCCTGCGGAGTGGACGTCGTAAAATGCGGCTTTGCTTCAACACCGACCACGGAAATGGCAGTAGTCTTTGCCAATGCCGATGGCGGTATCATCATCACGGCTTCCCACAACCCTCGCCAATGGAACGCTCTAAAGCTGCTCAATGAAAAGGGTGAGTTCCTGAATGCCGCTGAAGGACAGGCGATTCTGGACTGCGCTGCGGCGGAGGACTTCAATTTTGCAGAAGTGGATGAGCTCGGAACGATAAGCGAACACGACTTCACCGACGAGCACCTTGATGCTGTCCTTGCTTTGGATGCAGTGGACACGGAAGCTATCAGAAACGCACATTTCAAGGTGGTTCTCGATGCCATCAATTCGGTCGGCGGCATCATTATGCCAAAACTGCTCGAACGTCTTGGAGTAGAATGCATAGGTCTGAATTGTGAGCCAAGCGGAGACTTTGCCCATAATCCTGAACCCCTGCCAAAGAACCTCGAGGAACTCAGCGATACCGTAGTCAGGGAAGGAGCGGATCTGGGTATCAGCGTGGATCCTGACGTGGACAGACTCGCCTTCATCTGTGAGGACGGAAAGCCTTTCGTTGAGGAGTACACCCTGGTCAGCGTTGCCGACTATCTGCTCGAAAGGGCAGAGAGTGAAGGCAGAACGGGAATGACCACGGTCAGCAATCTTTCATCCACCAGGGCTCTGCGCGATGTCACCGAGAAGCACGGAGGCAAGTATTTTGCCGCCGCTGTAGGTGAGGTCAATGTAACCACCAAGATGCGCGAGGTCAATGCACTGATAGGCGGCGAGGGCAATGGCGGAGTCATCTACCCAAGCCTGCACAGCGGCCGCGACGCAATGGTGGGAGTCGCTCTCTTCCTCAGCAATCTCGCTCACAAGAAGGTCAAGGTCACTGAGCTCAAGGCCGGATATCCACAGTACCACATTGCCAAGAATAAGATTGAACTTGCCGACAAGGCCCTGATTGACAAGATTCTGGAGGCAATGAAGAAGGAGTTCGCGGCAGAAAGGATAAATGACATCGACGGTGTCAAAATCGATTTCGAGGCCGAAAGGCAATGGGTGCACCTGCGCAGATCGAACACTGAACCTATCATCCGCATCTACTCTGAAGCTCCGGATGAGGCTGCCGCACAGGCACTTGCGGAGAGAGTCATTGCTATTGCCAACAAGATTATCGAAGGCTGATGTTCTCGTTCAGGACCACCGCGATTGGAGAGCAGTTGGACAAGGCCCTGCTTGAAGGAAAACTGGCCTGTTTCTGCACTCAGAACTGCTGGGACACTGCTTCCGGCAAGTACCTGTACGACATCTTCAGGGAGAGGGGCAATCTGGTAAGAGTCTTCACTCCCGAAGATGCGGAGCTTAGCCCCAATACAAACCACATCAGATTCAGCATTGACGAATTAAGGGAGCTCAATGCGGTCGTTGTGGAAATCCAGGACGTTGGTTCGAGATATTTCAACTATACGAGGGATGTCCTCAGACTGATGACTATGGTCAATCAGCTTGAAAATGAGAGGGCAGCATCTTCCGATGAGTATGCCACTATCCCTTCCGTATATATTGTAGATCACGTGAATCCCGCAGGCAGAACCGTTGAAGGTACTATGCCACTCGCCGGGGACGACCCTTCTATGCCGAGGGTCCCGCACCGACACGGACTCACACTCGGAGAGCTCTGCCACGTTTTTTACAACGATCTGGGAGCCAAATTTCCTCTCCATATCATCTCGGCCAGGGCCACCGACGCCAACAGGCTGCTTATGCCCTGGACCATAGCCCCGGCCTCAGACATACCCGGAATGTTCACTTGCCAGATGTATAGTGGAGGAGGCCTTTGGAACAGCACCAGCATAACCCCCGGCATAGGTACTGCAAGGCCATATGAATACTTGGGAGCACCTTTCATCAATGCTTCCGCAGATAGTAATCTGCCGGTTCCTGAAGGCGTACTGATGAGACCCTGCTCCTTCAGGCCAGCCACAGGCAAGTATCAGGGAGAACGCTGCTCAGGATATCAGATTATCCTTGAGCCCGGGGCAGAGTACCATTCCCTGCTTCATACGGTGAGACTTATGAGACACTTCGCTGAGACCTATTCAGAGTTCAACTTTGACGAGGGTTTCTTCGACAAGCTGGCGGACCCTGTCATTGAGGAGTATTTGAAAGGCAATATCACCTTCGATATCGTTCAGGAACACGTCAAGCTCGAGGAACAGAAATGGATTAGAAAGGCCAAGAGATACACCTTGTATGAAGAACAGCCTTTTAGAATAAAATAATTTGGTTCTTTCCGAAATAATTGCTACTTTTGTGGACTGTTTAAACATAACTACTTTAAATATTTAAAGAAATGAAAAAAGGAATTCATCCCGAAACCTACCGTCTTGTAGCTTTCAAGGATATGTCAAACGACGTGGTATTCATCTCACGCTCTTGTGTCAACACCAAGGAGACCATTGAAATCGAGGGCGTTGTTTATCCACTTGTAAAGGTCGAGATTTCCAACACATCTCACCCATTCTACACAGGTAAAGTCAAGATTGTTGACACCGCCGGTCGTGTTGATCAGTTCTATCAGAGATACAAGGCCAGAAAGAAGTAATTCTTTCCGCTTACATAGGAAACAGAAGAGGAAACCTCAAGCCGCAAGACTTATCGGGTTTCCTCTTCTTTTTATTGTACTGTTCCGGACATATTGTACTAAAAAATGCTTATATTTGAAAATTGTGAGCAGTATGGAATATAATCAAATTTATCAGATATGAAAACCAGGACCAAAGTCATCAGCATCGTATCGCTTGTGATTGCGCTGGTGCTTGCTGCCGTTATCGGATTCAAGTTCTATTTCGTCTTCGGAGAAGGCGTCAAAGCAGGGCAGCTCAATCAAGTTATGTACAAAGGTTATGTATTCAAGACCTATGAAGGCCGCCTGATACAGGCAGGATTCAAGGGAGCTAAAGGGTCAAGCAGCATCCAATCCAACGAATTTGATTTCTCCATCGTGGACAAGGGCATTGCCGATACCTTGATGCGTTGCGGAGGAAAGACAGTGGAACTGCATTACAAGGAATACCTCGGAGCTCTTCCCTGGAGAGGTATGCAGAAGGTCATAGTGGATAAGATAGTATCCATTAGCGATTCCGATAATTCTACAGTGATACCGATTATTACCGATACTGAATAACAGCATGAACAAGAAAAGCACGATTGCATCCGGAATGATGCTCGTAGCCCTCTGGCTCTCACAGCCGGCAGGCATTGCGCAGGAAATTCTCAAGGTACGTCCTGCAGGCAACGGCGACAAGGAACTCACAATGAAAGACGTTACTGTCAGCCGCGATGTTTACCCTTCATCATTCTCAGCCCAATGGCTGGATGCTTCCCATTATCTTTACCGTGACGGAGGACGCATCCTGCAGGCAGGCATCGACGGCAGCGTTTCCGAGTACAAAGCACAGGCTTCTCAGCAGGCACGTCCCGAGCTGCCGCGCGAAGCCAGAAACATCACAGCTGGAAACGGTGACTGCACCGCCTACACTATCGGACAGAGCCTCTATCTGGCGACTCCCGAGAAGGCGGGCATAGTCATTGCCGAAAGCAAGGACCCTGACATCAGCTATGGCCAGACGGTCAGCCGCAACGAGTTCGGTATAAATGGTGGCATTTTCTGGTCAGACAGCGGCAGGAAGCTGGCGTTCTACAGAAAGGATGAGAGTCTGGTCACCAGTTTCCCTCTTCTGGATATCAACACCCGCGTCGGCGAACTTATCAGCATCAAGTACCCGATGAATGGAATGGACTCAGAACGCATTGCCCTGGGTATTTACGATGTAGCTACAGGCTCCACTGTCTATGTCAAGGCGGATGATTTCGAGGAGGACAGATACTTGACGAACATAAGTTGGTCTCCGGATGACAAGTATGTATTCATACAGGTCCTCGACCGTGCCCAGCACCATATGAGGCTCAATATGTACAGAGCCTCGGACGGAGAATTCGTGCGCACCCTGCTTAGCGAGGAAAACGATGCCTGGGTTGAGCCTCAGTGGCCTCTAAGCTTCATAAAGGATACTTACCAGTTCATCTATACAAGCGACAACAGGGACGGCTACAAGAACCTGTATCTCTGTGATACACTTGGAGGAGTGCGCCGGCTTGTCGATGTAGATGCTGACCTGGAGTATGTAAGCAATGACGGAAGATACGTCTATTACAACTCAGCGGAAGTTTCTCCAGCCGAGAGGCATTACTATAGGGTGGAACTTAAGCAGAGCAAGAAGAAGGAACTGGCAAAGGTCAGGATAGGCCAGCCTCAAAGGATGACAGCGGCGGAAGGATGGCATAGCATTGCCCTTTCACCTGACTGCAAGTACCTCATCGATTCATACAGCAGTTTCAATGTACCTCGCGTCGTGGAGCTCCGTAGCGCGGACGGAAAGCTCGTGCGCGAGCTCTTCAGAGCTGAAGATCCGCTTAAGGATTACAGGACAGGTGAGATGAAATTCGGCTTTGTAAAGAGTGCGGACGGTCAGTACGACAACCATTTCCGTCTCTTCCTCCCTGCCGGATTTGACCCTGCAAAAAAGTATCCTGTAATACTTTACGTGTATGGAGGTCCTCATTCCCAGATGGTTACCGACAGTTGGCTTGGCAGCGTGCGTATGTGGGAGGTATTGATGGCACAGAGAGGATATATAGTCTATGTTCAGGACAACAGGGGTACACCTAATCACGGCACTGCTTATGAAAAGGCCATCAACCGCCAGTGCGGACAGGTAGAGATGCAGGACCAGATGGTAGGCATTAACTGGCTCCGAAGTCTCCCATACGTGGATGCGGAACGTATAGGTGTTCACGGCTGGAGTTATGGCGGCTTTATGACCACCTCACTTATGACCAATTATCCGGATGTTTTCAAGGTCGGTGTAGCCGGAGGTCCGGTAATTGACTGGAAATGGTATGAGGTAATGTACGGAGAAAGGTATATGGACAATCCTGAAACCAATCCTGAAGGCTTCGCCAAGACTTCCCTTATCAACAAGGCAGCCGATTTGAAAGGCAAGCTGCTCATTTGCCAGGGTGCCATTGACAATACTGTAGTATGGGAACACTCTCTGAGTTTCGTGCAAAAGTGCATTGAGGAGAACGTTCAACTCGACTACTTCCCTTACCCTCGTTCCGAGCACAACGTAGCAGGAGCCTGGAGAGAGCATCTGATGCAGAAAGTGACCAATTATTTTGACGACAATCTATGAGAAGGACAATAATAATAGCAATATTGCTGATACTCAGCGCATTGCAGCTTCCAGCCCAGAAAAAACCATTGGACCATAGCGTCTATGACAGTTGGCAGAGTGTCAGTAGCACATCCATTACAGACGACGGCAAATACCTCACCTATAGCATAGTGCCGCAGGAGGGAGACAGGGAACTGGTGATTGTCGAAATTGAGACGGGAAAGGAACTCAGGGTGCCGAGAGGAGGAGCGGCAAGCTTCACCAGCGACGGCAAGTGGGCGATATTCAGCATCCGCGCGCCTTTCAAGGAGACCAGAGCGGCCAGAATTGCAAAGAAAAAGTCTGAAGATATGCCCAAGGACAGTGCCGCCATCGTCAGATTGAGCACCTTCGAGATGACCAAACTCCCTGAGACCAGCAGTATCAGCATCCCAGTGGACAAGAAGAGTATCATCGCTTACAATGTCACGGACAGCACGGACAAGAGCAAGAAATACAAGGTATTCCGCGACTTGAACAGCGACTTCGTTGACACACTCAGGAACGTCGACAAGTACGAATTCAACAAGAGCGGAGACAAGCTCGCTGTAGTTTACAAGAAGGACAAGAAGGATTCGCTCTCGCGCAACGAAGTCGTGCTCTACCACTTTCCTTCAATGACTCCGGTCGTGCTCTCACGTGACAAGAAATATTACTCAAGCCCGGTCTTCAACGAGGACGGCAACAAGCTCGCTTTTCTCGCTTCTCTCGACTCCAACAGCACGGGCAACAAGCATTGCTCCGTAATGTTGTATGAGGAAATCGTGAAGGGTAAGGGCAAGAAGGCCGTAAAGACCGGGAGCGTCCGGGAGATTATTGCCCCTGACTATACTGTGGACGGAAAACTCTGCGTCACCGAGAACAGTTCGCTCTATTTCTCCAAAGCAGCTACCAGGCTCTTCCTCGGTATCTCGGAATGCCAGCCGGAAAAGGATACCACCATCATCGAGTCTGAAACAGCCAAGCTTGACATCTGGAACTGGGACATTGCTATGACTCCTCCTATCCAGAAGAGCAGGCTGTCTTCACTCAAATCAGCCACTTATCCAGCAGTCATCAACCTCTCGGACCCGGGCAGAATCATACGTCTCACTCCTTCAACCGAGAACAGGCTCAGTCTCATCAACGGAGCTGACGGTGAGTTGGCTATGTACACCGACGACAGGGCATACCAGCTCGACGCCACCTGGGATAGCAATTCCTACACTGACATTTACCTTGTAAACCTCAACACGGGCGAATCAAAGACTGTTTTCACCAAGTTGAACGGCAGTCCTAGCCTTTCACCGTCAGGCAAGTACATCTGCTGGTACAGTGAGAACGAAGACGAGCTCGGATGGTTCACATACAGAATCTCCGATGGAAGAGTTGTCAATGTCAGCGAAGCTGCAGGCGTTCCTTTCTATGATGAAGAGGACGATCACCCAAGCGTTCCGCCATCAACCGACAGGCCTCACTGGTACAACAACGACGAATATTTCCTTATGTCCGACAAATACGATATCTGGAGGTTCGACCCTGATGCCGAAGATGCTCCGGTAAACCTCACCCTCGGCTGGGGACGCCAGTACAACATGCAGTTCTCATACACGGACATTACAAAGAGCAACATCTCGATGGCACTCTCGAGAGTGGGAGTAAGCAAGACCATTAACAAGAAGGACAATATCACTCTCAAGGTCTTCGATAGAAACAACAAGGAAAACGGATTTGCCACCGTGAATGCATCAAAGCCGGGAATCATCAATTTCTTCACCGACAAATTCGAGTACCAGAGCGTATCCAAGGCCCGAAATGCAGATATTATCACCTTCAAGAAGGGCAATTTCAACCAGCCTTGTGACCAGTACACCACGACCGACTTCTTCGTAACGGAAAAAAAATGGAGCTCAATCAATCCTCAGCAGGCTGAATACAATTGGGGCAATATCCAGCTCGTCCATTGGACAGCTTATGACGGCACCCCTCTTGACGGACTGCTCATCACTCCGGAGGATCTCGATCCGAACAGGAAGTATCCGATGATGATATACTTCTATGAGAAATACTCGGAGACTCTCTACCAGTACAGACAACCGGCTCCAAGCGCTTCCACTGTCAATCTTCCGTTCTTCGCGAGCCGCGGCTACGTGGTCTTCGTTCCGGACATCGTATACAAGGACGGCCATCCGGGAGAAAGCGCATACAATTGCATCTGTTCGGGTGCGGAAGCTATGTGCGAACAGTTCCCGTTCATCAACAAGGACAAGATGGGCATCCAGGGACAGAGCTGGGGCGGATATCAGACTGCATATCTCGTCACCAGGACGGATATGTTCGCCGCTGCAGGAGCTGGGGCCCCGGTAGGCAATATGACCAGCGCATACGGCGGAATCAGATGGGAATCAGGTATGGTACGTGCCATGCAGTACGAGCACGGACAGAGCCGTATTGGCAAATCTCTTTGGGATGAAGGAGGCCTGGACCTGTATATTGAGAATTCCCCAATATTCCACACCCAGAACGTCACTACTCCTACTCTTATAATGCACAATGATGCAGACGGTGCAGTTCCTTGGTATCAGGGCATAGAGTTCTTTATGGCGCTGAGGCGCTTCCATCATCCAGCCTGGCTGTTGCAGTACAATGATGAAGCCCATAATCTTTCCCAGAGAAAGAACCGCAAGGATCTCTCAATCCGCCTCTCCCAATTCTTCGACCACTACCTGAAGGATGAGCCAATGCCGGCTTGGATGAAGACGGGCGTACCTATGACCAGAAAGGGGGAATACTTTGGTTTTGAATATGTAAACGATTGATTATGAAACAGTATATCGAACAGAACAAGGACAGGTTCTTTGAAGAGCTTTTTTCGCTCCTCAGAATTCCTTCCATCAGTGCAAAAAGTGAGAACAAAGCCGATATGAAGCGCTGTGCGGACAGACTCGTGCAGCTGCTTCTCGAGGCGGGAGCGGATGAGGCCGGAGTTTACCCTTCCAAGGGCAATCCTGTCGTGTACGGACAAAAGATCGTCGACCCTTCTATCAAGACAGTTCTCGTTTACGGCCACTATGATGTTCAGCCTCCTGAGCCTCTCGAGAAGTGGAACAGTGACCCATTCGAACCGGAAATCCACGATGGAGCCATCTGGGGACGCGGTGCCAATGATGACAAGGGTCAGCTGTTCATGCATATCAAGGCCTTCGAGTTCCTGGTCCGCAGCGGGCAGTTGAAGCACAATGTCAAGTTCATGTTCGAAGGTGAGGAGGAGATAGGCAGTCCTTCACTCCCAGCCTGGATAGAAGAGCATAAAGATATGCTCAAGGCGGATGTTTGCCTCGTTTCCGACACTACGATGATAAGCGAGAAGGTCCCTTCAATCAATTGCGGAATGCGCGGCCTGTCCTATCTTGAAGTCAAGGTTGTGGGACCGAACAAGGATCTCCATTCCGGTCACTACGGCGGAGCAGTTGCCAATCCGATTACCGTCCTGTGCGAGATGATTGCCACACTTCTCGATAAAGATGGAAGAGTCACCGTTCCGGGGTTCTACGACAAGGTGGTCGAGCTCTCCAAGGAGGATAGGGAGTTGCTTGCAAGAGCTCCTTTCGATATAGAGGAATACAAGAGCTTCCTCGACATTGCTGAAGTGCGCGGTGAAAAAGGCTATACAACCCTGGAGCGCACAGGCATACGTCCTTGTCTCGACGTTTGCGGCATATGGGGCGGATACACGGGCGAAGGTGCCAAAACCGTCCTGCCTTCGGAGGCACACGCCAAGATTTCAATGAGGCTCGTGCCGAATCAGCTCAGCTCGGAGATTACAAGACTCTTTGCCGAGCACTTCAAGGCCATTGCCCCAGCCTGTGTAAAGGTTGAGGTCAAGGAATGCGAAGGTGGAGACGGTTTCCTCATTCCTATCAGTTCGGATGCATACAAAGCAGCATCGAGGGCAATTGCAGAGGTTTATGGAATAGAGCCTGTGCCTTCGCGCGGAGGCGGCAGCATTGCGGTGCTTGCCGAGGTTCAGAAGATTCTGGGCATTGACCCTCTCCTTATGGGATTCGGCCTCGAAAGAGATACCATACACTCCCCTAACGAGAGTTATCTGCTGAAGCAATTCTTTGGAGGAATGGAATCAATTGCACTGTTCTATCGATACTATTGATGATACGGAACGGATCAAAAACAGCAGGGCACCTCGCTTGCGCAGGTGCCTATATCATATTTGGACTGAATATAGTCTTCTGTAAGGACATTGCCAACTCGGATGTAATCTCCCCTATTGCCCTGTTCAGTCTCAGGGCATTGGGCGCATCCGCGCTTTTCTGGCTTGTTTCCGTCTTTCTTCCCCAGGAAAAAGTTGAAAGGAGCGACTTCCCCAAGATTGCCCTGGCCTCATTCCTGGGTCTTTTTCTCACTCAGGTCTCGTTTCTGGTAGGCATCAGGATGGTCACCTCCATAGATTGCTCTATTATGGGTACCCTGGGGCCGGTGATAACGATGCTGATTGCAGCCATATTCATAAAAGAGCCCATCACCTGGAAGAAGGCCTTGGGAGTATGCACCAGCCTTGCCGGTGTTATCTTCCTGATACTTAATTCAATAACAGCAGGAAGCGGAGCTGCTCAGACCAAGCCTTTGGGCATACTGATGATGCTCGTCAATATCAGCAGTTTTTCCGCCTACTTAGGAATATTCAAGCCCCTTATCAGCAAGTACAGTGTAGTGACTTTTATGAAGTGGATGTTTCTTTTCTCGCTTCTTATGTCCCTGCCTTTCTCCTTGAAAGGTCTGTTGGAATTCGACTACCTCCGAATTCCGAAGAATGTCGCCCTTGAAATCGGTTTCCTGATTTTCTTCGCCACCTTTGTAGCATACTTTCTCATTCCCTTCGGCCAAAAGAGGATACGTCCCACTTTGGTCAGTATGTACAACTATATACAGCCCATTCTGGCCGTCGTAGTCAGCATATGCATAGGTATGGACAGACTTACCGCAGACAAGGTCATTGCGATAGTCTTCGTTGTAGCCGGAGTGCTGATTGTAAACCGTAGCCGCTCGGCTCAGACCCAATAAAGCCGGAAGAAGGCTTAGATATTGGCAAGTTTGGCCTGAGCGTATTCCAGTGTGACAGTGAACGCCTTTTTCTTTGATGACGGTGCCTCGTACATTGCATCATTCATTATCTGTTCACAAATGCTGCGCAGGCCCCTGGCTCCGAGTTTGTTCTTGATGGCTGTATCTACGATGAGATCGAGGACTTCAGGCTTGATGACAAGCTTCATCCCGTCCATCTCGAAAATCTTCTCGTACTGCTTGATGATAGCGTTCTTCGGTTCGGTCAGGATACGCTTGAGCGCTTCCCTGTCGAGCTGGTCTAGATATGTGATGACAGGCAGACGTCCGATTATCTCAGGAATGAGTCCATAACCGCGCAAATCCTGCGCAGAAACATACTGGAGCAGGTTCTCCTTGTCCACTCTCTGCTTGTCCTGAGCGCCAAAACCTATTACCTGGGTATTCAGTCTCTGTGCGATTCTGCGCTCTATGCCTTCAAAGGCTCCTCCGCAGATAAAGAGTATGTTCTGGGTGTTGACGTGCACGAATTCCTGTTCGGGATGCTTGCGGCCTCCCTTTGGCGGGACATTGACGACATTGCCCTCAAGCAGTTTCAGCATAGCCTGCTGCACTCCCTCTCCAGATACATCGCGGGTAATTGACGGATTGTCGCTTTTACGGGCAATCTTGTCGATTTCATCGATGAAGACTATTCCTCTCTCTGCTTTCTGGACATCATAATCCGACTCCTGGAGGAGACGTGTAAGTATACTCTCAACATCCTCTCCGACGTAGCCGGCTTCGGTCAGGACAGTAGCGTCCACTATGGTGAAAGGAACATCGAGAAGTTTGGCGATGGTCTTGGCCATCAAGGTTTTACCCGTGCCAGTAGGGCCGACCATAAGGATATTCGACTTCTCGAGCTCAACCCCGTCATCAGACTTCTCCACCAGATTGTGGTTGATTCTTTTGTAGTGATTGTACACCGCTACTGCAAGAAGTTTCTTGGCCCTGTCCTGACCTATGACATATTGGTCAAGAAAAGCCTTTATAGCCTTCGGTTTCTGAAGTTCTCCAAGTTCGAGGGCAGTATTCTCCTCTTCCCTTCTCGTCTGCTCCATTTCCTTCAAATATTCCGAGGCAATATGGACACAGTCCGTGCAGATATAACCCTCCAGTCCGCTGAGGAGCATAGGAACCTCGTCCTCGTTCCTTCCGCAGAACATACAGTATCTGTTATTGTTCTTACGTGCCATTACTTCTTCTTTTTGGACAATATCTCATCAATCATTCCATAGTCCAGAGCCTCCTGGGAACTCATCCAGAAGTCACGGTCTGCATCGGCAAAAACCCTGTCATAATCCTGGCCTGAGTGCTCTGCAATGATGCTTATCAACTCATCACGGGTCTTCTCAATCTCCTTGGCGGCAATGAGTATGTCAGAGGCCTGGCCCTTGGCTCCTCCGAGAGGCTGGTGGATAAGCACCTTGGAATGAGGCAGGGCAGATCTCTTGCCCTTGGCTCCGGCACAGAGCAGCACCGAACCCATAGAGGCCGCAAGACCTGTACAGATAGTGGCCACGTCCGGTTCCACGAGCTGCATAGTATCGTAAATACCCAGACCGGATGAGACCTGGCCTCCGGGTGTATTGAGATATAAGGAAATATCCGCAGTAGGGTCAGTTGATGCAAGAAAGAGAAGCTGGGCTTGAATGATATTGGCCACATCATCGTCAATTGGAACCCCCAGAAAGATGATACGGTCCATCATCAGACGGCTGAAAACGTCCATTGATGCAACATTCAGCTTTCTTTCCTCTATGATGGTAGGGTTGATATATGAATCATAGACAGATTCATACCTGTGAAGCGTCATAGAGCTGATGCCGTGCTCCAGTCGCGCGTATTTGTTAAATTCTTTCATATCTGTCATAATTGGAATGTCAAAGATACATTATTTATGCTTCAGAAGCAAAATGAAAATAAACGACTGCATTTTTTATTAAAACGATTGATATTTTGTAGAGGAATGGTTAATTTTAATGGTTTTAAAGACAAAAACCAAATAATATAGCACTATGACAAATAAGCAGTACTTTCCTCAGATTGGAAAAATCCCTTACGAAGGGCCTGAAAGCAAGAATCCTATGGCATTCCACTATTACGACCCGGAACGTGTTGTGCTGGGAAAAACGATGAAAGAATGGCTCAGATTCGCAATGTGCTGGTGGCACACTCTCGGCCAGGCCAGCGGAGACCAGTTCGGAGGACAGACCCGTTCTTATGAATGGGACAAGGCAGATTGCCCGGTACAGAGGGCTAAGGACAAACTGGATGCAGGCTTCGAGATTATGCAGAAGCTCGGAATCGAATATTACTGTTTCCACGATGTTGACCTTATTGAAGAAGCAGAAAGCATTGAAGAGTATGAGGCAAGGATGCAGACCATCACGGACTATGCTCTTGAAAGGATGAAAGAGACAGGCATCAAGCTCCTCTGGGGTACTGCAAATGTATTCGGGCATAAGAGATATATGAACGGTGCAGCCACCAACCCTGATTTTGACGTTGTGGCACGTGCAGCTGTACAAATTAAGAATGCCATCGACGCCACCATCAAGCTCGGTGGTTCGAACTATGTATTCTGGGGCGGCCGCGAGGGTTATACAAGCCTGCTCAACACCCAGATGCAGAGAGAGAAGGACCATCTCGCCAATATGCTGAAGGCAGCACGCGACTACGCCCGTTCAAAGGGCTTTACCGGCACCTTCCTTATCGAGCCTAAGCCGATGGAACCTACCAAGCATCAGTATGATGTTGACACAGAGACCGTTATTGGCTTCCTCCGCGCACACGGGCTGGAGAAGGACTTCAAGGTAAACATTGAGGTCAATCACGCCACCCTTGCAGGCCACACCTTCGAGCACGAGCTTGCGGTGGCTGTGGACAATGGAATGCTCGGTTCTATTGATGCCAACCGCGGAGACGCCCAGAACGGCTGGGACACCGACCAGTTCCCAATTGACAGTCTCGACCTTACCCAGGCGATGCTCCAGATTGTGCGCAATGGCGGTTTGGGCAACGGCGGTTCCAACTTCGATGCCAAGCTCCGCAGAAATTCAACTGACCCTGAGGACATCTTCATTGCCCACATCAGCGGAATGGATACAATGGCACGCGGACTTCTCAGCGCCGCTTCCATCATAGAGAACTCCCCTATTCCTCAGATGGTCAAGGACCGTTATGCTTCCTTCGACTCAGGCAAGGGCAAGGAGTTCGAGGAAGGCAAGCTCAGCCTTGAGGAACTCGTCGAGTATGCCAAGAGCAAGGGTGAGCCTGCTGTAAGCAGCGGAAAGCAAGAGCTTTACGAAACACTTGTCAACCTTTATTCAGTATAGAGTATGGCTGACTACAGACAAAACGGCAGCAAGGGCTATCTTCTCGGAATAGTCCTTGTGGCCGTCATCGGAGGATTGCTGTTCGGATACGATACAGCGGTCATTTCTGGAGCAGAGCAGGGACTGCAGTCGTTTTTCCGCAGCGCAAGCGACTTCCAATACAGCGATGCCCTCCACGGATTCACTACTTCCAGCGCACTGATAGGCTGTATCATAGGAGCTTTTGTCTCCGGCATCATTGCTGCACGTTTCGGTCGCAAGAAATCGCTTTTCCTGGCCGGAATACTCTTCTTCGTATCCGCCCTCGGCTCATACCATCCTGAATTCCTCTTCTTCCAGAAGGGAGTTGCCAGCCTGCCATTGCTCATTGCCTTCAACATCTACCGCATCATCGGCGGCATCGGCGTCGGAATTGCCTCCGCTCTCTGTCCAATGTATATCGCGGAGGTGGCACCGGCATCGAAAAGAGGAGCTCTCGTTTCGTGGAACCAGTTCGCCATCATCTTCGGCCAGTTGGTGGTTTATTTCGTAAACTACCTCATCATACGCAGCCATGCAAGCGATCCCGCTGTTCAGGAATGGACAACCCAGATAGGCTGGAGGGCAATGTTCGTAAGCGAGAGCATCCCTGCGGGCATCTTCACGCTGCTGATTCTGCTCATCCCTGAGACCCCGAGATATCTTGTTCTCAACGGACAGGATGAAAAGGCTCTCGAGATTCTGACCAAGGTCAATGGTGAAAGCAAGGCCCGCGAAATTCTCGGGCAGATTAAGGAGACGGCCGTTGAGAAGACTGAGAAACTCCTTAGCTACGGCTGGATTGTCATTTTCGTAGGCATTATGCTCAGCGTTTTTCAACAGGCTATCGGCATCAATGCCGTGCTGTATTTTGCGCCACGCATTTTCGAGTCAATGGGTCTGGGAGATCCTATGATGTACACCGTCTTTATGGGAATCATCAATATCACTTTCACCCTCCTCGCCATCTTTACCGTTGAGAAACTGGGGCGCAAGCCTTTGCTTATCAGCGGCTCCATTCTTATGGCAATAGGCGCCTTCGGCGTTGCGTTCAGCAATATACTCGAGGAACCTGCCATCGTTCCGGTAATCAGCATACTCGTTTACAGCGCAGCCTTTATGTTCAGCTGGGGACCGATTTGCTGGGTTTATCTCTCCGAGCTGTTCCCGAACACTATCAGAAGCCAGGCCACTGCGATTGCCGTAGCCTTCCAGTGGATATTCAACTTCATAGTTTCATCCACCTTCGTTCCTATGTACAACTACAGCCACTTCCTCGCATATGCGATTTACGGTACAATCTGCATTGTAGCCGCAGTATTCGTATGGAGCCTGGTTCCTGAGACTAAGGGCAAGACGCTGGAGGATATGACTGTTCTCTGGAAGAACAAGACGAAGCACCGCAAATAGTTTGCTTTTGATACTCAAAAAAAAGAGGGTGACTAACACTGATTAGTCATCCTCTTAATTTATTGAGTGGCAGCGGGCTGCCCCTGTCTTATCTCTTACTGAAGCTCTCTGAATTTTTCTACTGAGATGGATTTCTTGTCAAGAGTGATAACTTCCTTGACTGCATTGATTACCTTCTGCTCTGCCACCTGCTCGTAAAGTCTCTGAACCTGCTGCTGGTCGTCAAGCATCTTCTGTGCAGCCTCGTGAATGAACTGCTCTGGAACGTTTGACATTCCATACATAGCATACTGGTATGCTACATAGCCGTGAGCTGCCTCCACAAGATCCTTCTCGTCGACCTTGAGCTCGAACTTCTTCATAAGATACTCGTTAATCATCTGCCAACGATAGTCAACAAGGAAGGCATCGAACTCCTTGTCAATATCCTCCATTGTGAACTTGCCCTTATTGATAGCATAGAGCCATCTCCTAAGGAAAGACTCAGGAAGCTTGACTGCAGCCTTCTCAGTGAAATAAGCCTTGATATCCTTGCCAAGACGGAAATCGGTCTCCTGTCTGTAGTTCTCAGCAAGACGCTCAGCTACCTTCTCGTCAAACTCTTTCTCGTCTTTCACATTGCCCTCACCGAAGATCTTGTCGAAGGTCTCCTGATTGGCCTCAGCAGCTACGAAACTCTTGATATTGATAACGGTAGCATTGAAAACAGGATTGATTGAAGCAAGTTCCTCCTTCTTTACCTTGAGCAGAGTTGCGCGGTCGCCCTCACGGTCGAGAAGCTCAGTGACATTGATTTCGAGTTTGTCACCGGCCTTGACGCCGAGCAGTGCAGGCTTCATAGCCTCGTTTACATCACGCATTGAGATGTAGGCATTTTCAACACGCTTTTCCTCATTTTCAAGATCCACATAGATATATGACTCAGCGCTTGGAGACTCAACTTCCTGAAGGTCACCATACTGCATAAGCATAGCCTTCTTCATCTCATCCTTTGCAGCTGCAGTTGACTTGATGGTATAATTAACCACCTTGTCATCTGCTGATACGGTAAAGTCAATTACAGGAGCGGTAGCAAGATCGAACTTGAATACGAAATCATTGCCGTCCTTCCAATCGATTTCCGGCTGATTCTCACTGGCAATAGGCTCGCCTATGAGGTTCAGATTGTTATCCTTGATGTATGAGCCAAGCTGCTCTGAAATAAGGTCATTTACAGCATCGCCGAGGGCCTGCTCGCCATATACTCTTTCAATGAGGGACATAGGAACATTGCCCTTTCTGAAACCCTTGAACTCAGCGCGTTTTCTGTAGTCATTGAGCTTCTTCTTCTTTACTGGAGTGTAATCTTCGTTTGAAATGTTGAGAGTGAGCTCGAAAGAAAGCTCATCAATCTGTGTCTTTTCGATATTCATTTGTGTATCTTTAATTTATTATCATCTGAAAACGGGGCGCAAAGTTAACCATTATTTATCAAATTATCAACCATCTAGCGCTTCTTACGGTTCGGATAAACCACCCTTTCGTGGTACAATTGTGATAAATATGATTTCAATGATTCCTTGACAGTATTGATTTCCTTGATGGAGATATCAGCCTCATCGAACTGACCGTCAGCCATCTTGGCAGCAACAATCTTTTCGACCAATTGAGATCTTGCTTCAGGATCCGATGAGCTGAGAGTCCTCGATGCAGCCTCAATGGTATCGCAAAGCATCACAATAATCTGCTCCTTGGTCGAAGGCTTGCTACCCGGATAGAAGAAGTCAGCGACATCATTGGGATCCCCGCCCTCATTGAGATATTTGTTGTAGAAATAAGCGGTACAGGTGGTACCGTGATGGGTCTTTATGAAATCCTTGATAATCTGAGGGAGGCCGTTTTTCTCAGCCAGTTCCAGACCGTCGTGAACGTGGGCAATGATTTCCTTCGCGCTCTGCCTGTATGAGAGCTGCTCGTGATACTTCACGCCGGAATTGCCGGAGGCGGCCTCATTTTCAATGAAACAGAGTGGATTGGCCATCTTGCCAATATCGTGATATAGAGCTCCGGCACGGACAAGCAGAACATTTGCCCCAATAGAGCGGGCAATATAGTCTGCCATCGACATTACCTGAAGAGAATGTTGGAAGGTGCCCGGAGCCTTGGCCTCAAGTTCGCGTATCAAAGAGTTGGAAGTGTCACCCAATTCCATCAGCCTTGAATTTGAAACCAGATTGAACATCCTCTCGAAGAGATAGATAAGAGGATAGCCGAGAACTGTGAGCAATGAACCAAGGAAGAGATAGAACACAGTCAGAGTGATATTGCCACTGATGGAATCTATCATTCTGAATGCAAAATAAGTCACTAGCAGCACTCCGAAAGTAATGAATGCCGTGATGAACTGCATCCATCCCCTGTTGAAATATTGGAAAGAATAGATGCTGACAAAACCGGCAAGGAGGTACATTACAAAAAGCACAACACCGGAATGCGAGAATATTAGCAAAGGGAGCAGCGAAACGAAATATGTCACCACTATCACCCTGTTTCTGAAGAAGGCCTGCAGCCAAAGTGCAGTCAATGTGAAAGGAACAAGGAAAAGGTATTGAGACCCGGCCTTGTTGACAGCCAGGGTCACGACGCTCTGTATCAGAACGAGCATCATCAAATACAGAAGTTTTCTTGTATCCTGGAAAATGGAGCGATTGGTAAACCAGATGGAAAAGAAAAAAATCAGACAGAGCAGGAAAGCCAGCAGTATATTGCCCAGCCACATCCAGATTTTCGGACCTCCATAGCCCAGATTCGCCTCATACTCAAGCTTATACGAATCAAGCATCTGGGCGATTTCAGCAGTCACTATTTCCCCTTCCGACACAATGAGCTGACCTGCATTTACAAGCCCCATTGTAGGCGAGATTTCATTGCCGGATGCAGTATGAACGAGGTCCGTAGTCTGCTTGTCATAAACAAGATTCGGAGCAATCAGGTCATAAACTGAATTCGCCTTAAGAATTGAATCACATTTATAGCCCGGATACTTTCCGCTCAATTCGGCCAGAAGCTTTGCTTTGGCATCTGACAGTTTGTACACCTCCGTCGCAGGTAGCTTCGAAGCGTGTTTGTTCTTCTGAATGTATATTACTTGAGACTCAATATCTCCGGAGTTTTTGTCAAGCTTGACGCCTTCATCTGGGACTACGCCCTGGGCATAAATCTCCCTGATGATGGCGACTATGCCGGACTTGAGGGATGCGGATTTGCCCAAAGACAGTCCCTCTGCGGCCTTGAGATTCTTATTGACCGTTTCTTCGGAGTATTTGTAATATGGTACAATGGAAGAAACTGATTTGGATTTTTCCTCTTGAAGCTGCTCCTCAGTCTTCAGGATAGGGAAATCAAACTTGGCAAAAAGAGTCTCATATTTCCAAGCGGAACCCTTTCTGTATTCATAGCCAAGCTTAGGCGCACGGGGGAAAATGAGCGCAAGCAATACAGCCAAAACCACAAAGGATAGAATAACCTTGGAACTGACATCAATCTTGAATCTCATAAAGGTCGGCTTTTAATCGAGTCCTGATAATTTCGCAGAAGCCAACCCGATACCCGAGCTGGCCTCTGTAATAAACAACACACTGTCCTTGAGAAAAGACATATTCAAAGGAAAGTGTATTTGAATTCTTATTCCACTGTCATCGCAGCCACATCATCTCCGTCATATACGCCGGCATCAAGTTTGGCTTTGATTTCCTTGAATGCTTTGAGAGTGTAATCAACATCCTCCATAGTGTGGGATGCTGTACATACGATTCTGAAAATAACCATTCCCTTAGGAATTACAGGATATACTACCATAGAGCAGAAGATACCGTAATTCTCACGGAGGTCCTTGGCCATCTTGGTAGCCTGAGCCACGCCACCCTTGATATGTACAGGAGTAACGCAAGCCTGTGCCTCACCGATATCGAAGCCCTCTTTCACGAATCCATCCTGAATAGCGTGGGTGATCTGCCAGCACTTCTTGCGGAGCTCATCACCTTCAGGTGACATAATGATCTCGAGACGCTTTATATTGCCAATCACGAGAGGCATAGGGAGAGACTTCGCATACATCTGCGAACGCATATTGGCGCGAAGGTAGTTGATAATCTTGTGAGGTCCGGCAACAAAACCGCCGATGGAAGCCATTGACTTCGCAAATGCTCCGATGTAAAGGTCAATGTCGTCCATACAATGGAGTTCCTCCGATGTACCGCGTCCGTGCTCTCCGAGGAGACCGAAGCCGTGAGCATCGTCAATGAGGATGCGGAAATTGTATTTCTTCTTGAGTGCAGCGATCTGGTCAAGAATGCCGAGCGCTCCGGTCATACCGTATACGCCCTCGGTGATGAGGAGCACACCGCCGCCATTGGCATCAGCCTCGGCGCAAGCCCTGGCAAGGACTTTTTCGCAATCCACAATATTGTTGTGGCGGTACTTGTATTTGCTTCCTATGTGGAGACGGATACCGTCAAGGAGGCAGGCATGACACTCAGCATCGTACACGATGACATCGTGACGTGCAGTGAGAGCATCAATGGTCGAAACAATGCCTTGATAACCGAAATTGTAAAGGAAGGCATCCTCTTTCTTTTCGAACTCAGCAAACATTCTCTCGAGCTTCTCGTGGTATCTGGTATGACCTGACATCATTCGTGCTCCCATTGGGTAAGCGAGTCCCCATTGTGCCGCTGCCTCTGCGTCAGCCTTGCGCACCTCTGGGTGATTGGCAAGACCGAGATAGTTGTTGAGGCTCCAGTTGAGGACCGGTTTGCCGTTGAAGGTCATATGAGGACCCAATTCGCCCTCAAGACGGGGGTACATATAGTATCCGAAGGCCTGATCAAAATACTGTCCGATAGGACCGCCTGAGTCCCTTTCGATTCTGTCAAAAATATCCAACATTGTGTATGTTTTTTGGTTTTGGTTTTACTGATTAAGCGTCAATATTTGCGTAATGCGCATTTTCTTCGATGAACTGCCTGCGTGGCGGTACGTCATCTCCCATAAGCATAGAGAAAGTGCGTTCAGCCTGAGCGGCATTCTCGATGGTAATCTGACGGAGACGTCTTCTTCTCGGGTTCATAGTGGTCTCCCAAAGCTGGACGTCCGACATCTCACCAAGACCCTTGTACCTCTGCACCGAGTAGCCTCGACCGAGGCGGGCACAAGCCTCCTCGCGCTGATTCTCAGTCCAGCAGTAGGTCTCTTCCTTGCCTTTCTTCACAAGATAGAGAGGCGGAGTCGCGAGATATACATAACCGTTCTCTATGAGATCCCTCATATACCTGAAGAAGAAGGTAAGGATTAGGCAGGCAATATGGCTACCGTCAACATCGGCATCAGTCATAATCACCACCTTATGGTAACGGAGCTTGCTGAGATCCATATGCTTCTCACCGCTTTCATCTTCCTGAGCGACAGTCACGCCCAAAGCAGTATAGATATTCTGGATTTCCTGTGACTCGAAAGCCCTTCCGACAGCAGCCTTCTCCACATTGAGTATCTTTCCCCTCAAAGGAAGAATAGCCTGGGTGGCACGATCCCTTCCCTGTTTCGCAGTACCGCCTGCGGAATCTCCCTCGACGAGGAATATCTCACACTTTTCAGGATCCCTTTCAGAGCAATCCGCCAGTTTGCCAGGCATTCCGGCTCCGGTCATCACTGTCTTTCTCTGAACCATCTCACGTGCCTTGCGTGCAGCATTTCGGGCTGTTGCGGCGAGAATGACCTTCTCTACGATAAGCTTTCCCTCCTTAGGGTGTTCCTCCAGATACTGGTCCATTGCAGCCGAAGTAGCTTGGGACACAGCTGAAGTAGCCTCAGGATTGCCGAGCTTGGTCTTGGTCTGACCTTCGAACTGAGGCTCCGCAATCTTGACGGAAACAACGGCGGTAAGACCCTCAAGGAAGTCACTCTGCTTGAGATCATCGCCTTTGTACTTCTCCATCATCTTGTTCTTGTCCGCATAGTTCTTCAGAGAACGGGTGAGTCCCATCTTGAATCCCTGGAGATGCGTTCCGCCCTCGATGGTATTGATATTGTTTACATATGAATAAATCTTCTCAGTATATCCGTCATTGTACTGGAGGGCAATATCAATCGGGATGACCTTGTCAGAGGCGACACAGATAGGTTCGGGAATCATATGGGCTGCATCAGCATCAAGGTAGGTAACGAATTCTGACAGACCTTTTTGTGAGTAGAAGACTTCACTTCTGTGAACCTGTCTTCCCGTAGCCTTGTTATTGCCGTTCTCATCAACCTCGAACTCATCGACCATTTCGCGCATATCGGTCAGGGTGATGCGTATGCCCTTGTTCAAATATGAAAGCTCACGAAGCCTGTTCGCAAGAGTTTCATACTTGTAGGTAGTGGTCTGGGTGAAGATTTCCGCATCAGGATGGAAGGTAATGATGGTTCCGGTATCAGAGCATTCTCCTTTCACCTCCACGGCAGTCTGAGGTTTTCCCTTCGAATATTTCTGAAGGAAAACCTTGCCCTCGCGATGGACCTCAGCAACGAGCAAGTCTGAAAGTGCGTTCACGCAGGAAACACCGACGCCATGAAGACCTCCGGACACCTTGTAACTGTCCTTGCTGAACTTTCCACCTGCATGGAGTACAGTGAGCACCACCTCGAGCGCATCCCTCTTCTCCTTTTCGTGCCAACCGGTAGGAATACCGCGGCCATTATCCCTTACACTGATGGAATTATCTTCAAGTATAGTTACCTCAATATGATCGCAGAAGCCAGCCATGGCTTCGTCAATACTGTTGTCAACAACCTCGTAAACTAAATGATGAAGACCTCTTTCGCCAACGTCTCCAATGTACATTGAAGGTCTCTTTCTCACTGCCTCCAGGCCTTCAAGGACCTGAATACTATTGGCGGAATATTGTTCTTCCGCTAACTTCATCTCCTCTGAATCAATCATTATGGTCGAATCTTCTTGAAAACAATCGTAATTACTAAATCAAACAAAATTACGAAAAAAATTACAAATTAAGGCAAATTCCAAGCGTAAAATAAGGCTTGGTCTCGGCCACCATCAAATTCCTGCGAACATCGCTGTTCAGCAGATTGCCTCCCTTCACCCAAAGCGAGAAAAGTTTCTTGAACCTATACTCGGCAGACAGACCAAGATCCGCCCAACCAGGAATAAAGCACTCATAGTCCAAGCCTGCTTCCACCCCTTCCGGGAGACCATCAGTCATATGGTGGGTGGCAGTCCTTCCACTCGCCCAATCCAGAGACAGCCCGGCAAACACCCTTCTGTTCCAATTGTATTTCATATCAAAGGAACCTGTAACAAGCGGCAAGCCTGCTGCATAACCGTATTCATTGAAGAAAGCCTTGCGCAAGTATGCATCAAGTTTCAAATCAAGTCTTTCCGAACCCCAGGCGGCATTGAGGTCAGCATATGCCAAGTTATAGTCAGCCATTTCGTAGCAATGAATGAACTTTCCCTCCGAAACGGGCTGTATTCCTTCCACAGGAGCATTCCTAAGCCCGGCATATCCTCCGTCAAACTTGAACTGCAGCCTGTGACCGATACGGCCGCTGAATCCCAAAGAAGCATCGTAGGAAGTCATAGTAACGTCAGCAAGCCCTTCCAGGAACATTCCGCTTCCATAATTGTCAAACCAATGGTCGGCATTGAGGTAGGATGAATATGAATTGAACTTCTGCCCTCCCCTGACATCTGCAAAAAGCACAAGGGCATCTTCAATCATCTCAAGTGAGAGATGGGCATATGGATAGAATAAGCGGGGTTTGAAAGCCTCCTTCCCCTCTGGGACAACACGTTCGTAATCTGCAGATTGGATAACCTTGGAAAGGGTAGCACCTCCTGATATTTCGAATCTGTCAGTTCTGAACGTATAGGAAGGAGTGAAGTTCATTGAAATAGCTCCAATGCCGTATGAACGTGATGAAGAACCACTCTGCTCACTGTATCTCAGGCCACTGACGTCAGCGGACATACCCAACTTTTGTCTGCCTCCCATAGCGAAGCCGGCCTTTGCCGATGCCGCCAGCGAAAACTCGGAAGCCCTGTCATCCCAGGACATATGGCCAAGAAGACTCGAACCCGAAACCGACAGATCATAATCAAACGGAGACTCCGGAGCATTTGACTTCAGTCCCAGAGCAGCGTCTGCCGAAAATGCACTATGGCCACGCATCAGATAATGGAAAAGCCCTTCGCCTGCACTTGCCAGATAAGAGGCACGTGCGTCAAGACTCAGAACGGAAGACTTGGCATCATACCTCAGACTAGTGCCAAGAACATTTGTAAGGTCGTAACCTGTGTAGCTTCCATCCTTCTTGAAGCTGTAATTCCCACCATAAGACTTCTCCCAGGCTATTCCCGAATACGGTCCCCAATATCCGCCGTATTCATCATATACTGCGAGCTTGAGCCTTTTCTTCAGCACGGGATTCCAATAAAGCCTGGCCTCCGGATGTATGGTATAACCGACGCCCGCACTTAGCAATAAACGCTTGCCGTCATACACACTGGCCTCAGGCTTCATATCTATGATGTATGGATTGAACTCATAGGCGCCTTTGTATGGATTGTCAAATACTGAATAGTTGAAATCCCAGTCGAAACGGAGCAGTGAGTCAGGCACAGCCATCTGAAGGCTATGCTTTGAAATATCCATAAGCTTATTGTCATATGCATTCGTAACCTGAACAGTAGGATTGAGGTTCTGTGCATAGGACAAAAGCGAAAATGCCAGAGCCGAAGCTATTGCGATATATCTTTTAATCATAAGCGCTTACATCATTTTTGAAAGTTTCTCCAATCTCATTCTGACATTCTCGAGGACATCGTCGTCAGGTCCTGAAGCCTCGTAGCCGGAAGCAACGCTTTCGAAAGTAGCCTTAGCCTGCCTTAAATTATCCTGCTCAGCGAAACTGTCACCAAGAACGATGAAGGCCTTGGCAAGCCAATAGCTCTGTCCATCCGCTTTTGCTGAGAAGTCGTAAACCATCTGCTCGACATCAGCGAAATTGCCTTGATAATAAGCATCCTGTATGATAAGGAAGGCTGCTTCAGCCCCCTCATCGGTAGACGCTGCCTTGGAGAGCTGCTTAAGCATATTCAAGGCCTCATCACGGCGGCTTGTGGCAAGATAGGACTTGGCCTTCACATAATCGGCCTCGCGCGCCAATGCTTCGTCAATACCACCAGTCGAGCGGACAATGTCGGCAGAGGCAATGGCCTTGTCATAATCCTTTCCCGCGTAAGCCGACCTCATCATCCCTGATTTCGCTGTAAGGACATTGTCTTCAATACGTGCGACTTCAGCCAGACGGGAATACCCATCATAAGCATCGCTGTAATGACCAAGACCGTAGGAGAGGACAGCATAGTTGAGAGTTGCAGCCTCGATCAGGTTGCCGGCATCGGAACGTTCAAGAACCGAAGCATAGCGTTGTATGGCATTTTCTTTCTGCCCGAGCTCCTTGAAACACTCTGCAGCATAGAACTGCGAAGTAGTGAAGCCGGAACCCTCAGGATATGCTTCCTGATACTTCTCGATGGCAGCAAGAGCCTTTTGATAATTTCCGCTCAGGAATACCTGTTCAGCCGAATTGAAATAAATTTCCTCCTTTTCCGCATCGCTCTTCTTTCCTCCCGCGCCCAAACCATCGACGTATGCAATATACTTTTCAGGCTCGCCAAGCGACTGATATATGGACTCAATGGCCAGCAATGCATCCTCGGTATATTCGTTTTTTGGGAGAGTCTCCACCACCCTCTTGTAATACTCGAGGGCCTTGTCGTTCCTGGAGGCATTTCTTGATATCATTCCAAGCTCAATCAGGGAGCGGGCAATGAAATTGCCATCCTTGGTATTGCTGCTGAGGAGCTCGAAGCACTTGACGGCATTGGCATTGTCCTTAATGTCAACATAAGCCCTTCCGAGCTCGTACATTGCCTCCGAATAAAGGATAGCCGACGGCGAAGCATCCATTACCGGAGCGAGAGCAGAGACCTTCTTTTTCTTGTCTCCTGACAAGCCGTACGAAAGACCGAGCTGGTAATAAGGATAGATATCATCAGGGTCATTGTACTTCGCAAGCACATTCTCGTAGGCCTGCTGGGCAGCCTTGTAATCCTTGCGCGCGAAATCACAATCAGCCCTGCGTACAGACGCATCCTTGGCCTGAGCCTGGGCTCCCGAAGCGAGGTAGTTGTCAAACCACTTGGCAGCATTGGAATAATCTTCCTCCTTGAAATAGCAATATGCAAGGTTATATGGGAGCAGCAAGCCCTCTTCATGCTGCTGAAGCGCTGAATTGTTGTAGAGTTCAGTGAATATCTTCTCAGCATCTTCATAACGGCCCATATTGTAGTATGACTCAGCAAGCCAGTAGCGCGAAAGCTGGTTGAAAGGATTCCTTTTGTCTGTATAGAAGGCGGCTGCCTGCAAGTTCTGGACAGCTTCCCTCCACGAGCCTGCAGAAATCAGCTGGACGGCACGCAAGTAGTTGGCTTTCATATAGTTGCTCCGCATATCGGGGCTGAGTTCGTCGATATTGTCATAAGCCTCAACGGCTCCGGCATAATCACGGCTCACGAGTTTTGAGAGCGCCATATAACTATAGATATCGTCACCTCTCTTAGATTTCGAATATTTGGCGATATAGTCGGTAAATGCGCTTCCGTCCTGATTCAGGTCAAAAGCCAGCTTGGCATAATTGAAGAAAGCGTCTTCCTTAATATCGGCATCGTAATCCAGTACCGAAGCTTCCTTGAAGGCGTTCATAGCAGCGACCTTGTTCTTGGTCTGGATATAGGCATTTCCGAGTTCATAAGAGGCAATCTGACCTATGGAGTCAGTGCGGAAACTCATCCTGTTGAAGTTTTCTATCGCTCCCTCGAAGTCCTTCACCGCATAAAGCATCGAGCCAGCATAGAAGTAGTCCGAGCGGCTTTTTGACTCATCACTGTCAGAGGTTTTCTCGTAGAAGTCCTTGGCCTTGTCGACATTGCCCAGAACAAGATAGGATTCGGAAATGATTCTGGCGAGGCGGGGCTGCCTTTCAGATGGGATTCTGTCAAACATCTGCGGTCCGTTCTCCACCACATAGCGGTAATCCTTGTCCATAAAGCGGCATTCAAGTATGTAGTACCTCGAATAGTCCAGAAAACGGGGATCCTTCGCGGAAAGATTGAACCATTCCTCGGCAGATTCGAATTCATTGCGGCAATAGTCTATGTAACCTATGGAAAAGCGGGACGGTGCAGTAAAATCGGAGAAAGGCATCTTTTCGACATCCGTGAAACTTTTCCTGGCAGTATCATAATTGCCCAGGCTGAAATCACAATAAGCGCGTTTGAAAATGTATTCGGCTATCTGTCCCTTTTCCAGTTCATCCTTCGAGAAAGAGAGGAACTCCCTCTTGGCTGCAGCGTAATCACCGCCGTCAAAGAAATCGAGGCCGCGTTGGAAGCGCATCTGTCCGAGGAGGACTGACTCAGGGTACTTTTCCGAATAGGCATCGATTAGAGACTCATAGCCCACGGTTCTCATCTTTGCAGCACAAAGCACAGCATAACCCTCGCTCAGATGGTCTTCATTGCGGATATGCAGATCCTCGAAGAGAGAACGGGCACTCTGGTACATTCCGCTTCTATAAAGTTTTAAAGCCTGCTTGAAATCCTTATCCTTCGGTGCAGCGTCAGCAATAAGTGTTCCGGACGCCAGGAGGATTGCGGCAAGTGCGGCTGATATATATTTCCTATTCATATACAAGATTTGTATCAATCTACAAATTTACTCATTTTCGCACACAACAAAAAATGTACAAAAGGGCTCCCGGACAAAAAACTTCTATTTTTCTGTTATATTTGTAAAAAAAGATAAGCAATGGAAAACAAGCCCATAATCAGCTTCAAAGATGCAGACATATTAAACGGAGAGAGCATAGTGATTTACGGTCTGGATATGGAAATCCATCCCGGAGATTTTGTCTATATAGTGGGCAAGGTAGGCACAGGCAAGACCTCGATAATAAGGACAATGATTGCCGAAAATCCACTCAAGAAAGGCAAGGGAGAGGTTTGCGGATACAATCTGAACGGCATCAAACCCAAGGACATTCCTTTCTTGAGAAGGAAGCTTGGAGTGGTGTTTCAGGACTTCCAGCTCCTGATGGACAGAAGTGTCGAAGAGAATCTTGAATTCGTGTTGAAAGCCACAGGCTGGAAAAAGAACGAAGATATCGACAGACGCATAGGTGAAGTGCTGGAAGCCGTGGGAATGAGTACCAAGGCCCACAAGAAGCCCCACCAGCTGTCCGGAGGTGAGCAGCAGCGCATCGCCATTGCCCGCTCAATACTCAACAGCCCCCAGCTCATCATCGCGGATGAGCCTACTGGCAATCTTGACAATGAGACGGCTGACGGCATACTCTCCCTTCTCAGTTCAATCAATAAGAAGAACGGTACGGCAATAGTAATGGTCACTCACAACAGAAGCATTTTCGAGAAGTATCCCGGACGCGTTTTTGAGTGCAAGGACGAAAGTTGCAGAGAAAGCGGAAATAACGGTACTATAGAAATCAAGGCCAATATATGACAAAGAAGGAAAGATACGCGGGCATCATAGATTGGTTCAGCTGCAATCTGCCAGTCGCCGAAACCGAACTCAAATTTGAAACCCCCTTCCAGCTGCTTGTTGCCGTTGTTCTTTCGGCTCAATGCACTGACAAGAGGGTCAATATGATAACGCCGGAACTCTTCAGGCACTACCCCAATGCGGAAAGGATGGCTGAAGCAGGTTTCGAGCAGATTTTCGACCTCATCCGTTCGGTATCCTACCCCAACAACAAAACCCGCCATCTGATGGGGCTTTCCCGCAAGTTGGTGGATGATTTCCAGGGAGAGGTACCTTCGGACATAGACAGTTTGATGAGCCTGCCGGGAGTAGGACGCAAAAGCGCCAATGTTCTGGCATCAATAGTCTATGACAAGCCTGTAATCGCGGTTGACACCCACGTTTTCAGGGTTTCGCACAGGCTGGGACTGTCAGATGGCAAGACTCCCCTTGCTGTGGAACTGGATCTGGAAAAACACATTCCAGCCGAACTGAGGCCAAAAGCCCACCATTGGCTGATACTCCACGGCCGTTACACTTGCACGGCCAGAGCTCCGAAATGCGGGGAATGCGGACTGCAAAGCTGGTGCCGTGAGCATTCCCGCATCAAGAAACAAGTCTAGTTTACGAACTGAGCCTTGAGCCGTGCAATCTTTTCCTCTGCATCGGCGCCCTTGGCTCCGAAATAGAATTTGATCTTAGGCTCGGTCCCGGAAGGTCTTACAGACACGACATCGCCTGCCTCATCGAAGAACTGGAGCACATTGGACTTAGGCTGTCCTGTCTTCTCCGGCTCAAGGTAATCCACTACCCTGTTTACAGGCGAAGCGCAGAGCTCGCGAGGAGGATTTGAACGGAGGTCCGCCATAATCTGCTGAATCTCCTCCGCACCTGATTTGCCCTTGCGCACAAGCGAAACGAGACCCTCCTTACGGAAGCCGTACTCATCATAAATCTTCTGCATCAGCTGATAAAGGGTCATACCCTGATCTGCCGCCCAGGCAGCGCATTCAGCAACCATAAGGCAGGAAACCTGAGCATCCTTGTCACGGACAAACTCGCCGACGTTGAAACCGTAGCTTTCCTCACCTCCACAAATAAACTCTCCGCCAAGAGCCTCCTGACGTTTAACCACCTCGGCAATGTATTTGAAGCCGGTGAGCACATTGTATACAGGTACACCGAAACTCTTGCAGATATCAGTAATAAGTTCGGTGGTCACAATAGTCTTAACAACATACTTGCCCTCAGTGAGTTTTCCAAGCTCCTTCCATCTATTGAGAATGTAGTAGGTAAGGAGGGAACCGGTCTGGTTTCCGTTGAAAAGCACCATCTTACCGTCATTGTCACGGACTGCAATACCCATACGGTCAGCATCAGGGTCGGTACCGATTACGATGTCCGCTCCTGTCTCCTCAGCCCTGTCAATAGCCATCTGAAGAGCAGCAGGCTCCTCCGGATTAGGTGAAACAACTGTTGGGAAATCGCCGTCGCTTACATCCTGGTCAGGGACATTGATGATATTCTTGAAACCAGCACGATGGAGAATCTCAGGGACGAGACGGACTCCACAACCGTGAAGAGGAGTATATACTATCTTGAGGTCCGAATGGCGCTTGTTGGCTTCAGGACTGAGCGAAAGTGACAGAAGGTCACGGAGATAAAGTTCATCCACATCCTTGCCCATTACGTCAATCTCACCGCATTTCAAATCGGACTTGAACTTGACCATAGAAGGATCAGTAATCTTGGCAACCTCCTCAACTATCTCCTTGTCGACAGGAGAAGTGACCTGACCTCCGTCAGACCAGGATACCTTGTAGCCGTTGTATTCCTTAGGATTGTGGGATGCGGTAATCATAATGCCGGCAACAGCGCCCTTGAGACGTACAGCATAGCTCATCTCAGGAGTAGGACGGATATTGTCAAAGATATAGACGTGGATACCGTTTGCAGAAAGCACGTCGGCTGCTATTTTGGCGAATTCCTTACTATGGTTTCTGCTGTCGTAAGAAATGCAGACCTTAAGGTCATCACCCTCACAATGAGAAAGGATGTAATTCGCAAGTCCCTGGGTAGCCATACCTACAGTGTACTTGTTCATTCTATTCGTACCAACACCCATAATGCCTCTGAGTCCACCTGTTCCGAATTCAAGATTCTTGTAGAACGCATCTTCGAATCCTGCGGGATCCTCATTTCTGAGTTCAATGATTTTGCACTTAGTTTCCGGGTCGAAATCACCCTTGAGCCAGCTCTCGGCCACTTCTTTATAGTCTTTCATCGTATATGTGGAAGTTTTGATTAATAGTCAAATAACAATTTCAAATTTAACACTTTTTTACAATAATCAGTACCTTTGCCGATATGAAAAGAAGCTTTGCCGATATTTTGAATGACATTTCCATTTCGGACCTGGCCAGAATGAAGAAAAAAGTTCCGGAATGGTCCGCTTTCGAAGGACTTTCATTCCCTTCCGGACTCAGTATGGAGCAATGCAGTTCATCCGTCACGGCCCTATACAAAAGCAGACTCTGTCTCCGGATTGCCCCACATCCTACAGTTGCCGACCTCACCGGAGGGCTTGGAGTCGACAGCTGGGCATTCTCTCAGATAGCCGGCAAAGTTCTTTATAATGAGATGAATACGCAGTTGTTTGAGGCTGTCAAAAGCAATTTCGGAACGATGGGGATAAGCAATGTCATTTTCAGCAACTGCGAAATCGTCTCCGGCAGCATTCAAGCCCTTCTGGGCAATGATTTCAAGCCCGATATCATCTATCTTGATCCTGCAAGAAGAAGCAGCACAGGCAAGAAAGTTTTCCTCATCGAGGATTGCCGCCCGGATGTGCTGACCCTAAAGGAAGAACTGCTCGAAGCTGCCCCGACTCTTCTCATCAAGCTCTCCCCTATGGCGGACATCACTATGGCCCTCAAGAGATTGGGCCCCGAAGTTCGCGAGTTGCACTGTGTAGGCGCCGACGGAGAATGCAAGGAATTGCTCGTTGTGCTGCAAAAGGGTTGGAGCGGAGCAGCCCGCATCATTGCCGGCGGATTCAGTTTCCTTCCTGAGGAAGAGAGTGCCGCTGCAGTCTCGTATTGCCCAGACAGCAAAACTCTTGGGGCAATGCCATTGCTCTTCGAACCTTCGAGCACCCTTCTTAAGACTGGGGCATTCAAACTGCTCTGCGAGCGCTTCCCCCTTTTCAAACTCGGGCGTCACACCCAGCTCTATGCCGCAAACAGCATCATACCGGCGTTGGAGGGACTGGGCAAATGGTTCAGGATAGAGGATTGCCTCCCCTTCGACAAAAGAACTGTGGCAGAACTGGGCAAGAGGCTGGAACGTTGCGAGGTAACTGCCCGTAACCTTCCTATGAGCAGCGAGGAACTCAAAAGGAAAATGGGCACCGCCTCTGGAGGCAGCACCCATATTTTCGCTTTCAGCGCAGACTTCACAGAAGAGAAATCCTCACGTCTGATACTGCTTACATCCCCTTCAAATACTTGAGCCAGAATGACCTGTCGACATTGGTCGAATGAGTACCCTGATAGCCGCGATAGCCGTGCATTCCGTCAGGATAAATCATCAGTTCGAACTCCTTTCCTGCTTTCTGAAGCGCATCAATCAACTGAAGCGTGTTCTGGAAATGGACATTGTCATCACCTGTGCCGTGTGTAATCTTCAGCATCACCGAACCGTCAGCCTTTCCGGCTTCAACAGGATAATCGGCAATGCAGTTCAGTGCCTTGGATGCCTCATAGCCCTCCGGATTGGACTGAGGAGTCTCCATATACCTTTCAGTGTAATGGCTGTCGTAGAGCATCCAGTCATAAACTCCGCCTCCGGCAATGCCATAGTGGAAGACGTCGGAATGCTGACAGAGCAAGACTGTGGTATTGGTTCCGCCGAACGAGAAGCCCTCAACGCCTATCTTGTCCGCCTGGACGTAAGGCAATGACTGGAAGTAGTTTCCCCAAGCGACGAAGTCCTTGATAGGGGCATCGATAAGGTATCTGTGATCATAGTCGGTACCGGCACGGCCATTATGTCCAGCCACTCTCGAATCGCAGGTCACGTTGATGATACCGTTCTCACTCCACCAGTTCTTTGCAGACGGTGTGCTCCATCTGTCATTGACATAAGCAGTGTTAGGGCCGCCATAGATATTGACGTGCACGGGATACTTCTTGGACGGGTCGAAATCCAAAGGATAGGTTATGGCCGCGGGGAGCTTGAATCCGTCTTCCGTAGTAAGATAAATCAACTGAGGAAGAGGATATTTCCCCGGATCATAGTCAGGTCCCTTCATATCGGCCACTTTGTAACAAGCTGTCGCATACCTGTCCTTCACCGATCTGCCCGTTTTCCGGGCGGCAGCAACAGCTGCACGGCTCTTCCAGGCCAGATCAGCAGTTTCAGTGCGGTACATCCAAATCTGGCTTGGAGTATTAAAGTTCGAAAGAGTGGCAATGAAGTGCTTTCCGTCCGGAGAGAACTTGACCCCCGAAACATTGTAGCTGGTATCGGTAAGGGCCTTGATATTGCCCGCCTTGTCCACCTTGTAGAGGGCAGCCTTGGCCATAGCGTCACGGTTGGCTGTATAATATACATTGCCGTTCTTTTCGTCCACCCTGACGATATTGACTCTCCAGTTAGTGCCGTCTGTAAGACGTCTGAGTTCCTTTCCGTCATATGAAAGGAAATAGATTTGCTCCCAGCCTGTCTCGAAACTGCGGGCCATATAGAGTCCCTTTTCAGTGAATACCATACCCTCGATCCAATCGAGCCAGGTAGGATACTCCTCGTGGTAAATCAGAGACTTGGATCCATCGGAGCTATCAACCCTGTATAAATCCAAACGCTGCTGTATTCTAGGCTGGCGTGAAATGAAGAAGCCCTTGCTGTCCGCTCCCCAGAAAGGGATGCCGAAATACTGGTCTTCCTTTTCATCGAAATCAGCCCAGACTACCGGGATCTGTCCCTCCGGAGCATTCAGAGCAGTCTCCAGATCGACTATGCCTATTCTGACCTCAGGGTTTTTCTCTCCCGCCTTCGGATATCTTGTAAGATTGAGTTTTCCATCCTGTCCGAAAGGAGAATAAATAGGAAACATAGGTACCTGAGAGTTATCGAAGCGGTAGAAGCCTATTTTCTTGGAATCAGGCGACCACCAAAAAGCCTTGTACTGCGACGCCCGGCCCAAGATTTCCTCATAATAGACCCAGGAAGCATATCCGTTCAGTATGAGATCCGTTCCGTCATAAGTCAGACGGGTCTGCTTGCCGCTGGCAATATCCACTACCCAAAGATCATTGTTGCGGGTGAAAGCCAGCATAGTCGAGTCCGGGGAGTAAGTCAGATTGACCGCACCCTCAGGCTTTATCGGAAGGCTGGAATACTTTTCCGGAGCCTTGACCCCTTCTGTGACCTTGAAACCCTTGGTGGAAACGGAAAAGCCGTCTTCAGCTTCATAGCCATATGACATACTGAAAACCGCCTCAGCCGGAGATATCCATTTGTAGGCAACAGGAATACGATTGAACTCCTGTGACAATGCAGTTGCTGCGCAAATCAAGCCCAGCGTCATGGTAATCGATAATCTTCTCATCATATAAAATAACGGTCTTTAAAATTCACCAAATATACTTTCTCCACCCCTCTCGTAATCGCAGTATACAGCCATTTCAGGTCGTCGAGGCTTAGTTCTTCCTGCCAGAATGGATTGTCAATGAAAACGCAGCGCCATTGACCACCCTGGGATTTGTGACAGGTAATGGCATTGGCATACTTCAATTGCAGGGCATTGTAGTACCTGTCCTCCTTGACGGCCTCGTATCTCTTCTTTTTTGTGGCAATATGCTGATAATCCTCCAGAACACCTTGATACAGAGCATTCTGCTGTTCATAACTGAGAGAAGGGGCCTCGGATTCAAGAGTATCCAGACACACTTTCGCATTGATTTCCAGATCTCCATAATCAGGAAAGGACAGACAGGCATCGGCGAAATGAAGTCCGTACCTTTCCTCGTAATTGCGTATGCTCTCGAGAGAAGCAATGTCTCCATTGGCAATGTAATCCAGTTCGTCTATGTCTTCAAGGAATTGATAGCAGTTCTTTACTATCATCAGCCTGTCCCTTTTCACCAGCCTTTCCTCTTTGAACTGCACTTGACCGCGTATTCCTGCATTGTAGCGTATTGCCCGCCTGTTGGAGCGGCAGAGTATGATGGTTTCATCCTCGCCATAAACCGAATAGGCATCCCCTATCTTCTCTATCAATTCGCCACCACCGATACGTTCAATGTCGCCATAGCTCCCAAGATCAAGTTTCAGGCTGTCAATGAATCCGTCACCTTTTGCAGCTGCTATCAGTTTGCGGAGCAAGGTCGCATTCTGCAATATACCGGAGCCCTCAGCCTGTCGCACAACCGTCGTAAGAGTCGAGAAAAAGACTCCCCCGAAACTGCCCATATACTCCCGGGACAGAGCAGGACTGCAATCCATTCCCACCGGAGGCAATTGAGCCGAATCGCCAATAAGTATCAAGCGGCAATCAATGCCTGAACGGACAAAGGAGATCAGGTCCTCGAGAAGATTGCCACTGCCGAAGAAGGTCGAAGACTGCTGCTGCCCCTGCTCTATTCCTATCAATGAAACCTCGTCGACTATAAAAAGGGTATTCCTGGCCTTGTTGGGTGAAAGGCTGAATTGGCCGAATCCGTCATTGCCAACGGATTTCTGCCTGTATATGTGCTTGTGGACGGTAGAGGCCGGGCGGTGCGAATAGGATGAGAGGACTTTGGCCGCCCTTCCCGTGGGAGCGAGCAGAACGCAAGGCACTTCCATCGCGGCAAGGCTGTCTATCACAGCTGCGATTGCAGTGGTCTTGCCCGTTCCCGCATAGCCATTGACGACAAGTATGTCCCCATCGTCACCGCTCAGGAAGGCTCCGATATCGCGGAGGAGGGAATCCTGACAAGCAGTGGGTTCAAAAGCAAGCCTCGATTTGAAAGCGGCGTATAAAAAAGTTCCTCTATCCATCATTTCCGCCGGTCAGAAAAAAGCATAGCAAGCACGGCAACTACAGGGTATATTTCAATACGACCTATGAACATATCAAGGGTATAGAGTATCTTGGCCCCTTCCGAAACCGAATTGTAATTGCCCATAGTACCCATCAATCCAAGAGCAGGGCCCTGATTGCCAAGGGAGGAGATGGATGCCGCAATGGCGTTCTCACTATCAACCCCCAGCATTACCGAAAGCACTATCGACACCACGAGTATCAGTACATAGAGGGCAATGTAGAGAATCTGGGGAGTTATCTGCTCCTCCTTCATCATACGCTTTCCTATCCTTATTCCGTTCATTGCCGAAGGATGAAGTATGGATGATATCTGGCGGCTGATGGCCTTGAAAAGGACGAGAATACGGTCAGCCTTGATGGCACCGCAGGTCGAGCCCGCACAACCGCACATCAGGCCTATTGCCAACACCATAATGCTGGCGGTCATCGGCCAATTGCAGTTGTCGGCAATGGCAAAGCCGGTGGTCGAAGCCATACTGATGGTATGGAAGGCCGCATTCCATAATGCTCCGCCCCAATCATCGAAGACTCCCTGGAACTTGAAAGCAAAACCCGTCACGAGTGTCGTCAGAGCAATCGCACCAAGATAGAATTTGAGTACAGGATTGTTCAGAGGCTTGAGCGAACGGGTGGCAAAGACCATAAAGACCATACCGAAATGCACGGAGGCGAGTATCATAAAGAGCATAGTAAGCCCCTCAATCAGACGGGAGTCGAAAGCCCCGATTGAAAGGCCCCGGGTACTGAAACCTCCTGAAGAGCAAACGCTGAATGCGTGATTGATGGCATCGAAGGCTGACATACCGGCTGCCCAGTAACTGAGGAAGGCCATAGCAGCAAGCCCCAAATATACATAGGTGAAAATCCATATTGTTTTGTTCGCCCTTGTATTGTATCCGTCCTTTGACAGGGATGAAAGTTCCATATTGGTAAGCCTCAGGCGTATAGGGCTGGAATCCGGAATAATCAGAAGGAGAAAAACAACGATACCCAAACCGCCGATAAAATGTGTGGAACTGCGCCAGAAAAGCAGTGAATCGGGCAATGCCTCAACATTCTCCAATATTGTAGCTCCGGTGGTTGTATAGCCTGAAACGCTTTCGAACCAAGCATTGATTACAGTGAAAGGACCTCCCCACAACAGATAAGGCAACATTCCGAATATGAAGGATAGCAGCCAGGAGAGAACGATAATCACGTAACCCTCCTTCATAGTTATCGAATTGTTCCTGCGGACGAAAATCAGAGGAAAGGCTCCGACTATCGCGGTAATGGTGAAGGAAATGAGAAGCGCAGCAAGTGCGCTGTCATTGCCACCAGCAACCGAAACAAGTATGGAGAAGAACATGAACAGCGCACTCACGAGGAGCGCGATTCCAACGGTTCTGCTAATGGTCTTGAAGTTCATTGTATCAAATCGCCTGGATTCTGTTTATTCAGTTCGTGTTTCAATGCGGATATGCGTCTGCGAAGCTGCTGGTTCTCTGCCGCGAGCTCCGAGATACCGTCATTGAGCTCGGACAACTGGTCGTCTCCGTCGAAATCATAGCTATACTTGCGGTTGCAGGTCCGGTAGTCGTCCAAGGAGCGGAGCATACGGTATATAGGGTTCACATAGTAAGCCAACATAAAGAAGAGCAGCATAAGGATGAGAAGGAGACCAACCAGAACGGCGACCATACCAGGAATTATACTGCGATAGAAACCACGGTCAAAGGTCATCGAGTTGGCTTTCAGGTCATTGTATATACCATCACTCAGCTTGTCTATATCACTTTTCAGACGTTGGTATTTCGGCTGAAGCCTGTCAAAGTACCAGGTTCTGGTATCTATGAAATCAGACAGGATAACGTCCTCAAGTTCAAGGCTTGTCAGCATATATGCTGAATACGAGTACATTACGGAATCGGTCAGAGGAAGGAGGGAATTTGCTGAGAGTATACTTTTCAGGCTGTCGCAATGAGCCATGAATTCTTCCTGTTTCAAGTCCGGAAGAGCACTTGCCCCATCCTCGCCTATCACTGCAAGAATTTCCAGGTTGTAGGAATTGCTCAGATCGGAAAGATTTTGAGCAACATTGATGGATTTGATATTGCCGGCTATCAGGTCCGATACGTATGTACTCATACGGACATATTCCATCACCGACAGGATGCTGGATATGAGCAGGGTCACCGCAATAGCAGAAAGAGCCATAGTGAGCTTTGCTCTCAGTGACAATCTGTGGGATGATAACCAGTTCTTTATTTTGGTCAATAGCATTTCTACCCTGATTAATTACTCAAGTTTCGCAAGGAACATAATTATCTGTCATTCTGAGATTTGTGCGTCTTGCGAAACTTTTCCCTCCGCACAATTCTCATCTACCTTATTAGCAATTTACAAAATTAAGAAATAATATTGAATTGTGTCCGTCCCTGAGCGGCCAATCTGATTACAGGCAACTTATTAAACAAATCCTATAAATAATGCTTGCTTTTTAAAAAATTTGTTATATTTGCACTGAATTTAACCGCAAAATTATGAATAAATATTTCCTTAGCGACAAAGACAGCAAGAACGCGAGCCTTAAGAGGCAAATTATAAAATTATGCATAGAGGCAGGCAGTTACAGCATAGCCGAGCTGAGCAGCAGAATAAACTCAAGCGTCCCTACTGTCACAAAACTCATCAACGAGCTCATCACTGAAGGCTTTTTGCAAGACTTGGGCAAACAAGGCACTACCGGAGGGCGCAGGCCTTCCATTTTCGGCCTGAATCCAAAAGCCGGTTACTTCGTAGGAGTAGATATAGCGCGCCAACATTTCCACATAGCCATCTGTGATTTCAAAGGGGAACTGGTCGATTTCATTCAGGATATAGAATTTGTACTTGAGGACAATCCGGCATCATTCAGCAAGCTATGCAAATATATAAGGGAATCAGTAATCAAGACGGGACTGAGTTGGGATGATGTCCTGAGCGTTGGAGTCAGCCTTTCTGGGCGTGTCAACCCTGAAAAGGGCTATAGCCTGACATACTTCGTAAGTGAAAAGATACCTCTAAAGGATTTCTTCGAGGAAGAGCTTGACGTTCCTGTATATATTGAAAACGACTCTAGAGCGATGACCTATGGTGAGTATATGTCCTCTGTTCAGGGCAGCGAGAAGAATATGATTTTCGTCAATATCAGCTGGGGTCTGGGAATGGGTATGATACTGGATGGCAGGTTGTACTACGGCACTTCCGGTTTCTCCGGGGAGATAGGTCACTTCCCTATTCTGTCAAATGACAGAATCTGCCGCTGCGGAAAAGTGGGATGCCTTGAAACCGGTGCGTCAGGTTCAGCGCTTCACGATATGATAGTCAACAGATTGAAGGAAGGCCGCGTATCCTCACTCACAAAGAAATATGAATTAGAGCACGACATAAGCCTTGAAGACATTCTGAAAGCAGTTGACGAAGAAGATGTCCTGGCAATAGACTCGATGGGAAGGATAGGAGAAATATTGGGACGCGGCATAGCCGGCATAATCAATATATTCAATCCTGGGCAGGTAATAATCGGAGGCAGATTGATTGTCGGAGGGGACTATCTTATGTTCCCTATCAGAACCGCCGTGAACAAATACTCGCTGAACCGCGTTAGCAGCGACACAAGCATACGCTTTTCGAAGCTGGGAAGAAAGGCTGCTTCCGTAGGAGACTGCCTCCTTTCAAGAGCAAAACTCCTGGGACTACCTCTGTAGCCAGGAGTTCTGTACGGAATTCAAATATTTACTAACGGCGTTCAGGAGATTTTGAAAGAATCCTTGAGCGCTGTGGTTTTATTGAATACAGGATGCTCTGGAGTGCTGTCGCTATCCTTGAAGAAATAACCGACTCTTTCGAACTGCACCGCTATTCCGGAATTGTCCTCAAGCAGGGCAGGTTCTGCATAACCCTTGGCTACAACGAGAGAAGCCGGATTCAGGAAGTCCTTATAATCCTTGTCTTCAGGAACCTGGCTCATGTCCGCGAGGGTAAAGAGCAAGTCATAGAGGCGCAGCTCGACTTCCTTAGCATATGCTGCTGATACCCAATGTATTGTACCCTTGACAGAGCGCCATTCTCCGGCGCCAGGCCTGGTTGAAGGGTCGTAGCTGCACTTCAGTTCGACGACCTTGCCGTTCTCATCCTTGACAACTTCATTGCACTTGATGATATAGGTGTACTTGAGGCGCACCTCACCGTCCGGTTTAAGACGGAAATATTTCTTTGGAGCATCCTCCATAAAATCAGCCCTGTCAATGAGGATTTCACCGGTAAACGGCACCTTGCGTGTAGCCCCGTCAGGCTCAGCAGGATTCAGAGGGCAATCGAACCACTCCACCTTGCCGTCTTCCCAATTGGTGATGGTAATCTTGATTGGATCATCAGAAACTACCATATACCTGTTTGCACGGGCGTTGAGGTCCTGGCGAACACACCACTCAAGGAGTTGTATGTCAATCAGCTGGTCTCTCTTGCTTACGCCGATTTTGTCACAGAACATCTTGAGGGCTTCAGGGGTATATCCGCGACGTCTGACTCCGCAGAGTGTAGGCATACGCGGGTCATCCCAGCCCGCTACAAGACCCTTTTGCACAAGCTCAAGAAGCTTGCGCTTGCTCATAAGGGTATAGGTGAGGTTCAACCTCGCGAATTCATACTGATGGCTCGGATAGATGCCCAAGGTCTCGATAAACCAATCATAGAGAGGTCTGTGAACATCAAATTCGAGAGTGCATATAGAATGGGTAATATTTTCGATGGAGTCGCACTGGCCGTGGGTATAGTCGTACATAGGATAAATGCACCACTTATCTCCGGTCCTATGGTGATGGGCGTGCTTGATACGGTAAAGAATAGGATCTCGGAACATCATATTTGGATGAGCCATATCTATCTTGGCACGGAGAACTTTCTCACCATCCGCATATTTGCCATCACGCATTTCCCTGAACAGTTTCAGATTCTCTTCCGGGGTGCGGTTCCTGTAAGGGCTGTCTGTTCCCGGAGTCTCTACCGTACCACGATTGGCACGCATTTCCTCCTGGGTCTGGTCATCCACATATGCCTGTCCCTTCATTATCATCTGTTCGGCCCATTCATAGAGCTGATCGAAATAATCGGATGCATAGCACTCCTTCTCCCACTGGAAACCAAGCCATTTGATATCTTCCTTAATAGCATCGACGTACTCGGTATCCTCTTTTGTCGGATTGGTATCGTCATAGCGGAGGTTGGTCTTGCCACCGTACTTCTGGGCCAGACCGAAGTTTATGCAAAGACTCTTGGCGTGTCCCAAATGAAGGTAGCCGTTTGGCTCCGGAGGAAAACGCGTCAGTATGCTTTCATACTTGCCACTGGCGAGATCGGACTCGATGATTTCCTCGAGAAAATTCAGTTTCTTAGGCTCCACAGCCTCTTCGATGTTCTTCTTTTCTTCCATAATCGTAGATTTCCGGTTCTTGAAGCCCCGGTGGGGATACAGAACCTAAAAACAAAGTGCAAAAGTAACACAAAAATCCTTACATTTGTATTTTAAAGAAAAAAAACATCACTTATATGATTAAGTCAATGACCGGCTACGGAAAAGCCGAAGCTATACTCAGGAACGGCAAAATCACCATAGAGTTCCGTTCGGTAAACGGAAAGAATGCAGATATAAATGTCAAAACCGCCATACTCCCCAAGGACAAGGAACTGGGCATCAGGAAAAAAATTGCTGAAGTCCTTCAAAGAGGCAGCATTGATTTCTTTATGACTTGGGAGCCGAATGCCGCAGAAGCTGCAAAGCAGATCAATCTGGACATTGCCAGAAGCTATATCGCACAGGCCGGCATACTGGCGAAGGAGATGGGTTGTCCGAACCTAGGGATGTCGGCTGAAGGCTGTTCTTCCATACTGAATGCCATATTGAGAATGCCCGATGTCATTGATCAAAAGAAGCAGGAGATCATAAGCGACGAGAACTGGAGTGTGGTGGAAGCAGCCATCGACGAGGCGCTTGCAATGATAGACGATTATAGGATCAAGGAGGGTGCAGCCTTGTACAAGGATGTGACAGCCAGGGTGAATAACATCCTCGCTATCTACGATGAGATTGAAGGCTATGAAAGCGAGCGCATTGCTGCCGTGAGGGATAGGATAGAAAAGAATCTTGAGGAACTCAAGGTCAAGGTGGACAAAGAAAGATTCGAGCAGGAGATGATTTTCTATATCGAGAAGCTGGACATCAATGAAGAGAAGGTCCGCCTCCGCCAGCACTGCAAGTACTTTATGGACACCATCGACAATGAGCCTTATCCCGGCAAGAAGCTCGGTTTCATCATCCAGGAGATGGGACGCGAGATCAATACCACCGGAAGCAAAGCGAACCACGCATCCATTCAGAAATGCGTGGTCCGTATGAAAGACGAGCTCGAGAAAATCCGCGAGCAGAGTCTGAATATTCTATAATCAATCCACGTCGATTCTGCCGACCTCGAGTCCCCATTCCCAATCCTGGATTACGGGAACCTCCCTGCCGTCAGCATCCTTGACATACTTGAAGTCATCCACTTTGGTATGGGAATGTCCGCCGACAATCAGGTCCACGTTATGCAGAGTTTCCGCTATCCTGAGGTCCTCGCTGTAACCCATATGCGAGAGCAATATCACCATATCGCAGCCCTTACCGTTCTTCAAGAACTCCGCCCACTTGTTGATGGTCGCCCCATTATCAGGAATTTCCGGAATTCTTGAGGCAATGTTGCCGTCCACCACGCGGGAGAGCCTGCAGGTCGCACCAATAATGCCGATTTTTCTGCCACCCTTTCTGACTATGGTATAAGGCTTCACCTTACTGCTTAACGGGAGCGAGCTGAAATCATAGTTCGCACAAACGACTTCTGCATCAAGTCTGTCCAGTCTCCTGGCGAGGTCCTCAATACCGTTGTCGAATTCGTGATTGCCCAAGGTAACGCAATCGAAGCCGATTGCATTCAGGAGATTGATTTCCAGATCACCCTTCAGGACATTGAAATATGAAGTGCCCTGATTCCAGTCTCCGGCGTGAAGAAGCAGCACATTTCTCTTTCCTTCAGCCTTGCGGACGCTGTCCACATAAGCGGCTATTTCAATGAAACCGCCCTGACCATCCAGACCGTTGCTGCGTTCAGGCTCCAGATGGCTGTGGGTGTCATTGACGTGAAGTATCACCAGTTTCTGGGCGCAGGCTTCAAACATACCCGCCACCAGTACACAAAGGACGAAAGTTAATATTCTTTTCATTTTTTACCTCCTTCTGTCTCCAATTATCTGGACTCTGCCGTCCATTTCGTATTCAATCTTCTCGCCACGCTGAGTCATATCCCTCACGTGGGCTATCACAACGTCGAAGATATTCACCTGAGTGTCAATCACTTCAATCGCATTGTTCGCGAGATCCATACCATCGCCTCCGGAAAGGAGGAAAGAGATGGTAGCCAGATTGTAGACCCTGTCGTCATCCACAGGCTCGCCACCGACAAGAAGACTCTGAAGTTTCCTGTCCTTCACGACCATACGCACTCCTCCGACCACCTGTACCGAACCGCCGGCCATTTTTTCGAAGATTCTGCGAACATCCCTGCCCTTGAGCTTCACGCAGCAGAGAGTGTTGTTGAAAGGAAACATAGACTGAAGATCATCATAAAGAACCTCTCCGGCTGGCATATCGACTCTGATTCCGCCGAAATTGGTAATACCGAAGTCGATTTCCTGTCCGCAAAGCTCAGCGGTCTCTTCCATCAGCATATCGATAATCCAGTCTGTCAATGCCGATTCGGGCGAGCGCTTCTCCATCGCCCTGGTCGAGTAACCCACGACCTCCTTGACAAATGCCATTGAAGGCTGCGCTTCCATCATCAGTTTCGCCACTTTCGCGGTCGAACTGTTCTTTTTGAACTTTCTACCATTCGGGGCAATATAATTGCCACCATCAAAACGTCCCATAGCCTCTTCGACATTGTCGGGGCCGGCCGTAACAACTCCCGTTCTGGAACCGTCCATAACGGCTTTCTTCCACTTGAAATCAGTGGCTCCGGATGTCAGGGCGAACAGGGAAAGCGCCAGACATACAGTCAATAGTTTATTCATTATTACAAAGCGATTATTTCTGTTTGAGCCAATTCCAAAGATCCTTGAAGGTGGATTTCTTTCCGTACATAAGTATGCCTACCTTGTAAATCTTCGCAGACACCCACGCGCAGAGACAGAAAGTCAAGGCGAGAAGTACGAAAGAAAGTATCAATTCCCAAGTAGGGACCCCGAATGGAATGCGGGCTATCATCACTATTGGCGAGGTAAACGGGAAGATGGAGCCCCAGAACGCCACGCTGCTGTCAGGAGCCTTGAATGCATAAAGGGCAATGATATATGCCAGCATCAGAGGAATGGTCAGCGGTATTTGGAGCTGCTGGGTATCACCCTCATTTTCCACAGCCGATCCGACCGCAGCAAAGAGGGATGCGTAGAGAAGATAACCGAAAACGAAGAATACCACAAAGGCAATGATAATCTGTGCCCAAGGCAGATTCCTCAAAGTGTCAAGAGCCATACCCAGTTCATTGTCCTGGGAAGCAAGAACGGAAATGGCATCCATCTGGATGGCATCGCCGGTTCCCGAAACACTCTCCACCAATGCGGTCGGATCCATATCCATCATCTTCTCTCCAAGGAATTTGGATCCCGCACCGATAATCACGCCACCAAGCAGAATCCAGAGCAGGAATTGTGTAAGGGCAACGAGAGCGATACCTATGATCTTTCCGAACATCAGCTCGGTAGCCTTGACTGAAGAAACGAGCACCTCAACTATTCGGCTGGATTTCTCCTCAATGACAGCAGTCATCACCATACCTCCAAAGAGAGTCACAAACATAAAGATGACAATGCCCAAAATCATTGAAACCATAGAGTTTACACCAGCCTCAGACACCTTTTCCTCACCGTCTGATGAGATGGTGAAGGAACGCAGCTTGACGTTCTCCTTGATCTCTTTCATTATCTCGTCAAGGCCTTCAATGTTGTAGGAAGCGACTCTGTAGTCCTCCATAGCCTGATTGAGACGATTGTTGACGTTCTCGGTAAGTTCCATACCGAAAGGCTTGTTAGAATAAATGTCGGCACTGAAACTCTTCGCCACAGTGTCAATCTCTGAGATGCTGAGAACGCCGTCATAGCCCCTCTCCTCCAGATTGGTCTTGAGATCCTCCAGAGGTATTTCGCTACAATCGGTAAAATGGATAATCTCGTTGTCCGTGAGATACGGCATAGAGATGGTTGATTTGTCGACCACGGCAATATTCTTGGTTTTCTCCTTGGTATTCATTACCATAAAGATCATACCGATGGTAAAGCCGGCCACAAGGATAGGTACGAGCAATGTGGTTACAAGAAAGCTCTTTTTCTTGACCTTGTTCAGATACTCGCGTCTGATAATGATTCCGATAGTATGCAGATTCATATTACTACTCCTCCGATTCCTTTACAAGTTTGATGAAAATGTCGTTCATACGGGGCATAAGCTCCTTGAAGGAATTCACGGTCACTCCCCTGTCGATAATACCCCTGAGAGTCTCATTGGTATTCGTTCTGACCGATAGGACTTCCGTGTGTCTTCCATCCTCGTCAGTGTATACGAGCTCGACATTGTTGTTGCCATATTGCTTTCTGATTTCCTCAACACCGCCTGTAATGACGAGCTTCGAATTGTTGATAAGGGCAATATTGTCGCAGAGTTCCTCCACCGACTCCATATTATGGGTGGAAAGGATAATTGTAGCACCCTCGTCACGAAGGCGGAGTATCTCCTTTCGGATGACGTCGGCATTGACGGGATCGAAGCCGGAGAACGGCTCGTCAAGGATAAGAAGGCTCGGACGATGCACCACAGTGGTGATGAACTGAAGCTTCTGGGCCATACCCTTGGAAAGCTCCTCCACCTTCTTTTTCCACCAATCCTGGATACCGAAGCGGATAAACCACTCCTTCAGCTCCTTCTGCGCATCACGTGTGCTCATACCTTTCAACTGGGCAAGATACATCGCCTGCTCACCGACCTCCATCTTTCTGTACAGTCCGCGCTCTTCAGGCATATATCCGATTCTTTCCACATCCCTCTGGGTGATAGGCCTGCCGTTGAAAAGCACCTCACCGGAATTTGGGATGGTGATTCTGTTGATTATTCTGATGCTGGTGGTCTTTCCCGAGCCGTTCGGGCCCAGGAGGCCAAAGATTTTTCCTTCAGGAATATCGAGAGACACATGGTCGAGAGCTACTTTCTCGCCGAAGCTCTTGCATAGTTCCCTACATTCAATCAGTCCCATAATCTTTTGTGTATTAGATAATTAATTATACATTCAATATCTTGACTACTAGTTCTGTAAGCAATGAGCCCGCTTCCACGTCCGAACTGTCACCGCCCTTGCCCTTGAAATCGTATTCGTTCAACAGCGAAATCACGGCCATACATCTGGAAGGCGGATAGTTCTTCACGGCCTCATCATACTCCCGGTAGAGGAAAGGAGGCACTCCGGGCAGGGCTCCGGCTTTCTCTTCCGCTGACGGACGGCCACCTTTCTGCAGCAATGCACCATAGCGGAGCAATCTGTAGAAATGCGTGAAAAGCGCGCTGGTAGCCATAGGCATTGCGAACTTGGCGGAAGAACCGAGATAGCCGGCAATCTTCACCGCCTTGGCAGCATTCCTGTACGATAGCTCCCTGGTCAGTTCGAAAATGCTGAACTGGCGGCTGATTCCCACATTTCTTTCTACATCCTCCACTTTGATATGCTTGACTCCTTCCGGAAGATTCTTCAGGAGCTTGTCAGTTTCGACTACTATTGTACCCAGTTCAGTGCCGGCACTCTCACCCATAAGAGCCGCAGCAGCAGGTTCGATATCGAGTCCCTTGGATGCGAAATACTTTGTTATCCAGGAACTTATCTCATAGTCCCTGATAGCGGGAGCATCCACTACAACACCAATTTTCTGAACACTCTTATAGAATGACTTCCTCTTGTCGACCGTCGCCTTGTGAAGTAGTACGACCAGGACAGTGCTGTCCAGAGGAGCCTCACAATAAAGGGAGAGCTTGTCGATGTCCTTCATCAGCTGGGCCTCCTTCACCACGACCAGAGTACGGTCCGACATCATAGGATACTGTCTGGCAGCGGAAATCACAGTCTCGGCATCAGTATCGGAGCCATAGAATATGTATTCGTTGAAATCCTTGAAGCTCTCATCCACGCAATTGGCAATGATGGCGTCGCAAATCAGCTCAGGATAATACGGTTCGTCGCCCATAAGGAGATATACGGGCTTGAAGACAGCATTTTCAGCATCCTGAACAAGCTGTTTTGATAGTGATTCTATGTTGACTGAAGCCTTGGCCATATTAGGCAAATATATAAAAAAAGGATGGTTATGCAACCATCCTTCAGAGTAAATTAATGTATGTTAGCTTATGCCTCAAGTTTTTCCTTGAATCGTGTAATCTTCTCCTTCATAGCGTCTGCCGCCTCGGTAACGGCATCTTCGAAGGTCTTGGCGTTTCTTTCGATAACCAGTTCCTGTCCCGGAACGTGAGTCATAATCTTTACCTTCTTGTTATCAGGCTCCTGCAGCAAAGAAAGGACCACTTCTACCGTCTCCAATCCATCAAAAAACTTCTCGAGTTTGGAAACTTTCTTCTCGACGAAAGCAATCAGCTTCTGATCAGCGTCGAACTTCAGGGATTTGATCTTAATATCCATAATTACCTTGATTAAGGCCCCAAGAGGGGCGATTGATAACTGAATTCCGTGTTAAATATAATAAAATTTTCAACAATATCCCTGCCAGACTGCATTTTTTTATAAAAAAACATTGCAGGACCTAGCCGGCTCATATTATCTCGCTCATAGTTTTCAGCTTCTATCCATATTTGTAACTTTTGTCTGCTTGGGAACTGTCCTACTTGACGACTTTGTGAATTCCAAGAATTGCGAAAATGCCAATAAGATTGGAAATTCCGCTAAAGCTATTGAAAAGCACCCCGCCACTATGACACAATAGGACAATCTATTTTTTCTTTGCCCTGGGATGAGAGCAGGAATAAACTGATTTCAGTTTCTCAATTGAGTTGTGGGTATAGACCTGCGTGGCGGCGAGGGATGAATGTCCGAGGAACTCCTTGATGGAATTCAAATCCGCACCGTCATTCAGCAATTCTGTAGCCAGAGTGTGTCTGAGCACGTGAGGAGACTTGCGGCCGGTGATTCCCCCGACCCCCTGCAATTCGGATTTGACTGCTTTGTCCACATAGACGGGATAGAGTTTCCTTCCAGTAGGTGTCAGGAGCAAGGGACTGTCAGCATTCCCGTGGAAGCTGTCAGAAAAATAGTACAATACGGCCTGCCTGTACAGTTCCAGTTCCTCACAAAGCGAAGGAACGAGCGGAATCTCTCTGGTCTTGTCACCCTTGCCCCGGACTCTCAGGACCCCCCTTTGAAGGTCAGCGCTACTGCATTGAAGGCCAATGAGTTCGGACCTGCGGATGGCTGTATTGTGGAGTATCGACACTATCAGACGGTGTAGGCGGCGCTTATAGAGTTCCGTGGCGAGTTTGTCCCCGCTTCCGGAACCGAAGCTTTTCAGCAGGTCCAGTTCATCCCGCGATGCAGCGTGAGCGGTCATATTGAAATATTCCGCCATTGAATCCTCCCTGTAGAACTCAGGGAGGCGTTTCTCCTGCTTTGGTCTGTTGACAAGGTGGACCGGATTTGACCTGAGACGGCCTTCCTTAATCAGGAATTTGCAGAAGCCGCTCAGGACGGAAAGGTGGAGATTGACTGTCCTTGCGCCAAGTTTCCTTTCATCAAGCAAATGAACCTCATAATTCCTTATTGCCGTAGCATTCAGGACGGAGCACAGTTCAGTACCCTCAGGACAAGCATAGGATTCGAAAGAAGACAGCACATCCCGGTATATCGCCAGAGTACGTTCCGAATATCGGCGCACATTCGCGATATATCTCAGGTAACTGTCTATCAACCCATCCATTGCACAATCATTGGACCGCCTTCAAATTCATTTCTTCAGCCTTCTTTCTCATCAATGCGTCCGCAGCTTCAAAACTGTTTTCAATGACGCCGTCGAGTATGGCCTCCTTAATGAACTCCTTTATCTCTCCAATAAGCTTGCCAGGACCTATGCCATAGACCTGCATAATGTATTCTCCGGTAATAGGATTCTTCCAGTTCCGGTATTCATCCTTCTCGGAAACGGCCTGCATCTTCTCCTGAACAAGCTTGAAATTGCTGCGTATCCTCTCTACCTTCGCAGGATTCTTCGAGGTTATGTCAGCATTGCACAGAAGCATCAGGTCGTCAATGTCATTGCCAGCATCGAATAGCAGGCGCCTCACCGCCGAATCCGTCACTTCATCATCAACCAGGGCAATGGGACGGAGGTGCAGTTTGACAAGTTTCTGCACATATTTCATCTTCTCATTGAGAGGCAGCATCAGTTTCTGGAAAATTTTCGGCACCATCTTGCCTCCAATATACTCGTGTCCGTGGAAAGTCCATCCGTTTTCCGGGTCATATCTTTTCGATGCAGGCTTTCCTATATCGTGCAGCAAGGCCGCCCATCTCAACCATACATTCGGCTGGGTGCGCAGACTCTCCACGAAGCCATTGCCATCAAGTTCAGGGCTGTAATCCTTCAGACGCCCCTCCTTTATCGCCTCCATCTCGGCTGCGGCAACATTGTCCAGCACCATCAGAGTGTGGGAGAAATTCTCTTTATGGCCGCGGCCGTCTATGGTCTCCACTCCCTTCAGCAGTTCAAGCTGCGGAAGCACATATTCCAGCAAGCCGCACTGGTCCATCAGACGGAAAGCCATCGAAGGCCTTTCGGTCACGAGCATCTTGTTCAGTTCCTCGACTATTCTCTCTTTCGACAGTATGTTCATTCTCGAAGCCATACGCTTCATCGAGGCAAGAGATTCGGGAACTATCGTAAACTTGAGCTCCGGAGTGGAGAGCTTGGTGGCGAAACGTATTGCCCTAAGCATACGCAGAGGATCGTCCGAATATGTCGTATCGGGCTCGAGAGGTGTGCGTATTATACCGGCGGCGAGATCCCTTATGCCTCCAAAAGGGTCAACAAGTTCTCCATAGCTGTCCTTCTGGAGGCTGAAGGCCATTGCGTTTATGGTAAAGTCGCGGCGGAGCTGGTCATCTTCTATGCTTCCGTTCTCGACTATAGGATTACGGGACTCGCGGCGGTATGATTCCTTGCGGGCTCCGACGAATTCTATCTCGTCCCCCTGATAATGGAGCATCGCAGTTCCGAAGTTCTTGAAATAGGAGACGTATTTTCCTGTACGCGCTCCCACCGCTTCCGCGAATTCAATTCCGCTGCCTTCAACGACTATGTCAATGTCGTTGCACTCCCTCCCAAGAAAGCAATCCCGAACATAACCGCCTATGACAAAGGCTCTTACGCCCTTCTCTTCTGCGATTTGAGATACTATTTTGAATATGGGTTTCTCGAGGAAACCTGTTGTTATCGTTGGCATTGAATCAACATTTCTTCATAAAGCGGAAAGGAGGGCAGCAATTCATAGGAAACGCCCGTACCTTCCTGCTCCTTTTTTCTACAAACAAAAGTGCTGCGGCCGTTGGTCAGAAACAAGAAAGGCACCCCAAGGACGAGATTATAGCGCAAAGCCTGTTCGAGCACTGCCTTGCCAAGCTCAATATCAGGCCTCTTGCACTCGACTATCCCTATGGGACAAGCGCCTCTTCCATAAATCACGATGTCAGCACGCCACTTCTTGCCGGATCCGTATTCCAGGGAAACCTCACTCATCATTTGATGCAGAGGGACACCTGCACTTTCATGCAGGAAGCCTATGAACCACTGACGCACCTCTTCCTCGGGCGTTCCGGGCACTTCCCTCCTCCTGAGCGGGTCATATACATTTCCATTCTTACGAACAATCCGTGACATTTTGCAAATATAGTCTTTTATATGACACGGAGCACATTTCCGGGCCTCAGAAAGTGCAAAGGAAGCAGTGCTAACGGCTGGAGTACCTATACTGGCGCGGCGACATACCTGTAACACGCTTGAAGTACTTGCCAAAGAGAGACTGGCTCATAAAATTCAAGGATTCTCCTATCCTGTCGATGGACATATCTGTCGAGCGCAACAGAGCCTTGGCTTCTGCACAGACATAGCCATCTATCCACTCAAGGGCTGGCTTGCCCGTGGCCTCCTTCACTGAAAGGGAAAGGTATTTCGGAGTTATACAGAGCCTGTCCGCATAGAAGGATACAGACCTGTGCTCCCTATAATATTCCCTGACCAAATCCAGAAAACGCTCGGCAATGGTGCCGCTCCTTGTATGACTGACTTCGGTCTGCACGTCCGGTGTATTCAAGGCAAAACCGTAAAAGAGGGTCAGGGCCATATGTTTGGCAGATTCCAAGCGATACGGGGAGTCCTCCATAGCCACCAGTTCAACGAGCAAATAATAAAAAGCGAACATTACCTTACGCTTGCCATAGAGCGGAAACACAGGGCATCTCTGGGTACGCGTACGCATCAGACCGTAAACATTGGATTCTGCCAGGAGATTGCCCGTGAACTCCTTGGAAAGCAGAATGACATTCATTTCACTGTCCGGAGCCAGATTTCCCTGTTTGACTATCATTCCCTCCATATAAATGACAATTGCAGGAGCATCCACCTTATACTCAACCATATTTACGGAAAAAGCGGCATCACCCTTGGTCAGGAATATGGCTGTGGTACAATCCGCCAGGAAGGGTTCATTCTCCGCCACCCAATAGTCATCTTTGGACAAGAGGAGAAAGTCATTACCTATACGCTGCTTTGCGCTCACCACGGCATCAAACCAGTCTTTCCGTCGGATTCTGTCAGTCATATATATTGCATTTAGTAGAGCAAATATCGCAATATTAGAATAAATCTCCTAATATTTACCTTAGATTACATAATTAATACCAATTCTTTAGTAATTTATTCCTATTTTGTCCAATATTAGACAGTACCTTTGCAGCCACAAGAAACAAGCATAAGCGTGGAAAAAAACCTAAAGACAATCTCAGATATCTACAGATACTCCACAAAGGAATTCAACGACAAGATTTGGAGCTTCTGTGCTGACAAAGAACTAAGTTACACCTATGGACAATTCGGCAAAAAATGCGAAGAACTGTCCGAGCTACTCTACGAACACGGCATAGGTGCCGGAGATCCGGTAGCCATCTATTCATCAAGCACTCCTCACTGGTCCCTGGCCTTTTTCATAGCTACTGCATTCGGCAGGGTTTCAGTTCCTATCCTGAGAGATTTCACAGGCGTCGAAGCTGAACACGTTCTCAAGCATTCTGAGTCAAGGGTACTGTTTGTGGGAAAGCAGCAGTTGAGCAGGCTTTCCGAAGAATGCCTGTCCTCACTTGAACTGGTATTCGATATCGACAGCCTTGAAATAATACGCAGCAATGCCTGTGGCAAAATCAACAAGGAGAGGCACGAGCCCCAGCCCAACGACCTCGCAGCACTGATCTACACCTCTGGAACAACAGGTCAGGCAAAGGGCGTGATGCTCACCCATATCAATTTCGTCACAAATGTCATTGCCGGCTTCTCCATCCACACCATAGGTCCTAAGGACACTCTGCTTTCCATACTTCCACTCGCTCATACCTATGAGCTCAGTCTCGGTATGCTCTATCCTTTCGCCTGCGGTTCCAGAGTATGCTACATATCAAAGGCACCTACACCTTCATATCTTGTGAAGGTAATGGCCAATGTGCATCCAACTGCAATGCTTACCGTGCCTCTTATCATTGAGAAAGTCTATAAAGGTCAAATACTTCCGACCATAAAGAAGAGTCCAGTGCTAAGATGGATGGACAGGAATATGAACTCAATGCTCTGTCGTATAGTCGGCAGGCAGCTGATTAAAAAATTCGGAGGCAAGATGCGCTTCTTCGGAATCGGAGGTGCCAAACTGGACGTTGATGTCGAGTCCTTTCTCAATAAGGCCAGATTCCCGTATTTCATCGGCTACGGTTTGACCGAATGCGCACCACTTCTCGCCATCAGCTCCTACAAGAACACTATACCGGGCTCGATTGGAACACAAGTCAAGGGTGTCGAGCTCCGTCTTGACAACATCAACAAGGCTACAGGAGAGGGAGAAATCGTCGCCAGAGGCAATAACATAATGCCTGGCTATTACAAAGACCCGGAAAGGACAGCTGAAGCTTTCACGGAGGACGGATGGTTCAGGACCAAGGATATTGCCACCGTCGATTCCAAGGGAAGATACACCATCAGGGGACGTTTGGGCAATATGATACTTGGAGCCAATGGTGAGAACATCTATCCGGAGGAGATTGAGAAAGTAATAGCCGAGTTCCCGGATGTCGAGGAAAGCATAGTCATCAGCAGGGACAACAGGCTCCTTGCCCTTGTCAGGGTCAATTCAGATGCAATCAATCTGAGCTCCGAATTGCTTGATGAGAAAATGAAAGCCATCGTTGAAAGCTACAAGAAGAGGCTGATCGATTATGTCAATGCAAGGGTCAACATCAATTCCAAGATTCAGACTGTAGAACTGATGGTCCAGCCTTTTGTCAAAACAGCGACCCTGAAAATACGACGTTTCCTCTACGCGAAGGATGCACCAAGCATATAGTCCAGCATTTTTTCTATCTTTGCAGGAGAACTGATTGAACGGAAAATGCTTGGAACCATTGTAAATACTGCATGCATCATTGCCGGGACCTGCATAGGCAGCCTATTGAAAAAAGGCCTTAATGAAAAGGTGGCGGACACTCTCTTTACCGCTATGGGACTGTCCGCTGTGGCGCTGGGCGTCAACACCTTTGTCCAGAATATGCCGAAGAGCGAATTCCCCGTGCTGTTCATTCTGAGTCTGGCTATTGGAGGCGTCGCCGGCACCCTGCTTGACCTGGACGGCAGGACCAAGAGACTGAGTTCGCGTTTCGCAGGAGAGGGACTTGCCCAGGGACTTATTTCCGCCTGCCTGCTGTATTGCATAGGTACCTTTTCAATAGTGGGACCTATTTTGAGCGCCACAAATGGGGACAACACCTTCCTTTACACAAATGCCACACTGGACCTCGTTACATCCATAGTCTTTGCATCCACCTTCGGTATGGGAATGATTGCTGCAGCTCCGGTTCTTTTCTGCTGGCAGGGCGCAATGTACCTGCTCGGAAAGACCGTAGCCTCTTCAGCCTTGCTTGAAGGTACATTCATCAATGAAATCTCAATAGTTGGAGGCATACTCATCATATCCTCCGGCCTGTCATTGCTCAAAATCAAGGACTGCAAGACGCTGAACCTTCTTCCTGCCTTGCTCGTGCCGGCCATCTGGTTCATTATCAAATCATTGCTCCAATAAAACACTTTGAAAGGACAGGTCCTGCCGCATAATGGGATAACTCACCCAACGGGGATTGTGCACCTTTGTTGCTGACGGGTCATAGCTCTGAGCGTACACATCCGGTATTACTATCTCATAGCTGCGCTTCTCCTTATTGACAAGCCTGGAATCCCTCAGCCAGAGGTTCGCACGTTTCAATTCAGCATATGACACACCATAACTCTCCGCAAAATCCACCAGACTGGAGATGGAGCCATTGACAGTGACTACCTTCTTGGGAGGAATGTATGGGTACAGATCCTCACGCGTAAAGCGGAAACCGAAGGCAGCTGGAGCATTGAAATAAATCTTTGCAGCAAGAACCCGGAACATATAGCGCGAGGTTTCCTCAACGAGCCAAAGGTCCAGAGCACTTTCCTCGTGCTGGTCAGCGAGTTTCTTGCTGATTCCGCCTTGGCCTGCATTATAGCTGGCGGCAACGGTCATCCAGTCACCATACTTGGCATAGGCTTCCTTCAGATACTTGCACGCTGCAACGGTCGCCTTTCGGGTATTATAACGCTCATCCACCTCAGAATCAACGTGCAGGCCGTAGCTTTTGGCGGTCGATGACATAAATTGCCATAAACCCGCAGCACCGGCAGATGAACGGGCAGTCGGGTCGAGGCTACTCTCGATCACCATCAGGTATTTCAGGTCATCCGGCACCCCGTACTCCTTCAGAAGCGGTTCAATCTCAGGGAAGAGACGATTTGCTCGCTTTATCATAAGCACGGAAGTGGAATGCATATAAGTGAAGCTAAGCAATTCCCTGTCCATACGCTCGCGGAGGTCGGCACGGGTAAGGCTGATGGTATCACCTGCAAATACAATTTCCTTAGGAACAGGAGGTTGGGCCGATGCGGAATAAAGTGCAAAAAGCGATACGATTATGAGGGCAAGTCTTTTCTTCATAGTGGACAGGTCCGTCATTCAGACTGTTCTGAAGCCATCACGGCATTGTAGCACTGACGGCAAAGAGGTTCATAAATATCCTTCTCGCCCAAGACGACAAGCTTCTTGGAACGGGACAGGCGGTGCGAATGATTGGCAAGTGCACCGCACTTTACACATATGGCGTGAACCTTCTGTACATCTTCGGCAATGGCCATAAGGGACGGCATAGGTCCGAAAGGCTTTCCGAGGTAGTCAGTATCGAGACCGGCAATAATCACACGCACTCCCCTGTTGGCAAGGGTCTGGACCACCTCGACTATACTGTGATCGAAGAACTGAGCCTCGTCTATTCCCACCACCTTTACGTCATCCTCTATTTCAAGCATTGAAGAGGCCTTGCTTATTGGGGTGGACTTTATGCTGTGCAGATCGTGAGACACAACATCTTCTTCGGAATAGCGGTTATCGGTAGTAGGTTTGAAAATAGCTATTTTCTGATTGGCGAACTGGGCTCTTTTAAGCCTTCTGATGAGTTCTTCGGTCTTTCCCGAAAACATCGAGCCGCAGATAACTTCCACGCAGCCCGATTTTATTGTATTTTCTGAAAACATTTCGTTAATTTGTCAATTGTCTATATGCAAATATAGCAAATAAGCTGAACATAGAAAAGTTAATACCAAGGCGCCATGCAGAACGACAGTTCATCCGCAATAAATCAAATCAGGGAGGAAATCGAAGCCATCAAGCTCAGGCTTACGGAGCTTGAAGCTCGCTTGACTGAAATGGAACAGTCTGACAACCAAGAGCTTCAGGAAGATATGCCGGAGAATTTAGAACCAATTGACTTGTCATCCGACTTAAGTCCGGAACTGATTGACCTCAACGACATCGATGCAGTAGGGTTAGAAGAGGAGCCAGTGGAAATAAAGGAGCAGCCGGTAGAGATGGAGGAGGTCGAAAAGCAAGAAGCTACAGTGGAAGAGCCTCTGGCACAAGCTGAAACACAGCAGGAGGAGCAGGGCAGCTTCTCTATCTTCGGTGACGAGTTTGGAGCAGAAGAGCCGAAGAAAAAAAAGAACATCAACGATGTTGAAAAAAACAGGAGCAAGAAAGCCGTGATGGATGTCGCCAGAGAAAAGTACGCCTGGAGGACAGATATGCCAGGGACCCCGGTGAAGAATATTCTGAGCGCAATATCACTTGCCGACCGCGCCCTCTTCATCAACACCCTATTCAAGGGTGATCCTATACTTTTCAATGAAAGCATCAGCGTCCTTAACGGAATGGCCGGCTTCGAAGAGGCTATGAACTACATCAGCCGTGAGCATCCCGAGTGGAATCTCTCGTCTGACGTATCCTACAGGCTAATAATGGCAATACGCAGAAAACTCAAGTAGGGTATGCCCGGTATCCTTTACATAGTCCCGACCCCCGTCGGCAATCTTGAAGATATAACTTTCAGAGCAATAAAAGTTCTGAAAGAAGCGGATTTGATTCTGGCTGAGGATACTAGAACCAGTTCGGTGCTGCTCCACCATTATGATATTCAGGGGAAGGTCCAGTCCCACCATAAATACAACGAGCACAAAACAGTGGAACTGATAAAGGAAAGAATCCTTGGAGGTCTGAATGTCGCGCTGATCAGCGACGCCGGAACTCCCGGCATTTCCGATCCGGGTTTCCTTCTGGCCAGAGCCTGCGCCAACGAAGGTATTGAGGTTCAGACACTTCCTGGAGCCACAGCCTGCATTCCGGCTATAGTATCCTCAGGATTGCCTTGCGACAGATTCTGCTTCGAAGGCTTCCTGCCGCAGAAAAAAGGGCGAAACAGCGCTCTCGCAGCGCTTGCCTCGGAAACGCGCACTATGATATTCTACGAGTCACCGTACAGGTTGGTAAGGACTTTGGAGCAAATGGCCTCATTTTTCGGAGATGAGCGGCAATGTTCTGTCGCCCGGGAAATATCAAAACTGCACGAGGAGCATAAAAGGGGCAGTCTTGCAGAACTCGCAGCCTGGTTCAGGGAACACGAGCCCAAGGGCGAGATAGTCATTGTTGTGGCTGGCTGCAGTGACATTGCCCAGAAAACAGCAGTACAGGAAGGAAAGGGCCGTGAAGAAACGGCTGGAGAGGGAAAGGAAAGAATTTCAAAATACAAACTGAAACATCGCATTGAGGAGGAGGAAGATTGTGGGGAAGAAGAAAGCGAAGGAGGATCATAGGGTCCCCTCTACACTGAAAATCGGAGCAATTGCTCTGGCGTTTCTCATTATTGGCTATCAGGCTGCTCTGTTCATACGCAGCGCAGCGGAAATGGAGATAGTCAGCCATAGGGACAATCCGGATACGGTATATGTAATTGACAGGAAACTCGCAGCAGATTTGCTGGGAGAAGAGAAGTTTAGTTCACAGCAGGAAGAAAAGGGCTTTGGACCAGAAGGCAAAGGTCCGGACTTAGTCGTCAGAAAAAACTCGCAGCACAGTCCTAAAGCAGAAGCCATACACGAAGCTGTTGCCCCGAAGAAAGTGGAGAGCTTCGATTTCGATCCCAATACTGTCAGTCTTGAAGCCTTGGTCAGCTTGGGCTTCAGTAAAAAACAGGCCCAGGCTATAATCAATTACAGGGAGAAGGGAGGACGCTTCAAAAGAGCGGAAGATTTTGCCAAATCATATGTGGTCCAGGATAGTGTTTTCAATAGGCTGAAAGACCATATCAAAATCCCTAAAGTGGACATAAACAGGGCTGATTCCGCCGCCTTTGATGCTCTTCCCGGAATAGGGCCGTATTTCGCTGCAAAGATGCTGGAATACCGGGAGAAATTGGGGTCATACTCATATCCCGAGCAACTTATGGACATATACAATTTCGGTGAGGACCGCTACAGGGCTTTGGAAGATTTAATCTTTGCCGGGGAGGCTGAGCCTTATGGACTATGGAGCCTGCCGGAAGAAGAGCTGGCCAAGCACCCGTATATAGGCAAATATGCTGCACACGGTATTGTTCTCTTCCGGGAGAACAGTGACAAATCATTATGGACAGTCGAAGCCCTGATAAATTCCAATGTCCTGGATAAGGATAAGGGTGCAAAACTGGCCAAGTGCCGCATCGAAACAGTCCGTTGACTCTATGAGCGCCTGACAGTCAGCAGGGACCGCTTGAGTCGACGCCCGGAGACAACAAGACATAAAGAAAGAGGATGACCTCAAAGTCCAGATGGACTGTTTGGTCATCCCCCTTTCGATTTTTCTGGCAGCAGTGTCAGACTACCATCTGTCTTCTGATGAGACGGTAAGTTTCTTGCGACCGTGGCGACGGCGTGAAGCCAATACGCGACGACCGTTAGCTGAGCTCATACGCTCACGAAAACCGTGCTTGTTGACACGCTTGCGGTTTGAAGGCTGGTATGTTCTTTTCATATCTTGTTTATTTATATTATTCGAAACTACCTATTTTGGTCAATAGGACTGCAAATTTAGTTATTTCCTATTTGAATGACAAATTTTTCTTTAAAATAATCGTCATTAAGCCAGGAATCTATCCTCCACGTACTTATGCAGCCCTTCTTCAAGCCCTGTTTTTCCATAAGGACGGAAATCTCCTCATTGACATCGCCTCCCTTGAGATAGAAAATACTACCGCTGAACTTGCCCTTCACCCAAGGATAGAAATTCTCCAAAGAAGTCACCGCCCTGGAGACCACATAGTCGTAACTCTCCTGCAATGATTCAGCACGTGCATTGACTGTAAGTACATTCTCGAGTCCCAGTGCTTCAGATACTCCGGCAGCCACCTTGACCTTCTTTCCTATGCTGTCACAGAGAGTAAAACTGCATTCCGGATGCAATATCGCCAGAGGGATGCCGGGAAAGCCGCCTCCGGTACCCAGATCAAGAACCTTGACACCATCCGTAGGACAAGACATTCGTTTCCAATAGCTGGAAATGCATAGCGAATGGAGTACGTGATGGTCGTAGATACCGTCCATATCCTTGCGGGAAATCACATTGATCTTGGCGTTCCACTCACGATATAATGCATCCAGGGCACTGAAACGCTCGAGCTGGAGTTCAGTGATTCCGGGAAACTCAGCCGTCACTATTGTCTTGAATTCTTCAAAAGTCATATCCAGTTAATTTTCTTCTTCCTCCTCGCGCATATTGTCAATGAGAACCTTCGCGCGACGTATGCGTGTTCGTACCGTATTCAGCTGCATATCGAGTTCCTGAGCAATTTCCTTATACTGCAGTCCCTCTATCATCCTCTTCCTGGCCACCTCTCGGTACAATAGGGGCAGCCTCTCGATATAGTTCTGGGTTTCCTCCCTGTTCTCATTTCTGATTATCGACTCCAAAGGGCTGGCATCCTGGTCTGGCAGTCCGGCGGCCACCGAACCCTGCTTCGTCTCATCATCGAAGGACACGACCACATTGCGCAAGCGGTCCTCCTGTTCGAGAAGATCTATCGCAGTATTCCTGGCTATGGTCCTAAGCCAGGTGATAAACTGGCTTTTATCCGGATCATAAGAGCCGATCTGACGGAAGGCCTTTTCAAAACTGCGGCTGCAAATGTCATCCACAAACAGGTCGTCCAGATTCGGAAGCCACTTCCTTATAAACTGGCGAAGGGAATCTATATACATATCCCAGAGCGCCGTGAAGGCTGTTCCATTGCCATCAACAGCCTGCCTGATAAGTTCATTAATGTGATTCGAGCCAATTTGTTCCATAATTGCACTCCACTGTTAAAGGTATTGACAATTCAAGCACGTGCTCCATTTCCTGTACGACCAGAGCCTGCATCCTCTCCAGTTCATCCTTCCTCACCTCGAATAGAAGTTCATCGTGAATCTGAAGCACCATACGGCTCTTCATTCCCTCAGCAGCCATTCGTCTGTCTATAGCGATCATCGCAAGTTTGATGATATCCGCCGATGTGCCCTGAATCGGAGCGTTGACTGCATTCCTTTCAGCATTCGCGCGCACAGTTGCGTTGTGCGAAGTAATATCAGGCACATAGCGCCTCCTTCCGAAGAGAGTCTCCACATAGCCGCATTCCCGCGCCGACTCGAGGGTATTGTCAATGAAAATGCGTATGGCCGGGAAGGAATTGAAATAGTCATCGATTATCTTTCCCGCCTCCTTCCTGGAGCACCTTAGCCTCTGCGCGAGTCCGAAGGTCGAGATTCCGTACATTATTCCGAAATTGGCAGTCTTTGCCACCCTTCTCTGCTCGGGACTCACCTCACCTATAGGAACGGAGAAAATCTTGGAAGCCGTGGCCGCGTGCACATCCTGTCCCTCCCTGAAAGCGTGAATCAAGTGACTGTCGCAGCTCAAATGAGCCATAATACGCAACTCTATCTGTGAATAATCCGCTGACATAATCACCGAATCAGCATCGGAAGCAACAAAAGCCCTGCGTATCTCCTTGCCCCTTTCAGTCCTTATCGGGATGTTCTGAAGGTTAGGATTCGATGAAGACAAGCGTCCGGTAGAAGTAAGGGCTTGATTGAAGGTAGTATGGATACGACCGTCCCGTGCAGAGATATAGCCCGGGAAAGGTTCTATATAGGTTGAGAGCAATTTCTTCGCGGCCCTGTACTCGAGGATTTCATTCACAATAGGACTCCTGTCGGCAATGGACAGGAGCGTTTCCTCATCCGTTGACCAATTGCCACCTTTCGACTTCTTGGCCTTAGGGTCGAGCTTCATCTTCTCGAACAGCACCTCGCCCACCTGCTTTGGAGACGCCACATTCAGAGCAGCTTCGTCCGCGATTCTCCTGACCTCCGCCTCGTGCATTTTCACTTCTTCCCTAAGCCTGTCTGCAAAAGAAGCCAGGGAAGCAATATCCAGCTTCACTCCATTGCGCTCCATCCTGCCAAGAACAGCTATGAGCGGTTCCTCGATTTCATCATAAAGCTTTGTCAATGAAGCAGCAGTCATCTCCGCCTCAAGCTTGGGTGCGAGCGCGAGCATCAGAGCACATTCGCGGAAACGGTCATTGCCGCCAGCGTCTTCAGGCTCCACTGCATCGAAAAGAGTGGCTGGAACACTATCAGAGCCCTCCGACTGCAGTTGCAGGGGCTGATTAAGATAGGTCGATGTCAATATATCCAGAGAGTGGCTGCGCTCAGGATTGATGAGATAATGCATCAGTTCAATATCCAGCAAGCGCCCCTCCAAGCATATTCCGCAATTGGCAAGGCGGTTCAACTGAAGTTTGATGCCATACCCGGCCTTTGCCACGGAAGCATCCGACAACAGTTCCTTGAACTGCTCAGCTCCGCCTCTTGCGCAATGGAAAGAGCGGCCTGCCGAAGTCGCGACAATCAGAGATCTGACAGGAGCGTATATTCCCTCTCCTTCCGCCTCAACGAGGAAAGAGCACAGACCTGAAGCCTTGGCCTCAGATATTGCTCGTTTGCAGTCAATCTCCTCATACACAAAGTCTTCCTCCGGCCTTTCCGTCTCAGTACGGATATGACTGATGAAGCGTTTGAGGGAATTGAACTCATATTTTTCAAAGATATCGGCTATTTCAGGCTTATAGGCATTGTCCAAGAGCATATCCTCCTTGGTGGTAGCCAGAGGGATATCGGTCTTAATGGTGACAAGTTCCTTGCTAAGCGCGATATGATCCCTTGCAGCCTCAAACATAGCCTGCTGTTTCGCGCTCAGTTCGCCGAGGTGTTCATATATGGATTCCACGCTGCCATACTTGGCCACGAGCTTGCCTGCACCGACCTCTCCTACGCCCTTGACTCCGGGGACATTGTCAGCGGTATCACCACAAAGGGTAAGCATATCTATCACCTGAACAGGCTTTGAAATCCCATATTTAGCGCAAATGGCAGCACTGTCAATAATCTCATTGTCCGAACCGGACTTCCCAGGCTTATATTGGAAAATGTGCGGGGCAATAAGCTGGCCATAATCCTTGTCCGGAGTCACCATATAAACATCCAGGTCCTCCTCAGCCGAACGTCTGGCCATAGAACCGATAACGTCGTCAGCCTCGAATCCGCTTTCCATAAGAACCGGAATATTGAGTGCAGAGCATATCTGCATCAGAGGCTCCAGAGCGTCAATGACCAATTGGGGTGTTTCCGCCCTGTTGGCCTTATACTCAGGGTACAGCTGATTGCGGAAAGTACCTCCGGGAGGGTCGAAAGCTACGGCCAGATGGGTCGGCTTCTCCCTCTCCACCATCTCGAGGAGATACTTGGTAAAACCGAATAGAATCGATGTATCCACGCCTTTGGAATTGATCATAGGACGCCTCAGAAAGGCGTAGTACATCTTGAAAACCAAGGCGTGACCGTCTATAAGAAATAATTTTCCGTTCATACAAATTCAAAGTTACCCTTTTTCACTGAAAAAAGTTTCATTTCAAGCAAAAAAAGTTTCACTTATTTATCTGTTTGAAGGCCCTGCCCAAAGCGGAAATCTTTTCCCGGTCCCCGCAGCCAGAAAGACAGACGGAGCCCTCCGAAGAAATCGAAAGCACGCGGTCCGAATACTTCATTGCAGCATATATGTCGTGGGATGAGAACAGCACCGTAAGACCGTGACTGTGAGCCAGGTCGGAAATGGTTTCAAGTAAGGCTGAACTGGCGTCCACATCCAGAAAAGCGCTCGGCTCATCGAGAAGAAGCAAGCCCGCAGAAATCCCGTTGCCGGCAGTAACAAGACGTGCCAGGGCCGATGCCACGCAGACCTTCTGAAACTCTCCGTCGCTGAGCGTGCTTATGTCGCGGTCCGCCAATTCGAGGATACAGAGCAATTCCATTGCCCTGAAACTCCTTCCCGCGGCCGCAGCGTCAAAGCTCACGCCCCAACGAGTCTCCCTGGCAGAGGAGGTATTGAGGAAATCCAGGACACTGAAACCCTTTACCCTTATCGTTCCGGTAGGAACGAAGATGCTGCCGGCACTGCAATGAAAAGAGCCTTTCATAGCCCTCTGCATTCCCGCAAGCGTTCTCAGCAGGCTGCTCTTTCCTGAACCGTTGCGGCCTGCTATCAGCACACATTCCCCGTCCTCCAGCCGCAGCGAGAACTCCCGGATCAAGACATTTTCACCGTATCCTATTGACAATGAATCAATTTCAAGCATTTTTACTCATTCCCCCTTAAACTGCGCAATATTATTATGAATACCACCGGCAGGCCTACGACTGCCATTGCGCTGCCCACCGGAATCGCGACAGGCAAATTGACCGAAAGTAAATCCGCTATCAAGGCAATGGACGAACCTGCAATAAGGCTCCCCGGCAGGACGCGTCCGTGAACACTGCTGCCCCAAGCCCATCTGGCGATATGGGGGCCGGCGATTCCGACAAATCCCAAAGGTCCACAAAAAGCAGTAACCGCAGAACTCAGCAGGCAGGTGGACAACATAGCTGCAGCCCTTACTCTCTTGACATCCGCTCCCGCACTGAGGGCAAAGCTGTCACCGAAGAGCAGAAGGTCGAGGCCGTGCAGATTGCGGCAGCAAACAATGATTCCTATGGCGATCATCGATGCCATTATGGCAAGTTGGGGCCAGGATACCGAGCTGAATGATCCGGCAGACCAGTTGTAAAAGAGCCTAAGGGCCTTGTCAGAGGACGAATATTCGATTATCGAGGTGCAAGCGGAAAGGACATAGCCCACCATCACCCCAAAGATGAGAAGTGCATTTGCATTGTCAATGCGGGCGGAAAGCGCCAAAATCAGAAGAGTGACCACTGCTGAGGCGAGAAAGGCCGCTGCAGCCAGGGACAATCCCGACAAGGCGCCGGTATTCAATGCGTTAGGAAGGGCCGCCGTAACGAAGGCAGCAGCAAGGCTGGCACCGGCACTTACGCCCATAATATGCGGATCCGCAAGGGGATTGCGGAAAACAGCTTGCATCTGCAATCCGGACAGGGACAAAGCCGCACCACCCAAAAGGGCAGCAAGGGCTCTCGGAAGCCTCAGTTTCCAGAAAATCAGTTTCTGTGCATCGGAAGGATGGAGAAGGCTGACGGAGCTGTCGCCACTAAGCAGGTCGGAGACAAACAGGACAAGCAGCAGTATGATGCCGCAGCCATAGACCATAATCTTTCTGTTCCTCAGCATAGAATGCTATTTCCGGCTTTCCGCCAGAAGCCTGCCAAATTCGGCAATGTTCTCCACAATCAAATCCGGATGCTCTGATGCAGATATAGCCATCTCAAGGCTTGTTTCACCCGAAAGAACGAGTACCCCGAAAGCCCCTGCATTCCTGGCCATAGCAATATCCGTATATATACGGTCGCCCACCATTGCGATTTCAGCGGGCTCCAAACCCTTCTGTTCCAATATATTGAGCAACATATTCGGATCAGGCTTGCCCAGGGTCACATCGGGTTTGCGTCCGGTCGCATATTCAATGCATTTGCATATTGAACCGCAATCTACTAGTATGGTTCTCTGATCCGTCGGACATACCCTGTCAGGATTTGTAGCCAGATATGGAATGCCCTGGGACACCCACCAGGCTGCACGGCAAAGGCGGGGATACACCAAAGTCATATCGAAGGAAGCAACCACAATGTCCGGAACGTCGTCGGGATTATCCGTACTCTGCTCGAAACCCGCAGCCTCGAACTGGGACTGCATCGATTCAGTGCCAAGGAGGAAGAGACGCTTCGCATCGGGATAGTGGCTGCGAATATAGTCAATCATCGCTATGGTAGTGGTATACATCTGTTCTGGCACAGCGTCAATGCCCATTCCGTGCAGTTTGTCAAGATAAGCATCAAGCGACTTGGTCGGATTGTTAGTCAAGAAGGAGTGGCTGACTCCTATGCTCCCGAGCCCCTCCAGGAAAGGGACAGTGAACGGGAAAAGCGTGTTGCTGAGGTATATGGTTCCGTCCATATCCAGGGCGACGTGCTTGATATTCGAGAGTTTGGTTTTAAGAACTGCGTCCATTTCGTTCAGTATTTGATTATCCCCGGGCAATTGAGCCTTGCGGGAATCTGTTCCCGGATGCGAAGATAGCAAATAAAAGCGAGGGAGCAAAAGTCCCCGCATTCGCGAAAGCTTGCTATATTTGCAGCTCAATTGCAAAGAAAACATATGAGCACGGACGAAAAATACATCGAAGAAGCGCTGCGCGAAGCAAGGGCCGCTGAAGCCGAAGACGAAGTCCCTATCGGGGCGGTGGTGGTCTGCCGCGGAAGAATCATTGCCAAAGGGCACAATATGACAGAGAGGCTGCACGATCCGACAGCCCACGCGGAGATGATTGCCATCACTTCAGCGACCGAAGCGATGGGAGGCAAATACCTGAACGATTGTTGTTTGTACGTAACTGTCGAGCCTTGTCCTATGTGCGCTGCAGCAATGAACTGGGCGCAATTGGGACGGGTCGTTTATGGTGCGGCCGATCCGAAGCGTGGCTATACACGTTTCTCTCCTTCCCTGCTCCATCCTAAAACGGAGGTCTGCAGTGGAGTAAAAGAGAATGAATGCTCTGAGATAGTGTCCGCATTCTTCAAGTCAAAGCGCTGATAACTCAGCATAATTGCTTATATTTGCGTGATTTGCATTTTAGCATACAATCTAACATAATCCAAATACCATTCATCAGATGAAAAAAAATGTAATTTTTGCCGCAGCGGCTGTTGGGATGCTTGCGTCCTGCAGCCCTAAGGAGCTCAAACTCAACGAGAAGAACATTGACAAAATCGTAGAGGCTATGACCCTTGAAGAGAAGGCGCTTCTCGTGACCGGTGTAGGTATGGACTCAGGCAGCGAAGGCCTCAGTGCGACTATCGGTGCTCAGGCCGAACTGGTTCCGGGTGCAGCAGGATCAACCCACGCCATCCCACGTCTCGGAATTCCTTCTGTTGTGCTTTCTGACGGTCCTGCCGGACTCCGTATCAACCCTACACGCGAAGGGGATGAAAACACCTACTATTGCACCCACTTCCCTATCGGAACCCTGCTTGCCAGCACCTGGAACCAGGAACTCGTTGAGCAGGTCGGAGAATCCATTGGAAATGAGACACTCGAGTATGGTGCCGATGTGCTCCTTGCCCCAGCTCTCAACATACACAGAAACCCGCTCAACGGCCGTAACTTCGAGTACTATTCAGAAGATCCTGTTATAGCCGGAAAGACTGCCGCAGCATACGTTCGCGGAGTACAGTCTAACGGTGTCGGTACATCCATCAAGCATTTCGCTGCAAACAGCCAGGAAACCAACCGCACGGGAGTCAATTCCATCATAGAGACCAGAGCTCTTCGCGAGATTTATCTCAGGGGATTTGAGATAACCGTTAAGGAATCTGATCCTTGGACTGTGATGACATCATACAATAAAATCAATGGAACCTATACCTCTGAAGACAAGGAGCTTATCGAAAATATACTCCGCGATGACTGGGGATTCAAGGGTACCGTGATGACAGACTGGTATGGTGGAACTGATGTCAATGCACAGGTTTGGGCTGGCAACGATATGCTCCAGCCTGGACGTCCTACCCAGTATCAGGGTATCATTGACGGTGTCAACAACGGCAGCATCGATGTCGCAGACCTTGACAGAAACGTAAAGCGCATCCTCAATCTCGTTGTCCGCACCCCTCGTTTCAAGGGTTATCAGTACAGCAACAAGCCTGACCTCCAGGCTCATGCAGCTGTGACCCGTCAGAGCGCAGTCGAGGGTATGGTGCTCCTTGAGAACAAGAACAACGCCCTCCCTCTTTCAAAGGATGTGAAGAACGTTTCCGTTTACGGCCTTACATCATACGATATGATTGCAGGAGGTACCGGTTCCGGTAATGTAAACCGCGCTTATACAGTTTCTCTTCTTGACGGTCTCAAGAATGCAGGCTATAGCGTAAACGAGACTATCAAGTCAGAGTACACAAATTATCTGGCGAAGTGCGAAGCTGAGAAGAAAGCAGCTCCTGCAGGCGACCCTCTCGCATCCTTCCTTCCACCTAGCCTTCCTACAGAGTACGTTCCTTCAGCAGCCACCATCGCTTCATCTGCAAAGTCAGATGACGCTGCCATCATAACCATAGGACGCATCTCAGGAGAGTTTGTTGACCGCACAGTGGCTGACTTCAACCTTTCAAAGGAGGAGAAAGACCTCATCAACGCAGTCAGCAGGGCATATCAGGCTCTTGGTAAGAAGGTCGTTGTAGTCCTCAATATCGGAGGTGTTATCGAGACCGCTTCTTGGAAGAACATTCCTGATGCCATTCTACTCAGCTGGCAGGCTGGACAGGAGGGCGGCAATTCCATCGCTGACGTTCTCTGCGGCAAGGAGTCCCCTTCAGGAAAGCTTCCAATGACCTGGCCTATCAACTTCACTGACCACAAGTCAAGCGAAAACTTCCCTCGTGCAGAAGCATTCGAACTCGACCTCAGCACATTTATGGGAACAGAGAAGGTTGAAAAAGAACCTGTCGAGACCTATGACTGGACCAACCATAAGGAAGGCATCTATGTAGGTTACCGCTGGTTTGACAAGGCCGGCATCGAGGTATCATATCCATTCGGATACGGTCTTTCTTACACCAGTTTCGAGTACAGCAACATCAAGCTTGAAAATGACGGCAAGAATATCTGCGTCAGCGTAGATGTAAAGAACAGCGGTGCAGCTGTAGGCAAAGAGGTAGTTGAGATCTATGTTTCTGCTCCGGCAGCCACAATGGACAAGCCAGTTCAGGAACTCAAGGGCTATGCCAAGACAGCAAAACTCGCTGCTGGCGAGAGCGAAACCGTAAAGGTAGTGATTCCTATTGCAGATCTCGCTTCGTTCAACGAGGCAACTTCCGCTTGGGAAGTTGAGGCAGGTAACTACAAATTCAACGTAGGTTCTTCAAGCCGCGACATCCGCGTTTCTTCTGAGATTGAGATTGCAGCTCAGAGCGAGAAAGTAAGCGACGTAATGAAGACCGTTGCGTGGAAATAATAACTGAAAGGACTGTAAAACTTGGGCTTTTCACTTGAAAAGCCTATATTTGCAGTCCGGAATTGAGGTATGGTGTAATGGTAGCACATGGGATTTTGGTTCCCCCAGTCAGCGTTCGAATCGCTGTACCTCAACCAAACAAGCTCATTATCAACAAGTTCTAAAAAAGAAGGTGACCATTCTATGCTTTTGGTCACCTTCTTTTGTATTCATTTCACCTGTTGTATCACCTGTACTATATCTTGTTCAAGATAGTATATCTCTTCCTGATCTTTTTTGCAAGCGGCACAAGCGCATCAAAATCTTCCTCGGTGAAAGGGACCTTTTCCTCAATAAGTTTCTTGAGTCCAATTCTCTCAAAGAAATCATTGATACCGTACTCGTCTCCCCTGTAGCGCTTCTCGATAATCTGGAGAGCCCAGCCCACCTGAAGACCGTGTATCGTTGCCTTTTCCGGATAATATTTGTCAATGGCGTGGCTTATCATATGCTCGGCACCGCTGGCGCCCCTGGTATTGCCCGAAATACTCATTGACAAGCCTGAAGTAATGAGGCCGTTCACGAGATCAAGTATCAGTTTGTCCGAAAAAAGATCTTCCTCTGAATAGTAGAGTATAGGCATAGCCGATTCCTTGGCAAGCATAAACGCAAGCTCATTGATAGGCTCGCCTATCTCATTGTGACTCAAAAGCCAGTCCTGGATGGCGGAGAGATTGGATACGAGGTCGGCAATTCCTGCGAGCAGGAGCTCCCTCGGAGAATTTCTGATGACGTCAATATCCACGATGATACCCATCGGAGGCTGAACATCGAAGCCTACTTTCTGCCCGTTCTTCACCAATCTTGCGACCGTTGAATAAATCGCATCATTGGAAAGGGCCGACGGAATGGTAATATATGGCTTGTCAATGGTGCTGGCGCTGTATTTCACAGCATCCAGGACACTGCCGCCTCCGAACGCGATAATCAGAGCATCCGATTCACGGCACTCTGCCATAATTCTGGCGGTTTCCTCGACATTGCCTCCTTTGATGAAGAGTATCTTCTCGAATTCGGTCTTGTCGAGGGCTTCTCTATAAAGTTCATAAAGATTCTCCTGAGTCACCAGTATCTTTGCGGGAAAGAACAGGTGAGCATCGTTCAGGAGATAGTTTATGTTCCCCAGAATTTTGCGTCCCGTCTTCATTATGACGGGAGTCTTGATTGAATTGTAGAACATGTCCTGTTATTACAGAGTCCTTTTTATTTCTACTATCTGGAAGGCTTCTACTACGTCACCCTCCTTGATGTCGTTGAACCTTTCAATACTGAGACCGCACTCCATTCCTGCAGGCACTTCCTTGGCCTGGTCCTTGCCCCTCTGGAGGGATGCAAGTTCTCCGGTATAGACAACTATACCGTTGCGGATGAGGCGAACCTGAGCCTTGGCAGTAAGCTTGCCATCCTTGACAAGACAACCGGCAATGGTTCCGACCTTGCTGATCTTGAAGGTCTGCTTGACTTCGGCTGTCGCAGTGACTTCCTCCTTCTTTTCAGGCTCAAGCATACCCTCGATACCATCCTTGACCTCATTGATACAGTCATAGATGACTGAATAGAGACGGATTTCGATGCCCTCCTTCTCTGCAGCCTTGCGGGCCTCGGCTGAAGGACGTACCTGGAAGCCGATTACAACGGCATCGGAAGCCTCTGCAAGCAGGATATCAGACTCAGAAATAGCACCGACAGCCTTATGGATGACATTCACCCTTACCTGCTCGGTTGAGAGCTTGATAAGCGAATCTGAAAGCGCCTCTACTGAACCGTCCACATCACCCTTGACAATGACATTGAGCTCCTTGAAGTTACCGATGGCAATACGGCGTCCGATTTCCTCGAGAGTCATATGCTTCTGGGTCTTGATGCCCTGGATACGGATGAGCTGCTCGCGCTTGTTGGCAATACTCTTTGCCTCCCTTTCGTCCGCAAGCACATTGAATTTCTCACCTGCAGAAGGAGCTCCGTTCAAACCGAGAACTGAAACAGGGGTCGAAGGACCCGCCTCCGTTACTTTCTGACCGCGTTCATTGAACATTGACTTCACCCTACCGTAGTAGCTGCCGCTCAATATGACATCGCCGACGTGAAGAGTTCCGTTCTGAACAAGAATGGTGGCGAGATAACCGCGACCCTTGTCCAATGAAGACTCAATCACTGCACCGGAAGCAAGTTTCTTAGGGTTCGCCTTAAGTTCGAGAAGGTCGGTCTCGAGAAGCACCTTTTCCAGGAGAAGATCCACATTGAGACCCTTCTTCGCAGAAATTTCCTGACACTGGAACTTTCCGCCCCAGTCCTCCACGAGGATATTCATCTCCGAGAGTTGGCGGCGTATTGTGTCCGGGAAGGCGCCCGGCTTATCTATCTTATTGATAGCAAATACCATAGGGACGCCGGCAGCCTGCGCGTGATTTATTGCCTCAATGGTCTGAGGCATCACGGCATCGTCAGCGGCGATGATGATTATGGCGAGGTCGGTCATCTGTGCACCGCGGGCACGCATCGCTGTAAAGGCCTCGTGTCCAGGAGTATCAAGGAAGGTAATATGACGGCCGTCCTCGAGTTTCACACTGTATGCACCGATGTGCTGGGTGATACCGCCGGCCTCTCCTGCAATGACATTCGATTTGCGTATATAGTCGAGCAACGAGGTCTTACCGTGGTCAACGTGACCCATTACGGTAATTACCGGTGGACGTGGTACAAGATCCTCCTCATTGTCCGGTCCGTCATTGCTCTCGATGGCATCGGTAATCTCAGCGGTGACGAACTCAACCTTGTAGCCGAACTCTTCCGCAACGAGCACAAGAGTCTCGGCGTCGAGGCGCTGGTTGATTGACACCATCAGACCCAGGCTCATGCAGGCTCCAATGACCTTCACGACCGGAGTATTGTTCATAAGGGTCGCGAGATCATTGACAGTCACGAACTCGGTCACCTTGAGGACCTTCTTCTCCTCTGCCTCTGCCTGCATCTCCTCCATTGCCCTCTGGTTGGCGAGTTCTCGCTTCTCCTTGCGGTACTTGGCTCCGAAGTTGTTCTTCTTGTTGTCGTTCATCTTGGCATAGGTCTCCTTGACCTGCTTCTGGATCTGCTTCTGCATCTCCTCCTGCTCGGCCTCGGTCATCTCAGGCTTGAAGCGCTCATTGCCCTTCTTCTTGTTGTTGCCCTTGCCATTGTTATTCTGTTGTGCTCCCGGCCTCTGCTGGCCCGGCTTGGCATTGCCGTTCTTCTGTCCGTGGTTCTTCTTTGAGAAATCCGAATCCGAACCCACCTTGCCGACATCGACTTTCTGGCTGCCCTTATTGATACGCTCGCGCTTCTTGTTCGGCTTCTTCTTTTCGAACTGCGACATATCAATCTTTCCAAGCACCTTCAAACCGCCGGTTTCCTGAACAGGCTGCGCTTCAACTTTCTGTTCTGGGGCTTCGTCCACTCTTGGCTCGGACTCCTCAGCAGCGTCTGTTTCCGCAGGGGTTTCGACGGATGTTTCAACTGCTGTATCCTCTTTTGCTTCAGGGACTTCAGCTGCAGGAGCGGGTTCTGGTTCCGGTGAAATCTGCACTTCTGGCTCTGGTTCAGCTACAACTTCCGGAAGCGGCTTATCTTCAGGTTCTGACTCGACCACAGGCTCCGCTACTGTTTCTTCAGGTGCAGCTGTCTCAAGCACTTCCGGTTCAGGCTCCGCTTTCTCAAGCGTTTTGGCTGGCGCAGGCTCAGGCCTTGAGATGCCGGTAAGGGTGCTGCTCCTGATAATGGTCGTATCCATTACAGGTTCCTCATCCTCCTCCTTCTTCAAGTTCTGCTTCTTGCTTGATTTCTCCAGGATTTCCGTGAGCTTGATATCCACCTTCTCGGAAGCTTCCTTGAGAGCAAGATCCTTGCTGTACTGACGGTCCAGGGCAGGGATATACTCATCCGAGATTTTCGCATTCGGATTCTCGTCCAAGTCAGCTCCCTGCTTGCGAAGGAAAGCCACCAGTTCCTGCAAGCCAATATTATATTTCTTGATAAGTTTGTTCAATCGTATTTCTGCCATTATATAACCCCTTTACTATAAAATAATTAATCCTCAAACTCTGCCTTCAGGATAGCGAAAACATCCTCAACCGTCTCGTCTTCGAGATCAGCTCTCTTTGCAACATCAGCCGGATCAAGACTGAGTACGCTCTTGGCAGTATCGCATCCGATGGCCTGAAGTCTCTCGATAACCCAAGCATCGATTTCATTGGTGAATTCGCTGAGCAATACATCTTCCTCATCGTCCTTCTGGGTATCTTCAACCTGTCTCCAAACCTCAATCTCCCTGCCTACGAGCATTCCGGCAAGATGGATATTGCAGCCACCACGGCCGACACCCTTCTTGACCTCCTCAGGCTGCATAAAGACCTTGACCTTTTCGTTAGGATTGCTACCCATATCAATGGAAGTGATGCGGGCAGGGCTGAGCGCCCTTTGGATAAGAATCTGCTGGTTGTTGCTCCACTGAATGACATCAATATTCTCATTCCTGAGCTCACGTACTATTCCTATGATACGTCCACCCTTGACACCGATGCAGGCTCCGATAGGGTCGATTCTCTCATCATATGACTCAACAGCCACCTTTGCCCTTTCGCCAGGGATACGGACCACCTTCTTGATAGTGATGAGACCGTCAAGAATTTCAGGGACCTCCTGCTCAAAAAGCCTCTCAAGGAACTCGTTGGAAGTACGTGACAGGGTAATATAAGGAGTGGTGTTGTTCTTCATATCCACCTTCTTGATAATGGCGCGGACCGTGTCATTCTTCTTGAAGTGCTCGCCAGGAATCTGTTCCTCCTTAGGGATGTGAAGTTCGTTGCCGTCCTCATCGAGGATGAGCACCTCCTTTGACCAGGTCTGATATACCTCGCCTGTGAAGATCTCACCAACCTTCTCGGAATACTTCTTGAACACATTGGCCTTCTCTATGTCCATAATGCGGCCCTGGAGGTTCTGTCTGATATTGAGTATGCCTCTGCGGCCGAAAGACTTGAGACTGAGCTCCTTGGTATAGGTATCTCCAATTTCGTAATCATCCTCGCCTGTCTCCTCGGCCACCTGTTCCGGAGTCATCTGGGATGCAGGATCCTCCACCTCCTCAACGATTTCAAAATTCTGATAAATCTCACAGGTTCCTTTGTCAACGTTGACGATGACGTCGAAGTTGTCCGCCGAACCATAGGTTTTGGCAATCTGAGTCAAGAAGACGTCCTTGAGGACACCCATCATTACAGGTCTGTCAATATTCTTCTCCTCCTTAAAATCCTTGAAGGCGTCAATGAGAGTAACAACGTTTTCCTTTTCCATTTTGTTTATTTATTCATTTTCAATTGTTTTCAGCATTTCATCAGCCTCAGAGCCACTGATGCCGCGGGACGTAACTGTCATAGCATAATCCTCGACATTGCGGTCGAAGGCATCGAGGACTGCACGGTGCACGTATTCGCAATCACCGAGATTGACATCCCCGCCTTTCTTGTCAATGGTCACTTCGATAACATTGTCGTCCTCATCGAAGTCAATCTGATAAATCTCCACTCCGTGCTGCTCAGCGGCAGCAGCAAGTACCTTTTCGAGCTCTGTTCTATCCATAGCAAAATACAAAAAAATAGGAACCCATACGGCCCCTATCTCGTCCCACAGGTGCAAAAGTAGAAATAAATTATTAATTTTGCAAATCAAACAGTCACATCAATGGAATTCACAGCCAAAGAGCTCGCCAAAATCCTCAACGGAACAGTCGATGGCGATGCAGAAGCAAAAATAGATTCTTTCGCGAAAATAGAGAACGGAAAACCCGGCAAGCTCAGCTTTTTCGCCAACCCAAAATATGAACAGTTCGTCTATACCAGCGAGGCATCCATACTCCTGGTAAACAAGGACTTCGTCCCAAGAGGAACGGTCAAGCCCACTATGATCAGGGTGGATGATGCCTATACTGCCGTAGCAGAACTGCTGAAGTATGTCAAGAACAGGAACAGACAGTACAAAAGGCATCGCGGACTGCTCTGCCGCATCGCTTTCTCCGCCAAACTCGGCAAGAAGGTCTATGTCGGCAGTTTCACCAGCATAGGCAAGCACTGCGTCATCGGGGACCGTACAAAGATCTGCGAGAATGTCTATATCGGCGAGAATACCAGAATAGGAAAGGACTGCATCATCTATCCGGGAGTGCGCATCTATCCCGGAATGGTGATAGGGGACAATGTGATACTCCACGCGAACTGCGTCATCGGCTCGGACGGATTCGGCAATGCGCCCCAGGCTGACGGCAGCTGGGAAAAAATCGAGCATCTGGGCAATGTCATTATCGGCAACAGGGTCGAGATAGGAGCCAACACCACCGTTGACAGGGCTGAAATGGAATCCACCATCATTGGCAATGGAGTAAAGATTGACAATCTTTGCCAGATTGCCCACAATGTCCAAATCGGAGACAATACGGTGATGGCAGCACTCGTCGGTATCGCAGGCTCGACCAAAATCGGCAGGAACTGCATCATTGCCGGACAGGTAGGCATTGCCGGACACCTCAGCATTGCCGACAATACTACCATTGGCGCGCAGGCCGGAGTCATTGGCAATGTCCGCAAGAGCGGAGAGAAACTTCTGGGAATGCCTGCCATCGACATCAACAACTATATGCGCAGCTACGCCGTTTTCAGGCGCAACGGGAAGTAAGGGGCAATTGACCAGGGACTTCGCTTTGAAAGACGCTTTTTATTTGCTAACTTTGCAGTCTTTACTAATGGAGTATTAACAAAAAACCGCAATAATTCTTGATGACTCAGAAGCAGCACACCCTCAAAAAGGCCTGCAAATTCGAAGGCAAAGGTCTTCATACGGGAGTACATTCCCGAATGACCGTCCTTCCGGCCCCGATAGACACGGGCATTTTATTCAAAAGAACGGACTTGGGTGCCGATGCGACTGTTAGAGCGCTTGCTGAGAATGTAAGCAATATCGCCAGAAGCACAACCATCAGCGAAAACGGGAGCTCAGTAGCAACCATTGAGCACATTATGTCTGCGCTCACAGGGCTCGGTGTGGACAATGCCATCATAGAGATTGACAATGCCGAAGTGCCCATACTAGACGGAAGCGCCAGAATTTATGTTGAGGCCTTTCAGGCCTGCGGTACTGAAGAACAGGAAGCCCCAAGGCGCTATCTTGAACTGAAGGAAGAGATTGAAATCAGGGACGAAAACAGCGGTTCATTCATACGTTTCACTCCATCGGACAAACCCGAGTTTGACCTGACCGTCGATTTCTCATCCAGAGTCCTCGGAGTGCAGCACGTCTCCTACAATATTGACGACGATTATTCCACAGAAATCGGTCCTTGCAGGACCTTTGTTTTCTTCCACGAAATAGAATTCCTTGCAAAGCAGGGACTGGTAAAGGGTGGCGACGTTGACAATGCCATAGTCATAGTAGAGCATCCTGTAAGCGATGAACAGGTCGACAGTCTCTGTTCAATGCTTGGTTTCGAGAAACTTGCCATCACTGACCAGGGCTACCTGAACAATCTTGTCCTGCGTTTCCCTGACGAGTGCGGAAGGCATAAACTGCTTGATCTCATTGGAGACATCAGGCTCTGTGGCGCTTGGGTAAATGCGAAGGTTACAGCATACAAGCCGGGACACGGAATTAACACCAATGCTGCGAAGGCATTGAGAAAGGCACTGAATTTGTATTGAGTCAGTGCGCAGATAATTTTAGAAAGAAAATGAACAATATCCACCCTACAGCCATTGTTAGCCCGAATGCGGTCCTCGGAGACAATATCGAAATCGGGCCATATGCCATCATCAACGAAAACGTAACCATAGGAGACAACTGTAAGATTCATCCTCACGCAGTAATATATCCCTATGTGACTATGGGAAGCCATTGTGAAGTATTCCCGGGCGCCGTGATTGGCGCCATACCTCAGGATCTCAAGTTTGACGGTGAAATAACCTATGTGGAAATAGGAAACCACGTTACTATCAGAGAGTGCGCCACCATCAACAGGGGCACCAAGGCTAGTGGCAAGGGTGTGACCAGAATCGGAGACCATACACTGATAATGTCCTACGTCCACGTAGCCCACGATTGCAATGTCGGCAGTCATTGCATATTGGTAAGTTTTGTAGGGATAGCCGGCGAGACCGATGTTGACGATTGGGCAATAATCGGAGGAGGCACCAAGGTGCATCAGTTCACAAAGATCGGAAAGCATGCGATGATAGGCGGTGGCATTGCCGTAAACAAGGATATTCCTCCCTACTCGATTTGCGGACGCACTCCTATAGTCTTTGCCGGGGTCAATCTCGTTGGACTGCGCCGCAGGGGCTTTGATTCTGACACCATCCGTACAATCAAGGACATTTACGATATGATATATTACAGGGGATACAATTTCTCCGATGCTTGCGACAGAGTTCGTTTCGGCTTCCCGGATTCGGCTGAAAAAGATGAAATTCTCAACTTCGTCACACATTCGAAGAGGGGTATAGTCCGCGCAGGAGATATACACGAAAAGGGAGGCATAGAGTAAAATGCTGTTCTCTACAGCATATTTTCCCCCAGTAGAATATTTTGCAAAGATTGCAGAAGGCTTCACGCTGTCCAAGGACAAGGTGGAGCCTTCCGTCATATATATTGAAGCCTCCGAGAATTATCAGAAGCAGTCCTACCGCAACCGTTGTCACTACTTTGCAGGAGACGGAGTCCAGAGACTATCCTTCCCCGTTGTCCACGAAAATGGTACGCATACCCTCCCAATCAACCAGATAAAAGTGGACTGGTCCACGCCCTGGCCCCTTCAGACCAAGAGAGCAATTGCGACCGCATATGACTCCTCAGCCTGTTTCGAGTATTATAAGGACGAACTCTTCGCCATACTCGACTCAAGACCTGAAACCCTCTTCGAACTGAATACAAGGCTGTTGGAGTTCTTTCTGGCAAAGACAGGCATCAAGGCTGAAATCAGGTTTACCGACCATTACAGCCCTCACGGTTCAAATGAATACGGAGAAGATTTAAGGGAATTGATACACCCCAAGAGAGATAATCACATTCTGGAAGAACTGGGATTGAAAAAACCGTACTTCCAGGTATTCTCCGGGAAATACGGTTTCAAATCAAATCTTTCAATTATGGACCTGCTGTTCAATGAAGGTCCTGATTCCATCAGCTATCTCAAAAAACTTTGACCCATACTGAAAATCAAAGCTCCCTTCCAGCTCATCAGAACCTCCAGCCAAGGGTCAGAACCATATCGCTGCTGCGCCAGAAGGTCTCAATCTCAGGAGAATAATCGCCGTTTCCTACGTAATCGGTATAAGGACTAAAATATGACTTAAGAAGAGGCTTGATTCTCATCGCTAAATCAGCAAAGAAGGAGCCCTTTGACGAATATCCCAGACCGAAAGAGTATATCCAGTTCAAATCCGACGCAGGCTTGCGCCCGTGAAGTGATGCCCTGCCAGATCTGTAATCCTCATAATTATTGAGATAAGTGTTTGCATTGATATATTCTCCATTATTGTCCAGACGCAGATATTCAGGTGAAGTCGAATAAATGGCACCGACTCTGAGAGCAAGTGCCGGGAAGGGTCTCACTTCAGCTCCTATCCTTCCCTGAAAGGCCATTCCGGCGAAATTCCTGTTAACGTCATTCTCTACTGCAAAGTAGTCTGAATCTCCAATGTAACGGTCAACGGTATTGTACCTCATCATACCGTAGTCTGCCATTTCGAAATCAAAGCTGAGCAAGCCCCTGTCCCAGAAGGTATAGGCTACACCTGCATTGAAGCGGTATGGCATAGTCAGGCTGTAACTGTACTCACTGTTCTGGTCAGGCTGCGCGGATGCATTGTACCTGCTGTCTGTGAAGGACGTACTGCCGGCAACAGTCCATTTGTCGGTGATTGTTACCATGCTCGGGGTCTGGAAGGCTGCACCGAAACGGAAACCTCCGTCAGCAAGCCAGATGAAACCTAGCTTAGAATAGAAACCTGCAAACGAGCTGTTCTGCGAGTACTGGTATACGGAATGGCTGAAATTGGCCACTGTACCGTTATTGTACTCTATTGCGAAATCTTCAGGATTGACGGCTGCTTCGCGGAAGTACTCACGGTAAACATAATTTCCGACAGGCATTCCGAAATTGAAACCGAGGAAGAAATTGTCATTGAAGTTAAAGCCCATATTCAAAACAAGATCCTGCTTGACGCCCATCTGCCTTACCCTGGAAGTCTGGGTCAGTGCGCCGAGGGTCCTGATGTCATATGTTCCATCACTGTTCTTGAAAAGGCCTTCCGTAGCTCCCAGATAGGTATAATTGCCGAACTCATCAACCATAGGGTTTCCATTCTCATCATATGCGTCAGCAATCATTCCGGACTGATATGCCATAAGATAGTTCCAAGGAATGGACGAATAGAAGTAGTTGCTCTTGTTGTTGAGTTCACCCGGTTTGTATGGGGCTGCACCAACAGCAAAGGAACCAAGCATAGAAGTTTTCTCATTCACGCCCACTGCCTCGAAAGCCTGGTTGTAGGTAGATGTGACATTCGACACGAAGCCGAGGGTATAGCTCTTCAGACCGCTCTTCCTATAGGTATCGAAGGTAAAGGTAAAACCTAAATTGGGAAAATAGCCCTTGTTCTGGGATAACCTGTTCTGATTATGGTAGTAATCATCTGCCCAAGAAGAGTAGCCGGAACGGCTGGAACTCATACTTATACCCGGTGAAATGGTGTACTGGGAATATGGAGCTACGGCCGAGCCGGCAGGATTGATACCTACCGAACCCAAATCACCGCCAAGGGCGGTCATTGCATTACCCAAAGCGATAGAACGCGCAGTTCCGAAATAATCGTTTTGGCTGTATTTGATGGCCTCAGAGAGATTCTGAGCGACTGCAAGCGTTGCAACAAACGCAAATGCGGCTGCAAAAAACAATCTTTTCATTGCCTAATTGATAAAGGAACGACTATAACTAACGTCTTCCGCCTGCAGATGAACCTGCGCTGCGGGAAACGCTGCCTCCCATCGAAGATGATGATCGGCCACTTGAGAATCCGCCGGATGAAGAAGGGCCAGAGTACGAACCGGCACTTCTGCTGACAGATGAGGAGCTGCCCGCAGATCTTGCAGGGCTGGAGAAACTACCGCTAGGTTCAACGTTTCTGTATGAAGAGCTTCCTGATACTCCGCTTGAAACCGAACTGTTATTGTAAACGCTTGAACGACGGTATGTTTCACTGCTTGTTCCTGTCGAACGGACAGCTGAAGAAGAGGAAGCTGAGCCAACGGACCTGGTGGCCGAAGAGCCTGGACGTGATGCAGATGACATGCTGCTTGATACAGACGAATTACCTGCAGACGAAGGGCTTCCTAATGAGATGGATTCAGATCTGCCTGTGGATACCGAACGGGATATCGGACGGGTTGCGGCAGCAGGGCGTCTGGACGCTGAAGCCGAAGCTGCAGGACGCTCAGTACTTGATGGACGGGAGTTTACGCTTCGTGAAGCTGATGCCCGTGAAGATGGCGATGAAGCAGTTGATATCCTTCCTGAAGAAGCGCTTCTTCCGATTCCAGCCACGGAGCGTGACGGAACTGACTTCACCTCAGGTCTCAGAAGAGGACGGTCCAAATGTATGTGTCCGCCTCCTGCATATGCGTAATAGTTCCAAGGGTAGTAGCCCGAGAAATGTACCGACCATACCGGACCATAGAACCAAGGGTCATAGTACCAAGGGTCGTAGAACCAAGGATTGAAGGCATAGTCATACCAGAAAGGAGAATAATAATAAGACGGATGGAAGCCGTAGTACGGTCCGTAGAACGGGCTGCAGAAGGCACGGTATCCATAGAAACCCGGTCTATAGAACCAAGGGTCAATCCACGATGAAAAGGCGAAATTCCAATGCCAGTTCCAGTCCCAGCAATCATCCAGCCAGGATGAGTCATAGAGGGATACGGTAGTAGTCGAGTCGTTGTGGAAAGTCAGACGGGCTGACATATTCTTCGGCACTACGAGTGTATCTACCTTGCCTATGGTCTTGACGAATATGCGTGAATCCTTGGTTTTGGAAATAAGCTCCTCGCTCGCAGTCTGTTGTGCGAACTCAATTACGGGAGCATTTGTCTGAGGCCTATAGTAAATCGCGTCCTGATACTTCTGGTCGCCAGTGTCAGCCAAAGTAGCCAACGAAGCGCACGATGAGAAAGTCAGGAGCGCAAGGGCCAAGATAAAGAAACGTGTTTTCATAATATCCTCTGTTTAAAACAAAAAAAGCTGTGATAATTTTTGTATCTTTGCCGGACTTTGTTCCTGCAATTTTCATTCCGTCACTTGGACGAATGATATTGCACAATGTTAATAACAATTTGAAAAATTCGCAAAATATACCTTAAGATATGGCAAAAGAAGTAACGAAAAGATCCGAGAATTATTCTCAGTGGTACAATGACCTTGTTGTGAAAGCTGACCTCGCTGAGCAGTCAGCTGTCAGGGGCTGTATGGTCATCAAGCCTTACGGATATGCGATTTGGGAGAAGATGCAGAGCGTGCTGGATGGAATGTTCAAGAAGACAGGCGTCCAGAATGCATATTTCCCGCTTTTCATCCCTAAGTCATTCTTCTCCAGGGAAGCCGAACACGTGGCAGGATTCGCCAAGGAGTGCGCTGTTGTAACCCATCACAGGCTTATGAATGACCCTGATGGTAAAGGCGTCGTAGTCGATCCTTCAGCCAAGCTCGAGGAGGAGCTCATCGTCCGCCCTACTTCTGAAACCATTATCTGGAACACTTACAAGAATTGGATCAAGTCCTGGAGAGATCTTCCTATCCTTTGCAACCAGTGGTGCAATGTCGTTCGCTGGGAGATGAGAACCCGTCTTTTCCTCCGTACTGCAGAGTTCCTCTGGCAGGAAGGACATACTGCCCACGCCACATCAGAAGAAGCCCAGGCAAAGGCATACGAGATGGTTCAGATTTATGCCGACTTCGCCCGCAACTGCCTTGCGCTCCCTGTTATAGTAGGCCACAAGAGCCCTAACGAGAGATTCGCCGGTGCCCTCGACACCCTCACCATTGAGGCTATGATGCAGGACGGAAAGGCCCTTCAAGCAGGTACATCCCACTTCCTCGGCCAGAACTTTGCCAAGTCCTTCGATGTGACTTATCAGTCCAAGGAGGGTACCCAAGAATACGTATGGGCTACCTCTTGGGGTGTTTCAACCAGACTTATGGGAGCCCTCATCATGGCTCACGGAGATGACAACGGTCTCGTGCTTCCTCCTGCCCTCGCCCCTATCCAGGTCGTAATGGTTCCTATTTTCAAAACAGAAGAAGGACATCAGGCCATTCTGGACAGGATGTATGAGATCAAGAAGTCCCTCGAGGCTATGGGACACTCTGTCAAGATTGACGATAGGGACACACTCCGTCCGGGTTTCAAATTTGCAGAATGGGAGCTCAAGGGAGTTCCTGTCCGTTTGGCGATGGGAGAACGCGACCTGGCGAACTCTACAGTGGAAGTTGCTCGCCGTGACACACTCACCAAAGAAACCGTCGGACTCGAAGGCATCGAGCAGCACATCCACGCCCTTATGGACGATATCCAGAAGAATATCTACGAGAAGGCCCTCCAGTTCCGCGAGAGCAATATCCGCAAGTGCGACGACTGGGAGGAATTCAAGACCGAAATCCAGAAGGGAGGCTTCCTCCTCTGCCATTGGGACGGAAGCGCTGAGACTGAGCAGAAGATTAAGGACGAGACCAAGGCTACGATACGATGCATTCCTATCGACAGCTGCGTTTGTGAGGAAGAGGGCAAGTGTATCTATTCAGGCAAGCCTTCAAACAGAAGAGTTGTTTTCGCTATATCCTATTGATATGAACGTACTTACAAAGAAAATCACCTGCATTGCCGGAGCCTTGTGCTTTGGCATTGCTGTATATGCTCAGAATGTTCAGAGTGTTGCAGAAGCCGCTGCCAAGGCGATGGCGGATGCTCCCAAAACAGAAAAGGAAGAAGAAAAACCGAACTATTGGACCCAGAGTCTCATCACCAACTTCGGTTTTACCGAGACCAGCCTGACCAACTGGGCGGCAGGAGGATACAATACCATCACCCTCCTCACATCCATAGACGGAACTGCAAATTACAAAAAGGACGACAGCTTCTGGAACAACCATCTCCAGATGGACTACGGCTTCATCTACTCGGATGACAAGCCTTTTATGCAGAACAACAACGACCGTATCTACTTCGAAAGCAAGTGGGGCTACAAGGCCACCAAGACCCTCAGCTATTCAGCCAACTTCAACTTCCGTTCACAGTTCTCGGACAGCTACAAGTATAAGAATCCGGCAGTTGAGAACCCGACCAAAAAGGATTGGATGGATGCCGCAACACTTATGTCCGGCTTCTTCTCCCCTGCCTACACCGATATAGGTCTTGGTATCGACTGGACTCCGAAGAAGTGGCTGAGCATAAACTTCGCCCCGCTCACCGGAGGATTCACCATAGTAAAGAACGAGGCTCTCAGAAACAAGTACAGTATGCCGCTCAAAAAGGAGTACGAGGATTATGAGGAAATACTTGGCTCGTATTATAAGAGCTACAAGTTCGAGCTCGGTGCCAAATTGAAACTGGATTCAAAGATCAGCATCAACGATGTATTCGACTATCAGACCCAGTTGGTACTCTTCTCCGACTATCTGAACAAGCCTCAAAATATGAGAGTGAACTGGGACAATTCCATCAACTGGAAGATTGCCAAATACTTCTCGATTGCATTCAAGACCTTCCTTATCTATGACAATGATATTCTCATTGTCAAGGAAGATGATATTGACAAATATCCTGCAGGACGCCAGAGAGTGCAGTTCAAGGAATATCTGACCTTCAACTTCACCTACACCCTCAAGCCAAAGAGGCAGAAATAATGAAGATTCTTTTTGCAGTCAGCGGAGGCATCGACTCGATGTGCATGGCAGACAAGTTCAGCCATGCAGAGAACGGGGATGCCCTGGCTCACTGCAATTTTCACCTGAGAGGAGAAGAGAGCGACAAAGACGCCCTTCTGGTGGAGCAATGGGCCAAGTCCCGCGGGCTGAAGTTCTATCGTGCTGATTTCGACACGCTCGCATATGCCAAGGAGCACGGACTCAGCATCGAGATGGCCGCGAGGGAATTGCGCTACAACTGGTTTGCCCAACTGGCCCGCAGCGAAGGCTTCGATGCCGTTGCCGTCGCCCATAATGCCAATGACAATGTGGAAACGCTGCTCCTGAACCTGCTGCGCGGATGCGGAGGACGGGGACTGAAGGGAATGTCAGCCGAAGGCTTCATACCCGGCAGCGAGCTTAAATTGCTCCGTCCCCTGCTGGATACGAGTCGGGAGGAGATAGAGGAGTGGTGCAAGACTCGCGGAGTCCCTTATCGCGAGGACAGCAGCAACGCAGAAACGGTCTTCAAGCGCAACAAGCTGAGGCATAAGGTATTGCCAGTGTTCAAAGAAATCAATCCCTCCTACCTGCAGACCATTGCGAAGGATATGGAGCACTTTGCGCAGGAAAACAGCATTGCCGAAGATTATTGGAACGAAGTCAAAGACGGGGTCCTGAAGGACGGGCGCATCAGTCTGGAGGGACTGGCAGGTCTCAAACATTGGAAATACGTACTGTTCAGGGCACTGGAACCCCTTGGTATGAATGTACGGAACCTGGAAGCCCTGAGCGCCCTGGTGGAGACCCGCCTACGGAACGAGAATATCACCTTCTCCGGCAAGATCTTCAAAGCTCCGGGACACAGTGTCATCACAGGCCCGGATTATATATTGATCAAGGAGGAAGAACAGAATGCGCAGGACAGCATCATTGCCGAAAAAGAAGGTATTTATGAGGTCAATGGCAGTATGATAAAGCTCGAACTGCTTGATGCTGATGGAGATTGGAATTTGCCCCGCGACGGTAGTCTTTGCGCTCGGGCAGACAGGCTCCCCTTCCCCCTGACACTAAGAAAATGGGAAAAGGGGGACTGGATGCAACCCTTCGGAATGAAGGGAAAGAAGAAGCTCAGCGACCTTTTCACCGACCTGAAATATGACCTGGCGCGCAAAGATGCTGCGGTCATCATTTATTGCCCCGAAATGGACGCCGAGGCTGAGGGTCACGTAGCTGCCGTGGTCGGACTCAGAATGGATGAAGCCCTCCGGATTCCGGAAGGCTTCAAGGGTAAATATCTGAAAATCAGTCTAATCTAATTATTGTATATCAATGGCATAAGGGATGCGGGCGAATACTACATCTGCAGGATTCTTCTTGACCCTTCTGCTCCAATCGTTGAGGACTTCTGCAACGCTCTCGAAAGGAGTGCCTGAGAATACGGTCTCCTCAGGAGAAGTCTGGCCCAGCATTTCCATAAGCATTTCCAAACTAGTCAGAGGCTTAGGATACTCGACTACATTCAGTGAAGAGCGGCTCGGGTCCCCTGCCAGGGCTGAAGCATAGTTTATAGCATCTTCAAGTGTACCGATTTCATCCACAAGTCCTATCTTCAGAGCATCCGAACCGGCCCACACACGCCCCTGGGCAATAGAATCCACATAGTCTGCTTCGAGTCCACGTCCCTCTGCCACAGTATTCACGAACTTGTCATAGATATTCTCCACGGAAGCCTGCATATAATCACGCTCGGCATCATCGAAAGGACGCATCAAAGAATACATATCGGTGTGCTTGTTCGAGCTCACGGATACCATATTCACGTGTACAACATCCTTCATCACCTTGCTGAATTCAGGAATCATACTGAAGACACCAATCGAACCGGTAAGTGTAGTTTCATCAGAGAATATTTTGTCGCAACTATTTGAGATCCAATAACCTCCTGAAGCTGCATAATCACCGTACGATGCGACGACAGGTTTCTGCTCCCTGAGAAGCTCAACTTCAGCCTTGATCTTTTCAGAAGCAAGCACACTTCCTCCAGGAGAATTGACCCTGAAAACAACAGCCTTGACAGTGGAGTCGGCCCTGACCTTTGCAAGAACGGAAGCGAAACGGTCGCCGGCGACATTGCTTTTATCCTCTCCATCGATTATTTCTCCATCTGCATATACTACCGCTATCTTATTGCCTGACTTCGATGCAGGAAGCAGCCTAGCAGCAATATAGTCCGGGAGATTGAAGAACTTGAGTTTTGAATACGAATCCACCACCGCAAGGTCAGCAAGCTTGGCGTGCAGTTCTTCGCGACTCAGCAATGCATCAACGAAACCAGTGCTCAGGAAGTCCTCGGGGCTGTTCAACTCAAGATTGTCAATGACAGAGTTCAGCTTTTCCACACTCATATCCCTGCTTTCAGCGATTTCCGAAGCATAGCTGTTCCACACGGCATCTATCATAGCCTGGTTCTGCTCAAGGTTCTCTGGGCTCGGGGCATTTTTCACATACATTTCGCCGGCTGACTTATACTTGCCGTGACGAATAAGCTGAACGTTCACTCCAAGTTTGTCCAGAAGGTCCTTGAGGAAGACAAGACGGCTTCCAATTCCCACTATCATAGAAGAAGCTCCCTGAGCATCAGTCATATAGACCTTGTCAGCAACCGAAGCTATATAGTAGGAGGCAGTGCTGGGAGACTCAATGTAAGAAATCACGGGTTTGCCGCAAGAACGGAAATTCGCCAGACTCTTCCTGAATTCCTGAAGAGTGGCAATACCTCCGGAAGCGCCGTCCGCTTTTATGTAGATATACTTGACGGCAGGATCTTCTGCTGCCTTGTTGATAGCGCTGACCGCCTGCCATATGCCTATAGTACTGATGGACGCACCACCCTGAACCATAGTCATCACGTCAGGCTCCACATTCTGCTCCGCAATGGAAATCTTGGACATATCGATGGCAAGCACACCGGATTTTGGCAATGATGAAGAAGCGCTTGATGGCGCCAGCGAGGACACCAGACCACCAAAAAACATAAAGAGCATCACTGCCGTTAAAAACAGGCCGCATACAACGGCCAATACCATTTTCAAAAAATTTTTCATACCTTGTATATTTGGTACCCCAAAGATACCAATTTATTGCTAAATTTGTATGATTATTTCATAGAAGAGACAATGGCACAGAAACCATCAATTCCAAAGGGCACCCGTGACTTCGGCCAACAGGAAATGGCTGAAAGAAATTATATTTTCGACACCATACGAAGCGTATTCAAGACCTATGGCTACGCCCAGATAGACACTCCTTCAATGGAGAACCTCTCTACCCTGCTCGGAAAATACGGAGAGGAGGGTGACAAACTGCTTTTCAGGGTACTGAACTCAGGTGATGCCTTCTCCGGAATCGACTACGACTCATTCAGGCTTGAAGGCAGCGAGAACAGTTACAACAGCAAGGCCCTCTCCCTCAAGCTATGCGAAAAGGGACTCAGATATGACCTGACCGTTCCGTTCGCCCGTTATGTAGTCCAGCATCAGAACGAGATTTCATTTCCGTTCAAAAGATACCAGATTCAGCCTGTTTGGCGCGCCGACCGTCCTCAGAAGGGACGCTACCGCGAATTCTACCAGTGCGATGTGGACGTCATTGGCAGCAAGTCACAACTCAACGAACTTGAACTCGTACAAATCGTCGACAGGGTCTTCCACCTCCTGGACATCAATGTCCTTATCAAGATAAATAACCGCAAACTTCTCACGGGTTTTGCGGAGATTGCCGGTTTCCCGGACAAGGTAGTGGAAATCACTGTGGCCATTGACAAGCTCGATAAAATCGGTCTCGATGCGGTCAAGGCGGAAATGATGGAGAAGGGCCTAACGGAAGAAGCTGTGGCCGTTCTCGAGCCTATACTCCTGCTCTCGGGAGGAACAGCTGAAAAGATTGCCACTATGCGCACACTGATGAATGGCGGCTCGGCTTCAGGCTTAGTCTCGGAAGCTGGTCTTAAGGGCTTGGAGGAGCTTGAGGAGCTCTTCGGCCTCATTGACGCAGCCGGAATTGCCTCAGCCGTTGAAATTGACCTCTCACTTGCCCGTGGCCTCAATTATTATACAGGGGCAATCTTCGAAGTCAAGGCTCTGGACTTCGCTATCGGCAGTATCTGCGGAGGCGGTCGCTATGACAATCTTACCGGCATTTTCGGCCTTCCGGATATGTCCGGAGTCGGTGTTAGCTTCGGTGCAGACCGCATCTACGACGTACTCAAGAGCTTGGACAAATTCCCTGCAGGTCTTCGTTCCACCACCAAGCTGCTCCTGGCGAATATGGGAAGGAAAGAGCTTGAGTACAGCCTCCCTTTGGCACGTGCACTCAGGGAAGCCGGCATTGCAACCGAAATCTATCCTGACCAGACTAAGCTTAAGAAGCAATTCGATTATGCTGACAGGAAATGTATTCCTTTCATCTCCATCAACGGCGAAAGCGAAATGGAACAGGGTCTGATGCAGATCAAGAACCTTGCAAGTGGAGAACAGAAACAGTTTGCCAAGGATGATCTGGAGGGCATACTTTCTTTCCTCGGCTAAAGCATTTCAAAAAAAGTTACGAAATAATTTGCAAAATCAAATATATTGCGTACCTTTGTAGTCCAACATCGCGGGATAGAGCAGTTGGTAGCTCGTCGGGCTCATAACCCGGAGGCCGGAGGTTCGAGTCCTTCTCCCGCTACTGACGAGGTCGACCGAATAGGGTCGGCCTCTGTTTTTTTATGGAATTAGTTCTGACAAAATCAGTTGGTTTTGCGGTAGCTCAGAACAGCCCAGCTTGTAGTCAAAGCGCCCATAGCCAGAAGACAAACCAAATCCTTCCATACATCGACCAAGGAACGGCTCACGTGCAAAACCCTGTGTTTGAGTAAATGAAAAAGTATGTACCTTTGAAGGAGGATTTAAAGGTATATACATATGTCTGATACATTGTCAATTTATCAGTCCCTGGCGAGACTGATGTTCCCGGAAGGTTTGTTGG
>JAQXOE010000025.1 GCA_029098505.1 Bacteroidales bacterium
GATTATGACGGAGCAGGAAAGGCCCTTGATGCTATCAAGGATCTGGCTCCCGCTTCTGAATATGCCGGTGACTATTACTTCAACCAGGGCGATATTGCCCTCCAGAAGGAGGATTATGCCGCTGCTGTCGAGGCCTTCAAACAGTCATTGCTTTTGAATCCGGGCGATCTGGATGCCAAGGAGAACTATATCTACGCCAAGAAGAAGCTTCAGGACCAGCAGAACGGTGGCGGTGGTCAGGATAATCAGGACCAGAACCAGGACCAGAACCAGGATCAGAATCAGGACCAGAACCAGGATCAGAATCAGGACCAGAATCAAGACCAGAACCAGGACCAGAATCAGAATCAGGACCAGAACCAGGATAATCAGGACCAGTCCCAGCAGCCTCAGGACCAGAAGATTTCCCCTCAGCAGGCCCAGCAGATGCTCCAAGCCATTCAGGCCAAGGAGAAGGAGACCCAGGACAAGGTAAAAAAGGAAAAGGCGGAACTCCTACGCTCGAAACAGAAGGAAAAGAATTGGTAAACACAGGAAAGAAGAATCGCTGAATATGAAGAGAATAGTGTCCCTTATATTTCTTTTTGCTGCCTGTACGCTTGCATTCGCACAGGCCGGAATCAAAGTGCAGATGCCCAATGTAGTGGCAGCCGACGAACAGTTCAACGTCACTTTCATCATTGAAAGCGACGACGCCCCATCGGAATTCTCCTGGGACCCCGGCAGCGACTTCCAACTCGTCTGGGGACCGCAGAAGGGCCACTCAACCAGTACCAGCATCATCAACGGCAAGAGAAGCAAGTCCAGCCAGTATACCTATACCTATGTGCTGATGCCAAAAAAGACCGGCAAGTTCTCCATCCCCGAGGCCCGTGCCGTTATCAAGGGCAATGCACTCAACTCCCTCCGTACCTCCGTCGAGGTGGTTTCAGGCTCATCTTCATCCTCTTCCGGCGGCTCCCAGACTCAGGGCTCTTCTTCCGGCAGCAACCAGACTTCGGGCGAAATCGCCAGGGACGACCTCTTCCTCAAACTCAGCCTGAGCCGCAGCAATGTCGTCGTGGGCGAGCCGATAACCGCTACTCTCAAACTCTACCAGCGTGTCAATATCGCCGGCTTCGAGGACGCCAAGTTCCCGACTTTCAATGGCTTCTGGAGCCAGGAAACCTTCGCCCCAACCAATATCGAGTTCAAGCGCGAAAGCTATAATGACAATATCTACAATACCGCCGTCCTCCGCTCTTACGTATTGATACCTCAGCAGGCCGGCGATATCACCATAGAACCGGCTGAGCTGGTTTGCCTTGTCAATGTCAGAGCCCCTTCCACCGGTATCAACAGTATCTTCGACAGTTTCTTCCAGGATGACTACCGCACCATCAGGAAAAGAATCACCTCTGAAAGCTGCAAGGTGCACGTTTCCAAACTGCCTGCAGGCGCTCCGGCATCCTTCGGCGGGGGAGTGGGCAAGTTCGATATGATGGTCTCCCTGAGCAAGGACTCACTCAAGACCCACGATGCCGCCTCTCTCTTCGTGACCGTGAGCGGTAAGGGCAATGTGTCATTGCTCCAGGCTCCGAAAATCAATTTTCCGCCCGATTTCGAGGTTTATGACGTGAAAATCACCGAAAATACCGACAAGTCCGGAGGCAATATCAGCGGCTCCCGTACCTTCGAGTACCCTTTCATCCCTCGCAGTCACGGCCATTTCGAGTTCGGACCTGTGGAATACAGCTTCTATGACGTCAGCAATTCCAAATATGTGAGCTTGAACAGCGGCCCGGTAGTCGTCGATGTCGCCAAAGGCAATGAAAGTGCCTCTACCCAGGCAGGAACCCAGCTCCAGTCAGGAAGCCTCAGGAAGGATGTCAAGAGCCTTGGCTCCGATATCAGATTCATCAGGACCAGGAAGGCCGGCTTCTCAGAGAAGGGTTCTCTCTTCCTCGGCTCGGGCCTCTTCATTGCCCTGCTTGTCCTGATTTTCGTGGCAGCGGGAGTGCTTTGCTTTGTCCTCGACCGTATACTGGCCAGAAGGGCCGATGTGGCGGGCACGAAGAATAGGACAGCCACCAAGATGGCCCGCAAGCGTCTCTCGCTTGCCCAGGGTTATTTGAACAACAATCTCTACACGGCCTTCTACGAAGAATTGCACAAGGCCCTGTTGGGCTTCATCTCCGACAAGCTGAATATGGACTCTGCCGATATGAGCAAGGAAAATGTCAGCGCCGCCTTGATTAAAGCAGGAGTCAGCGAGACTCTCAGCGAGTCCTTCACCTCACTGCTCGATGCTTGCGAATTCGCGAGGTATGCTCCGGACGCAGGTCACGAGGCAATGGATGCGCACTACAGGAGTGCAGTCGAAGTCATTTCTTCTATTGATGCAAGTATGAAAGGAAAGAAAAACAATGTATCAGGCGCAGTCACTGCGCTGGTTGCAATATTTATGCTCCTCCCGCTTTCAGCCTCTGCAGCCCAGGAGGAATATCCTGAGTCACAGTGGAATGCAGGAGTTGAAGCTTACGCTGAAGGAGACTGGACAAGTGCCCGCGAGGCCTGGATGTCCATAGAACAGCTCGGTCTCGAATCAGTTGACCTTTACTATAATATAGGCAATGCTTTCTTCAAGGAGGGAGACTATGCCCACGCCATCCTGTACTACGAAAGGGCTCTCAAACTAGATCCTTCTGATGCCGACTCCAGATTCAATCTCGAGTTTGCAAACAGCCTGATACAGGACAAAATCGACAGTGTTCCTGAATTTTTCCTGAAAACCTGGAACAGGAAGCTATGCTGGCTCCTCTCTTCTGGAGCCTGGGTGGGACTCTTCCTCTTCTTGCTTGCCCTGACTCTCGCAGGAGCCCTGCTCTTCTACCTTGCAAAGACCTCTGCAAACAAGCGCCTTGGCTTCTTCGGAGCCCTGCTTTGCCTGCTCTTTTCCCTGGCTTCCCTGTCCTTCTCGATTTGGCAGAAGAATGACTATTTCAGCCAGGATGAGGCTATTGTAACGGCTGCAGTGAGTTCTGTAAAAAGCTCCCCTGCATCAGATACGGCCAAGGACCTGTTCATCCTGCACGAGGGAACGAAAGTCGGGATTCTGGACACAGTAGGGTCCTGGAACAATATTGAACTTTCGGACGGTCGTCAGGGATGGATCAGGTCCTCGGATCTGGAGTTGATTTAAACCAGCCTGCGTATCAACTCGTCACGATCGCCTTCAAGCAGATCGATGACAGGTATTTCTATCATAGTATAGCAACCCGCCTTCTGTCTCATTGAGGCTCTCGCCACATTGACGAGGACCTGGGCGGTCAAAGCCGGGTTGTTGATTTTCATATTGAATTCGAAAAGCTGGTTGTGTGTTTTGCCTGAAACGCCCTTGCGGACGAGGTTAACTCCGTGTCCCACATCGTTCAGAGCGTCCACTGAAGGCACTGCAGTGACGTGGGTCTCGTCGTGCACGAAGTAAGGGTCGCTCTTGATGGCAGCCTCCACCTTCGCGAAATCAGCGCCCTCCTCCAGTTCGACATAGACCATACGGCGATGTATTCCCGTTCCTACCGGAATTGTCATTGACAATGCATTCTTGACGCCATCTATTGCCCTTACCGCAACGGAATGGCCCATCGAGCGTCCCGGACCGAAGTTGGTGTAGCTGATGCCCTTCGGGGCGAGGCTTTCCATCAGGCTGCGTACCACCGAGTCGCTGCCCGGGTCCCAACCTGCGGAGATGATGCTCACGGCGCCGCCGGCCTTGGCTACGGGATCGAGTTCATTGCGAAGGCTGACGATGTCGCTGTGGATATCGAAGCTGTCAACGGTATTGATGCCCATTTCCAGGTACTTGAGCGCATTCTCCTTCACCTTTCTGGAAGGTGTGGCGAGCACTGCGACATCCACCTTGCCCAACTCGCGTATGTCCGAAACCACCTTGAGATTCTGGAGCTCAGCAATGCCTTCGGCCGAGCCGCTTCTTCTCACCACTCCTGCGCATTCCATATCCGATGAGGCCTCAATGGCCTCGAGAGTGTACTTGCCGATATTGCCGTACCCTACTACGGCCACTCTTATCTTTTCCATAGTCTTTGATTTTTAAAACAATTCTTTCAATGTCTCCCTGATGATGGCCTCAGTAGCTTCGGTTGCAGGATAAAGCGGGAGCCTGAGGCTGTTCTCCATCAGTCCCATCTGCGCAAGAGCCGCCTTGGCCGGGATAGGATTGCTTTCCACGAAGCAGTTCTTGAACAGGGACATCAGTTTGTAGTGCAGCTCCCTGGCAGTCTTCATATCATCCTTTTCCAATGCCTCCACGAGCTTCACCATCCTCACAGGATCGATATTCGATGCGACGCTGATCACTCCGTCCGCACCCGTCGCCATAAGCGAGAGAGTCTCATCGTCATTGCCGCTGAGCACCGAGAAGCCCTCGGGACGGTTTCGGATTATCTGCGAAATCTGCTGATACTTGCCCGAAGCTTCCTTTACGGCAATTATATTTTCTACTTCCTCGGCGAGTCTGAGCGTTGTTTCAGCCTCGATGTTCGCGCCTGTACGTCCCGGAACATTATAGAGCACTATGCCCTTCTCCGTGGATTCGGCCACAGCCTTGAAATATTCGAAAAGGCCCTTCTGGGTAGGCTTGTTGTAATAAGGGACGACGATAAGGAAGGCATCGGGACCGTAAGGCTCGAGTACTTTCATACTGGCAATGGTCTGTGCGAGCGAATTGGTACCTCCGCCTACGATAATGGGCTTTCCTGCAGCGTGCTCCTTCGTCGTCTGCAGGATCCTGATTTTCTCTGCATCAGTCAGACAGGGAGTTTCTCCTGTAGTACCCAATGGAACGAGGAAGTGTACCCCCGCCTCGACCTGTCTTTCCGTCAGCTTGGCCACAGCGTCGTAATCCACTTCTGTGCCCTTGTTTTTAAATGGGGTTAGCAGTGCAGTACCGCATCCCCTGAACTGTATTTGACTCATATTGAAGTTATCTTCGATTATTTAAGGAAAATGATGTCTTTGAATTCGTGAACTCCTTCAAGGCTCTCGGTCCTGATGGCTGCCTCTACGGCTCCTGCAGCGAATCCTTCCCTTGAGAAAGCTTCGTGTGTGAAAGTAATCCTGTCGTGGCTTCCTTCGAAGCCGAGGGTATGTATGCCGGCAATCTCACCGCATCTGACCGCTGCGATGTCGGGCACCTTTACACCATGAGCCTCCACTATCTGGGCAATCGTCTTTGCCGTGCCGCTCGGCCTGTCGAGTTTGTGGCAATGATGCTTCTCCTCCACGTATGCGCTATAACCGCCCGCGTCTGCCAAAAGACCAGAGAGGTAATCCGCAGCCGCAAAGAAAACATTCACGCCAATTGAAAAATTCGACGCGTAAATCATCGTGGTGCCGCTGCTCTTGAAACATTCAATCACCTCGTCCTTGATATCGTTCCAGCCGGTGGTGCCCACCACTACAGCTTTGAAATTCTCTGCAAGGAAACGGTAGTTGGCCCTGAAGGCGTCGGGCGTAGTGAAATCGATGCAAACGCACTCCTTGGCCAGAGCCTTGTCTGTGGAACGTATGTCCTCACTTGTAGCCACACATTCTATGTTTCTGAGCCTCAGGATGTTCTCCACCATATGACCCATCTTTCCATATCCGGATACTATTACCTTCATATCAATTGAACAGTGAATTGTGAATCTTGATTACAGCAGCTTTCAGTTCAGCCCTGTCCACCACCATCGTGAGATTGATGTAGGATGAGCCCTGTGAAATCATATAAACCTTGGTATCCTCAATAGGGTCGAACACCTTTTGAACCGTGCCCGTCAGATTGACCAGATTCTTTCCTATAACTGAAATCTGCGCTTTGTCCCTGTCTATGCTTATGCTGGCAAATTCTGAAAGTTCTTCAATCACCTTCTCAATGTTGTTAGGGCTTTCCTCGCAGGTTACAGAAATATTGGCCTCTGTGGTGCTTATCAGATCAATCGAGACATTGTTATTCTTGAATACATCAAAAACCTTGCTCAAAAAGCCTGAAGTGTTAATCATTTTCGTAGAGAACATATTGATGACGAGGATTCTCTCCTTGAATGACACTGACTTGACTCCGTCCTCAATCTGTTCGTCGTTCAGAATGAGGGTTCCCTCGCATTCCGGATTCTTGGAGTTCAGCACACAGATAGGAATATTCTTTCTGACTGCAGGCTCAATGGTCTGAGGATGAAGAACTTTGGCTCCGAAATGGGCCATCTCTGCAGCCTCCTCGAATGAAAGACGGCTCAATCTCAGCGCTCCCTCCACTACACGCGGATCTGCAGTAAGCACTCCGTCCACGTCTGTCCATATCTCTATCGCTTCAGCATTGATCGCCATACCTATGAGGGAGGCTGAATAGTCGGAACCACCACGGCCCAGAACAGTATTCACACCATCCTTGCTTCTCGAAATGAAACCCTGGCTTATTACGGCATCATTTCCCTCGAAAGCCTTCTCTATGATGCCAGGTACTCTATCCTGAATACTTGCCAGGTCAGGTTCTCCGTTCATGACATCTCCCGAAGTGATTATCATGTCCCTGGCATTCACCTGCTCCGTACGTATGCCTGCAGCATTCATAACGTGGGCAATGATGCTCGAAGACAGCAGCTCACCGTTGGATACTATTGAGGCCTTGCTTCTGTCGGACAGCTCACCAAGCGCGCAGACTGCTCCAACTGTGGTGGCGAGCCCGTCGCAAATCTCGTTCACGCAGGATATTGCGGGAAGCAGATATCCTGCCTTTCCTTCAAGCAAATCCTCCGCGGTCCTGATATGTCTGGTCCGCAATTCGTTCAGAAGCTCTTCACAAAGATCGGTCTTTTTGGATGCTGCCGCTTCTGCCAGCTTGTACAGCAGGTCTGTTACCTTGGACATGGCTGATACAACGACCACAGGCTTTTTGTTCAGCCTGGAAGCAATGATCTCTACCGCTCTTGAGATCTCATTCTTACTGGCGACGGATGTTCCGCCGAATTTCATTACGATCATATATATTAATTGTATAGTGTTCCTATAAAGCCATTTTGCATAGGCCAAATTCTCAGTGCCCGTTTACGGGCAAAAAAAAGGCAGTCCTGTGGGACTGCCAGCAATATTCCAGATACTCCAGACTATATCACAACAAGCCCCGGCAGACTGTTTACCTGCTTTTTGGATTTTTTGAGCTGTTTGCTGAAGCACATCATAGTAGCCTTTTCGTTTACTGCTGCAAATATAATTATTTTTTTTGAAACACGTGCAACGTATGTGGTAAATGATGCATCTTTAATCTGTAAAATTGGCATTGTAGCGCACAGGGATATGAAATTCCTCCGCTGATTTTGAGTTTTTGACTTGCAAAAGAGCATTTTTCTCCATATCTTTGTGCATTGAGTATTGTGCCATTACTGTGTGGTACTGTGCCCTAATAGGCCAAAAGTGCTCATTTTTAATGTGTTACAAAGAAATACTATTTATAGTTTAACTTTATTTTAATTATTATCGTTTATGAAAAAAACATTTAGAATGGCTTTGGCGCTTGCGCTCGCTTGCACAACGCTGACCTACACAAGCTGTACTAAAGATTATTCTGACGAGATCAATAACCTTGGAAAGGATATTGAGAATCTTCAGACTAAGCATGATCAGGATATTGCTGCTCTCAAGAGCGATATCCAGAGCGTGAAGACCAGTATCAGCTCTCTCGAGTCTGCATACAAGAGTGCAGATGAGGCTCTTAAGAGCGACATCAAATCTAATGCTGACGCTATCAAGGCTCTTCAGGCTGAAGTAGCTAAGAAGGCTGACCTTAGCGTTTTGAACACTAAGGTTTCAGAGCTCAATGACAAGATCGCTAAGCTTGCTTCTAAGACTGAACTTGAGGAAGCTATTAAGGGCGTACAGAAAGAGCTTGGAGATCTGAAAACAGCACTTGAAAAGCAGATTTCTGACCTCGACAAGGCTCTCCGTGACGTTATCAAGGCTCTTGATGGTCGTGTAGAGAAGCTTGAGGAGGCTGTTAAGGCTTGTAGCGATGCACAGGCTGCTCTTTCAAATGAGCTTAAGAGCCTCGTAGTTGTTCCTCAGCTTTACTACGGTGGTGTTGAGGCCGTTTCTTACTCATATCTCGCTGCTAACACACAGAAGGCCGTAAAGGCTCTCGGTACAGAGGCTGGCGTTACCTCTGAGGAGGGTGCTGCTGCCAAGTGGGAGAAGGATGCTATCATCAGCTACGAAACTGTTAAGAACGTTTCTGTAGCAGAACTTGCTACTGCTGAGTACCATATGAATCCTTCTACCTTCGCTGGTGTTGATAAGGCTTCTTGGACTCTTAATGGTTATGACAAGGAGTATAAAACCAAGGCAACATCTGACGCTGAGGTTAAGGTTTGGAAGCCTGTAGTAAATGCTGTTGAAGCTAAGGAAGGTGATGTAGTCGTTTCTTACGTTATCGAGAACGCTGAGCTCCTTAACCCTGCTGAAAAGATTTCAGTTATGAACCTTACCGCAACAGTTGCTGAGGGCAAGACCGTTGATTCTGACTATGCTGCTGTTGTGCTCAGCAATGTTAATCTTAGATCTCTTGCTTTTACAAAGGATTCTAAGTGGAACACTGTAAATGAGTGCAATGTTGCTGCTGAGAATAAGAATGAACTTTATAACACTGCTGCAGATGCTGTAAAGAATGTACCAAGTGTAAAGGTTACTTATAACAAGGGCGCTTACAACCTTAAGAAGGATCTCAACATCCATTATCTTGATGGTAATGATGAGAAGAATATGACCCTTGCAGCTTTCGAGGCTAAGTATCCTGGTGTTGCTATCAGCTTCTCTCTCGTTCCTTATACCCTTGGCGGTAATGTTACCCTTGAGAGCGCATTCGGTTCTGTAGATGCTGCTACTGGTGATTTCACTCCTATGTACTGGGATAACAGCGCTAAGAAGAGCGTTCCTTGTGGTGTTGATACTGAAGAAGGTATTTCAGCAGTAGGTCGTGAGCCTGTTGTTCTCGTTACCGTTACCTATGGTGATGATGTTATCCTTGGCCAGTATTTCAAGATTAAGATTGTTAAGGATCCTGTAGTAAATCCTGATCCTATCACTATCACTCTTGAACCTTTCGATAAGCTTCCATATATCTGCGACGATCAGATGAATAAGACTACTTGGAAGCAGTTTACATACAATATCCTTGAGGCTCTTAAGCTTGATTACAACGAGTTTGTAAATGCTTATACATGGGATGAAAAGACCTATGTAATGGATGAGGAAGAGGATGAATTGGTTGAGTCTACTGCCTACGGTACTGTAGTTTACCATAAGGATAATGCTGGTTCAGCTATCAACGATGCATTCTTATGGACTATTAATAAAACTAATGCAGAAGCTATCCTTAAGAAAGACGGTGAGGTAAGTGTTTACACTGGATTCGTTAATCCTACTAATAATCAGAAAGTTTATGTAGAGTTCGTTGGTGGTGTTCATCCTGCTGCAGCTTTCGACTTCGGTGCTAATAAGATTAACAACGAGTGGTTCGACGATGTAAATGCTGAGGCTCTCAACACTGCACGTATCAATGTCCTCGTTCCTAATGCAACTACAGATGATGTAACTAACTTCACTCGTGATCTTACTCACTTCTTCGTAGGTTACAAACCATCTTGTGAGCTTACTGAGGGATCTAAGGCTGTTTACGGAGAACTTGCTCTTAATCCTAACTCAACATTCGCATTTGCAGATGCTCAGCCTTGCAAGCTCGCGAAGTTCGTCCTTTCAACAGACAAGCTTAGTCTCTATAAGGATAAGGTAGATGCCGATAGCCTCGTAGCTACTATCACCCCTGCTGGTGTTGTTACTTACGCAACTACTGACGTCGCTAAGGAACTCCTCAATATGTACGGACTCTATGTATCTAAGGATGGTGTTACCGATTACAACCAGGTTAACAAGGTTCAGGAACAGATTCTCTTTGCTAACGTTCAGGTAACTACTACATATGGTGAGTGCAAGATTCCTGCTGGTACATCTAACTTCCACGTTCGTTTCGTACGTCCTCTTACTATCGACTTCGCAGACCTTGCAACCGATAGCGAGGAGTCAGCAGTTACCGGTTACAACATCTACCTTAAGGATGCTATCTCTGGTATCGTTGACTGGAACAAGCAGGCTGTTATCAATGACGGTGAGGCAAATGTTATCAACGGTGTGAACATGTACAAGTATTATCAGATCAGCGAGCTTAACGTTGATATTGATAATGCAGAGCGTGACAACTGGGATACTAAGGATCCTGCTAAGTGGGGTAAGATTTCTGATGTAACTCCTAAGGCTCAGATTGCCCTTGGTACTGTTACAGTTAACGAAACTACCGGTGTTGTAACATTCACTGAGGCTAATTCTCCTATCGATATCTCTGACTTCGCATCTCTCCAGAATGTAGTTATCAACTACAAGAATGACCGTGCAGTCGTTGATTCATTCAAGGTTAAGGTACAGCTTACTATTGAGTACGCGTGGGGCTCATATCCTGCAGACGTAATCATCACTATCAAGCCTACCAAGGACACTTCAGCTAACTAGACACTAACTTATAGTGAATAAACAATAAAGAGGGCGCGTCATTGAGGCGCGCCCTTTTTAATAAATTTAGACCATATATGAAAAAGTTTCTGACACTTATCTTTACCATATGCCTTCTTTGTTCATGTGGACCGCGATATTCCGGCGCCAATGGAGAAAAGACTCAGAAGGATGCCGAAAAGGAATTCCTTGGTTCTTTGACAGATGAGTCTAAGCGTGAGGTTCTCCAGATGGCTGAATATTTTATGGAAAAGCTTAAGAATGGACCTTTGGAGGATGCGGTCAATATGATTTATGTTCTTCATGACAATGTTATTTATCAGAAGTCGGAAGAGTACAAGCATGAATTGATTCTCAGGTTCTCTGTGATGCCTGTTATTGATTATTCTCTTGATTATTTCAATTTCAGTACTCAGGGTAACAATGATATCTGTTATACCACAAAGATGAGTAATGAGGAGAATGCTCCTACTATTAAGCTTACTCTGAATCCCGTTCTTGTGGATGGTAAGTGGTATCTGACCTTCAAGGATGGTACGCAGTCAAGTAAGGCACTTCCTGAAGATAAGCAGATTCACGAGCTTGCTCCCGCTCCGACCGAGATTACTTTGAATAAATAATAGAAGAACTAACAAGCATAATTTATTCATCATGAAAAAATCAATTATCGTACTTTCTGCTTTGGTAATGTCTCTCAGCCTCTCAGCTCAGGACTTTACTCCAAGCTGGTACCTTCAGCTTCGTGGTGGTGTAGGTGAAACCGTCGGTGAGACAAAATTTACTGATCTTCTTTCACCTGCCGCTGACCTTTCTGTAGGTTATCAGTTTACTCCTGTATTCGGTCTCCGTGGAAACGTTCTCGGATGGCAGGGTAAGGGTGCTATGAACAATGTAAATGCTGCTACTGAGGTTTACAAGTATAACTTTGTACAGGGAGCGGTCGATGCTACTATCGACCTCGCTAATATTTTCAATGTAAACGCAAACCGTCTTCTCAGCCCTTATGCATATGCTGGTCTCGGAGCTAACGTTCGTTTCAACAATGCTGAGGCAAAGGCGATTGCTGATAAGGGTGCTAACTTCGAATATCTTTGGGAGAATCCGACTGTATCAGCTGTAGGTCGTGCCGGTCTCGGTCTTGACATCCGTCTTACAGATGCTGTAAAGCTCAATCTTGAGGGTGGTGTTAATGCACTCAGCGATCACTTCAACTCTAAGATGAACGGTAAAAAGGTTGGTCCTATCGATATGGACTACCACTACACCGGTCTCGTAGGTATCAAGATTGCTTTCGGCAAGAAGCCAGCTCCTGCTCCTGTTGTAGTTCCTGCACCAGCACCAGCACCTGCACCAGCACCAGCACCTGCTCCGGTAGTAAAGCAACCGGAACCAGAACCAGAACCAGTCGTAGCTCCAAAGCCAGTTGAGCTTCAGGAGAATATCTACTTCGTTATCAATAAGTGGGATATTCAGGCTTCAGAAGTCGCTAAGCTCGATGAGATCGCTACATTTATGGCAGAGAACCCTCAGACCAAGGTTGCTCTTACCGGCCACGCTGACAAGGCTACCGGTACTGCTGCACGCAACCTCTTCCTCTCAGAGAAGAGAGCTGACATCGTTGAAAGTGAGCTCATCAAGAGAGGTGTAGACGCTGCACGTATCAGCAAGAGCTTCAAGGGTGACAAGGAGAATCCATTCCCTACACCTGAGGAGAACCGTGTAACTGTTTGCTTCGTAAAGTAATTCCGCAAACATAGTTTGATTGGCCCTTAAGTCCTACTGACTTAAGGGCTTTTTTTGTTGTATGATCTTGTTGGCTATGCATCCCTCCGCACTGGGCTTGTACTTGCCTTTCCTCTTACTCACTATGCAAGACTCCACTCTGGCCTTAACCCTCTCTCTCGATGTGGGGGGGGGATAATATATTGAGTATCAATGTTTTAGTTGTTTGTCTATGAGTAAATTTTCTCATAGATGAACGCTTATTGTGTTGATTATCAATGCGTTATCCCCCACGATCCGCAGCCACAAGCTTGCTGGAAACCCAAAATGTGAAACTGCCTATAGAAACCATTTTACCCCGCCCTTGTATTTCTTCTCTGTCAGATGAAAAATTATTTAAAAACCTTTGCAGATTCGAAAAATTGCCTTACATTTGCAGTCCTGTTCGATGAGAACATTTTGGGAGATTAGCTCAGTTGGTTCAGAGCGTCTGCCTTACAAGCAGAGGGTCGGGGGTTCGAATCCCTCATCTCCCACAAATTTCAAGGGATGGCCAAGACGGTCATCCCTTTTTTTAGTTCGTCCAGCACGAACAATAACAACGGGGAGAGTCCCCAAACCTCCCTGTATTAACAACGAGCCTTGGACGTCAGTCTGCGGAGAGCGTAGGGGATAAGTATCTGAAATTCAATAAGTTAAGCACTTATCTATGAAAAATTTTACCCATAGGCAAGTGCTTAAAGCGTTGATACACAACGTCTTATCCCCCACGCTACTCTTCACTCCTAATAGCGGAACTTCCATTATCATTAGCCCTGTAATGAGGCGCGTACAATGACTCTATTGTTATTGCAGGAGTCTGGAAACTGCCTTCCTGGGTCACAAAGAACTCCTCGCTGATTGTACTCTTCTCCTCAGGACAAATCTCCAGCCAGTATTCACTGCAATCCCTCTTTACGTTTCTGTACGCATTCGGAGTAAGAGCATACCACCCCTCCACAGTCACAGGCCTAACCCAACGCCCAATCATTCCTGACAGTTCATTAAGCGCTCTCATTGAAGCAGGACGACCTGCACTGAGCTTGATGAAGCTTCTGTTTTCTTCGCTCCAAATCTTGTACTCAGCCTTTACCTTATCTCCTATCTTTAACGTCTGGATCTCGCCCTGTCCGTTGCCAGCGTTCAGCTCTTTCCATTCACCTGAACGTTCAACGTACCACTTTCTTTCTATCCTCATACCGTTTCCACTTGCCTTAATTTCGTCAAAGCTCGTGGTGACACTGGCGCTAAGTGATATCACTTCGGTAGAAAGAGTTCTTTCGTTTCCGTCAAGTATGGTAGCAATCGCTTCAACGAAAGCAGCGTCTTCATCCCATTTCTGGCTTTCCTTCTGCACCATAAGCCATAGCCTTATGCCCTCTGCTATCTCCTGGCCTCTGGCGCCTTCCTTCTCACTTTTGGCATATATACTGCATTCTTCCAGTACTTCGCAGATTTGCACGTGGGCGTGAACCTCGCTCTCAAGCAAAGCACGGAATGGCATAACAGCATTTGGATAGTACCAGGCTCCGTTCTTGTGCTCTACGGCGTATTCAACAAGGGATGAGTACTCCTTGCTCAACGAGTTTTTGATTCGGCGCTCCGCAAAGAGACTGATTCCCCATTTTCGAGCCAGGCCAAGTCCAAAGTCATCAGCAATGAGCCTATGCATAACACTTATGCGTCTGGCCTTGGACAATATTCCGTCGTGCAGTACTTTTTTCTTCCCCGGGAACAGATACTCTTTCAATGCCTTCTTGAACTCCTTATACTCCTTGCCGAGTTCGTCGCCATTGAATTCAATAGCTGAGAATTTTGTCCTGACGCTAAGGTATTGCTCAAAACTGAGACCTCCGCACCAAGGCTGGCGTTTCATCTTGGCGCTGAACTGGCAGCGGTCAAGATAGTGGACAGCTGCGGCTATCAGTTCCTCAGACAGGAGCGTGTCGGCGAGCTTTTCCGGGTTTAATACCTCAGAAGTGCTGTCTAATTTTCTCTCTCTAAGGGAGTTGATGCGTTCCAGCATTACCGCAGTCAGGAGAGGGGAGCTTTCGAAGCCCTTGAACCAGGCGAAGCCTCCGTCGTCATTGCGGCAGTCCATAATGGCTCTGATCAGTTCGCTGTCGCTGAGCTGTGCTTCTTCTGAGTCGGAATCGCTCTCCGCTTCTAAGCTGTGCTCTTGGCTCAGCTTAGCGCTCAGGAGTCTGACATAGAGGGCCTCACTGAGGTCGAGTATATTCTCTGAAGCAGGGGCAGTCTTTGATGGAAGGGCTGTTTTGACCATTTCCAGAATGGATTGCTCGCTTACTTCCGCATCGGCTCCTGAAGCGAGGGTGAACATTGCTCTAAGCTCGGATATGGTAAGGGCTTTGTCATTGTCTTTGGTGATGATGGCCGAATGTGCCTCCGTGATGCTCTGCACTGGTGCATAGACCGGAATGGAGGTGAAGAGAGCATCCGAGCCGTCATTGTCAGAATCGCTTACGAAGCTTACTTTGACGCCCAGACTCTTGATGTCATCGGGCAGCTTGCACTCGAAACTGCTTCCGGCCGAGTCCAATGCTTCAACCCTGATGGATTTCTGCAGCCTCAGCATTGGCTGGAGGGACTTATAGTCCTTGCCGTCGTAGAATTCGGCAATAAGGGTGCCGCTGACGCTTCGGTCAACGTTGCTCGAAACGTTTGCCCTCAGGATATAAGTGTCGCCGTTGTAGAGGAATGAAGGCTCGACTATTGAGACCTTCACCGGAATCGTGACTGTCATTTCCCGGCGCAATACCGCATTGTTCATCTCCTTATCGTGCGCAAAGAGTTGCACATAATAGGTAGAGAGCTTGTCTGCGGTCGAGAAATCCAGCCTGATCTGACCCTCTGCATTGGAGTTCAGGAAAGGTTCGAAGGCCAGGGTATTGGCAAAATTCTCGCGCACAAGAATGGCTTCGCCATTGCCTGCATCATTTGCTCTTGTATCTTCAGCGGCAATGGCATCTTCTTCGACCATTTCCACACTGTCGTATTTCATCTCAGGAGCCATCGAGCGAACACTCATAGTAGCCTTGACCGGACCTGCACCTATATAATTGAAGTTCCCGAAGGAGCTGTCGATGCCGGTGTTGACTCTGTTGTATATGGTCGGAAGTTCTTCCCTTTGCAACAGTAGCTGCGACCAGACATTCCTTTCAATGCTTTCGCTGCTCTTGTCGAAGATGCTGGCGGCGCATTCCACACCCGGACGGGTGAGTATTTGGAAACTGTAGCGTGAAGCAGGTCTGGTCCTGTCTTCGAAGCGCACAAAGCTCAGAGGAAGTTCCATTTTCTTTCTCTCTGGCTTAAAGTCGTAGCTATAGCTGTAACTCCTGTAATTTCTGAAGTAGATGGCTGTGATTCTGACCGCGTTGGACTGCTTTCTGTCATAGTCGAATACTATGCTCTGCAGATTCTGCCGATCGTTCAGGTGTACAAGCTTGTGAGCCAGGCGGATATTGCCCACACCGTAGAGGTCAATGCAGACCCAGCTAGGTCCGGCTGATGAACCGAGTGTCAGACCTATTCTCTCAGAGTCAATAGGCTTGAAGACGTTTTCAATGCCGCCCTCGAGTCTGCTGTCGCCTTCGCGCACCAGGAGAAGCTTGATAATGCTGTTCTTCGTGTAGAGTTTCCCGTTCCTGTCCTTGCACTCGGCTACAGTGTTCAGACTGTACTCTCCTGATTCAAAGCCCTTTAAGGAGAAGCTTGCGGTCTCATTGGCACTGGCATTGCCTTTGACTATCACTTTGTCGCCCTTCAGGAGGCGGTAGCTGATGCTGAGGTCTTCGCGCTCAAGACCGTTCAAGTCGAAACTTGCCTTGAAGTCTTCATTGATGAGATATTCCCTATAGTCTTCATCGCTTCGATAATCGTGCTCCTCCATCCTGCTGAACTGGCCTTCAGCCTGATCTGAAATCAGGACTGAGAGAGGGAGGCTGTAGGCAGTGCTGAGCCAGCTGCTCCATTCGTGGGTTTCTCCTGTGGCGTCCGTGACCGTGATTCTGATACTGTAATGCCGGCTTCCGTCCTCTCCTTCCGCCTGGAATGAAAGCTTGAAGCGACCCTGAGAGTCAAGATTCAGCTTGCCCTCTTTTGTCTCTGAGTCTGAAAAGCCTTCGACTATATATCTTACATCGGCATTTTTTAGAGTATGGCCTGAATAAGCCTGAATCCTGCCGGACATCTCAATGATATCGCCGGGATAGTAGAGGGATTTGTTGTCATCGAAGCTCAGGCTGAAAGTCGGGAGTACGAATTCGTCTACCCTTATCCTCTGTTCGCTGAGCATTCTGTTTCCGTAGAATAGCTGCAGCCTGAAATAGCCGTTCCTTTCACCTTTAAGGGTAAAGGTGCCGGCTACCGAGCCGAATGCATTGGTAATCAAATCTTTGCTTTCAATCAGCTGCATCTTCGGATCCAGGAGTTTCAGCTGAACTTTCTCTCCCGCCTTCAGTGTTTCCAGCTTATTGTCAGCCCCTTCCTTATAAATCAGGGCCTTGAACTGCAGCTGCTCTCCAGGATTGAAGGCTGTCCTGTCCGTCAATATCCTGCCGAGTACGTTATCGCTCTTATAACGATTGCGCTCAGCGATTCCGGCCAGGCTGCTTTTCCGGCTGAGGCGCACGAAGCCCTGTGAGTCGGTATAACGGCAATAGAACTGCTGGCTGTAAGGCTCATTCAGCTTCAACTGCTTGCTGATTTCCTTCGGTAGCAATGTGAACGCCTCCAGCTTCATTCCCTTGTACTCCGCTATCTGCTTGCCACTGTTGTTGAGCAATATGAAATCCGCACTCGTTACAGGTTCTCCGCTCTGAGCGTCGGCCAGAAAGATGCTCGTCCCTTGGGAGTCAGTTCTGCTGGCTACTGAAAGACTGTATTTTTCGTAGCGCCCGTTGAATTCATTCTTTCCGTTGCTGCATTTGAAATCGTAGCTGCCATCATCCATTGCAGGCAGCTCGAACTTTACTGTATCGGGAGCGCAATAGCTTCCCTTCGGGTTTTTCAGTTCGG
>JAQXOE010000026.1 GCA_029098505.1 Bacteroidales bacterium
ATCAACGAACGCTTCCGCGGAATCCTTCAACTCCAAAATCAAGAACTTCCGTGCTCAACTAAGAGGTGTATCCGATGTCAAATACTTCCTCTTTAGACTTCAGAATATCCATGCTTAAACACATAGTTTTCCCCCTGACCCTGACGTTGCCACTCATAAAGCATACGAAAAAGGAGGCTGACCATCAGGTCAGCCTCCTTAATCATATATCGTAAACAGAACTTACTCTGCTACTACTTCAAACTTGAGATCAGCGAACACGCCCTTGTAGCACTTAACCTTTGCGTCATATGTACCAACAGTCTCGATGTTCTCAGAAACGATGCATACGTTCTTCTTCTCAACCTCGAAACCAGCAGCTACGAGAGCATCAGTAATTTGTGCAGGGGTAACTGAACCGTAGATCTTACCATTTTCATTGATCTTAACGGTAACCTTTACGAGTGAAGAAGCAATCTTTGCTGCATAAGCCTGAGCCTCAGCAACGTTCTTCGCCTCCTTGTGAGCTCTCTGACGGATGGTCTCCTCGTGCTGCTTGATAGCTGAAGGTGTGCCGATAACAGCGAAACCCTGTGGTACGAGATAATTGAGAGCGTAACCAGTCTTTACTTCTACGATTTCTCCGGCCTCGCCGAGATTCGCAACTTCTTTCTTCAAAATGATTTTCATAATGCGCTCAATTATTTAAGGAGGTCAGTAACATAAGGGAGAAGAGCGATTGAACGGGCTCTCTTGATAGCCTGGGCAACCTTTCTCTGGAATTTGAGTGAAGTTCCGGTGATACGACGAGGGAGAATCTTACCCTGCTCGTTGAGGAATTTCTTAAGGAACTCAGGATCCTTGTAATCAACATACTTGATACCAGCCTTCTTGAAGCGGCAGTATTTCTTCTTGCGAACCTCTACGGTAGGAGGGTTCAGATAACGGATACCATTATTCTGTTCTGATGTCTGTGCCATAGTTATTCCTCCTGTAGATTACTCGTTAACGGTTTCTTCAGCCTTAGGAGCCTCTGCCTCAGCAGTCTTCTTGGCCTTGTTGTTTCTTCTCTTCTCAGCATAAGCTGCAGCGTTCTTGTCAAGAGCCACTGTGAGGTAACGGAGAATTCTCTCGTCACGACGGTACTGTGTCTCTAGCTTGCCGATGAACTCCGGCTGAGCCTTGAACTCAATCAGGTGATAAAAACCTGATGTCTTATGCTGGATTGGGTAAGCGAGCTGCTTGAGTCCCCAATCTTCTTCATACACTACCTCACCACCATTCTTTTCGATGAGAGATGTGTACTTGGCAACCGCTTCCTTCATCTGTGCATCAGACAAAACGGAAGTTGCAATGAAAACGGTTTCGTAAGATTTCAACATCTTGTTTTGATTATTAATAATGAATACTAAAATAGGCCTTGTTTACACAAAGCCTACAAAAGTAAGAATAATTTTTATCAAAACAAAATCTTTTTGTGCTTGTATCAGATATTTACATCCTCAAGCTCCTCTTCCGAGCGCAGATTCTCGCGTATGAAGTTCTGTCTTTCTATGGTATTGTCTCCCATATAGAACTCCATAATGTCGGAAATTGACTCTTCCTCGGCCAGTTTTACAAGATCCAGGCGCATATTTTCGCCTATGAAATCCACAAACTCGTTTGAAGAAATCTCACCCAAACCTTTGAATCGTGTTATCTCGACTCCGCTCTTCAGTTCTTTGATGGCTTTTTCCTTCTCTTCCTGAGAATAGCAATAGCGCGTAGCCTTCTTGTTCCTCACCCTGAAGAGAGGCGTCTGGAGTATGTGCACGTGTCCCCGGCGTATCAGTTCCGGGTAATATTTCATTATGAAGGTCAGCACCAGCATCCTGATGTGCATTCCGTCATCATCGGCATCGGTAGCGACGATGATATTGTTGTAGCGGAGATTCTCGATATCGTCCTCTACACCCAAGGCTGAAATCAGGAGGTTAAGTTCTTCGTTTTCAGCGACTTTCTTTCGACTTTCCTTGAAACAGTTGATGGGCTTTCCACGGAGGCTGAAGACAGCCTGGTTATTTGCATTGCGCACCTTGGTGATGGTTCCGCTCGCTGAATCTCCCTCGGTGATGAAGATGCTCGAACGCTCGATGTCATCGGCGGTCTTTTCGCTTACCTTATCGTTGAAGTGATAGCGGCAGTCTTTCAGCTTCCTGTTGTAGACATTGGCCCTCTTATTGCGCTCCCTCGTCTTTTTCTGGATGCTGGAAATCTCCTCGCGCTCCTTCTGCGATGCCTTGATCTTCTCCTCGATGATGGGCTGCAGTTCCTTATGGATGGTGAGGTAATTGTTCAGGTTCTTGGATACGAAGTCGTTCACGAAGCTGCGTATGGTAGGGCCGATATCGGTGGTGAAAGTGCCGTCTTCCGCCTTGACCATCTTCTCCCACATATAGGTGGAGCCCAGTTTCGTCTTGGTCTGTCCCTCGAAATTCGGTTCCTGAATCTGTATGCTGATAGCTCCGACTATGCCCTGGCGGCAATCCTCGGGCGCGTAATTCTTCTTGAAGAATTCCTTTAGAGTTTTGGCAATGGCTTCGCGAAAGGCCGCGAGATGAGTACCTCCGTCTCGGGTGTTCTGGCCGTTCACGAAGGAGGAAATGTTCTCTCCGTATGCATTGCAATGGGACAGGACTATCTCAACATCTTCGCCCTCCAGGTGAATCGGAGCGTAAATCGGTGCGTCGGACAGGTTTTCATTGACGAGGTCGAGCAATCCGTTCTCGGATTTGTAAGATACTCCGTTCAATGTCAAGGTCAATCCCTTCTTCAAGTAGGAGTAGTTCTTCACCATAGTCTCGACGAAATCGAGATTATAGTTGAAGCCTGGGAACATCATATCATCAGGCTTGAACCTGACCAGGGTGCCGTTTTTCTCTTTGGTGGCCTCACGTCCACTCTCCTTCAGTTCGCCGCGCTCGAATCTCGCCCAGGAACATTCCCCATCCCTGTGTGAGCAGACATAGAAGTCTTCAGACAGCGCGTTGACGGCCTTGGTACCCACACCGTTGAGACCTACAGACTTCTTGAAGGCCTTGTCGTCGAATTTTCCTCCGGTGTTAAGTATGCTGGTGGCTTTGATTACCGAATCAAGCGGAATACCGCGTCCGAAATCCCTGACTGTTACCTCGTTGTTCTCTACATTGATGATAACCTGCTTGCCGAAGCCCATCGCAAACTCGTCAATCGAGTTGTCCACGATTTCCTTCAGCAGGATATAGATACCGTCGCCGGGATTGTTACCATTGCCCTGGCGTCCTATATACATACCCGGGCGCAGCCTGATATGCTCAACGCCGTCTATGGTCTTGATATTGTCGTCGGTGTAGTTTACCGTTTGATTAACAGCCATCTTTTCAAAACGCTATGCGATTGGCGCAAAAGCTTACAAATATACGAAAAAATCCTAAAAGATTAGGGCAATGAGGCCTACTGCAATGCCCAAAATGAATTTGATGCCCTTGAGCCTGAAGAAATCCTTTTTGCTGGCGGCAATGAGGGGAAGCCCAGCGTGACCGTCCTGGGATACGCAGCTGGCAAGAAGTATAGGAAGAGGCAAAATGCCTGAAGCATAAAGGCTTACGAATACCATATGTGGCCCGGACTGGGGTATGCAACCAATCAGGGATGCCAGAATAATCATAGGTACGACATTGCCGCTCACCCAACTTTCGAGGTCGACCATCTGGTCAATGATTCCGATCAATGCCATCACGCCGAAGGTCCAGGCAAAGATTCTGACTCCGTGCTTCGCGGTGTGCAACAATTTATGCTTCAACGATTTGTGCTCGGATATGTCTTCATCGCTGCAATCACATTCTGCAACATCGCGTGAGATGTAATCCTGATTGAAACGGTCATATATCAGTCCGGCGGCAATGCCTGCAAGCAGAAGCCCTGCAAAGATGAGCAGCGCCTGTTTCGGGAAGGACGCCAGCATCACGAAAGCCTCGTCTCCGGTTGTGGCAATAGCCATTGCCAGAAGGGCTCCGAAACTGAACATCTTCTTGGAATACATCGAGACGGTGAAATAACCGCCCAGACAGCCCGGGACCGCTCCCAGTAGTGATGAGAGCAGTACCTGTCCGGAAGTCTTCCTGTGCAGGAAGGAGAACATACGTCCCTTGGACGTGATATTGACAGCCTCGATGATGAACATCAGGGCTGTCACTGTCAATGTGAGTACTATCGACTCTTTCAGAACATCCGGGAGGAAGTCGAATTCAATCATCGGCATCAGATGATTTCACCAACGAGTTGGAGTGTTATTACTGGCCTCAGAGGGGCATTCGTGTAGAGGTTAAGGACGATGATATGCTCTCCTGCAGGCATACCGTAGGTGTCGAGTTCCACGGTGACGTAGCCTTTCTTGCCAGCAGGAGCACAGTTAAGTTCCTTTACACTGACATTGTCGGCAGAAGAATCGAGCCTGTATAGCTTTGTGGCAGTCTTGCCGCTGTTGCTGTAGTTGAATGTGATGGTCTTCTTGGTTCCGGCCTTCACTTTGCCGAAGTTTTCCGTGCTCTTGTTGAAGGTCAGGTTTGGTGCTTTATTGCCCTCGGTGGTCTCGAAATACCTTTCCTTGGTGGTGGCGACTATTCCGATTTCGTTTTTCCCCAGTCCGAGTCTGGTGTTGGGGGTGGTGTAGATGCCATTGCCCTCATCCTCCTTGGCCGGCAGTTTGCCCACGGCTTTGTATTCACGTCCGTCCACGACAGGCGTGGCGTAGTACCAGTTCCTTCCATATCTCGAATGGTCGGCAGTGATGGTTACTTCAAGTGTGGCTGTGCTCATCGCCGGAACGGGATTCGGATAGACAGCGAGCTTCATTCCATCGGATATGTTCTTGAATTTCAGGTCCATAGGCTGGACACCGTTGTTTGCAATAACGAAACTTACAGTCTTTGTGTCCCCGATGGAGAGATTGCCGGCATCGAATTCGAGCGTCTTTACTCCGAAATTGCCCAGCATCAGGCTGTATCTTTCCTTCAGCGGCTTGGATACCTCGTGAACAGAGCCTCTGAGGTGGAGGACTACTGGTTTCTTGAGATCTGAAACATAGACGCTTACGGTCTTGTCGAATGGGTACGGGCCGTCTGAATTGTCATAAGTCGCCTTGACTTTTCCAGACTTCCCGGGCGCGATTGGTTCCTTGGTCCATTCAACGGCAGTGCAACCGCAGGACGACACTACATTGAGGATGATGATGGCCTTGTCGCTGACATTCTTGACAGTGAACTCGTGGCTGACCGCTCCGTCATTGACATAAATGTCACCGAAATCGTGGACGGTTTTGTCAAACTGTACCTTGCCTTCCACCACTGATTGGGCGAAGGAATTGAAACTGAATACTGTAAGGGCTGTCAGGACAGCACAGATGGTTTTGAATAAGCTTTTCATACTGCAAATGTACAAACAAAAACCTTTCCATTATTTGATTATTCGGAAATTTCGGTCTACATTTGTGCCGCCGAATATCGGTATTGTACAATAAAACCAATAAAATTATGGCACACAAAATTTCACCTGATATCTGCGTAGCATGCGGTTCTTGCCAGGCAGAGTGCCCTCAGGGAGCTATCAGCGAGGGCGATGTATATAGCATCAACCCTGATCTCTGCATTGACTGCGGAGCTTGCTCAGACGCTTGTCCTATGGGAGCTATCAGCGCAGAGTAATCAGCTGATATCAGAAAAGTGACAGGACGGAGCCTTTTTCGGGTTCCGTCTTTTTTTGTTCTATCCTGATGCTGAGACCCCCATCCCTGTCGGCAATGTCTATGTCCACAGCATCACTTCCTTCGGGAACCAGATGGACCCTGAACTCGTCACCCACTCCAATGTAGAGGTCGCGCTGCTTCTTTCCGCTGCCCCTGAGGGACTCGGGCAAGCCGCCCCTGAATGCGTCTGAAGCCACGCGGTACCAATAGCATATCTGTTCAGCGTACTCCTTGAATTTCACGCCTTCCTCTGTCAGGCTCATTGAAGTTCTGGTTCTGTCCAGAAGTTTGGTCCCCAGGACTCTTTCCAATTCTGCAATATTTTGGCTTACAGCGGGTTGGCTAATACCAAGTTTCCTGGCTGCTTGGGTGAAACTATGTTCCTCCACAACAGCCAGGAATATGCTGATACGTGTATCCTCAAACATCAGATTTACTTCTTCTCTGCCTTAATGAGCTTCTTTCCGTCCTTGTCAAAGAACACGATGGTATTGCCATCGATCTTGAAGCTGGCAATGGCATTGAAAGCCTCGATGAATTCGTCTTCGCGATACTCTTCAGGAACGAGCATTCTTGTCGAACCGCCTACTCCCATTTCAAGAGCTCCGTTCTTGCCTTCAGTGTAGTCTGCAAAGATGCTGTTTCCGCCTACGCTTGCATTGCATCTTCCATCCTGGAAGAGGATGTATGCAGGCTTGTCACCAAGAGAAACATACTCTGTATCATTAAGTTCCACAATCTCGAAAGACTGATTGTCCAATACGTTTGTAGCTGCTGTGCAAGACACCAGAATAGCAGCTGCGAGTGCAAAAATAATCTTCTTCATAACGTCTTTTTTCATAATAAATACTTATACAAAACGGCGCATATGCCTGTTCCTTGCATCATTTGATAAGAAATCTTTGCAAATTTACTCACTTTTGTCTATTTTTATCAAATTGAAATAGAATTATTCTTATGAAGAAGTTATTACTTACAGCAGTTGCATTGGCAACTTTCATAGTTTCAGCTTCGGCGCAGGATCTTCAGGTCCTTCCGAATGATCCGGCCGTAAAGTTCGGCAAACTTGAAAACGGCATGACATATTATATCAGACATAATGATAAGCCTGAAAAGCGTGCCGAGTTCTATCTGGCAACTAATGTCGGCGCTATCCAGGAAACTCCGGACCAGGACGGTCTGGCCCATTTCCTTGAGCATATGTGCTTCAACGGAACCAAGAACTTCCCTGGGAAGACCCTTCTTAACTGGTTGGAGAGCATTGGTGCCCAGTTCGGTGCCAATATCAACGCCTCGACTGGTGTTGAACAGACCCAGTATATGCTCAACAACATTCCTCTCGTTCGTGAAAGTGTTGTGGATACTTGTCTGCTCATTATGCACGATTATTCGCATTTCGTAAACTGCGATCCAGAGGAAATCGATGCGGAAAGGGGAGTGATACTTGAGGAGAGACGTACACGCAGAAATGCTTCATGGAGAATACGTGAGAAATCCTATCCGTACTACTTCGGTGACAGCAAGTACGCCACCACTTCAATTATTGGAAGTCAGGAGAATCTTCAGACCTTCAAGCCTCAAAGCCTTCTAGATTTCTATCATACCTGGTACCGTCCTGACCTTCAAGCTCTTATCGTAGTGGGTGATGTCGATGTCGATCAGGTTGAAGCAAAGATCAAGACCATTTTCGCTGATATCCCGGCAGCGGAGAATCCTACACCGAAGGCTGTTATCACAGTCCCTGGAAATGTTGAGCCTATGGTGGGCATCATCACCGACCCTGAGGCTCCTCAAACCAGCATTGAGCTGATATGGAAGCACGAAGCACGTCCTCAGATGCTGAACAATACCGTGCAGGGTTTGATGATTGACCTTATCCAGTCAGTTATCGGCGGAGTAATGCAGGAAAGATTCAGTGACATAGTCAGCCGTCCGGGAGCTCCGTTCATCGATGCTTATCTTTCCATAGGTTCAGTTTGCACCACCCTGGATATGGCGATGGGACAGGTCTCTGTAAAGGAGGCCGAAGTCTTCAGCGGTCTCAAGGCCTATATGACAGAGATTGAAAAGATGAAACGATTCGGCTTTACCGAGGCTGAAATCAACAGGGCCAAGATAGAAATAGTATCTTCTTATGAGAGTAATGCCAAGCGTGCAGATAGCCGCAAGAACTCCGAGCTTGTCCCTGAGCTGATAAACAATTTCTTCCTGAACTACTCATATATGGAGCCTCAACAGGAGTATCAGCTGGTACAAGCATTGCTCGAGCAGATTCCTGCGAATCTTATCAATGAGTACGCCAAGAGCCTGATTACTGAGGAGAATTTCGTTTTGCTCTACAAGGCTCCTGAAAAGGAGGGTCTGGTTCATCCTACTGAGACTCAATTGCTTGAGGTAGTTGAGTCTGTGAAGAATATGGAGATTCAGGCTCCTGAATCAGAGGAGATTGCAGTCGATCTTCTCGACTCTTCTGCTCTTAAGGGTTCAAAGGTCAAGAAGAGCAAGGAAATACTCTATGGCGCTACCCAGTGGGAGCTCAAGAACGGTGTGAAGGTGATTCTGCTCCCTACTGAATATGAAAAGGACAGGATACAGTTCAAAATCGTCAAGGACGGCGGATTCAGCCTCGTAGATGATGAAGACCTCGTGTCATTTGAGTCAAATCTCTATTCTATGTACAGCAATCTGAACGGAGTCTCTTCTTTCAACGGTACCACTCTGTCGAAGATGCTTGCAGGAAAGAAGGTGGCCGTTTCGCCGTCAATAGGCTCTCTAAACAGCAGTATCAGCGGTTCATCAACAGTGAAGGACTTCGAGACCGCATTGCAGCTGATGTACCTGTACTACACAGACCCTCGCTTCGATGAGGATGCATTTGCCAATGCAGTCAGCTCACTCAACGCTCTGCTGCCAAATGTGATGACTCAGCCTGAGTATCAGTTCCAGAAGCAACTTTACAAGACTCTTTACAATGACAATCCTCGCAATGTCTTCGTTGATGAGACCACTGTTTCAAAAGCGAGCCTCGCTACTATCGAAAGAGTGACCCGTTCTCTTTACAGCGATGCTGCCGGTGCGACTATGTATATTGTGGGCAATTTCGACATTGATACTGTCAAGCCTCTGGTCGAGAAGTACGTCGGAAGTCTTCCTAAGGGCAAGAAGGCAACTCATTGGGTGGACAGGAATGTCGATTTGAGCAAGGACAACAAGGTCAATGACTTCAAGGTGGATATGCAGACTCCAAAGTCCACTGTCCTTCAGGTCCTCAGAAGCGATATCCCTTATAGCCGTGCAAATTCTGTCGCTGCGAGCGCATTGAACTATATTCTTGATATGGTTTATGTTGAAACTCTCCGTGAAGAAGAGGGTGGAACATATGGCGCGAGTGTAAGTGTCAGTCTCCAGAGACGTCCAAAGGAAGTCGGAGTTGTGGAAATCTACTTTGATACAAATCCAAGCTCTGCAGACAAACTCCGTGAGATTGCCCTTGAAGGCATAAGAAAGATAGCTGAGAACGGCCCTAGCGAGGAGCAGTTCAGCAAGACAGTCAAGAATCTTGAGAAGAATATTCCTGAAAGAAAGATTACAAACAGTTATTGGATGAGTGCTCTCACCAATTGGGTTGAGTTCGGTGAGGATATGGTAGAGGAGTATGAAGCAGCCGTCAAGGCTTTGACTCCTGCTGATATTCAGGCACTTGCATCAACTTTTGTAAATGATTCCAATAAGGTTGAGCTTGTAATGAGGCCGGGCAAGACTGCTGAGAGGGAATAGTATGAGTCCCGAAATCAGTTCTGCGATAGACAGCATAGAAGTGAGTCTCAATGTTGGTGGCATGAATGTCATCAACATTGTGCTCTCTTTTGTGATGTTCGGCATTGCCCTTGATATCCGCCCTTCCGTTTTCATTGATGTCTTCAAGAAACCCAAGAGTGTTCTTGTCGGGGCGTTGTGCCAATTCCTGCTGCTGCCGGCATTGACCTTTCTTCTTGCCATTGCCCTTGGGGATCATATATCTCCAATGATTGCCTTGGGAATGATTCTGGTTGCCTCCTGTCCTGGAGGCAATATTTCGAATTTCATTTCCTCTCTTTCGAAGGCCAATATTGAGCTTTCAGTCTCTCTGACAGCCATCAGTACGGCTTTGGCAATAGTGATGACACCTTTCAATTTCTGGTTCTGGAGCAGCCTTTATTTGAGAATATCGTCCGTGGCGGCTGAAATTCCGTATTTAAGCATACCTGTTTGGGAGGTATTTAAAACCATAGTCATACTTCTTGGAATTCCTCTTGTTATTGGAGTTCTGTGTTCCCGTTTCCTCCCTAAACTGGCCAATGCTCTAAAGAAACCTATGCAGTACCTCTCCATCCTTTTCTTTATTGCGATGGTCGTACTCTCTTTCTATAGCAATATTGATGCTTTCCTGAAATGCATCAAGTATATATTCCTTGTCGTTTTCGTTCATAACCTGTTGGCGCTCGGTATCGGTTATGGTACCGCCTTGTCATTCAGACTGCCGGAGAAGGACAGAAGAACTTTGTCCATTGAAACGGGCATCCAGAATTCGGGACTGGGTCTTGTTCTTTTGTTCAATCCGCTTATTTTCGGCCACTTTCCTCCCCACGGAGGTATGTTGGTCATCACAGCCTGGTGGGCAGTATGGCATATAGTCTCAGGCTTGACGATTGCTCTAATATTCAATCTAAAAGATGCGCGAAAGAAGAAGAATAACCAGGAAGAAGACTGATATCCATAAGTCCTCTTTTCAGTACATGTTTACTAAGTTCTGGTCGGACCTCTCAACAAGAATGAGCTATTTCAGGTCCGAGACTGTAGGGCTGGAAAAGATTCCTCAGAACAGTATTGTGATTTTCGCTCCGAACCATTGCAATACCCTCATTGATGCACTCAATATATTGAGAATGAGGAAGGGTCCTACTGTTTATGGTGCCCGTGCAGATCTTTTCAACAAAGCTGCATTAGCTAAGGTTCTCCGTTTCCTGAAGATTGTGCCTTTGGTCAGAGTCCGAGACGGCCTGTCAAATGTGACCAAGAACTACGAAACTATGAGCGAGGTCTATACTGTCCTTGGCGATGGAATACCTTTCTGTATGTTTCCTGAAGGCACCCATAGGCCTATGCACTCGTTGCTCTCCCTTAAGAAAGGCATTTTCCGTATGGCAATCGAGGTTGACCAGCTTTATGACCGTGATGTCTATGTGGTTCCGGTCGGTCTCGAGTATGGAGATTATTTCCGCTTCGGAAGCACCTGCCTTATACAGATAGGTGATGCGATCAATGTCAGTTCGTATATGCGCGAGCATCCTGATGAAGGTGATGCCGAAACCTATAGACATCTCCTTGAACTTCTTAAGGAGAGGATGAGCGAGCTAATTACCTATATTCCTGACGATGACCATTATCAGGCGATTTGGGACTATACCAGAATTATGACTGCCGGCAGGAGGCCGTCAAGCCTCCAGGAAAGGTTGAAGAAGAATCGCGCAGTAATTTCATCTGTATTGAGGGACCTGAACGATGCTGACTCTGCATCCCTGCTTGAGGAGAAACTCAATGCTGCGACAGCATTCGACAATATGAGAAAGGCAGAAGGCATTTCATACCGTTCATTCGGGTTCAAGCATCCTCTGCTACGTTTTGTCGGTAAGACTATTGCTGCCCTGATTCTGCTTCCGCTGTTGTTACCGTTTGCGATCTTTTCTGCGCTGCCTATGCTCGTTAATGGTTTTCTTTGTCATAAGTTGATCAAGGACAAGGCTTTCCGCAACTCGGTAAGGGATGTTGTAATTTTCTTGCTTGCTCCAATTGAGGCGATTATTACTTTTATAGTCGGATTGTGCTGCTCTGTTGCCTGGTACGATATTCTGCTGCTGATGCTTTCATTCTTTGTAGCTCCAGCTATCGCGTATTGGTGTCTTGAGTGGTCTCGCCGTTGGCTTTCAGATTTGAGGCTTATGTTCAAACCTGCTCTCCGAAAGCAATTTAAGGACGTCCGAACTATGTGATTTTCTTTACTCTATCCCTCATCTACAAACTTCAGGGTTAATAAGAAAAGAGGGTGACTAAGTAATCATAGCTTGGTCACCCTCTTATTATATCTGATACCTTAAGGCTTACTTCTGAGCAAGTCTCTGGTATGTTGAATAGCGAACCTTTGCAAACTCTTCTGTCTTCTGGAGAAGCTCCTCAGCTCTCTCAGGGAACAGCTTGTAAAGTGATGCGAAACGAACCTCACCTTTCAGGAAGTCCTGGAACTTGGTCCAATCAGGCTCCTTGCTGTCAAGAGAGAACGGATTCTTATCTGTGCCCTCAAGAGCAGGGTTGTATCTGTAGAGGTGCCAGTAACCGCATTCTACAGCGAGTTTCTCTTCCTTCTGGCTGAGACCCATTCCGGCCTTCAAACCGTGGTTGATACAAGGTGCGTAAGCAATGATGAGAGATGGTCCGTCGTATGCCTCTGCCTCTTTGATAGCATTCAGATACTGAACAGGGCTTGCACCCATCGCTACCTGAGCAACATATACATAGCCATAGCTCATAGCCATCATACCGAGGTCCTTCTTGCGTATCTTCTTTCCTGAAGCAGCGAACTTCGCAATAGCTCCTGCAGGTGTAGCCTTAGATGACTGACCTCCGGTATTCGAATATACCTCTGTATCAAGAACAAGGATATTTACATTCTCTCCGGATGCAAGTACGTGGTCGAGACCGCCGTAACCGATGTCGTAAGATGCACCGTCACCACCGAAGATCCACTGGCTGCGTGCAGGAATGAAATTCTTGAGTGTGACAATCTTCTTGGCACGATCGCAGGTCTTTTCCTCAAGGATAGGAACGATTCTGTCAGCAACCTCGCGGGTGATAGCATAGTCGTTTCTGTTCTCGAGCCACTTGCTTGCAAGTGATACAGCTTCTTCGTTCTTGCCTTCTTCAACGATGTGCTGGAACTCAGCGGCAATAGTCTCGCGGATGCGGTCTGAACCGAGTTTCATACCGAGACCGAATTCGCAGAAGTCCTCGAAAAGTGAGTTTGCCCAGGCAGGACCGTGACCCTTTGCATTGGTGCAGTATGGTGATGCAGGGAATGATGCTCCGTAGATTGATGAACAACCGGTAGCATTTGCAATCATCATATGGTCACCGAAGAGCTGGGTGATATTCTTGATATATGGTGTCTCACCACAACCGGCGCAAGCTCCTGAGAACTCGAAGAGAGGCTGTGCGAACTGTGAGTTCTTCATATTTGCGGCCTTGTTGAAGATATCCTCCTTATAGCCAACCTTTGAGTTCAGGTAGTCGAATGCAGCCTGCTCGCCCTTGTTGTCAAGGTATGAGGCCATAGTGAGGGACTTCTCCTTAGAGAGACATACGTCAACACAGTTTCCGCAACCTGTACAGTCGTCAACAGAGATAGAGAGAGCGAACTTGTACTCCTTGAGGTTTGCCTTGCCCTGGGCAATCTTTACGTTTGCAGGTGCTGCAGCGGCCTCAGCCTCTGTGAGTATGAATGGACGGATGGCAGCGTGAGGACAAACGAATGCGCAGGTATTGCACTGGATACACTTCTCAGGATCCCATACAGGAACATTGACAGCGACTCCGCGCTTTTCGAATGCAGCTGTGCCGGCAGGCATTGTACCGTCCATATAAGGAACGAAGCTGCTTACAGGGAGGGTGTCACCGCATTGTGAGTTGACAACGTCTGCTACATTCTTCACGAATGCAGGGGCAATGCGGTTAGCATTAGGGTTGGTGAACTTGGCCTTGATTTCAGCCCACTCTGCAGGAACCTCAACCTTGATGTACTCGCCACCGCGGTCAATTGCAGCATAGTTCATATTGACGATGTTCTCACCCTTCTTGCCATAGCTCTTGAGGGCAGCATCCTTCATATACTTCACTGCGTCGTCTGCAGGGATGATGCCTGTGATGCGGAAGAATGCGCTCTGGAGGATGGTGTTGGTACGTCCGCCGAGTCCGATTTCAGCCGCAATCTTGGTAGCATTGATGATATAGAAGTTGATGTGCTTTCTGGCAATGATGCCCTTTACGTGGTCAGGAATCCTCTTGAGAGTTTCAGTCTCGTCCCAAAGGGAGTTGAGGAGGAGTGAACCGCCGTCCTTGATGCCCTTGAGAACGTCATACTTCTCAAGATATGAAGGAACGTGGCAGGCAACGAAGTCAGGAGTGTTCACGAGATATGGCGCCTTGATTGGAGCCTCTCCGAAGCGGAGGTGTGAGCAAGTGTAACCGCCTGATTTCTTTGAGTCATAATCAAAGTATGCCTGGCTGTAAAGCTTGGTATGTGAACCGATAATCTTGATGGTGTTCTTGTTTGCACCTACAGTACCGTCTGAACCGAGTCCGAAGAACTTGCACTCTGTTGTGCCCTTCTTTACGATTGAGATCTCGCCCTTGATAGGGAGTGACTTGAAGGTAACGTCGTCAACGATACCGATGGTGAAATCCTCCTTTGGCTCCTTCTGGTCAAGGTTGTCGAATACTGCGATAATCTGTGCAGGGGTGGTGTCCTTTGAAGACAGACCGTAGCGGCCGCCGATGATGAGCGGAGACTGCTCCCTGTTACCCTGGAATACAGTCTTGATGTCCTGGAAGAGAGGCTCTCCGAGAGCTCCCGGCTCCTTGGTCCTGTCGAGGACAGCAATCTTCTTGACTGACTTAGGAAGCACCTTGAGGAGATACTTTGCAGAGAATGGACGGTAGAGGTGAACGGTGATGAGACCGTATCTCTTGCCGCGCTTTGCAAGGAAGTCTATGGTTTCCTTGATGGTTTCGGTAACTGAACCCATAGCCACGATGATATTCTCGGCATTAGGGTCACCGTAATACTCGAATGGACGATACTGTCTGCCTGTCAGCTCGCTGATTTCGCCCATATAGCGTGCAACGATGTCAGGGATGGCATCGTATGCCTGGTTTCTTGATTCAACTGCCTGGAAATAAACGTCACCGTTCTGAGCGGTACCGCGGGTTACAGGAGCCTCAGGTGAGAGCGCTCTCTTGCGGAACTTCTCAAGTGATTTCTTGCTGACCATACCGCGAAGGTCGTCTTCGTCGATAAGTTCGATTTTCTGGATTTCGTGTGATGTGCGGAATCCGTCAAAGAAATGGAGGAAAGGAATGCTGCCCTTAATAGCTGAAAGGTGAGCTACAGCTGCGAGGTCCTGAGCTTCCTGAACAGAACCGGAAGCAAGCATCGCAAAGCCTGTCTGGCGGCAAGCCATTACGTCCTGATGGTCTCCGAAGATGGAGAGTGCGTGTGATGCGAGAGCACGTGCCGATACGTGGAATACTGCCGGAAGCATCTCTCCTGCGATCTTGTACATATTAGGGATCATAAGGAGGAGACCCTGTGAAGCAGTGTAGGTGGTTGTGAGCGCGCCAGCCTGCAGTGATCCGTGTACTGCTCCTGCAGCACCGGCCTCACTCTGCATTTCGGTAACTTTTACGACTTCACCCCAAAGGTTCTTTTTGCCGTTTGCGGCCCATTCATCAACGTTCTCTGCCATCGTTGATGATGGAGTGATAGGGTAAATGGCTGCGTGCTCGCTGAAGAGATATGCGATATTCGATGCAGCATAGTTACCATCACAAGTGACGAATTTTTTCTCTTTTGCCATAGTTGAATGTTATGTTATGTAAAATTAGTTCTATTCTACAAATATATGTAAAATATTTTGAAGTTAGAAGCCTTTAGTGACTTACTGTTTGCCCTCTATGACAACTTCTGTGCCTTGAGCTCCTGCTATGCGTTTTACCAGCCCCTGAAGGACGTTTCCGGGTCCGAGTTCAACGAATCTTACAGCGCCGTCCGCAAGCATTGCCTTAACTGACTGGGTCCATCTGACTGGTGAAGTCAACTGTGAGAGAAGATTGGCTTTGATGAGCTGGGGGGCGCTTTCTGCTTTCGCGCTAACGTTTTGATATATAGGGCAACAAGGGACCCTGAACTGAGTATCTTCGATTGCTTTCCCAAGTGCTGCGCGGGCCGGCTCCATAAGAGGGGAATGGAAGGCTCCGCTGACTGCGAGGGGCAATGCACGTTTGGCACCTGCCGCCTTCATCGCTTCGCAAGCTGCTTTTACCGCCTCGACTTCACCTGAAATGACTACTTGCCCGTCGCAATTGTAATTCGCGGCAATGACAGTGCCCTCACATCCGGCACAGATATCCTCGACTTTTTCCGTCGGAAGACCGATTACCGCTGCCATCGAGCCGAGAACTGCTTCGCAGCATTTTTGCATCTCGCTCGCACGCAGGGCAACGAGCTTGAGTGCGTCCTCGAAGTCCATCGCTCCAGCTGCTGCAAGTGCGGAGAATTCACCGAGTGAGTGTCCGGCAACCATATCCGGCTTGAAGTCCGGATCGCTCTTGGCCAGTGCATACGAGTGGAGGAAAATTGCAGGCTGTGTGACTCTGGTGGCTTTCAAATCCTCATCGCTGCCGTTGAACATTATATCCGTGATTCTGAATCCAAGAATTTCATTGGCCTTCTCGAAAAGGTCCTTGATTCCGTTGTCGTTAAGGTATAGGTCCCGGGCCATTCCAGGGAACTGTGAGCCCTGTCCGGGAAAAATGTACGCGTTTTTCATATTCTTGAGTTTTTGCCTTCCCAATGAAGGAAATATCCGCAAAAGTAGGTTTTTTTATTGAAAAAACCTACTTTTGCATACTCGCCCCTTTAGTTTAATGGATAGAATTCAGGATTCCGGTTCCTGCGATACGCGTTCGATTCGCGTAGGGGGTACAAAAACTCAAGCTCTGTCAGATTTCCTTTATTTCCCTGATACCGTCACGGTCCAGCTCGATACGGAAATGCTTTATATCCGTGGTATCATCGTGACTGCATTCCATAACGATGTTGATGTAGTACACTTTCTCCAGATCTACGCTGCAGAGTTTCCCGTTCCTGTCCAGAACGCGTGTCGGCATAGTGGGATTGTCCATATCCCAAAGGAAGGAGTGAATGTTCAGACGCATTATATCGTTTACACCGTCAAGCCTGTGTACGGTGATTTCATCAAGCATTTTCCTGTCGATGTGGACGGATTTGCGGTAGAGCAATACGTGTTCGTCCTGAATGGATTCTTCCATTTCAATGGCATTGCTCTGGCGCCTTATGCCCTTTACTCTGTCGGGTACTTTGGACTCCGAGATGAAATCCACTCCCTCTTTCAGCCATCCTATGCTGATGTCCTTGTAGCGGATGCTGGCCTTGTTGTCGAAGAAGCGGCTTCCGACCTTGTGGGCGAAGTAGTACCTCATCAGCTCTTTTATCCTGTCCTTCAGCATATAGCTGATTATCAGGGCAATGAACAGAGGCCAGGTGAGATTTCCGAAGTGCCTCTGGAATGCCCAGGCAACTACGGTGGCGAATACCATTGCCAATCCGGCGGCGACGCTGAACAGAAGTTGTTCAGCCACTACGCCGTCTTTTTTCTTGTCCGCCCTCAGGTACAATATTCCTTCTACATACTTTTTCAACATGCTTTGGCGGAAGAGATATCTCTTGTTTTCCTCCCTGTCGCTGCTCTCTACGAAGGGCATTTCCTTCTCGCGCCTGTACCCGTTGATGCTTGTAATGAGTTCCCTGAGCATAAGGGCTTCTTCATCAGCTTCCAGTTCTGTTTCAAGGCGTTCAAGCAGTTTCATTGCATTGCGGACAATTGTGTCGCAGATGAATTCGTCAGCGAATGAGTAAACCTTGTAGCCTTCCGGTTTTACCGTAGGTGCATTGATTATCGTCTTCAGTTTGTGGAAGGAGTCGAAGACGGTTTGGCTGTTTTTGGTAAACTGCTGCGTGAGTTCCTTGATTTCGCTGCCTTTGGTGCGGGAAAGTATGTGGGAGGTCTCATCCCTCAACGAACTCTTGATGATGGTGGCGAACAGCTTCATCTGATGCTCATATTCCCGGAAGCCGGACCTGCAAGGATTTGAGGCGTAGGAATTCATTGCTGCGCTGAGCCTGGAGAGTGGCTCGCTTTCTTCACCTGCGATATCCCTGAGGAGGAATCTTGGAGTTATGAGACGGATGTTGGACTTGACGTCCCTGTAGAAATGACTTTTTGGATAGCTGAACTTGTTGATGTCCAGACTCGAAGGCACAAATATCCAGGTGTAGACAGAAAAGTCGCTTTCCGGAAGCTTCCTTCTAGCTACGAATCCCATCTTGAATTCGATGGAATACTTGTCGTGGATTTTGGTCTTGAGGTCTATCATTATGTTATACTAGAATCCAGGTGTAATGCCAGTCCATTTGAAGAAGGTTGCGCCCCAGACCAATATGAGTATCCAGGAGATGGTCATCATCGTGATACCGAACTTGAATGCATCGGTCTGACTGTATTGGTTCGTGTTGTACAGCAGAGCTGCCGGCTTGCTGTTGAAAGGAAGCACGTACACGTGTTCGATGAGCATTGCCACAGGGAGGGAGAGACTCATCAGCGGGAAGCCGAATCGTGCTTCAATTCCCAGTGCAATCGGTACGAATACCATTGTCCTGATGGTCTTGGACTGGAAGAGCAAGCCTGAATACATCATCAGGAAGGTGAGAATGACGTAGAGCACCCAGTATGGCGTGGCTTCGGTGATGCCCATTGCGTCGAAGGCTGCATTGACCATCGTGTTCGGCAGGTCGGTGGCATTGAGACCGGAACCGAGGGTGTATGCACCTGCCGAGAAGAGCATCAGATGCCAAGGAATGTCGACGTCGTTCCATTTGACGACACCCACTCCCGGAAGCAGGGCAATAATGGCTCCGAGCAATGCGACTATGGTCTCATCGAGATTGTGGAAGGTCCCTTTTGTCACCCACAGAACCAGAACGAGCACGAATATTCCGACTGCCTTGTACTCCTGGAAGGTCATTTTGCCCATCGCATCAAGCTCGGCCTTGAGCCTGTCGAGTCCACCCTCAATCTGGGGCACCTGTTCCTCCTTTTTCATAGGGAAGAATACATACATCCCCAGCAGCAGACCGATAATCAGTATAAGGAAGCTCATCGGGCCGCAGGCAATCAGCCAGTCGGCATAACCGAAATCGCAGCTTCCGGCGAATCCCGCAATGAGTGAAATGGCGAGCAGGTGGGCCCCAGAACCTGTGTAGAAAGCATTGGCTCCAATGTTCACCTGGAAGAGATTCTGGATGACAAGATTCCTTCCGAAATTGTTCCTGTTGCCGTTGGAAGCGCCGTATATTGCGCAGACAACCATAAAGATAGGGAGCATTATGGTCGCCTTGACGGTGGTGGCGGAGATGAACATTGACAGGATAATATTGATGATGAGGAAGCTCCAGAGGACTCCCTTTGCCGTTTTTCCGAATTTGATGACGAAGCTGAGCGCCAGTCTCTTGGCGAATCTGGTCTTGACGAGCATACTGGCGAGGACGAAGCTCAATATGTTGAGCCACATCACAGGGTGTCCCAGCTGCGCGAGCGCTTCTTTCTGTGTGGTCACTCCGAAGATTACAGTGCTGAGTATGACCAGAAGTGAGGTGAGGTAATTTGGAATTGCCTCGGTTATCCAAAGGATGAGGGAGCTGACAAAGATGGCCAGCATCGCGTAATTGGCTTTGGTGAATGCTTCTGGTCCGATTGTGTTCAGTCTCTTGACCGCAGTATCCGCCAACCCTTCAAGATTGAGATTGTCAATGAATCCTATGTGGCTAAAGTATATGGCGACGAAGGCAATGATTGCCAGCGGAATACCCAGCCTCGAAAGCCAGATTTCCACCGATGATTTCTGCATTTTGGGAAGCTTCTCGACTTTGTAGTTGCTCATATCGAGCGGGTCGAAGCCCTGGTTCTCACCGTTCAAGCTTTTGTTTTCGTCGTTCATAGGAGTCATTGTCTGTTTTATAAATGGTGCAGGGAGCTTTGTGGGCTCCCCACACCGGTTCAAACTATGGTCTTATTTCCAATTTTTGTATGGATTCTTCATAAGCATCGAATTGAAGTACTTCGGATCTCCGGTCACTTCTTTTCCGAGCCATTCAGGTTTGTCAAAGGCTTCGTTCTCGTCGGCGAGCTCGATTTCGGCCACTGTGAGTCCGTCGTTGTCGCCGTAGAACTCGTCCACTTCCCAGGTGTGAACGCCGTCAGTGTTCTTGACAAGATATCTGGTCTTGTCAATCACTCCGGGCTCGGCGAGTTCGAGAAGTGCCTTGACTTCCTCTACTGGAATCTCCTTCTCCCACTCGAAGCGGGCTGCGCCGGAAGCATTGCCGATACCCTTGATGGTGATAAAACCTTTCTCTCCCTTTACGCGAATGCGTACGGTACGCTCAGGGACTGAACACAGATAACCCTGGGTAATGCGTGTTGCCTTTACGGCCTCAGCCTTGAATTCTCCTTTGACGAGAAATTTCTTTTCGATTTCCTGTGCCATATCCCTATTCGTTTGCAAGTGCTTTGTCTGACATACCGATCACACGCTTGATTGCCTGAAGGTAGTTGATGTTCTCCACTCCTTCGAGACCGCAGTCTGAGATGGTCTTCTTGATGTCTTCGATTTCCGTGGATTCGGAGTTGATGGTGACAACCTTGGCGCCGTTGATGAGTACATTGCCGACCTCGCAGATTGTGTTGTTGACCATATAGCCGAAGCGCTGCTTGTGAACCCGTACCGCTGCCAGATCCGGATTGGCCTTGACCATTGCAATGAATTCCTCAAAGGTGTAGCTGTCCTTGTCAAGGGCAGGCATTTCCACCATAAATGCTGGGAAGACTTCCTTCTCGAGAACCTCTTTGCTGATAGGGAATTCTCCCTTCATCAGCGGATTCCACTGCTCGAGTCCGTCAACTGTCTGGACATAGGTCTTGATGTCCATCTTGCCGTTGCGGATCTTGGTGTTGTTTATGTCGTTCCTGTTTGAAATGATGTAGATTTCGTCGCTTTCACGTTCCCAGACTTTTTCCGGAACAGGAACCGAGAGACGAGCCATACGGGCTGCAGCTGCACTGAAGTCCTGGCCGAATGAGCGGAACTCGAAACGCGGTTTCGAGATTTCGCCGATTTTCAATTCTTCTTTTGCCATTACAAGTATTTGATTTATATATGATTGTCCTGAATATGTCTGTCAATTACTGAACTACGGTAGGGTCCTCAGTGCCGCTTGATGCGTTGAGGCTGCCGATTGAATGTTCCGCTGTAATCATAAACTTTCCTGTACCGTCAGGTATGCGGCTCCAGGAACCTGAGTTGTTTGAAAGGCCCTGGTTGCCCCAGGCGTTGCCCTTTTCACCTCTCTGGAATCTGTCGATTTCCTTGCCGTTAGGGTCATTGAGCTGGATGAGAACGGATTTCTTTGCAGAGAAACCTGATGAGAAACCTCTTTCGGTTGTTCCCTTTGCTCCAACGATTGCGAATACTCCGTGTGCAGGAATAACCTCACCCTTGATACCGGTCCAGGAGAGTTCCTCGTCCTTCAGGATGGTAACACCTTCGAGGCTGACTTCGAAGTCGGTTCCGTTGTACAGCTCGATGGCTTTCTCGTTGTCGGCACCGGCACCGTAGAGTTCGTTGAGCTTCACCTTGCTCCAGTCTGTTGCAGGATTGCCGACCTTGTAGTTCTTTTCCGCCGATTTGGTTTCGAAGCCTGCGCTGTTCTTTACGGTTACCACTACGGTCACCTCGGTCTTGTCAGCAAGCTTTGGAATGACGCCTGTGCAGGTCATTCCGGAAACCGTCATCGCTACTACATTGCCGTTGTAGCTAAGTTCGGCTGATGTAATATCCTGGAGTCCACTGCACTTTGCAGTGACTGTGACTTCATCGTTTGAGGTTGGTGCCTCGGGGTTGATGGAGACGCTTTCGATATTGGTAGGTCCCTCATACATTTCATCCTTCACGCAAGACGAGAGCACAAACGGAAGGACAATTGCCATAAGTGAAAATATCTTTTTCATTGTCGTTCGGAATTAGAAGTTGATCTCAAAACGTACTGCGAGCATTTGGTAGTCAACACCGGCCTCGCCGTTCTCGGCGGCAATCTTCTTGTAATCTGATGTCGGGTTGCCTTTCGAGTCATAGCCTACGAGGAACTTGTTGCCCTTGCCGTTGGCGTATCTGTCGTTGTTGTTGTACTGGTAGTTCACTACGAACTTCACATTGTTGTTGATGTAATAGTTGATTCCGAGTGCATAGGCCTCAGCTGAACCTGCCATAAGTGCAGGGGCGTTGAAATCAATGTATTCGTAGCGGGCACAGAGCTCGATGTCACCCCATTCGCGGCCTCTTGAGACTCTTGTGAACTTTGCTCCGTTGCTGTCATATCTCTGACGGCCTCCGAAAAGGAGGTAACCTGCCTGGGCGTACCATCCCCAGAGGTGGTTCGGAGTGCTGGATGTGGTCACGAAATTGTCATCAGCAATATAAGCTCCCTCGAAACGGAGTCCCTTGTAGTAGCCTGCAAGCTCTGCGGTGTAGAGGAGGTCGTGGTCAACGTCGGCGATTTCACCGGTGTCAATGTATTTCTTCCTGTTGATCGAGTTAGAGTTTCTGGTGCTGAACCTTACGTAGTTACCTGGAGAAAGGCTCATCTGCTCGTCATCGATGTTTGGCTGGCGGTATGAGAGCGCTCCTGCAAGGTGGAGCCCCCAGTTCTCGTTGTTATAACCCGGCATAACGACGAACTTTCCTGTGTATGAAAGTCCCTGGCTCTTGCCGAAGTCCTTGTTCGCATCTTCAACGAAGGTTCTTGTTTCAAGATTGTCAATGGTCTGTCCGAATACGCCTCCGGAGAGCCAAAGCCAGTTCTTTGCCCACTTGATGTTGGCTCCGATGTGGCGTGAAGGCGCAAGTGCCTGTGTAACCATAGGGCGCTCCATAAACTGGAGATAACGGGAAGAATTGTTTCTCTGGATAGAGAAGAACTCCTTGAAGTTACCGATCTGGATTTGAGTATTGCGGATACCGTCGTATCTGATGATGGCGTCCTTGAGCTCGAACACGCCGTTCGCCATATCCATATCGATTTCACCGTACCAGTCCTTGGTAATCTGGCTCTTTACAGCGAAGCGTGCGCGTCTGATCGAGAGGCCGTTGCCAATAGGGTCGAAATCTTCGTTCTCGCCAAAGAAAGCGGCTCCGTCAGCCTGAACACGCATATCAAGCCATACTTTGAAGCCCGAGTCGTTTGTTGACCTGTGCACAAGGATACCGTCCTGATTCTCGGTTACGAGAGGCTCTGCGGACACCTTCACACCATACTGGTTGTACTGAACTTCCTGGGCAGCCGTGTTCTGGGCAAATGCCGCAAACGAACAGAGGACTGCAAGAGCAATCAATGATCTTTTCATTTCAGTTGTGTGTTTAGTGTTGTTAAAATATGTTGTTTATATTGTTTTTATGAAGTCGGTGAGTTTGGTCTGTCTGTCCAGACCGAACTTCTGCCTCAATCTGTGTCTTTCAACTTCCACGCTTTTCGGTGAAATGTTGAGCACCGTCGCAATGTACTTGGTAGGGAACTCAAGCCTCAGTAGCGCAGCGAGTTTGCATTCCTGCTGGGAAATCTGCGGATACTTGGATTTCAGCCTGATGCTGAAGTCCTTGTGCAGTTCCTCCACTTTGTTGTTGATCTCATTTCTTTCATCCGAAAAATTCAATCTCAATGCTATCTTGGACAAGCTTTCGTGAAGAATGGCGTCTTTTGCATTGATATCGGGACTGTTCTTTGCCTGTTGAATGCTGTTGTACAGTTCCTGCATGAATTCTCTCTGTCCTGTAAGCTTTTCCGTCACGTCCCTCAGCTCGTCTCTGCGCAAATCAAGAAGATTAATGAGGTTTTCCTTCTCCTTGCTGATGATGTCGATTTCAATCTCGTGGAGCTTCCGCCTCTCCTCATTGACCTCCTCCTCGATGACCCTCGCGTAATCGCCTCTTCTTTTGGCGGTTCTGCGAATTTTCGCATTCTGTTGCAGCATCAGGGGAATGCAATAGGCTATGACAATGAAAATCGTCGCCTCCGTGAATCCGGAATGCACCACCATCGTCGACATACAAAACGCAATCGCCGGCAGTACGATGATGTTCAATGCCAATTCCACCGCCTTCTTCCCGAAATTCGTCGGCTCGTGGTTGAACGCTTCGTTCATCACCGTCCCACCGAGGAGCAATGCAGACGGAGACGCTATGACGGGCATAAGTGCCATCAGTGCTGCAGTTGCGCTGATTGCCGGCAATCCCAATGAAATGGCATTTCTCCGTTGCGGAAAACAGGCAATAACCTGGATTGCCAAAGCAGTTCCGAGCAACGCCGTAACCGGCCATCCCGTGGACGGATTTGTTAGATATGCGCCGAAAAAGCGGAGATTGGCGGCGCTTGCGATTACCATCAGTATGGTTGCAATGATGCCTGCTATCCACTTTTCCTTCACCTTCAGGAGCAAATGGGTGCTCCTCCGCGCAAAAACGAGCCTCTCCAGCCATTCAAAGGCAATGGTCAGAATGGCGACTGCCAATGCTCCGATGCACCAGAATGCCAGATGGACTCCGAAAATGTCCGTTCTGCCGTCCGCTCCCGCAATGGATGCCGCCAGAATCAGCGTGGCCGAGACTCGCCAGCCGAGGGTGAGACAACCGAGGAATAGTACGGCAGCAATGCCAGAGGCGATAAGGAGTGCGCTCCCGTTCAAAGACTGAAGTGATTCGAACATAATCCGATACTTTATGTCAATACCGCCTTACAGACATTATGGACAGGTGGTCCGCCATTTTCATAGCTGCCGATGACAAATCCTCAATATGAAGCGCGAAATATCGCAGATGGAACTTTTCACTCAGCTTCAGGTTCTCCATCTCCTGAAATACCTTGCGTTTCAGTTCCTTGGATTGTCTGTTGGCCTCCCTCTGATAGAAATACACCCTGTGAACGGTATCCTGAACTTCATCCGCCGACCTGAATATCGCACGGGCAGCAGGTATGGCATAAGATGCAGCCTTGACGGAAAGTTCAAGAAGTTTAAGATAATCCGTCCTGAGTTCAACTGGGATGTAGGGCTTCTCAACTTCAAACTGGAACATATCATTGCTCAGTGTGTAGATGATGTTGTTCAGCCTTTCCAGCAGTTTGAGAATGTCCCCGCTCAAGCCCGACATTGCAGGTTGGCTATAAATGCTGGTTTCAATCTGCCGTCTGAGATTGTTCGAGTCTTCGTCAAGTGTGGTAATTGACTTGAGGGACGAAAGGAATCTTCCTTCATCGTGATACAGATAGCTTTTAACGCCTTCTTCAAAGACCAGCAAAGACTGGTCCGCTATTTCAAAGAACTTGTCAAGATCCGCTATTGTTCTTCTGGTTCTTCTCCTGAATAACATAGTACGCAAATATAAGTAAGCTTTTCCAATCCCGTTCCAGTCCGGGATTAAATGAAGCTTCAGTGTCTCATCTGTTTCAATTAGGTTTATGTAGTGTTATAACTACTTGGTCTACAAATATATAATTATTTCTTGTTATGTTATTTCTTTTCTTCTTTAAACTTGATATATATTCTTGTATAGTTTTTTTTCTTTACCTGAATCGGGGTTGTTGCAGCAAAATCTCCTTGGAAAAAACTTGTCGGCATCACTATCGCTCCCGAAAAGGGACCCACAAAGTGTGAAGCACCGGCAGTGTCAACGGTCACAACGCGAAGCTAACTGCAGCATCGCGGTACATACAGAAAAAGAGGCTGAGCCCAAAGTCAATTTTGACTTGCAAGTCAGCCTCTTATGTTATGTGAAATTGCTTCGTCTTACAGCTTATTTCATCCAACGGTCAAGCCAGCCGAAGTACTCGTGATGCCAGTAGAGAGCATTCTGAGGTTTTAGAATCCAGTGGTTCTCCTCCGGGAAAATTACAAGTTTTGACGGAACGCCCATCATTTGTGCGCAGTTGAATGCTGCCATTCCCTGGGTGTATGGAATACGGAAGTCCATACAGCCGTGGATGCACAGAATCGGTGTATCCCAATTCTCAACCTTTATCTTCGGTGCATGCTGATAATGGCGCACTGTTTCTGCATAATTGCTCCAAGGCGAGCCGCTAAGGTAACCCCTGCCAAGTCCACCATTGTCCCACTCTGCAAACCACATCTCTTCGGTGGTATAATAGAGTTCCTCTTCATCGAAGATACCTGCGTGCGCAATGAAGCAGTCAAAGGTCTTCTCGTGGATACCAGCCAGATAATAGACGGAGAATCCTCCGTAACTTGCACCACAGGCTGCTATTTTGTCGACAAATGGTTCCGCCTTGATTTCACGTGCGGCGCTCAGATAGTCCTGCATATTGAGGCCTGAGTAATCACCGGAAATCTGTTCGCACCATTCCTTGCCGAATGCTGTCGTGCCGCGCCTGTTAGGGAGCACGACTATGTAGCCCTGTGCTGCCATCAGTCTGTAATTCCATCTGTATGACCAGCCCTGGCTCAATGTTCCCTGAGGGCCTCCAAGGCAGATTTCGATAGCCGGATACTTTTTGTTTTCATCAAACTGAGGCGGATACAGCACCCAGGTCAGCATATCCTTTCCGTCAACGGTCTTGATATACCTCATTTCTGTCCTATGCTCGTCAAGCTGGCTGAGAATATGCTCGTTCTCCGTGCTTATCTGTTTATAATCAACGGAATCCGGGCTCCAGTTAACAGCAACCAACTCGGTAGGGAAGTCCATACTGCAGTATCCGGTCAGGAGGGTCAGGCTTCCATTGCCGTTGTCCTTAACAGCCCAAGGTGAGTCGAAGTCGAACCACCAGTCATCAGCGGTGATTCTGTCTATTCTGCTGTCCTTGAAGTCATTGTCGCTTGAAGCAAGGAAGATGCCCTGAAGTCCTTCCGCAAGGGCATTGAAATAGATGCCTTTGCTGTCCGCAGCCCAAACAGGGCCGGCAGCATTGTACTTGAAGTCCGCTGTAAGCTCGTGTCTCTCACCAAGTTTCAGACTTCCTCCTTCCTCGCTTAATTCCTGCACGAAGAGGCGCGCCTTGTCTGATTCGTAACCGTTTCGCTCCATACTCAGCCAGGCTATCTTCTTCCCGTCAGGCGACCAGACCGGATCGGTGTCATATCCTCCGTCCATAGGAATGCGCATACACGATGCGTCAGCTACATTGTATATGTATATCTCGGTATCGGTGGAGAAGGCATAGTCCTTTCCGCTCAGCTTGCGGCAGCTGTATGCTATGTATTTGCCGTCAGGGCTCCAGTCGAGCTGCTCCATACCGCCGAAGGGTTCTGAAGGAAGCTCGAAAGGCTCATTGCCAAGGATATCAATGGAGTTGCTCTCCCTGACCATCTCGTCAAGCGACTTCACGTAGTAGCTGCGCGGAATCTCGGTAACCCAGTGGTCCCAATGGCGGTACATCAGGTCTTCAGTGGCGTAGGCCTGGGCCTTGGAAAATTCCGAACCGAGGTCTTTTGGCTGGTCAACGAGAGGATTCTTGATGGTGCTGATGTAAATCAGGGACTTGCCGTCAGGAGAGAGCCTGAATTCAGCGACTCCGTTGGGGACATCACTCATCTGTATTTTTTTGCCCAATTTGTTTCCCTTTAGAGGGGCTTTCCAAATCTGACCCTTCTGGATGAACCAGATTTCCTTTCCGTCAGCTGACCAACGGGCATTTGATACACTCTTGGCATAGCGAGTCAGCTGTACTTTGTTCGAACCGTCAATGTCGCTGAGGAAAAGATTGCGGCAGCTGCTGTTGTTCTCGAGGGAGGTGTAGCTTACTCCGTAGAGCACCTTGTTTCCATCCGGTGAGATTTGAGGATCACTCAATCTTCCGAAAGAGAGTAGGGTCTCGGCTGTCATCTTGCCACTTTCCACTTTAATTTCGGAAGGACCGATGTATCCCGTCTCTTCCGCTTTTTGATTGCTACAGTTCATAGTACTTAATAAACAGATTGCCGCAGCGATTGCGGCTCCCATTTCTTTTGGATGTAACATACTGAATATTATTGATTTGTAATTCTAATCGTATTGCGCTGCAGCCTCTCGCAGCTCGCGGGCTATGGTTTCCCTTACCGAAGCGGGTGAGAGTACTTCCACATCCTTGCCGAGGCGCTTTATTTCCATCAGCAGGTCAGAGTTCGGGACGACGTGGATTCTGAAGATGCGTCTTCCGTTTTCCTGCCCGGTTTCCACTTGACTGGGGTGCAGAGGCAGGTCGCGCAAATAGGCAGCTTCCCTTTCACTGACCCTCAGGTATATGAATTCAGCCTCGCTGTTTTTGTCCAAATAGATACCAATGGTTTGACTGTAGATTTCATCAATGTCATAGCCTTCAGGCATCTTGAAGGTCCAGCCAGTCTGCTTTATTGAACTTATTCGATCAAGGGAATATATTCTTTCCGCCCCTCTTTCGTGGCAATAGCCCAGCAGGTACCAGCGCTTTTGGTATTCCTTCAGGGCATAAGGTTCAACGGTGAAAGTATCGACCTCTTCCTGACCGTATTTCCTGTAGTCCAGTGTAATGACCCTGTTGCTCTCCATCGCTGAAATCAGGCCGGTCAGGAATACCTGTCCCGAAGGGATGTCCTCCACAGCGACCCTGCCTGAGAGCCTTTCCTGCCCAAGAGTAAGCAAGTTGTTGACTGTGAAGGTGTTGATAAGCCATCCTATGGATGATTTCTGATCTATTGCGTCCTTCCCGTAGCGTATGAAATAGCGGTTGTTCCTTCTGTCGCACTCGATTTCTATTCCGAAGACTTCGGCAATCACTTCGCGATGATTGTTGAAGGTCCTGCGCGAATACGGGCAGTTGTACCTGTTCTCCCATCTCACCATTATTTCGTCAAGGGAAATGCCCCTGTCCCCGGCATCGATGAAGGTTTGAATCAGCCACACATATTTATCAATCAATTCGGATACCATATCAGCTTATCTTACTGTAATCCTTTATTCTGTATTTGTCCTTGCGCAGTTCTTCCCTCAGTCTGGTATTCTGGGGAAGGCTGAGCGTAGGGTCATTGTCCAGAACATATTGCGCATAATCCCTGGCTTCCGCAAGAATCCGACCGTCCTTCGCCAGCGAGGCAATGTTCAGGGCAATGGGGAGTCCGCTCTGCTGCGTCCCTTCGAGGTCTCCCGGCCCGCGCATCTTCATATCCTCCTCAGCGAGTTCGAAGCCGTTCTCCGTCCTGCACATAAGGTCGAGCCTCTTCTGTGACTCTTTAGATATCTTTTCGTCCTTGATCAGGATGCAATATGATTTCTCGCTGCCCCTGCCGACTCGTCCCCTGAGCTGGTGGAGCTGCGACAGGCCGAATCTTTGTGCGCTTTCTATCACCATCACTGATGCGTTCGGGACATCCACTCCGACTTCAATGACAGTCGTAGATACCAGAATATTAGCCCTCCCTGCGGCGAAAGCCTTCATATTGAAGTTCTTCTCTTCATTGCTCTGCTGACCGTGCACTATAGCCACCTTGTATTCAGGGAAGGGAAAGGCTGCGACAATATCTTCATAGCCCTGCTCCAGATTCTTCAAATCAAGTTTCTCGCTCTCGAATATCAGCGGGTACACCACGAATACCTGACGCCCCTTCGCGATTTCGTCCTTCATGAATTTGTGCAATGCGTGCCTGCGGTTCTGCCCGATCAGCATAGTCTGCACCGGTTTTCTGCCAGGAGGAAGCTCGTCAATGATGGAAACGTCCAGATCGCCGTAGAGAGTCATTGCCAAAGTCCTCGGAATCGGAGTTGCAGTCATCACCAGGACGTGCGGGGCAATGGATGGGCCTTTGGCCCAGAGCTTCGCTCTTTGGTCGACTCCGAAGCGGTGCTGCTCGTCTATCACCGCCAGCCCGAGCTTGTGAAAGACAACATTGTCCTCAATCAGGGCGTGGGTGCCGACAATGATGCCGATACGGCCGCTTTCCAGACCTTCGTGTATGTTCCTCCTATCCTTCGCACCGCTGCTGCCGGTCAAAAGAGCGCATTCCACCCCCGTACCCTTCAAATACTTGCTTACGTTCGCAAAGTGCTGCTGGGCAAGGACTTCTGTCGGAGCCATTATGCAGCTCTGATAACCATTGCCATAGGCAATCAGGCAACTTAGCACTGCTACCATCGTTTTGCCCGAGCCGACGTCTCCCTGAAGGAGGCGGTTCATCTGATGCCCGCTCATCATATCCGAGCGTATCTCCTTGATGACCCTTTTCTGCGCCTCTGTGAGGCTGAAGGGCAGGCTTTTGTAGCAATTGTTGAACGCCACTCCAACTTTGTTCATCCTGATTCCAAGTTCGTCCCGACTGCGTATGTATTTCTGTTTCAGCAATGAAAGCTGAAGGAAGAAGAGTTCCTCAAACTTGAGCCTGTAGGTGGCTCTGGCGAGAGCGGCCGTATCCTGGGGGAAGTGAATATTGTGCAATGCGAAGTTCAGCGAGGGAAGTCCCTTGTCGCGTATGACATATTCCGGAAGGCTTTCCTCCAGATTTGGAAGCATTGCATTCAGTGCAGAAGCCTGAATTTTGTTCATTACCTTCCCGCTGATTCCTGCGTTTTTCAGTTTTTCCGTGCTGGGATAGACTCCTGTGAGAGTTCCTCCCGGAACTTGGGAACCTTGCCCGCTTACGGCATCAACTTCAGGATGAACGATATTGATGCGGCCGTTAAAACTCTGGGGCTTCCCGAAAAAGATGAAGACGCTTCCCGGCTTGAGTTTTTCGTAGTTCCACTTTATGCCCTTGAAGAATACCATCTCCATCTCTCCGCTTTCATCGGATACTATGACACTCATACGTTTGACTGCATTGAAGCGGACGGGGCCTTGTACATTGTTCAAAACACTGCTGTCCGGGCCGTAGAGAGTAACGCGTTTAACCTCGGCCATTATCTGGACAAAGGCTACGTCAGGGGATACTTCGGCTATCCTCTGGACTGTGCTCCTGTCTATATATCTGTATGGGTAGAAGTGGACGAGCTCGTCAATTGTGCTGATTTCCAGCTCATTCTTGAGCATCATAGCTCTCCTTGGCCCCACTCCCGGCAGATACTGTATGTCCATCTTCAATTGTGTCATAGTTTGGCACAAAGATAGGAAAAGCAGTGCTCAAAAAGAAAAATAAATGGACTTATAATCGGTACACAGGGAGTTCGGAGCTGTCGATGAGTTCCCTCAGGATGGGACCGAAGTCCTCAGTCAGCCTGAGGCGGCGGTCATTGGCAATAGCTTCATTGAAACGGTCCCTGAGGTCGTTCAGCTTGTAGCTTCCGTCATCAGATGAGTCACAGAGCATTCTGACCTCCTTGAGCAGCCATTTTCTTGTATTGGTCCTTACACCTTCACCCGAACGGCAGACATCGCAACAGCCGCAGCATTCGCTTTCTTCCTGTCCGAAGTAGCGCAGCAGTTTCTGCGAGCGGCATTCGCTGGAATCGGAGACGTAATCCACCATTGCCTCAACCCTTTCCCTGTAGTTTTTCAAAAGTTGGGCGTGACGGCTTGGCGAAAGGGAGACATTGCCCGGCTGGAGGCGGTCGTGGTGGAGGTAGATGACGCTCGAGTGGTCAGCCGGAATGTAGCTGATGACGTGCTCAAGGGACATCTTGTAGAGCAGGATTCGCAACTGGGGGATGCTCATACCGCATCTGGATGCCAGATTGTCCTCGTCAATGCCGACGGCATACGAAAAGATTCCGGGATAATTGCGCATCAAGGCTTCGAGCAGCTCAAGCATCTTCGGGTCCGGCAGTTCGGTGGAATAGAGTTGCGGGCGGGGAACGGCAATTCTGACCCTGGTATTTATGTCAATGTCTTCGCTGAAGCTGAGGTGCTCCTCGCGCTCGAGATATTTGATGGCATAGTGCACGAGGGCCCGGTTCTGCTTGTAATGTGCTGCGAATTCGTTCAAGTCAAAGCGCAGTTGCCTGCCGGCTCCTGTGTCGTAGGGTATCTGGAAGAAGATATGGATCTTCTGGTATATGTCTTCGATGTATTCAAGGCTCGGGAAGGAAACCGCCTCAATCTGTTTAAGATGCCTCAGGTCAGCTTCATTCCAGACCAAAGCTGCGTAAGATGCCTTGCCGTCCCTGCCGGCCCTTCCTGCCTCCTGAAAATAGGCTTCCGGACTTTCAGGCATATCAAGATGAATGACGAATCTGACATCGGGCTTGTCAATGCCCATACCGAAGGCGTTGGTACAGACCATAATGCGTATCTCGCCACTCTTCCATCCTGCCTGTCTTGCGCTGCGCAGGGAGGCTGACAGTCCTGCGTGATAAAAGGAGGCATTCTGCCCGTTTGCTGTCAGAAAGGCAGCCGTCTCCTCGCATTTCTTCCGGCTGCGAATGTAAACTATGCCGCTGCCGCTGACCCCCTTGCAGATGCTGAGCAATTGTCCCAGCTTGTCGGTGCTTTTCCTGACGACATAGCTGAGATTCGGACGCTCAAAGCCGCTCTTCAGAAGCCGCTTCTCCTTGAACCCGAGCTTCTCCATAATATCCTGCGCGACCTTCGGAGTGGCAGTGGCGGTGAGGGCAATCACAGGGGCGCTGACGAGCTCCCTGAGCTTTCCGATTTCGAGATAATCCGGCCTGAAATCGTAGCCCCATTGCGAGATGCAATGTGCCTCATCTACGACTATATAATTGATATTCAATATCTCCAGATAGGAACGGAAGAGGGAGGTGTTGAGCCTCTCGGGTGACAGGTAGAGGAACTTGAAATCACCATAAGCAGCATTGTTCAAGGTAAGGTCCACCTCGTGCCTGCTCATTCCTGCGTGTATGGCCAGTGCTTTGATGCCCCTTTCGCAGAGATTTTGCACCTGGTCCTTCATTAGTGCAATGAGCGGGGTGATTACGAGGGCAGTGCCATCCTTCATTAGGGACGGCACCTGAAAGCAGACGGACTTGCCACCGCCTGTCGGCAGTATTGCGAGCACGTCCTTCCCTTCCAAAGCGGATGAAATGATTTCCTCCTGCATGGGACGGAAAGCATCATATCCCCAGTATTCCTTCAACGTTTCCTTGGCCGTCATTACAAAACCGATATCCGTTTTGCAAATTTACTCTTTTTTTAATCAGTTTTTGGGCTTCTTCTTATTTTACTTGTACGAAATTTGTAGTATATTTGCGTGATTTAAATCAAGACAACAAATTTTAAGAAAACATATACTTTTTTTTACACAACTATGGCAAAATTGGATTTGACACAGTACGGCATCACTGGTTCGACAGTGATTGCTCACAACCCTTCTTACGAGGTGTTGTATCAGGAGGAGACCAAGGCTGGTCTCGAGGGCTATGAGGTAGGTCAGAACACCGAACTCGACGCTGTTAACGTTATGACAGGTATCTATACCGGTCGTTCTCCTAAGGATAAGTATATCGTTATGGACGAGAACTCAAAGGACACCGTATGGTGGACTTCAGAGGGCTACAAGAACGATAACCACCCAATGAGCGAGGATGTATGGGCACAGGTTAAGGACCTCGCTGTAAAGGAGCTCTGCAACAAGAACCTTTACGTGGTTGATGCATTCTGCGGTGCCAACAAGGATACACGTATGTCTGTCCGCTTCATCGTTGAGGTTGCTTGGCAGGCACACTTCGTTACCAATATGTTCATCCAGCCTACAGCTGAGGAACTTGAGAACTTCGAGCCTAACTTCGTAATATACAACGCTTCAAAGGCTAAAGTTGAGAATTACAAGGAGCTTGGCCTCAACTCTGAGACCTGCGTAGCATTCAATGTTACCTCACGTGAGCAGGTAATCATCAACACCTGGTACGGCGGTGAGATGAAGAAGGGTATGTTCTCTATGATGAACTACTATCTCCCTCTTCAGGGCATCGCTTCTATGCACTGCTCTGCAAACTGCGATATGAACGGTGAGAACACCGCTATCTTCTTCGGTCTCTCAGGAACCGGTAAAACCACCCTTTCTACTGACCCTAAGCGTCGCCTCATCGGTGACGACGAGCACGGTTGGGACGACAACGGTGTATTCAACTTCGAAGGTGGTTGCTATGCGAAGGTTATCGGTCTCTCAAAGGAGCACGAGCCTGATATCTACGGTGCTATCAAGCGCAACGCTCTCCTCGAGAACGTTACTGTAGACGCTGAGGGCAAGATTGACTTCAATGACAAGTCAGTTACTGAGAATACCCGCGTTTCTTATCCTATCAACCATATCAACAACATCCAGCCGGGTTCATCAGCTCCAGCTGCAAAGAACGTTATCTTCCTTTCAGCTGATGCATACGGAGTACTTCCTCCAGTATCTATCCTGACCCCTGCTCAGACCCAGTACTACTTCCTCTCAGGCTTCACCGCTAAGCTTGCAGGTACAGAGCGCGGTATCACCGAGCCTACTCCTACCTTCTCTGCTTGCTTCGGTCAGGCATTCCTCGAGCTTCACCCTACAAAGTATGCTGAGGAGCTCGTGAAGAGAATGGAGAAGAGCGGTGCCAAGGCATACCTCGTAAACACTGGTTGGAACGGAACCGGCAAGCGTATCTCTATTCCTGATACCCGTGGTATCATCGACGCTATCCTCGACGGTTCTATCCTCAAGGCAGAGACCAAGATGATCCCTATGTTCGACTTCGAGGTTCCTACAGCTCTTCCAAACGTGAACCCAGCTATCCTCGATCCACGCGACACTTACGCTGACGCTTCAATCTGGGAGGAGAAGGCTAAGGATCTTGCTTCACGTTTCATCAAGAACTTCGCCAAGTACACCAGCAATGAGGCAGGTAAGGCTCTTGTTGCTGCAGGTCCTCAGCTTTAGTATAAAAGAAGCGGCATAGCTTCAAACGATATGAAGGCGGCCAATAATTTATTGGCCGCCTTTTGGGTTTTGTAGGAGAGAGTAGCTTGTGGGGGATAACTCATTATGTATCAATGCTTTAAATATTTGTCTATGGGCAAAATTTCTCATAGATAAATGCATAACTAATTGAGTTATAAGTATTTATCCTCCACGCATCTCCTTTGTTCTTAATAAACGAACAGCTTTAATGATAGAAAGAAAGATATGAGAAAGAATTTTGGTGTTAAAACATGGACCTATCCTCAGCCGGTACTGATGATAGCTACCTATAACGAAGACGGTACTCCTGACATAATGAACGCAGCCTGGGGTGGTATCAGTGACTCTGATGAAATCTCGATTGCGGTCAGCGGTACGCACAAGACCGCTGAGAACCTTCGCAAGAGGGGAGCCTTCACCGTCAGCTTCGCAACCGCGGCTCAAGTTGCTGCCTGCGACTACGTGGGACTCGTATCAGGAAACAAGGTTCCAGACAAATTCGCAAAGGCCGGATTCCACGCAGTGAAGTCGGAGTTCGTTGATGCACCGCTGGTAGAGGAGTTACCTATGGCTCTCGAGTGTAAGGTCCGCTCCTATAATCCAGAGACAGACATCCTCAAAGGTGAGATAGTGAACGTCTGCGCCGATGAGTCCATCCTTACTGACGGAAAGATTGACCCTGCGAAGCTCCGTCCGATAGTATATGACCCTGCGAACCACGACTATCTGGAAATTGGAGCTAAGGTAGGCAAGGCTTTCAGCGACGGCAACAAACTGAATTAAGGAGGTGCCGATGACAGGTCTTCTGGAATATGATTTAGGTAGGGGAGTGCGCGCCTTCACCGCGGGGCGTGACGTTCATCTGCCCTGCAGCGTGGTTCAGCCGCATCAGACCCACTCGACAGTGGTTGCCCACGTGGACAGGCCCAGTCTTACGAGGGAGGATCTCGAAGGTGTGGACGCCCTGGTGACTGACCTCCCGGACGTGGCCATCGGGGTCAGGACAGCCGACTGCATACCTGTACTCCTGTATGATCCTGTGCACAGGGCCATCGGGGCTGCTCACAGCGGATGGAGAGGTACCGTCAATATGATAAGCAAGAAGACCGTTCTGGAGATGTGCCGCCTGTTCGGGACTCATCCGGAGGACATCAGGGCCGTCATAGGTCCGGGCATAGGCTATGACAGCTTTCAGGTAGGGGAGGAGGTAGCCCTGACATTCAAAGAATCGGGGTTTCCTATAGATAAGATTTGGTCATTCCGGGGAGCAAGGAAGGAAGGCTCTATGGAAGGCGGTCATCATATAGACCTGAAGGAGTGTGTCCGACTCTCTCTTTCCGAATGCGGTGTACCTCTATCAAACATACGTGTATCAGGTATAGATACCTACACGGATGAGCGATTCTACTCTGCCCGCCGAGAGGGAATCTCCTGCGGCAGGAACATCAACTCAATAATGCTGATATGACAGAAGACAGACTCACGCAGATAGTTGAATTCTGCAAACTCATTGACAAGGAGAAATTCGTGCAGCGTCGTACCTACCTCTCGGACGGGGAGCGTTTGGAGAACGATGCGGAGCACGCCTGGCACATGGCCGTGATGGCGCTCCTGCTTTCAGAATACTCCAACGAGAAGGTGGATGTGCTGAAGGTGGTGAGCCTGCTTCTGGTGCACGACCTTGTCGAAATATACGCTGGAGATACCTTCGCCTATGACGAAGAAGGGAAGAAGACTCAGCGGGAGAGGGAAGTGGCCGCGGCCGAAAAACTGTACTCGCAGCTCCCGGAGGATCTCGCCGGTAAGATGCGCTCCCTGTGGGATGAGTTCGAGGAGTGGGGGAGTGCCGAGAGCAAGTTCGCCCACACCCTAGACAACTTCCAGCCTCTGCTCCTGCAGCACGAGAGTGGAGGCCGTGCCTGGAGGGAAGGAGGACGCAAACTCTCCGAAGTGTTGGAGAGGAACGCCCGCTCGGCAGAAGGATCTTCGGCTCTTTGGGAATATGCCCGTACAAACTTCATCCAGCCGGAAATCGACACCGGCAACCTCCTGGACGATATTGACTGATGCCACTTGAACAGCTGCCTTCCTCCTTCCCAAAGGTAAGTCACTCCAGAACAAGCCCGTCATAAGCCGGGGCAATTCCATCTGGCAGTTGGCGGCAGAACTCCTCATAACGCGGAAAGCTGTGCGAAAGATGAGTCAGCCAAGTATGCTCCGCCCCTATGAGTCTTGCCAACTCCACTGCCTCGTCAAGACTGAAATGCGAGTGATGCTTCTTGTAACCCACAGTATTGAGAGTAAGATGCTTCAGCCCCTTGAGTTTCGCGAACTCCGACTCCGGAATGCTCGACATATCGGTTATATAAGCAATGTCACCGAAGCGGAATCCGAGTACAGGCATTTGGTCGTGAAAACCCCTGATTGGCAGAATGACAGGACTTTCAGCGCTTCCCTGCTGTTTTTGTTCTTCCCAGTCTTCAAAACTGCACTTTTCCGCTTCTGACACGATATGTCCATCTGTCGGAATGAGACTGCCATCAGGCATCCTATGGCAATAGCCGACATCATGCACCCATTCCAAATCTCCCTTGTTGTTCTGATGAACGATGAAGGGTCTGTCATCAATCAGGTGTATGCGCCATTCAGGGGCTCCGGGATATTTCTCATCGACAAAGGCATAGCTGTATTCTGTTCTGATGCTGTTCAATACCTTCTCCTCGCAAAAAATCTCCACAACCTTGCGGTCAACATAGTTCAAGGAGCGCACGTCATCCAACCCTCCTGTATGATCCTTGTGATTGTGAGTCAGTAAGATAGCATCCAGATGACGGACTTTTGCGGCAAGCATCTGGGAGCGGAAATCCGGCCCGGCATCTACGAGTATGGTCAAAGGACCGTATTCGACGAGAGCGGAAGCGCGGAACCTCTTGTCACGCGGATCTTCGGATGTGCAAACCTTGCAGCCGCAACCTATTATCGGCACTCCCTGTGAAGTTCCTGTCCCAAGAAATGTAAGTTTAGTTTTCATATGGTAAGCTCTACAATCTTTCCTGAAAGCGACTCGTCATAAGGTCGCTCAATTCTGATGTAATTTCCTGTGTATCCGGCCATCATACCGTTTTTTTCGCTCGATTCGAAGAGTACTTTTTCCTGGATTCCGCGATTCTGTTCCACAAAAGCGCTGTGAAGCTCCTCGCAGAGTTCCTCGAGTCTTACGACTCTCTCTTTCTTCGTGCGTTCATCCACCTGGTCCGGCATTTTGTCAGCACGTGTGCCCGGGCGTCGCGAGTAAGGGAAGACGTGAATGAAAGCCGGGGCAATGGACTTGATGAAGTCGTAGGTCTCCTGGAAAAGTTCTTCAGTCTCGCCAGGTAGCCCCACCATAGTATCAATGCCGAAGAAGACCTTAGGCTTGCCGGGACCTTCCATCTTCAAGCGTATGTATGCGATTCTGTCGGCAAAGAATGCTGTGTCGTATTTCCTGCCCATCCTCTTCAACTGAATGTCGCTGCCCGTCTGAAGGGGAATATGGAAATGCGGAAGGAACTTTGTCCCTGAGGCAATCCAATCAACTATCTCCTCAGTGATGAGATTCGGCTCAATGGAAGAGATGCGGTATCTTTCAATGCCCTCGACTTCATTGAGAGCTTTGAGAAGATCGAGGAAGCTCTCGCCACTGCTACGCCCGAAATCACCGGTATTCACTCCCGTAAGCACTATTTCTTTCACGCCTTCGGTGGCAATGAGTTCAGCCTGTCTTACAACTTCGCATATTGGGATGTTCCTGCTCTCACCCCGGGCATAGGGTACGGTACAATACGCACAGAAGTTGTTGCAGCCGTCCTGAACCTTAAGGAAAGAGCGGGTGCGCTCTCCAGTGGAGTATGCAGGCATAGTCTCCTTCGATATCTCGCGGTATTCCTCAGCCAGTCCCTTGCGCTCATAGTCTTCGCGGGTGAGCGTACGTCCATTGAGGTAGTCAAGGGTGAAAGGAACAACCCTGTTCTTCTCTTTGGCTCCGAAAACCAGAGAAACACCCTCAATACTTTCTATTTCAGCACGTTTCAGTTCGGCATAGCAACCTGTTACCACTATTGTGGCGGCAGGATTGATTCTGTGCATCTTCCTGATGGCATTCCTGGCCTTCTTATCTGAGGTCTCAGTAACTGAGCAAGTGTTGATCAGATACACGTCAGCAGGGGATTCGTTCCATTGCGTGATAGTGAAGCCTGATTTGATGAAGGCTCTTTCGTATGTAGATGTTTCGGCATAGTTCAACTTGCAGCCGAGAGTCAAAAACGCTATCTTCATATCTTCCACTCATTCATTTTTCCACTCAGCACTGACTTTTGACCATTCGCATTTGCCGTCAAAAGGCGGATAGTGCTTGGCAACGCTTACCTTCACATAGCTGAAGCCGGCGGAAAACTTATCCAAAATGGCACTCAGGATGCTTCCTGCAACACACTCCAGCAAGTTTCGCGGCTTCTCCATTTCCTCCTTGATTATTGCATATATTTCACGTGTGTCCACAGTATCGTCCAAATTGTCGCTGCTTGCGGCTTTTTCCATTCCGTTCAGAGTGGCAGTGAAGTCCACAACAAAGAGATTGCCGTCCCTTTTTTCCTGCTCAAGGCAGCCGTGATATGCGTGAAACTCCAATCCCTGAAGTTCCATTATGCCAACAAAAGGAAAACGCATGGCCTCTTTCCTATCTGTATTGTTTCTCTTTTCCATTCATTTACGCTTTTTGTTCTGATAAATGCATCCGGCATCGTGATATTGATGGCGATGCAGATTCTGGTTTTGCCCGAGCAGCAGGACAACAGGTCAGCAAAAAAGGCATCGTTCCTATAGGGGGTTTCAATGCATATTTGGGTCTGTCTATGAGCTGCAGACTGCTTCTCCATCGCCTTGATTGCATTTTTTCTCTCATCGCTCTTGGCCGGAAGATAACCGTTGAAGGCAAAAGATTGACCGTTTAGGCCGGAGGACATCAGGGCCATCATCAGCGAGGACGGCCCTACCTGGGGAACCACCTCAATTCCGTTCTTGTGGCAGAGCTCCACGAGAACTGCACCGGGGTCGGCAACTGCAGGGAGACCTGCTTCTGATATGAGTCCCACGTCGTTGCCGTTATCGAAGAGGCTTAGGTATGATTCGATTTCCTGCCTACCAGTATGTTCGTTAAGTTCGTGAAATTCAAGCTCTTCAATATGTCCCTTCAGCCCGGCACGCGACAAGTATCTGCGCACTGTCCTGAGTTCTTCCACTACATAAGTTCTGATATTGTGGAGCAATTCCAGAGTCGGGGCCGGTATTACCTCTGTTGGATCATTGTCTCCCAATGGTGAGGGGATAAGGTAAAGTTTTCCTTTCATCGTTCAATGTCAATTCTTACTCTGTTCTTTTCTTTGAGCAGACGTTCGCTTTCTTTGCGTTCTCTTTCTTCCTTGCCTGAGAACATAGCCTGCAGCAGTTCATCCCAGGTGTTGAATTCCTTCTGATAGGTCAGACCTATGCCGTTGCGCTGCGAATTGTCAAGATAGTTGGTATAAAGGTCTGCGGAGTGTGAGAACAGGTCGAGCCTCAGTTGTCCGCTCTTGTCCATTTTGATTTCTATGTCAATGTCACCGACGACACTTTCCTCATTGCTCGCCAGATATTGGCGGTTTCCGATATTGCCATTGACGACCACCCTGTTGTTGAACAGTTGGGTCGAGAGGGCAACGTCGAAGATGTTCTGGCCCGACTGGTTGGACTGGTAGTTCAGGTCGAGGTCCAAAGGAATGTCGAGCTTCTGGAGTATGCTGTTCACCTGATTCATCATTATGTCGGCGACATTGCTATAAAGCATTCCGGTATTGTTGACTACTCCCGATTGCTCGTCAGGGAGGAAGTTGTTGGTGACGAGCAGGGCGACGAATTGCTTCTGGATTTTGTCATCCGTGCTCAGAGCGCTCTCAACGCGGGATTTTGTCGAAGGATTGAGGTCCGGTATGTCAATTGAGAATCCGAGTTTCGGATTCTTCAGCTTGTCGGTGATGGACAGACCGCAATCGACAGCCCTGCGGGTCGCAACCGAATTGTCATCGGAGAGAAGAGGTGCAAGCGATGTCTTCACCTGGTAGTTGGCGTTCAGGTTGAGCTCGCTCTCCATTATGTCTCCATTGAACTTGATGCTGCTGCCGTCGAGTATGCTGAAATCCTTGGTGGCAATGCCGAAGGCGCTGACACGGCAGTTTCCTCTGTTGAGGGTGTAGTCTCCTGTGATGCTGAATACATTGCTCGCAGGCCTGATGTCGAGATTGATGGTTCCGCTACCGTTGCCGTTCATAGCGACCTGTGCGCTACCGTCCATTGAAAGATTGGCCTCTACTCCCGGGTGGGCAGTTATTCTTACCTTGACGTCCATACCGCTGTCTCCCTTCTTCTCTTCCTGTATCCTGTTCATCATCAGCTCATAAGGGTCGGTATAGATTTCGTGCACCGGCTCCTTGAAGCTAAGAAGCTCATTGGAATTGACTGATCCGCTACTACTGATAGGGAAACAGAAGCGTCCCTCTTTGACCGTTGTGGCGTCTATGTCCAGAAGCAGGGCATTGAAAGGTCCGCTGATGCCCAGACGGCCGCTTCCGAAGATATGCCCATAAAACAGACTGTTGTCATTGCTTCCGGTATTGATGCATTCCATATTCTCAAGACGTATGCGAGTGTTCATTCGCATATTCTTGAAATGGTCATATTCGATGCCTCCGCTTATGATTCCGCTTCCGTTGTGCCTGTCTTTTATAGCAATATCCTGGAAATGAATACCTTTATTGTCTATGCTGAGTCCTCCGTCCAAGTTGTACGGAACCTTTGTGAAACCTATGGTCAGCAAACCGTTGTCGATTCTTAGCCCGCGGCTTTTTATGTCTATCCTCTCTATAGGACCTGAGGCTTCAAGTTCTCCGCTGAGATAGCCGCCCATTTCATCGAGAAAACTCTTGACAACTGGACTGACCATAGCAAGGTCAAGTCTGTCAAGCTTAAGGGACAGTTCAATGTTCTTGTCCTTAGGTCTGAAGCCTCCCTTGGCGTCAATGACAGGATGGCCGTCAACATCGTCCCTCAGCGCAATATTCAGCATTCCGCTTTCTTCATCCCAATTGCTGCCTATACGGAGCGTACCTGCATCCCTTCCGCCAATGGAAGTGCCGGTGCTTGTGATATTGGCCATCAAGCCAATATTGTCCCGGGTAGGTGAGGTGAGGAGCAATCTTCCGTCGATGCTTCCCTGGAGGTCCAGTCCGGCATTGATGAGCCCGCTTACGAGACCAAGGTCGAGTTCGCTGACATTGACGATCAGAGTGTCGCTGCGATCAGGCGAAACGCCTCCCTCTATGCTTATAAGCTGATTGCCCTTGGCAATGCTGAGCCGGTCAATGCCTATGCTTTTCTCCGCATATCTGATGCCTGTAGGGGAGAAACGCCACTGCTCTCCGTTGATATAAAGATTCGATGTGAGTGTCTTGGCATCGATAACGGGATTGCCCTGGCTGCTTTGATCAAGGTCTCCTATGATATAGAACTCACCTCTGTTTTCGAGCTCTGTCAGGTTGTTGTAGTTGAAACCCAGTCCGAGGCTGTTGTCATTGGCATAGACCACCAGGTCCCCGTTTTTCAGCTTGAGCTGATTCGATATGCTTATTTCGTCGCTGCCGAGGCTGGCGTTAAGAGCGTGGTCATAATTGTTCAGCTTCAGGTCCAAATTACGCAGGTACTTGTCCTTGAAGGCTATTCTGCCGGACCTTATACCTCCGTTCAAGTCTCCGTAACCGTTTACCTTGACAAAAAGCTCTGTACTGTCGGCAATGTATGCTCCAGGAAGGGCAAAGGCAAGCAGGTCGCGGCTGTCGTGGAACCTGATGCCTATTTCGTAACTGTCTCCGCTCCACTCATCCCTGGCTTCTCCGAAGAGGGCCGGGATGTCGCGGCATATTGTGATGTCCTGAATGTCCTTTACGAAGCTTGCAACAGCTTTGGTTCCGTTATATTCCGCATCCAGGAAGGATGAACTGAAGCCAATGCTGCTGTGGCTGCCGGAATTACGTGAGTCAAGATGAATGTCGCCAATGTCGTAAGTCCCGCTCTCGTTTTCGAGCATCAAGCCTCCAAGGTCGATTGAGCCTCTCAGTTCTCCCCGCTTGATGCGGGTATAATTGGCAATGAGATTGCCCACAGATATCCGTGATTTTCCTCTTTTATCTATGTTCAATGCGTTGAGATCGGCATAACCCAGGGATGCGAAGAAACGGTAGTCGGCATTGTCAGTCTTGGTCGAGAGGGTGGCGAGTCCCTGGAACATAAAGTTCAGGTTCGGGTCATTGCAGACCACCCTGCCGTCGAATTCATTGCCAGAATAGATTCCTGTGGCTCTTATGTTGGAGTAGTCATAGCCCAAGAGCTTTAATCTGTCCACCACGAGTGAGTCGATGCTGAGTCTCAGCCCTTCCTTGCCTGTAACTGCATTCAAACCAGTGCTCATACTGAGTTCGTGGACGAAGTCCTTTCCGATGAACCTGCCTATGTCAAGATTCTCGCAGGAGGCGTTTCCGTGGATATCCAAATCCTTGTTTGTGAATAGATTACGTATGCAGATTCCAGTGCTGATATTTCCGGCAGTGGATTTCAGCCTGCCATCTACGTCAAAGTGCGAAATCGGGCCCCTGACTTTCGCGTTGAAATGAAATGCCTCCTTCCCGGCTATGGATTCTATGTCCGGAGCCTTGCCCTTGATGAAACTTGAAATGAGCCTGTCCGCTCCCAATCCATTGAATACCAGTTCTTTTATATCGCAATCAAGTACGAGCCGAGGCAGGTCGGGAAGACCGCTTACAGCGAGGTCGGCAGCACAACTGACTCCGCTGTACGTCTCTTTCAGGGCAAGGCCTTTCAATTCTAAGGCGGCGACAGGCCCGTTCAGCTTGCCGGAAGAGATTTCGAACTCGCTTCCATTGCCTTCCAGCGCAGGAACAAAATATGCCAAAGTCTTGAGCGAAAGGGTGGACGGCTCAAACAAGGCAGTCATTCTAACTTCGCTGAGGAAATTGGACCACCCGCTCTTGTCATCCATCGAGAAAGAGAGTTCCTTCAGTTTGAGGGAAGAGTATTTGTCCTTTAGGAAAAGTTCCTCAAGGCTCAGTAGGGTTTCAGAGTATTCAAGATTGCCGCTCAGTTCATCTATTTCAAGGCCGCAATGTTCACTGAAGTCAATATGGTTGAATTTTCCGCTGAAAGTACCGTCAGAATATCTTATGGCCTTGGCTTCAGCATTCAGAATGAGGTCCAGATTGTTCCAATCCACTCCGTAATGAGAGTCGCTTCCGTTTTCATTTGTGGCATTGGCCATACGGAATTCTACGTTTTCCAGTCTGGCGCGTTTTACTAGGACGGTCGGAGGATTTTTCCCTCCTTCCTTTTTCTTGCCGCTGGAAAAGGCTCTGGCGAAATTGGATTTGTATTCATTGTCCTCGTTCACCAGGCAAATCAAAGCGTCGTGGACTTCGGCTCTTGAAAGCTGAATACCATCGTTCGAGAGCAGACCCTTGAGGCTGAAACGGGCTATGATGGTCCCTCCCTTGATTATCGTATCCTGCGGACTGTGTGAAGGACTGCTGTATGCATCCTTGTCCAAAATAAGTACATCCTTGACTATCAGGGTGTTGAAAGGATGAAGGGCAAACTCTCCGACCTTGATCTCACAGTTCAAATCCCCGGTTAGGCCCCGTAGCACCCTGGAAACGGCTGCAGTCTGCACTGCCGGTATCTGCAGCGCAATCATCAAGGCCAGCAGCATAACTATCAATGCCACTGCAATCCTGCCTGATATTTTCCAAAACTTTCTGATAGCTTCTGTACTTTTCCTAACTTACAAATTTAGTATTAATTCGGGTATTTATTGCTAACTTTGTGCCCGTATTCTTAGAAAAGGTCAAATATGTCAGATATCATTCTCGGTATTGAATCATCCTGTGACGATACTTCGGCAGCCGTCATCAAGGACGGATGGCTTCTCTCCAATGTTATCGCCAGCCAGGAGGTTCATAAATCCTTTGGAGGAGTTGTGCCGGAACTAGCTTCCCGTGCTCATGAGCTGAATATCGTTCCTGTTGTGAGTGAGGCACTTACACGTGCTGGAGTAAAGGCAGAGGACTTGACAGCCATAGCCTTCACCCGTGGCCCCGGTCTTTTGGGCTCCTTGTTGGTCGGAACTTCCTTCGCCAAGGCTATGGCCCTTTCACTGAACATCCCCCTGGTGATGGTCAATCATCTTCAGGGTCACGTGCTTGCAAATTTTGTAAAGCAATACGACAAAGAAAACAGGCAGCCGTCCTTTCCCTTCCTCTGCCTGCTCGTATCAGGAGGCAATTCCCAAATAGTAAGGGTTAACAGCCCGCTTGACTTTGAAATTTTGGGCCAGACCATAGACGATGCTGTCGGTGAGGCCTTCGACAAGTGCTCCAAGATGATGGGGCTGGGTTATCCCGGAGGCCCTATCATAGACAGGCTTGCCGCTCAGGGCAATCCGGACCGCTTCAAGTTCGCCAAACCACATATTCCCGGCCTTGATTACTCTTTCTCAGGCATCAAGACATCCCTTCTTTACTTCGTCCGCGATGAAATGGCCAAGGACCCGGAGTTTATGGAGAAAAACAAGGAGGATATCTGTGCCAGTTTCCAGAAATGCCTCATTGACATATTGATGGACAAACTTGTGAAGGCAGCTAAACAGACAGGAATAAAGGAAATCTGCATTGGCGGCGGAGTGTCCGCCAACAGCGGTCTGCGCAAGCGTGTGGAGGACGAGGGAAAGAAACGTGGTTGGACTACTTATCTTCCTGAGTTCAAGTTTACTACGGACAATGCAGCTATGATAGCCATTGCAGGTTTGTTCCATTACAGGGCTGGCGAACGTTGTCCTTTGGACATCGCTCCAGTTTCCAGGATAGCCGACTTCTGAACTCAGCCCGAATATGAGAGAAATTGAAATTACTGTGCCTGTTACGGAGGGCCTCAGGGCGGATGAAGTCAAGAAACTTGTCGCCAGGAAGCTGGGCCTTAGCCGCAATGCAGTGATAAAGCTGGTCGATCCCTGCAGGAAAAACGTAGCGGAGCGCTTCCAGCCATCTGTCACTTGTGTCATCACTCGCCGCAGCCTCGATGCCAGGGGAGAGGCAGTGTACAGGTACAGACTCGCGATTTACCAGGCTCCGGAAGAATATATCCCATACCAATTAGCTGAATATCAGGATGTTCACAATGCTGAACCCGTAATTGTAGTTGGCTCGGGACCGGCAGGAATGTTTGCGGCTTTGAAACTTCTGACTCTCGGCAGACGGCCTATAGTTCTGGAAAGGGGAAAGGATGTGCACGCCAGAAAGAAGGATATGGCTGAATTGTCAAAGAACGGAAAACTTAATCCGGATTCGAACTACTGTTTCGGAGAAGGAGGAGCAGGTACTTTCTCTGATGGCAAGCTATATACGCGCTCGTCCAAGAGAGGAGACAACAGGGAGGTGCTTTACCAGCTTGTACGCTTCGGGGCTGATCCTTCAATTCTGATTGATTCTCATCCTCATATCGGCACTGACAAATTGCCATATATAGTAGAGAATATTCGGCATTGTATAGAGGAGCACGGTGGCGAATACCGTTTCGAAACCCGCGTCACAGACATTTCGGAGAAGGGCGATGAAGTCTTGGTAACTGCTGTTAATGGTCAGGAAATCAAGGAGTTTCGTGCTTCTTCAGTGATTTTGGCGACGGGTCACTCCGCTAGAGATATTTATGAACTCTTCATAAACAAGGGTTGGGAATTGCAGCGAAAGGGTTTTGCTCTCGGTGTGAGAGTGGAGCATCCGCAGCAAGTGATTAACAAGGCCAGATACCACGGCCGTTTCAAGGAGGGTATGCCTGCCGCGGAATATGCGTTTGTCGAGCAGATTGACGGCAGGGGAGTATTCTCATTCTGTATGTGCCCGGGAGGAATTCTTGTGCCTTCTTCAACTGAGGAAGGCAGTGTAGTCCTTAACGGTATGTCCAATTCAGCCAGAAACTCCCGTTGGGCAAATGCCGGAGCTGTTGTCCAGCTTGAGCCTGAAGATGTTCCTGAAAAATACGAAGCTGATGGAGCTCTGGCCTTGCTGAACTGGCAAAGGGATATCGAGCGTTCAATGTTCGAAGCCGCGCAGAACTCAAGAGCAGAGCACCCTTTCAGCGCTCCGGCGCAGCGTATGGTTGATTTCTGCAAGGGTAAGTTGTCCAGGGATCTGCCTTCGAGCTCTTATCGTCCCGGAGCAGTGTCATTGCCATTGCACAATATCCTGCCTCGAGAGGTCAGTTCGAGACTGCAGAAGGCTTTTCCTTTGGTTGACAGGAAGATACCCGGCTATTTCACGAACGAGGCCCTGCTTCTTGGAGTAGAATCGAGAACGTCTTCGCCGGTCAGAATACCGCGAGACCCACAGTCCCTCTGCTCCGTTTCATCTGGACGCATCTTTCCTTGCGGAGAGGGTGCGGGTTATTCGGGAGGTATAGTGTCTTCAGCGATTGACGGAATACGCTGTGCCTGTGCCTGTGTCAATGCTTCTTGCGGCGAGGATGCAAGTGCTTGATTGACAATAAAAAACTCCGTCAGCAAGTGCTGGCGGAGTGGCCTGAGCCACTCACGGGGCTCGAACCCGCGACCTGCGCGTTACGAATGCGCTGCTCTACCGACTGAGCTAAAGTGGCTTGGGGATGCAAATATAGTCAATTTTTTAAGTAATTCAGCTTTTGGTTTATAAAACTGATATGAAATCTGACATAATAATCATAGGCGGTGGCGCCGCTGGATTGATGGCTGCATACGGTGCTGCCAAGACCCTTGTGGACAATGGCTCCTCAGCTCAAGTGACAGTTTTGGAAAAGATGCCGCGCCCTGGCAGGAAGATTATGATTACCGGAAAGGGACGCTGCAATTTCACGAATCTGAAGAATTGGAATGATTTCTCGACCCATATACGGTCGAAGTCCAATTTTGTCAAAAATGCTTTTTACAACCTCTCCAGTGAGGCTGTAATCGACTTTATGAACGAATATGGACTGGAGACTGTGGTGGAAAGAGGAGACAGGGCCTTCCCTGCATCGCATCACGCCTCTGACGTAGTGGATACCTTGATCAGGGCCATTAGCGGCTATGGAGTGAAACTTCTCACTGATTGTGAAGTGACTGATGTGCTCTGTCAGGGGGACGGGTACAAGGTCAACCTTGCTGATGGAAGCGAGTACAGGTGCGCAAAGCTGATAATTGCCACAGGCGGGCTTTCTTATCCCGGGACAGGCTCTACGGGTGATGGCTACAGGTGGGCGGAACAGCTCGGACTTAGCATCAAGCCTCTTTTCCCATCGCTTACTGCCCTTGTTCCGAAGGGATATAAGGTCGATGAGCAGTTTTCTTCAATGAAGGGCCATATTGACCGCAGCGCTCCTCTCTCCGAACTTGGCAAGTCCCTTAATGGGGTGCAATTGAAAAACATAGGTTTGAGCGCGGTCGTGGACGGCCTTGAGGTGGAAAACGAGTTCGGTGACATTGACTTTACCGACGGGGGCCTTGAGGGCCCATTGGGCTTCCAGCTCAGCCGAAGATGCGTGAAGGCCATCATCAACGGGTCCAAAGTGTCATTGTCAATTGACCTGAAGCAAGGGGTGCCTTACGATGAAATCGCGGCGCGAGTCAAGTCTCTATGGGAGGAAATCGCCCGAGACCCTCGCAGCAGGGGCAAGGGTGACAAGGAGAAATGCCGTGTCCTGCTCGGAAAGCTGATGCCGTGGGAACTCATTCCAGCTTTCATTGCCACGAATCCTGAGTTGATCAGGGTCGAGAGGAAGCCCGGAACGAAGAACAGCAGCGGCAGGTACAATATGGGCGCGACGAAAACTTTTGTCAATCTTGCGGCAATTGGTCGGGCTCTGAAGGATTGGCGTTTCGAGATTGCCGGTTTCGTGGGCTATGAGCGTTGCGTCGTAACGGCCGGTGGCGTATCTACGGACGATTTGATAGCCAAGACTATGGAGTCAAGGAAACATCCAGGCTTGTATTTTTGTGGTGAGCTGATAGATGTGGATGCAGATACTGGAGGATACAATCTCCAACTGGCCTTCAGTACAGGCTATCTAGCAGGACAGTCTGCCGCACGGACTTTGTAATTTTTCAAAAATTTGAGGAAATCCAAAAAAGTGCTATATTTGCACTCGGGAAAGTCGTACACGACCAGCTCCCTCTGAATTCCCCCAGGACAGGAATGTAGCAAGGGTAGGAGGTCGTAGCGGTGCGATGTACTAAGCTTTCCCTTTTTTTCTTTTATAACTCCCAATTTATTCTCTTTTTTCTTAACAGGATTTCGATTTTGTTCTTAAATTTGAACGATAATTCCGATTTGGAACATTATCGGCATAGAAAGTTTTAATAAGTTCATATAAGAAATGAAAGCGTTAGTAAAAAAGTATGCTGAACCGGGCATATGGATGGAGGATGTCCCGATGCCGGAAGTGGGTGTCAACGATGTCCTTATCAAAATCAAGAAAGTAGCCATTTGCGGCACTGACCTTCATATCTACAATTGGGACCAATGGTCTCAGAACACCATCAAGACCCCTATGACCATAGGCCACGAGTATGTGGGTGAGATAGTTGCACTCGGTGACGGCGTCAAGAACCTCCAGATTGGCGAGAGGGTCACAGGCGAAGGTCATATCGCTTGCGGACATTGCCGTAACTGCCGCCGTGGACGCGAGCACATTTGCGAGAATTCCATTGGCGTAGGTGTCAATCGTGACGGAGCCTTTGCCGAATATCTGAGCATCCCTGCGAGCAATGTCGTAAGAGTCGATGCCCGCATCCCGGATGATTTCGTGGCAATTATGGACCCATTCGGAAATGCTACCCATACAGCGCTTTCCTTCCCGCTCCTTGGAGAGGATGTGCTGATTACCGGAGCCGGCCTCATCGGCACTATGGCCACTGCAATTTGCCGTTTCGCAGGTGCGCGCAATGTCGTAGTCACCGATCTCAGCGACTATCGTCTTGATATTGCCAAGAAGATGGGCGCGACTCTCTGCGTTAATCCTACCAAGGGGGAGTCTGTAGCGGATGCAATGCATCAGCTAGGTCTCAAGGGCTTCGACGTAGGTCTTGAGATGTCGGGTTCACCTGTTGCCCTCCGTGAAATGATAGACAGTATGTATCTCGGCTCGAAGATTTCACTGCTCGGCATACAGCCTGATACAGCTCAAATTCCGTGGAGCAAAGTGATATTCAACTCGCTTACTCTCAAGGGTATATATGGCCGTGAGATGTGGGAGACCTGGTACAAGATGGAGCAAATGCTTGTTTCCGGACTCGACCTCACACCTGTTATTACCCACCGTTTCGCCTTCGATGATTTCCAGAAGGGTTTTGACATAATGAAGAGCGGTCAGTGCGGTAAGGTGCTTCTTGAACTATAGGATATAGCAAACTAACAATTAAACTGAAAAGATATGTACGGAGAATTCCAGAAATACTTGAGCGATGAACTTGCATCCATTGAGGCTGCAGGTCTGTACAAGAGAGAGCGCAATATCGCCTCTGCACAGTCTGCTGAAATAACGCTTGAAGATGGCTCGAAAGCCCTCAATTTCTGCGCAAACAACTATCTTGGACTGGCTGACAATCCCCGTTTGATAGAGGCTTCCAGAAAGATTATGGATACAAGAGGATACGGAATGTCTTCTGTCCGTTTCATCTGCGGTACCCAGGATATGCACAAGAAGCTCGAGAGGGCCATCTCTGAGTACTTCCACACTGAGGATACCATACTCTATGCTTCCTGCTTCGATGCCAACGGCGGTGTATTCGAACCCCTGCTCAGCGCTGAGGATGCCATCATTTCCGATGCATTGAATCACGCTTCCATCATTGACGGTGTAAGACTTTGCAAAGCAGTACGATACCGTTATGCCAACGCCGATATGGAAGATCTGGAGAGATGCCTTAAGGAGGCTCAGGCACAGAGATTCCGCATCATTGTAACCGACGGTGTATTCTCGATGGACGGCAATGTCGCTCCTATGGACAGAATCTGCGATCTTGCAGAGAAGTACAATGCACTCGTAATGGTGGATGAGAGCCATTCAGCCGGAGTTGTCGGAAGGAGCGGTCACGGAGTCGCTGAGCAATATGACTGCTACGGACGTATTGACATTCATACCGGTACACTTGGAAAGGCTTTCGGTGGCGCTGTTGGCGGATTTACGACAGGAAGAAAGGAGATTATCGATATGCTCCGTCAGCGTTCACGCCCTTATCTCTTCTCCAACTCACTTCCTCCTATGATAGTAGCCGCTGCCATCGAGACCTTCAAAATGCTCTCTGAAAGCGACGAACTCCATACAAGGCTTCAGAACAATGTGGATTACTTCCGCGACAGAATGATTGAGGCCGGCTTCGACATCAAGCCTACTCAGTCAGCTATCTGTGCAGTTATGCTCTATGATGCCCCACTGTCTCAGAAGTTTGCAGCAAAGATGGCTGAAGAAGGCATATTCGTTACCGGTTTCTATTATCCTGTTGTCCCTAAGGGACAGGCCAGAATCCGCGTCCAGTTGTCAGCAGCTCATAAGCGCGAGCACTTGGACAAGGCGATTGCAGCATTTGTAAAGGTCGGAAAGGAACTGGGTGTAATCAAATAAGCCCGGGCTTTTCCTACAAAGCTTGATTGCTATTCGCTTTTTACTATCCTGTAGCCTATTGCTGCCACAATAATCGACAACATAGGAGAAATCAGGTTGAAGAAGCAGTATGGCAGATAATCCAGTGTGGCTACCTTGAGCACTGTTGCCTGAGTCATACCGCAGGAGTTCCACGGTATGAGTACGGAAGTGACTGTAGCAGAGTCCTCTGCAGAGCGGCTCAACAGTCTCGGCTCGTATCCTAATTCCTTGTACAGCTTCTTGAAAAGATTGCAATTCAGTATAATGGACAGGTACTGGTCGCCGGTAATCATATTGAAGAAGATTCCGCTTGTGACGCTGGATGAAACCAAGGCTGTTCGGCTCCGGACAGCCTTGCTTAATTGTTCTGTGATGCTCTGCAGCATTCCATTGCCCATCATTATTCCTCCGAAGCTTACGGCGCAGATGATGAGGAATATGGTGCTCAGCATCCCGTTGATGCCGCTTGTGCATACCAGGCCGTTCAGGAGCTCGTTTCCTGTCTCAATGGCGGTGGAGCCGTACCAGGACACCATCATACCTTTGAATCCGTTTTCGAAGCTCAGGCCAGAGAAAGGCTCAGTGCCTCCTGTCGCGATATTGTGAATGATTTCAGGCTGGGCAATCAGAGCTGTGAGTCCCGCGACCATTGCCGCCAGGAAGAGGGTCTGCAGTGCAGGTACTTTCTTGACAATTAGGAAAGCTGTGAATACAGGCACGAGCAGCAGGAAGGGTGAGATATTGAAGGATGCCTTCAGTGCATCGGCGATTTCCGCAGTCTGCAACTCTGCTGGAGCTTTGTGGAAGATGCTGTATATCAGGAATATAATACAGGCAATGACGAAAGAAGGCACCGTCGTTATCATCATATACCTGATGTGTGAAAAAAGCGGAGTGCCGGCTGAGGAGGAGGCCAGAACTGTAGTGTCTGAAAGAGGAGACATTTTGTCGCCGAAATATGCTCCTGAAATTATTGCACCTGCTGTCCATCCGGGAGAAAAGCCCTGGGCTGTTCCTATTCCGATGAGTGCAACACCTATTGTGGCAATCGTCGTCCACGAGCTGCCAGTCATAAGGGACACCAGGGCGCTGATGATACAAGTGGCAAAAAGAAAAATCCCTGGAGTCATTATCTGCATACCGTAGTATATCAGTGTAGGAACGACTCCGCTGATCATCCAACTGCCTGAAATGGCCCCTATGAGTATGAGTATCAGCAGTGCTGAGGCGATATTCCTGATGTTCTTTGAAATGGAATCCTCAAAGTCTTTCCAGGGCTGCTTGTAGAAAATGATTGAGATGGCGGCAGCCACACCTCCGGCAATCAGAAGTGAAACCTGGCTCGCTCCGTTAAGGGCATCGGCTCCGAAATAGCGGATGACGCAGAACATTGATGCAACGAGGACAACGAAAGGTATCAGAGATACCAGACAGGAGGGTTTTCTTTCAGACATTTGCTACTAACAGACTATTATCCCACAAAGTTATGTATTTTTATCTTTAGTTCGTAACTTTGAACTCCAATTGATGTAAAATGAAGCGCTTTATTAATTCAATACTTTGCATCTGCCTCATTTTCAGCTTGACCGCCTGCCGGGAAGCCCCTGGAGAGAATAATGGGGGAAGTTGTGCCTATGCCTCATTTTTTTCTCTTTCTGACTCTGACGACGGGAAAACCCTGCTGACTGTGATTTCACCATATGACTCCAGTCGAGACTCCCTTACGACAGACGGCTCAATGGAAAGAATAGTCTGTATGTCCAGTACGGCGGTAGCGGCTTTCAGCGCTCTGGGAGCCGGGGATTGCGTAAGCGGTGTGTCAGGCATCGACTATATTTCAGATCCGTATATCAGAGACCATTCAGATTTAATATGTGATGTGGGTTATGATGCAGACTTGAATTATGAGGGTATAGTACGTAAGCAGCCTGATATTGTGCTGGCCTATTCGACCTCGTCAGTCAAACCGGCATATGTGAACAAACTCGAATCTTTGGGAATACGGGTTATTGTGCTCTACGATTATCTTGAAGAACACCCTCTCGCACGGACGGAGTATCTGAAGCTCTATGGGGCCCTGGTAGGGAAGAGCGGAGAGGCTGATTCATTGTTCAATGTTATTGCGGGCAATTATGAAAGCCTCGCGGCCAGAGTATCCGCCAGCGAGCCTGTGCCCGTTCTGATGAATCTTCCCTATGCAGGCATCTGGTATATCCCCGGCAGGGACAATTATATGTCCAAGCTTCTTTCGGATGCGGGAGCCTATGTCCCGGGAGCCAAGGCGGGCAGCGCATCTTCCACCATTTCCATTGAAAGGGCCTATGAACTCTCCGGACAAGCGAAGCTATGGCTTAATCCGGGCTGGTGCGCTTCCAAGGAGGAAATCGCTGCCGTCCACCCATTGATAGCAGAATTTCCTATTTTGAGCAATGGACGCATCTTCAACAATATCAAGCGCTGCACTCCTATGGGAGGCAATGACTTCTGGGAGAGCGGTTCATTGCGTCCCGACCTGATACTCAATGATTTGGTGCAAATGATACACCCTGAGCTTTCGGCTCCGGGCGACAGTCTCTATTATCATATAGAACTTAAGTGACAGCTCTTTTCCCGCAGGGACAGTATCAATAGATGAGGTCAAAGCCTATGGCTGCCTGGCCGAAGCAATTGCCCCTGAATTCAAGCCTTCCGTCTGCTCTGCTTCCTGCCATCTCGCGGGCTTGAAGCTCTATTGCAATAAGGTCTCCCGAGCGTATGTAGATGAATCTGGTGGCTTCAGCGATGGCGCTCTCTATCATTGCTGCCGAGGATGAATTGTGCCTGAACTGCATTTCATTTCCATTGCCTTTCCTTATGCTCAAATCGAATTGACCTTCGCTGTCGAGGCAGCTCCTGTCCTGCAGTGGGAAGGGGAGGAAGGAAGTATGGTCGAGGCAGGATGCACAGGCGAAAGCCTCCTCGCAGCCGTCCAGAATGTTTTCGGGGTAGAGGAGTACTCCGTAATTGACAGAGTCATAGTATCTGGCTGCGAAGTTCCTGCCGATGCTTCTTCCCGGCTTGCAAATTCTGGCGAAAAGCACGGGAGTGTAGGAGACCCCATCCACGAATTCCGGAAGGTACAGGTCTTCATTATCCTTCTCCCAAGTGGTGTCCGGCCTCACGATATACTTGCCTGAAGCGGTTCTGACAATGATATTCATTAGTTTTACGTCAAATTTCGGCAAATATAAAGAAAAATGCAGTATATTTGAAAATGACCTACAATTAATGACATATGACCAGGAAAGAGTTGACGATTGACTATATTGAGTATGCTTCCATAGAGGAACTTCAGGCTGAGGACAGACTTGTGGTGGAAGCAGCCATTGACGCAATGAAAGGTTCATATGCGCCATATTCAAATTTCAATGTTGGAGCTGCTGTTTTGCTTGAGGACGGAAGCATAGTCAAGGGAGCGAATCAAGAGAATGCTGCTTATCCGTCAGGCCTTTGCGCCGAAAGGACAGCCTTGTTTGCCGCTGGTGCAAACCATCCGGACAAAGCACCTGTTAGCCTTGCGGTTGTCGCTTCACAGGATGGCGTTATATGCGCTCATCCTGCCAGCCCTTGTGGCGCCTGTCGCCAGGTTATGGCACAATGTCAGACTAGATATAGACGTGATTTGAGAGTTATTCTGGTTGGGTCCGAGTGTCTGATGAAGTTCGAAAAGGTCGATGACCTCCTTCCTTTCATTTTTGACAATATCTGACTTACCAAGATGATAGGGGGAGTACCCGGCTATATGCTTCCTGAACCGATCATCTCTCCGTCCCCGGTATACCAGACTGCAAACTGTCCTGAGGTGATACCCCTCTGAGGAGCATCGAAGAGGATGAATAGGGCATCTTTCTTCATTATCAGCGTGGCGTCTTGAAGAGGCTGCCTGTATCGGATTCTTACCCGGTATTTCCTGATTTCGTTTTCGTCCATCTTCAGATCCTCACGTATCCAATGGATGTCACTTCTGTCAATACGCAGGCAGAGTCTTGAAAGTCCCTTGTGCCTGTGCCCTTCCCCAACATATATAATATTGCGTTCTATGTCAGTGGAAATGACAAAGAGCGAGTCCTTGTGGCCACCGACGTTGAGCCCCTTCCTCTGGCCTATTGTGTAGAATTGTGCGCCCTCGTGGCGTCCTACTATCTTGCCGTAAGGGTTCTCCTTATACCTGGTTTTCTTTATATGCTTCTTTCCTGAGCGGTAGGTTTCAGTTTCGAAACATATGCCTGAATAGTCAATAACCATAGAAAGACGTTCAAGCACACTTTCATCCAAGGCCCTTATTTTTTCCTCACTGTACTTGTTCTTTGAACAGCCTTCGGAGCTCATTTTGTCCTCGGAAATGTACTCGGTGATCATATTGGCTTCTGCCTTTTCGTCTTCCAGAATCGAGGAAAGGCTCTCGCGTATGAACTTATATTGTTCATTATCAGCATAGAAGGCATCATAGACTTCCACTATGTCTCCCTCTACGGATTTGAGCTTTTGCTGCAGGAATACCGGCAGGTCAACCTTGCCAACGAAACAGATGCCCTGCGAGTCCTTCTTGTCAGCGGAAGGGAGGTCAGCTTCTTTTGCCAGCCTTCGAACCTCCGGTTTGAGAATGTCGCCAATGGGAAACATCGCCTTGGCAAGCTGCTCCTGCGACAATTGACACAGGAAATAGCTCTGGTCCTTATTCGGGTCGCTGCCGGCGAGGATACGGTAAATGCTCTTCCCGTCTTCACCGACTATGCTTTCTTTACGGCAATAATGACCTGTAGCGACCATATCAGCCCCCAGTTTTTCAGCAGCCTTTAAAAAAGCATCAAACTTTATTTCCCTGTTACAGAGTACGTCAGGGTTGGGGGTACGGCCTTTTGAGTATTCATCGAACATATAATCGACCACCCTCTGGCGATATTCCTGGGACAGGTCCACGAAATAGAAAGGAATGCCGATTTTCCTGGCAACCATCTCAGCTACGAATCTGTCCTCTTCCCATTCGCAGTCTCCGTGGAGAGTTCCTTCGGTGTCGTGCCAGTTCTGCATAAACATAGCAAAGACATCGTAGCCCTGCTGCTTGAGCAACAGGGCTGCGACACTGGAGTCTACTCCTCCTGACAATCCTACACAGACTTTCATCCTTGTTAGAATAGTTTTCCGGTGAACTTGTCCGAAAGCTGTTTTCTTGCTTCCATCAGCTCGTCATCAGTGAGCGGCCTGCTCTTGGCCATTTTCTTCTCAGCTTCATAAGCATCCTTGAGAATTGCAAACTGGCGTTTGGTATCGAGGGTGAATTCACCCTGCTGTATCCAGCTGAAATATGAAGGCTCAGTGAGGTATACTTCGCGTGCTGTCTTGCCTTTGTGCTTTCCGAAACTGATTACCGGCTCCTTTTTGTCATTGTAAATCAGTCTGCCGGCATAATCGACAGCCTTTGGTCTCCCTGCAAAATTGGAGAGGAAGTCCACATCATTCTTGAGCTGGTCAGGGTACTTGTCCAACTGGGCCTTGAGGACTTCATAAGTGGCTACGGTGTCGGCTTCAGCGGTATGGGCATTCTCGAGCTCGGCTCCATTGCAGTAGAACCTGTAGGCAGCCTTGAGATTTCTAGGCTCAAGCACGTGGTACAGGGTCTGCACGTCGATCATCTTCATCTCGTGAAGATTCAGCTTGAATACCTTCTTATTGTATGTCCTGACCCTCTCTATTTCTTCCGCCAGCATAGGCAGGTCGAATTTTGCAGAATTGAAGCCGGAGAGGTCACTGTCTTCCAGCCAGGAGATTATTTCGTCAGCCAGCTCGTAAAACTTAGGACAAGCGGCCACTTCGCTGTCAGTGATGCCGTTTACCGCACTGGCGCTTGGGCTGATGGCTCTCTGTCTGTTCGCTTCATAGTCCCAGGGACACATCCTCCAGGTCTTGATTCTTTGTTCTCCACCAGGGAAAACCTTGACAAAACTCAACTCAACGATAGAATCAGACGCGATGTTCAGACCGGTGCTCTCAATGTCGAAGAACACCAAAGGTCTGTTAAGATTCAATTCCATTGGTACGCAGGTATTAGATGGCCACAGGCATAAGGATACCGCAGATTCTGTCGCTTTCCATCTCTTCCTCAGAAGGAACAATGAGGGCGGCTCTGCGAGGGTCTGCAAACTTCATCACGAGCGTCTCGCAAGACATATTGGAGAGTATCTCGATGAGGAAAGGAGACTTGAAGCCTATGGTAATATCTGTTCCGCTGTAGTCACAGGCTATCTTTTCGTAGGCAGTGGTCGCAAAGCCGAGATCCTGGGCTGTAGCTTCTATCTGGTTGGTCTTGAGGTCAAGCTTAATATGGCTGTTGGACTTGCTTGCGCAAACGGCGATACGCTTGATGGTGTTCAGGAACTGCACTCTGTCTATTCTCAGCACATTGGAATTGTTCTGAGGAATCACATCCCTGTATTTCGGGAACTTGCCGACGATGAGCCGGCAGATCATAGTGGTCGCACCAAAACTGAATACAACGGTGGACGCATCGAAGCATACATTGACTTCGTCATTGTCCTTTCCGAGTATGGATCTGAGAATTGCAGCGGATTTCTTGTGGAGTATGAAAGAATACTTGCCAGGTGACTTCACGTCGCTCGCAGAGTAGCATATGAGCTTGTGCGAATCCGAAGCCACGAAAGTAGTGGATGCGGTGTCTATATCGAAGAAGATACCGTTCATAGCAGGCCTCATCTCATCGTCTGCTGCTGCATAGATGGTACCGCTGATTCCCTCTGCGAGAGTCTGTGACGGGAAGACGACAGTAACGGCGTCTTCTGACGCTCCCTTGATGTCAGGATAATCCTCTGCCGGGAAGTAAGGAAGCTGGAAACTACCGTTCTGATAGCGGCATTCGAAAGTGCTGTCTCCCGAAGTTTTTATACTGATAGGCTGGTCAGGGAGGGCCTTCAGGAACTCTGTAATATGTTTCGCAGGTATAGCCATGCTGCCTTCCTCAACTGTGGATTCCACTTCCAGTCTGGTCCTGAGGGTGAGCTCGGAATCTGAAGCGGTGATTTCCAGTTCATTTCCCTTCAGAACGAAGAGGAAATTCTCGAGAATGGCGAGAGCCGCCTTTCCCGGTATGGCCTTGGATACGTCTGATATGCTTTTAAGCAGCTCTTGGCTGGATACTTTGAATTCCATAATTCTGATTTTTTGGTTTACTTACAAAAGTAAGAATTTTACCTGATATTTGGCATATAATTTGGATTTTTTATACGGGTTTGAAACAATATGACAATTTGTCAGAGTGGTTTCAACATAGAAGATCAACCAAATTATTAAGAATATGAAAAAGTCGATTTTAGTAGTTGCAATTTCAGTCCTTCTGAGCGGCTTGACAGCGTATGCCATTGCCAGCAATGTGACTCCGGACAGGGAAAAGATTCCTGTTGCCACGGACGGCTCACAATACAGGACGGTCAATCTTGAAGAAACGGATTATCCGGATTTTACATACGCAGCAGAATCTTGTGTCGATGCGGTCGTTTATGTATCTGTGACCGTTAAGAAACAGATTCAGCAGTCTTTCGATCCTTTCGAGTTCTTCTTCGGTTACGGTGGGGGACAGGCTCCGAAGGAGCGTGAGCAGAAGGGCAGCGGTTCGGGTGTTATCATCCGCCCTGACGGATATATCGTCACCAACAATCACGTCGTTGACGGTGCTACCACAGTCCAGGTTACCCTCAACAACAACAAGACCTATGACGCTACAGTCATCGGAACAGATGCCGCTACTGATGTGGCGCTGATCAAGATTGATGCAGAGGGCCTTCCAACCATTCCTTTTGCTGATTCGGATAAGCTCCGTCTCGGCGAATGGGTTATTGCAATCGGCAGCCCTTACAATCTCCGCAGCACCATTACAGCCGGTATCGTCAGTGCAAAGGGCCGCAGTATGACGCAGACCGGTGAGTTCAAGATTGAGTCTTTCATCCAGACTGATGCCGTAGTGAATCCTGGTAATTCGGGAGGTGCTCTTGTCAACAAGAAGGGCGAGCTTGTCGGCATCAATACTATGATTTACTCACAGACAGGTTCTTATTCAGGCTATTCATTCGCTGTCCCTTCAAACATCGTCAGCAAGATAGTCAACGACCTCATTGACTTCGGCTCTGTCAAGAGAGCAGTTCTGGGTATCACTATGTCTGAGATTACCGAAGAAACTGCAAAAGAATTGAAACTTTCTTCAATGGAGGGAGTATATATCAATGAGGTTTCAGCAGGAAGTGCAGCCGACAAGGGAGGCCTGAAGAAGGACGATGTTCTCATCGCTATCGACGGAGTCAGGATAACCAATGCAGCATCAGTACAGGAGAAGGTCAACGGATATCGTCCGGGAGATACCGCTACTCTTACCGTCATAAGAAAGGGTGATAAGAAAGATATCCAGGTGATATTCCAGGGTACTGTTTCGGAGACCGGCACCGTAAATGAGGATGGTTCAGTTTCATTCTACGGATGCAAGATCCAGAAGGCATCAAGTGAGACGCTTGACAGATTGAATCTCAAGAGAGGTGTTGAGATTATCTCGTTGGGCAGCGGAAAACTACTTGATGCAGGTGCCAGCGACGGATTCGTTATTCTCTATGTCAACGACCAGCCTGTCAGCAAGCCGGAAGAAGTAGTCGAAATCGCGAAGAAGGCAAAACGCGCTGTGTACATTGAAGGTGTAACGGCAAACGGCAGACCATCATACTTCGCCTTCGGCAAGGAATAATCCCAGGGTGAAGTCGTGATTCATACAGTTCGCGTCCCGCTCCGGGGCGCGAATTTTCATTATACGCCATATGAGACAATTAAAGATTACAAAGTCAATTACCAACCGTGAAAGCGCTTCGTTGGACAAGTATCTCCAGGAAATCGGAAGGGAGGAGCTCGTATCTCCCGAGGAGGAAGTTGAGCTTGCGCAGAGAATACGCAAGGGAGACCAGGAGGCCCTTGAGAAACTTACCCGTGCGAATCTCCGATTCGTCGTTTCTGTTGCGAAACAGTATCAGAATCAGGGGCTCAGCCTGCCGGACCTTATCAATGAGGGCAATCTTGGCCTGATCAAGGCGGCAGAAAAGTTCGACGAAACCAGAGGTTTCAAGTTCATATCTTACGCAGTATGGTGGATACGCCAGTCCATACTTCAGGCTCTTGCAGAGCAATCACGTATCGTCCGTCTGCCTCTGAATCAGGTAGGCTCGCTCAACAAGATCAACAAGGCTCTCGGCAAGTTCGAACAGGAGAATGAGCGTCAGCCATCGAACGATGAACTTGCGGAGATGATTGAGGTGTCGAAGGACAAGATTGCAGATACCCTCAGAGTATCGGGACGTCACGTATCTGTGGACGCTCCTTTTGTTGAGGGCGAGGACAACAGCCTTCTCGATGTCCTTCCAAACGACGATTCTCCTTCTGCCGACAGGTCCCTGGTCAACGAGTCGTTAAGCACGGAAATTGAGCGTGCACTCCAGATTCTCACACCAAGAGAGAGGGAAATCATCAAGTCCTTCTTCGGAATCGGCTGCCAGGAGATGACTCTTGAAGAGATTGGCGAACGTCTCGACCTTACCCGTGAACGTGTGCGCCAGATAAAGGAAAAGGCTATAAGAAAGCTCAAGAAACCTAGTGCAAGCAAATTGTTGAAAACCTATTTAGGATAAAGATGACACCAGAATCATTTATAGCAAGCAAGGCCTCGTTGGCCATAAAGGAACTGTACAACGCTGAAGTGGAGGCTTCATCTCTCCAGGTTCAGGTTACCCGTAAGGAGTTTGAAGGGGATTTCACCCTTGTTGTCTTTCCTCTTCTGAAAATATCACACTCCACCCCTGACAATACTGGTAACGCGATAGGTGAATGGTTGAAGGCAAATGTGCCTGAAATCAGTGCCTTCAATGTGGTCAAGGGTTTCCTTAATATATGTCTCTCAGAACTTTACTGGAACGGGCTCTTCAACGGGATAGTCAAGGACAAGGATTTCGGTCAGTTGCCGTCAAGCGGTAAGAACATTATGGTCGAGTTCTCATCCCCGAATACAAACAAGCCTCTCCATCTCGGCCACGTCAGGAACAACCTGCTTGGTGCATCTGTTTCCAACCTCTTGAAGGCCAGCGGAAACAATGTTATCAAGACCACGCTCGTAAATGACCGCGGAGTACATATATGCAAGTCTATGTACGCTTGGCAGCAGTCGTTCAACGGCGCAACCCCGCAGAGCACAGGCAAGAAGGGCGACCATCTTGTAGGTGATTGCTATGTTGAGTTCAATAATATCTACAACAGGGAGGTCAAGGAACTTGTGAACGGCGGTATGCCGGAAGAGGAAGCCAAGAAGGAAGCTCCATCCCTCAAGGCTGTGCACGAGATGCTGGTTAAATGGGAGCAGGGTGACAAAGAAGTTCATGAGCTCTGGGAGATGATGAACTCGTGGGTTTTCGAGGGCTTTGACGAGACTTATAAGTCACTCAATATCACCTTTGATAAGGTTTATTATGAGCACGACACCTACCTGCTCGGTAAGGAGCTCGTCCAGAGAGGTCTTGACAACGGAGCCTTCGTCAGGGATCCAGACGGTTCGGTTTGGTGCGATCTCACAGCGGACGGTCTTGACAGGAAGATAGTGCTCCGTTCCGACGGAACATCGGTATATATTACCCAGGACCTTGGAACTGCAGAAAGAAGGTTCTCGGAGAACAAGCTTGATTCTCACATCTATGTCGTGGGCAATGAGCAGAACTACCACTTCCAGGCCCTCAAGCTCATACTCGGCAAGCTCGGCTTTGATTGGGCCGACCAGATTTACCACCTCTCATATGGAATGGTGGAACTCCCTGAGGGTAAGATGAAATCGAGGGAGGGCACCGTTGTGGATGCGGATGACCTTATCCAGAAGATGTATGAAGAGGCCAAGGCCACATCCGAGGAGTCGGGCAAGCTCGCCGATATGACTGAAGAGGAGAAGAGCAAGCTCTATCATATGATAGGTCTCGGAGCTCTCAAGTACTTCATAATCAAGGTGGATCCTAAAAAGACCATGCTGTTTGACCCTAAGGAATCAATTGATTTCAACGGCAATACGGGACCTTTTATCCAGTATACCCACGCACGTATACGCAGCATACTCCGCAAGGCTGACGAGAACGGAATCGACTATTCTGCAGAGACACTTCAGGACAGTGTCAAGCTCAGCTCCAAGGAGATCAGGCTCATCAAGATACTCAACAGTTATCCACAGAAGATAGCTGAAGCTGCTGCTGCTCTCTCTCCTGCTGTCATTGCCAATTATGCATACGAACTCGCCAAGGAGTTCAACCAGTACTATCACGAGACTCCTATTCTCAAGGAGGAGAATCAGGCTGTGCTGAGAATGCGTCTCGCACTCATCAATACTCTTGCATCCGTGCTCGTGAAGGCTATGGCAATACTTGGCATCGAGCTTCCTGAGAGGATGTAAGTTACTGCAAGCAGGAAGGTTGCAATGGACAGCAATGCCTATATGATACCGACCTCCAAGAAGGAGATTGAAGCATTGGGATGGGACTACATAGACGTCATCATTTTTTCCGGTGATGCCTTTGTGGACCATCCTTCTTTTGGTACGGCCTGCATTGCCCGTTATCTTCAGAAATTCGGATATCGGGTAGCAGTAGTGCCTCAGCCGAATTGGAGAGATGACCTTCGCGACTTCAAGAAACTCGGAGTCCCGAGGCTCTATTTTGCGGTCAATTCCGGTGCAATGGATTCGATGGTGAATCATTACACTGCCGGAAAGAGATTGCGCCACGATGATGCCTATACTCCTGAGGGCAAGTTCGGACAGCGTCCCGATTATGCTGTGACGGTCTATACAAAAATTCTGAAAAAACTATATCCTGAGGTCCCTGTTGTTATTGGTGGAATTGAGGCTTCTCTTCGCAGATGCACCCACTATGATTACTGGTCCGACCGCTTATTGCCCTCAATCCTTGTGAGCAGCGGTGCAGATTGGCTGTGCTATGGAATGGGGGAGAGGCCGATGCTTGAGTTGACGCGTGCGCTGGAGTCCGGCAGGAATCTTCACGAAGTGCGCAAGATTCCGCAGCTGGCGTTTTTCCTCAAGGGTAAACCAAAAACTGCTTCGGCGATTGTCCTGCATTCTTTCGAGCAATGTCTAAGCGACAAGAGGGCCTTTGCAGAGAATTTCCACGAAATCGAGCTCTGCGTCAATATGATGAACCCGCCGGTACTCATTGAGCCCGTGCAGGATGGCTATGTTCAGATCAATCCTATGTTTAAGCCGGCCGATGAGAAGGAAATGGATTCATTCTGGGACCTGCCTTTCACGAAGCTGCCTCATCCGAGGTACAAGGGGAAGCGCATCCCGGCTTACGATATGATCAAATACTCCATCAATACACATAGAGGCTGTTTCGGAGGCTGCAATTTCTGCACGATTGCCGCACATCAGGGAAAGTTCATCCAGAACAGGTCTGAAGAGTCAATTGTTAAAGAAGTCAAGGCTCTAAAGGAGCTTCCAGGCTTTGCCGGCAATATTTCAGATCTTGGCGCTCCTACTGCAAATATGTATGGAATGGGTGGAAAGGATAGGGACCTGTGCTCGAAGTGCCGGCGCCAATCCTGTCTCTTCCCATCCCCCTGCAAGAATCTCGACCGCTCGCATTCCCGTGTACTTGGCCTATATGAACGGGTAATGTCGGTGAAGGGCATCAGGCACGCATACATCGGAAGCGGTATCAGATATGACCTTTTCCTGGATGAAAACGGTTTCATTGACGACAGCGCCTGCGAGTATTTCAAGGAACTTGTCCTCAAGCATACATCTGGACGGTTGAAAGTGGCTCCAGAACATACTGAAGACCACGTACTGCAGTATATGGGCAAACCTTCATTCAGGCTTTTCGAGCGTTTGAGATATGAGTTCGAGAAGATAACAAGGAGGGCAGGGATGAAGACGGGCATAGTTCCTTATTTCATTTCATCCCATCCGGGCTGTACCAGGAAGGATATGGAGAGACTGGCCCACCATCCTGCTTTGAAGGGCATTTGGATGGATCAGGTGCAGGATTTTATGCCGACTCCAATGACTACTTCCTCGGTTATGTTCTATAGCGGTTTAGACCCTCGGACCATGAAACCTGTGTTTGTAGAGCGCGATTTGGAAAGAAAAAAAGCACAGAAAGCGTTTTTTTTCATAAAAAAGTAAATTAGCCTTTATTGATTCACATTTTTGAGTTAATATTGCAGGAGAATTACAGAACTGGTTAATTAAAATTTGACCTTGTATGAAAATTGATACCAGAAAAAGACACGTGGTCAGCTACGAGAATATGTCCGCTGAGGTAGCTGCGATATTTGCAGAAAAATATCCAAAAGGTTTCAACGATTATCTCGCTGACCTCACAAAGTATACTAAGCCTGACGGTACTCCTTTCTATGCCGTTACCATCGAAACCCAGGATTCAATTTACCTTGTAAAGATCAAGGTAAGGACTGACGATCTTGAAGACATTGAGAGATGGCTTGAGGGAGAGGAGGACGCAGAGAACGAGCAGGTAGCCGGAACCACAGGGGATGCGGGCTCAGAGGGCAATACCCTCCCTGATGACAATATCTCCCAATATGGGGGAGATGACGATTCGGCTGATGCTTGATGTTGATTGATTGACTTTCATGGCCGTCCTTCCGACGGCCTTTTTTTATGACAGGCTTGAACATATCTAACTTGCATATACGCAAGCTTCTGAAGGAGCAGTTGATGCGACTGTCGGAGAGGCAAAGGATTTTGCTCCTCTCTTTGGTGGTCGGCGTCGTATGCGGTTTTGCTGCTGTGATTCTTGAACAGCTCATTACCTTTATCAAGGCTGTCCTTACCAATGGAGCATCGGGTTATGCCCATACCATAAAGTATTTCATTTATCCGGGCATAGGTATGCTTATCTCCATGCTCCTTTTACGTTTTGTCATAAAGGACAATATAGGGCACGGAGTAACCAAGGTGCTTCTCTCTGTTTCCAAGAACGAGTCGAAGATCAAGGCCCACAATATGTGGTCGTCATTGCTTACCAGTGCCGTTACTATCGGCTTCGGAGGTTCAGTAGGAGCTGAGGCGCCAATAGTATATACGGGAGCGGCCATTGGCTCAAACTTCGCGAGATATCTGGGCCTTTCTTACCGTAATATGACGCTGATGCTGGGCTGCGGTGCAGCAGGAGCCTTGGCTGGTATATTCAAGGCCCCTTTGGCAGGAGTCCTCTTCACCCTGGAGATATTGCTATTCAATATCTCGATGACGTCGATGATTCCACTGCTGCTCTCCACTGTGTCTGCCACTGTAGTCTCGTACATCTTCTTGGGTGATGCGGTCTCGTTTGAGTGCACCCTTACCCCTTTCTCATTGGGCAATATTCCATTCTACATTGTACTGGGTTTCTTGTGCGGGCTTTTTTCCGTTTATTTTATCAGGACTACACTTATGCTGGAGGACAGGATAGGTCGTATGCGGAATCCTTACCTGCGCTGGCTGCTCTGCGCTATCGGACTGGGCCTTCTCATCGCCCTCTTCCCGCCGCTGTACGGCGAAGGCTACGATTCACTTGGCGTGTTGCTCAATGGCGGAACGATTGAATTTGAAGGACTTACCCCGCTGGCTTTCATACTCAGAAACAAATGGGGAGTGCCTCTGTTCTTCCTTACCATACTGATGCTGAAGGTCTTCTCAATGGCCCTGACCAATGCAGGCGGAGGTGTAGGAGGTACTTTCGGTCCTACTCTCTTCATAGGAGCTCTGGTCGGTTTTGTTGTCGCCAGACTTATCAACCTCATTTCTGCAAATATGGGCATTTCCGTTCCGGAGCAGAATTTTGTATTGGTGGGTATGGCCGGGCTTATGGCCGGAGTGATGCAGGCTCCGATGACAGCCATCTTCCTTATTGCCGAAATATCCGGAGGCTACGAATTGCTTCTTCCGCTTATCCTGACTGCGACCATTGCCTTCGGCACTACAAGACTGTTTGAGAAATATTCGATTTATACAAAGCGTATTGCCCAGTCTGGTGAGCTTTTAACACACGACAATGACCAGGCCGTCCTGACCTTGATGAAGACACGGGATCTTATCAGGGACAAGTATCCAAGAGTCAAGGAAGATGCTACTTTGCGTGATGTCGTCAAGGTTATTTCCGAGAGCGATGCTCAGGTTTTTGCCGTGATAGATGACAAGCAGCATATGAAGGGAGTCCTGGAGATGGACAATCTGCGCAAGTTTATGTTCAAGACAGATAAATACGACACACTACGCGTTTACAATATAATGCAGCGGCCTTTGGCCTATGTTTATGAGGAGGAGAAGATGGAAAGTGTCCTCGATAAGTTCGAGAAAACAGGGGCCTGGCGTCTGCCTGTAATAGATACGGATGGAAAATACTTGGGCTTCGTTTCCAAATCAAGAATACTCTCTGAGTACAGGCGTGAATTGAAAGAAATTTCTCAGGACTGATGAATAGCTTATACATAGACTATATTGCAAGATTGCTCGATATTAAGGACTGGCAGGTCGAGAACTGCATCCAGATGTTCGAGGACGGAGATACCATACCCTTCATAAGCAGGTACAGAAAGGAGAAGACAGGCGATCTAGACGATGCAGATGTAGCTGAAGTCAAACATTGGTCCGATGTATTCGCTGAAATGGACAAGCGTAAGAAAACTATGCTTGAGACCATTTCTGCACAGGGTAAATTGAGTGATGACTTGCGGGCAAAGATAGAGAATAGCACAAATGCCAGCGAACTTGAGGATTTATATCTTCCCTACAGGCCGAAACGTCGTACGAGAGCTACCATTGCCAAGGAAGCCGGTCTGGAGCCTTTGGCTGATTTGATGTATCAGGTTCGTACGGCTGATCCTTTGCGCGAGGCTTCCAAATACCTTGGAGGGAAGGTTGAGGATGAGCAGGCGGCTCTTGCAGGGGCTCGTGATATCATTGCCGAGCGTCTGAGTGAAACAGTTGTCCAGAGAGAGAGTCTGAGGCAGATTTTCAGGACAAGAAGGATTTGTTCCAAAGCGACGAAGGCTGCCAAGGAATCGCAGGAAGCATCGAAGTATCGCAGCTATTTCGATTTCTCCATGCCTTTGAACCGCATTCCTTCCCATAATCTTCTGGCTATGCTCAGGGCTGAGAATGAGGGCTTTTTGAGCATTTGGATTGATGCTGACCCTGAGAAGTGCGCTAACAAGATGTATTATGAGTTCTGTCAGGAACATTCCTATCCATCGAAGAGCTTGGGCGAACAAATCCGTATGGCCGTCGAGGATGCTTACAAGCGTCTCCTGGAACCTTCCATTACCAATGAGGTTATTAAGGAAGCCAAGATGAAGGCCGATAAGGAGTCGATAGCCGTTTTCGGGGAGAATCTAAAGCAGTTGCTGCTCTCTGCTCCTGTGGGACAGAAGCGCACTCTCGCGATAGACCCCGGTTTCAGAAACGGATGCAAAACCGCTTGCCTCGATGAACAGGGCCAGCTCCTCCACCACGAAATCATTTTCCCTCACCCGCCTCAGAATGAGAAGGTCAAGTCGATAATGGCCGTCTCATCGATGATAGAGAAATACGGGATTGAGGCTATTGCGATTGGCAATGGAACAGCGAGCCGCGAGACTGAAGAGTTCCTGAAGAAGGTTCAGCTCCCGAAATCCTGCAAGGTTTGGACAGTGAGCGAAGACGGTGCATCCATCTATTCTGCGTCGGAAGTCGCGAGGAAGGAATTCCCGAACGAGGATGTGACTGTCAGGGGTGCGGTATCTATCGGCCGCCGCCTGATGGACCCTTTGGCCGAGCTCGTAAAGATTGACCCGAAATCTTTAGGCGTAGGGCAATACCAGCACGATGTCGACCAGAATCTCCTCAAGGAGAAACTTGACAATACTGTGGAGCAATGTGTGAACAGCGTCGGTGTCAATCTTAATACCGCAAGCCCGTATCTGCTGAGCTATGTCGCCGGAATCGGCCCTGCTCTCGCTGAAAAGATTGTCGCTTATCGCAATGAAGCCGGAGGCTTCAGTTCGCGTGCGGAGCTGAAGAAGGTGCCCCGCCTCGGAGCGAAGGCCTTTGAGCAATGTGCAGGTTTTCTCAGGGTGAAGAATTCAGATAATCCTTTGGACAATTCTGCCGTGCATCCGGAGTGCTATCATATTGTGGCCAGAATGGCGGCAGACTTGGGTGTTCCTACTAAGGAACTGGTCGGCAATGCCTCCCTATGCTCGAAGATACCACCGGAAAAATATGTTGAGGGAGATTTCGGTCTTCCTACCGTAAGCGATATTTTGAAGGAATTGGCCAAGCCCGGACTCGATCCCCGAGAGGCTGCACAGGAGTTCGAGTTTGCTCAGGATGTTCACGAGCTTGAGGACCTTCAAAGAGGTATGGAGCTTCCGGGCATTGTCACGAACATCACAAATTTTGGCGCATTTGTGGACATTGGTTTGCACGAAAATGGCCTTATCCACGTGTCCCAGATGGGGCAGCGCGGCCACGCAGACCCTTCAAAAATACTCAAACTGCACCAGAAAGTGAAGGTAAGCGTAATCGATGTTGACATGGACAGAAAGCGTATCTCATTGAGATTGCTTAAGGACTAGCGGAGTTTGATTCTTGTGTTGAAATTCATATGGGCGTCAGAATACCTGACGCTTATTTTTTGCCCCATTTCTTTCTTCTTTCTTAGCCTTTCACAATCAGGGATTACCCAAACGTGCGGTGAGTTCCTCTTCAGCAGGGGAATGAACTCCTCCTTGTGCTCCCTCCTGTACTCGCGGCTCATTGCACTGTTGAATTCTATTCTTTCAGCTACTTCCGGAGCCATTTCCGCACTCGGCGCATAAACCTCCCTTGCCTTTTTGGGGAGTCTTCTGCCTGCTTTGATGCTAAGTTTGCCGTCCTTGGAGCCGCCGAAGACATTGATAATAAGCCTGCCGTCATCCATCAGCGTCGCAGACGCCTGCGCATTCTCTCCGACCTGCTTGAAACTCAACTCGTAATCGTTGTCGTTGAAATCAGCAATGAAATAGCAGCGCGGAGAGCCGCAGTTCATAAGAGCATCCGGCACTCCTTCATTGTCCTTTATGCCTCTCCACCAGCTGCCGCTGCTCGTGCCGGCGACAAGATTTTCAACTTCATTGCCCTTGAACGTCAGGCTTTCCCGCCTGACCTGATGGGTGTGCGCACTGACGAGCAGCAGTTTCTGCCTCCCAGCCAGAAGCTCGATAAGGCTGTCCTGTGCGTGCATTTCCGTTAACGGAATATGTGTGGCAATGACGGTGCTCTGCTCGGAGGGGGTGCCGGCCAGTATCTGCTGCAGCCAGCTTTTCTGGCTCTCGTTGAATCCTGCCTCGTAATCTCCGCTTCCTTTGCTCCGGACATTATTCATTAGGATGAATCGCACTCCGCCAGCAACGAAGCTGGTATCGACATATCCTATGTGCTCTTTCCAGTCTTCGAGGTCACGTGCCCTGCCTTTCTCAGCTCTGTACACATTCCTGTCGTGGTTGCCGGGTATGGCGAGCCAGGGACAGGACAGGGAATCCAGACTGGCTATGGATGCATCCAATAGGGAAGTGTCATCATTGACAAGGTCTCCGAGGACTATGACGAGGTCCAGGTCCTTTCTTTCCCTAAGCTCTTTGTAAACGGATTTTCTGGCGTAACCCAGTTCTGTTGCATTATCGACCTGAGGGTCACCTACAAAGGCCACCTTGAAGATTGTAAGGAGTATCAGGAGGCTTTTCATGCTTTTTCTTTGTAGTTGAAGTTTTATATTATTTGCGATATGGCAGACAGTGGCTGGCGGTCCTCCCCACTACGTGGGTCCCCTCCCTGTTCGGGAGCCAACGCCGCCAGCCGCTGTCTGCCATATCGCTACAAAAACACCTCCTGCTACTCAGGCAGAATATCATCCTCGTAGCCAATGCTGTAAAGGACTATTGAATCAGTATTGCCGTCAAGGAAACAAGCATAGCATTTGCCGTCCTTTGAATAACGTACATATATCTGAGAATCAACCTTTTCATCGCTTACCTTGATAGGAGAGGTCCAGTCGCCGGTCTCAGGATCGATGAACCTGAATCTCGGAGTATTGTTTTCAATGTCGGTGCTTTCGCTTGCCACATTTCTGTATACAGTGACTACGTTGCCGTCTACAGGGCTGATAGCGAAATCCTGATATGCAAATGTTCTGTCGCCAATAGCTGTAACCGATGAACCTACCTCAGACATTTCTCCGTTGGTCTTGTCTACAGAGAAAAGTTTCACCTCATAACTGCCGCTGCCACCAACTGCTGCCATCGCATAGAGATTGTCCTGCATATCCTTGGCAATGCTGACGGCTGTAATGTGTTGCTGGCCAAGGAAATTGCTTCCGAGAAGCTGCCAACCGCCGTCGGAGAGCTTGAAGATGTAGTAACCACCTAAGCTTGTTCCTGAGAATGCGGATATTGTGTAGACCTCATTTCCTATTACAACTGACCTTGAACGTGCGTAAACACCATCTGTTCCGTTGACAGCAGGAGTTCCCTGCATAAGAGAATTCTGCCAGCTGCCGCTGAAGCTGTTGACAAGCATTCCTCTGTAAATAGGGTCAGTTTTGCCTGTTCCATTGCCCTGGGCGAAGACATAAGGAGTGTTGTTGACAGGGTCGAATACAAGCTCGACTTCGTATGAAGAGCTGACTTTCTTATCAGTGACAGCATCTCCGAGAAGGGTCCAGTTGCCGCTGTCGAACTTCAACACTGCAGGTGCTGTATTGTTTTTCGCGTCAATGATGGCTACGTGAGGAGTACCGTTCTTGTCGAATGCCATAATTGGCTTGTTGGCAGCCTTGTCGGCACCTGAACCAGTGAATCCGAGGGCTCCTACAGGCTCGAATGATGATCCGTTCCACTTGACTACCGATGCCTGGGCGTAAGAATCCTTAGGGTCAATTCTCTTGCGTGAGTAAGCGATGTATGGAAGTCCGTCCACAGGGCTGATTGCCATAGTAGGGTAATCTGTATTGCTGCAACCATCTTCGATATACTCACCAAGTTTTGTCATCTTGAGACCAAGAATCTTTCCGACCTTGACAACATAGCTTGCGCTGGTCTTGGCCACTTCGTCTGTAACGATGATGTCAACAGGGAAGCTGCAATCCACCTTGATGCTGCTGCCGCTTGCGACAGACTCTCCGTTCACTTTGATGGCGTCATTCATTCCTGCAGATACAGTCATCACGAGTTCCTTCATAAATGCTTCTTCAGGTACACGGACGATCATTTCCTGCTCGATTTTCTCGGCAACAACGTCCTCGTAGAGAAGCTCGTTGTCGGCAGCCTTGAATTCCATTGAAAGGAGTTCAGCCATTTCGTCGTTGTTGAGGACGACGAGGGTGTAGCTGGTGCTGAGCTCTGAAACATTGTCATCGACATTGACCTTGGCGCCATTGGCCAATACTACAGGAGTCACTCCGCTGCTGAGACTTTTGCCGGAAATGCTGACCTCATCGTACTCGGTGGCGGTGAAAGTCGGAATCAATTCGGCATTGATGGCTGCCGAAGGGATGGTGAGGTTGATGGTCTTTGATGTCTCGTCCACTACTCCGTTGATATCATAGGAAAGTACGCTGTTAAGCGACTTCGATACGGAGAAGCTGAGAATACCAACCTGAGAATCAGGCTTTTCGCATGCGCTAATGCACAATACAAATGCAGTAGCCAATACTGTTTTGAATAAAGCTTTCATAACGTTTATCTTTTAGTGAATGTATATGCTTTTTTCTTACTGTCAGGGCCAGGATATCCAAGCGTCATTCCTTCGAGACTGCTTCCGCTCAAAGTGATGGTCAGAGTATTGTCTTTCGACGGGTCGAAATCCGCGTTCCTGAACCATTGTATCCTGATAGGCATAGTGTAGATGCCCGGAACGAAGGTGATGGGACTCTTGGTGGTGGATTGCAGTTTGAAGTCCACGTTCTCCTTCAATCCGTCTCCCGCCAGCAATTCATATTCTATGTCAATGGGAGAAGAAAACTTCTCCGCGCTTGCGCTCAATGTGATGTAAACCACTGTGACCAGATTGTTTCCATCCTTGTTTACCGTCATTCCGGAACCTCCGTTCTCGTCCGCAATCGAAACGAAAGGGGAGTCGAAGTAAGTCTCTTCGTGTTTCTCGCAAGAACTGAACGTCAGCAGGGCAAGCATTACGGCCAATATGCTTCTTTTCATATAGTTTCTATTCATTGTATCCATCGTTCTGTATCATATTCTCATTTGCCTGCATCTCCATCTGGCTGATAGGCAGTGCAAATCGGTAGTCCGGGTATTCCAGCTTCAGAGTCTTTGAACTCGTGCTTCTGTACCTGACAATGTCCTCACCCCTGCGCTTGATGTCGAAGAAGCGATGACCTTCGAAGCAAAGCTCCTTCTTCCTTTCCTCCTGAATCAATTTGTCCAAATCGGATGCTGTGCTAAAATTAAGGGCAATGTCCTTCTTGGCAATTCCGGTCGCCCTGGACCTGAGCTCCTTGATGTCGTCGGCGGCTGCGGAGAGATCGCCTCCGCTCTTGCAAATAGCCTCAGCGTGAATGAGATACATCTCGGATACTCTCAGTACGAACGGGTCGCTTCTGCGGTTCTCCTTCGTTTTTTCGCAGAACTTGTACGGAATGTATTTGCAGACTGCGCTGAAACTCTTGCCCTCATAGGCTTCTCCGTCTTCCGACTCGGCGGTGTAGGTGAACAGTTCCAGACGAATGTCGTCACTGCTGAATGACGCTACAAAATCCTTCACGGGCTCGATGTCCTGGCTTCCGACAGGGGAGCAGAGTGAAGTCATTCCGGTGCCGGCCTCGTAGGAATTGAGTCTTAGGATGGCTTCCCCGCTTACGTCCTGGGCACGTCTGAACATATCCACATATTTGTCGCGTGGTGTGAGAGTTACTTTAGCCATTACCTTTTCAGCGCAGGCCCCGGCATTGGCATAATCCCCCATATACAGGTAGACTCTTGCAAGCAGTGCCTCACAGGCAAGTCCCGAAATGTAGTGAGGGTCTTCCATCGAATCTCCTCCGAAACATTCGATTCCTTTCTTCAAGTCGCTGATTATCATATCGTAACAATGCTTGACACTATGTCTCTCTATAACCTCGTCAAAGCCCGGTACGTGGTCTATTGCCACTACTCCGGGATGGGAGGCGTCGGCAGTATAATTGTACGGCATTGCATATACGTTGCAAAGGTCGAAGATGGCGAGCGCCCTGGCGAAATATGCATATCCGAAATGCTTCCTGATGAGTTCCTCCTGCGCCGGGTTCTTCTCTAGAAGCAATTGGCCGTAATACAGGATGTTGTTGGCATTCGTGCAGATGGTGTAACCCTTCTTCCAGATGGAGTAAGGATAGTATGAGTTGTCCTCCGGCAGGCTTTCGAAGTCGGATAGTTTCTTGAGGCCGGCATTTGCATTGACAAGGAGGAGATTGGTGCAGTCTCCCGGGATATCGCCCATCCTCAGATACTGACCGTCATAAAAGTCAAGAAGTGTCCTGTGCAAGCCTATTCCGGCTGCTTTGAGGCCGTCTATGTCAGAAAAAAAGCCTTCTATCGTGCTCTTTCCCAAGGTTTCGACATTCAGGAATGAAGAGCAGGATGTGATTGTGAGACACAAGCTCAAGGCCAAAATTGCAGTTATTCTTTTCATAGTCTAGAAGTTCAATGTTAGCTGCCCTGAGACAGATCTTGTTATACCTGAAATGTATGCCAAAGTTTTGTAACTGTTCCTGGTCCTGCTTTGATCAGGTGTCCAAAAATACAGATTGTCGCCTATGATGGAAATATTCGCACTCCGGACTCCCATTTTCTTGCAGAAGTCCTTAGGAATGCTGTAGCTGAGGGAAATGTTTTTTAGCTGCACACTGGTCTTGCTGTACATAAAGCGTGTGGAAGCCATTCCGGAACGGCTGGAGTTCTTGTAAACGAAACGTGGATTATTGGAAACATCACCCGGCTTTCTCCAGTGGTCGAGTTCTTCAACAAGTACATTCTCGCCTATGATATCCAAGCCGTCAGTGAGCCTGTTTAAGTAATCCCAGCCGCCAAGAGTATAGGTAAGGAAGACAGAGAGGTTGAAGTCTCCGAAACGGAAACTGTTTCTAAGTCCTCCCCTTAGCTTCGGTTCTTTGCTGTATTCATCAAGTGTTACTCTGTTATCGTATGAGAAGGTATATGTGAGGTTTCCGTCAGCATCATACCACATAGGGGCTCCTGTGGCAGGATCGACTCCGGCCCATCTGCTCAGCCACCAGGCATCCTTGCTGGCTCCTGCAACCCAAACGTAGTCGAAAAAGCCTGTGTGCATATCCTGATATAGTTTCCTGATGATGTTCCGGTTGAAAGAACCGTTGAAATCAGTGGTCCAGGAGAAATTGTCCCTGACTATATTCTTTGTCCCAATAGTGATTTCAAAGCCGCGGTTCTCCACTTCGCCGACATTTCTGTAGACCGTTCCTTCGGTAATGACAGATGAAACCCTGCCCTTGTACAGAAGGTCCTTGGTGTATTTGTCATAGTACTCCATCTGAATGTCGATGCGGTTATCCAGGAGACCGAGGTCTATTCCTATATTGCCTATATATGTATTCTCCCAACTCAATCCGGGGTTTGGAGCTGTACCCTGATTCGCCCCCATCATTCCGCCATAGTAATCACCGCTTGAGTAGGTATAGGTACCGTATGAGGAACTGGTGTCAACGCGGGAATTACCGCTGTTTCCATAGCTTCCCTTGATTTTCAACCTGCTGATAAAAGGCACTTTGAAGAAGTCCTCGTTGTGTACGTTCCAGGATAGACCGACCGATGAGAAATCTCCCCAGCGCGAATAGGTGCTGAATGAAGAATAGCCCTGCCTTCTGTATGAGGCGGAAAGGTAATAGCGGCTGTCATATGAATATGAAAGCTGCCCGAGATAGGAGAGTGAGCGGCTTGAACTGAGTGAGGAATATCCGGTAATGGAGCTCTTGATAGCATAGCCGATTTCCTGGATATTGTCATTGGCAAATCCGTAACCGGTGGCATAGAGCACCCGGCTCTCTTTGCTCACGAATTCCAGTCCTGCGAGGGCTCCTACATTGTGTTTGCCGAACTTGCGGTTGAAGTTCAAGCGATTGATATTGTTCCAATTCATCGAGAAGCTGTTGGAGCGTCTCGAAACTCCTTGCTGCTCATAGCTGGTCTGGCCATCGAGTGTGGTTTTCGGATGATAGATGTACTCGTAGGAATTGAGCAGGTTTATTCCTCCCATTACGCTCAACGTGAATCCGTCGAAGAATTTATACTGCAAGGTGGCGCTTCCGTCAGTGGTCAAGCCTCTCTGCCTGTTGTCACTAAAGTCTCTTGTAGGGACCTCGTTGTATATGAACTTGCGAAGCTCCGGTTCATATCTATCAGTAGCCTGGCTGTAGTAATTGTACAGACGAGGTGTCACCCCGTCTTCCTCATAAGGGGAGAAGATCGGAATCACCGCGAAATTGCTTCGGGATATTGAGACTATGTTGTTCAGATTATAGCTGGAGGAGATGTTGGTGTCAAGGGTGAGCTTCTTGCCGAATTTGAAACTGGCCCTGTCCCTTACCGAAAAGCGGCTTTGATCATTGCCAATGGTCGTGCTCTTTTCCTTGAAGCAACTCACGGATAGATAGTGACTGGCCTTCTCGGTACCGGAGTCGATTCTCAGGCTGATTTCCGAGTTGCTTCCTCTTCCGAGATAAACGTCATACCAATCGGTATCTGTGGTTGAGTATGAGTTAATAGGATTGTCCTGATACGGGAAGTTTGCGAGGTTATATCCGGCATTGACCCAACCCTCGCGGGCGAGCGACAGCCATTGCTCTGCATTGCAATATTTCATCAAAGTTGACCTGTCGACGCTGGAGCTGCCGTACTTGATTGATGCAGAGATATTTAGAGATCCGTCTCCCTTGCCTTGCTTCGTTGTGACGATGATGACTCCGTTGGCGCCGTCTGCTCCGTAGATGGATGTGGTGGCGGCATCTTTCAATACGGTCATGCTCTCGATGTCTTCAGGATTGATGAATGACAATGGATTGACGGAGTAGCTCATTCCGGGCACTGAAGTGGAATTGTCCTTACCTGTGAAAACGGGAACGCCGTCGATTATCCAAAGAGGTTCGCTGTTCGCGCTGAGAGATGCATCGCCCCGGACTCTGATGCTGTAGTTTGAACGGGATGTGTTGCCAGACTGATCCACGGTCAATCCCGGCACCATTCCGTCAAGCAGATTGTCAATTCGGGTGGCAGGCAGGGTCTCGAGCTGCTTCGCTTCAATCTGGAATGCCGAGCCTGTCATATCGGAGCGCTTTTGTGCAAGACCGTAGCCGGCGGTGATCACCACTTCGTCGAGGGTGTTGTCGCTGGTCATTACCAAATCCAAAACCCGGGACTTGTTCACTGTATAAGACTCTTCCTTCATTCCAAGATACTGGAAAACTATCGTAGCTTCCTTGTTTGGCAGGGTGAGTCTGTACTTGCCGTCAAGGTCCGTTGTCGTGCTGGTTTTTGTGCCCTTTACGCTGATGAAGACTCCGACCAGAGGAAGTTTCTCTTCGTCCACCACCGTTCCGCTGACCGTGATACCGCTCTGGGCATAGAGTGATGTGTAAGACAATACCATAGCCAGCAGTGCCAGCATAGCTACCACTTTCTTATTCATGCGCATAATATTATTCGGTAAGAACTACTGTTTCCTTGGAGTGATTTTTCGTAATCTGAGGCCGAGTACTCCCCAGAAAGCCTCTCCAAATATGCTGCTTGACATCTTCGATGTACCTTCTTTCCTGTCAACGAAGATGATAGGCACTTCCTGAATCTTGAATCCGAGCCTGAAGGTCGAATATTTCATCTCTATCTGGAAACCGTAACCTTTCATCTTCACCTTGTCCAGATCAATGGTTTCGAGTACTTTCCTCGAATAGCATTTGAAACCGGCTGTACAGTCGAAGACCTTCATTCTCAGTACTTTCCGTACATAAACGGAAGCGTAGTATGACATTATTACCCTGCTTATCGGCCAGTTTATGACACTTATGCCGTTGCAGTATCGTGATCCTATGGCGAGATCTGCTCCTTGCTTCTCACAAGCCTCATATAGCCTCGGGAGGTCATCCGGATTATGGGAAAAGTCCGCATCCATCTCAAAGATGTAATCGTACCCTTGCGCCAAACACCATTTGAAGCCTGTTATATAAGCTGTGCCCAAACCCAATTTGCCAGCCCTTTCTATCATGTGGAGCCGGTGCGGAAATTCGCCCTGCAGTCTTTTGACTATAGCTGCCGTTCCGTCAGGCGATCCGTCCTCTACAATGAGGATTTCATACGAACCTTCCAAAGAGAAAACCTTGCGTATTATCTTCTCGATGTTTTCCTTCTCATTGTAAGTAGGAATAATAACTGCTTTTCTTTTTCCTTCCATAATGACATTGGACCGTCACATTGGTGATGGTTAGCAAATTTACTAATTTTATTATATTTGTATCCCTTTTTTGAAAAATGAAGACGATAGATTGTTACATTTTAGGTGGAATCGCCAATGAAACCGCCTCTAATCTTAAAAAACAGCACTGTGTTTCTTCCGTGACCATCATTCCGGAAGGGGAAAATTTCTGTTCTACCGGAGTCTTGAGAAGAATTGCAGGTCAATCTCAGGCTGAATATATCCTGCTTTATATCAAGACTACCGAACTCAGCCTTGTTGCCTATGCATTGGAAAGAATGATTGCCGTTGCGGAAGACAGTGCAGCGGCAATGGTCTATGCCGACCGTTTCATATACGCTGGAAACGAGCTGAAAAATGCGCCGGTGATAGATTGCCAGGCAGGGGCGCTCCGCGACGATTTCGATTTCGGAGGATTGCTGCTCTTCAGAAATGCTGCTTTCAAGGAAGCTGTTGCGGACATGGATTGCGACTACCGTTATGCGGCCCTCTATGACCTTCGCCTGAAAATTTCCAGGAAATCCTCTCCGGTGCATATCAATGAATATCTCTACTATGAGATAGAGACCGATTTGCGCAAGTCGGGCGAGAAGCAATTCGATTACGTCGATCCGAAGAACCGTGCAGTCCAAATGGAGATGGAGCAGGCTTGTACACGCCATTTGAAGGACATAGGTGCCTGGCTTTCGCCTGAATTCTCTCCGGTTGACCTGAATTCGCAGGAATTCGAGTACGAAGCTTCAATAGTCATTCCGTGCAAGAACCGTGTCCGCACCATAGGCGATGCCATTGCTTCGGCCCTAAGCCAGAAGACTGCCTTCAAGTACAATGTCATCGTCGTTGATGACAATTCCGATGACGGAAGTGTCGCAATTATCCGCTCCTTCGAAACCGATCCGCGTCTCGTGTATATTGCCCAGGACAGCAGCTACCACGCTATCGGGGGCAATTGGAACTCGGCGCTCTATCACCCGAAGTGCGGAAAATTTGCTGTGCAGCTTGATTCCGACGATACCTATTATGATGAGAATACATTGCAGAAAGTCGTTGACTCCTTCTATGAGCAGAACTGCGCTATGATAGTAGGTACCTACCGAATGACCGATTTTGCGATGAACACTCTCCCTCCGGGCATCATCGACCACAGAGAATGGACAATAGAGAATGGCCGTAACAATGCATTGAGAATCAATGGCTTGGGCGCTCCTCGCGCATTTTATACACCTATCTTGCGTACTATCAATTTCCCAACAACCAAATACGGGGAAGACTATGCGGTAGGTCTCAGAATCTGCCGTGATTACAAAATTGGTAGAATTTATGATGTTATTTATAATTGTCGCCGTTGGGAGGGTAATTCTGATGCAGCGCTTGATATAGAGAAAGTTAACGCAAATAATACTTATAAGGATAGAATCAGGACCTGGGAACTGATGGCCAGAATCAGAAAAAATCAGCAAAATTAGTTTTGACAGGTATTGTAAGTTGAATAAAAGTTCGTACCTTTGCAGTCCGCCTCTGTAGGAAGCCAAGACTTGTGAAAGGGGTTTTGAGGAATTTTTAAATTTCTTTAAAAATTTTCAAAAAAGTTTGCAGGAACGAAAAAGATTCGTACCTTTGCAATCCCAAAACGGAAGGGGCCCACGGGTCGAGTCTGTTTTGTAGAGAAAGTTCATTGAAAAGACTGAAGGAAGTACAAGCAAGTACCGAGAAACAAGAAAGAATCGAGAGCGTTGATTTCTTAAGAGATCAGAAGCGTCAGGAGCAAGCTGGAAGAATAGAATAATATACAAAGAAGAGTTTGATCCTGGCTCAGGATGAACGCTAGCGGCAGGCTTAACACATGCAAGTCGAGGGGCAGCG